>NZ_JBLUOA010000002.1:230194-230344 GCF_048060095.1 Aliiroseovarius sp. YM-037 | reverse complement strand
AGCCAGAGCCAGAGCCAGAGCCAGAGCCAGAGCCAGAGCCAGAGCCAGAGCCAGAGCCAGAGCCAGAGCCAGAGCCAGAGCCAGAAATCACGGAAGAGGTCGCAACAGAGGTTGCACCGGACGAGGTTGAGGAGATCATCTCTCCCGAAC
>NZ_JBLUOA010000002.1:0-230102 GCF_048060095.1 Aliiroseovarius sp. YM-037 | reverse complement strand
GTCCGAACCCGAACCCGAACCCGAACCCGAACCCGAACCCGAACCCGAACCCGAACCCGAACCCGAACCCGAACCCGAACCCGAAACGGCTGCGGCTGCGGCGGAGGCGGCGAAGCCAGGGCTGATCGGACGGCTGCTCGGTCGCGGGGATCGCAAGACCGTCGTGCGGCGAGAGCTTGACGACGCGATGTTGGAACAATTGGAGGAACTGCTGATTACCGCCGATATGGGGGTCGACACGGCTATGCGGGTAACGGCGAACATGGCCGAAGGGCGGTTCGGCAAGAAACTCTCGACTGACGAGATCAAGAACCTGCTCGCCGCCGAAGTTTCGCGGATTATGGAGCCTGTGGCGAAACCGATGCCGCTTTATTCCAAAAGCCCGCAGGTGGTTTTGGTCGTTGGCGTCAATGGCTCCGGCAAGACCACGACGATCGGCAAGTTGGCAAGCCAATTCAAGGCGGCTGGCAAGTCTGTTGTCATTGCTGCGGGCGACACCTTCCGCGCCGCGGCGGTGGAACAGTTGCAGGTTTGGGGTGACCGGGCCGGCGTGCCTGTTCTGACTGCGCCCGAAGGGTCAGACCCCGCATCGCTCGCCTTTGATGCGATGACCAAAGCGGAACAGGACGGTGCGGACTTGCTGATGATCGACACCGCCGGGCGGCTTCAGAACCGCGCGGATTTGATGGAGGAGTTGGCAAAGATCGTCCGCGTGATCCGCAAGAAAGACCCCGATGCGCCGCATAATACTCTGCTGGTGCTTGACGCCACCACGGGGCAGAATGCGCTTTCGCAGGTCGAGATTTTCCAGAAACTTGCGAATGTTACGGGCCTTGTCATGACAAAACTTGACGGGACCGCCAAAGGCGGCGTGCTGGTCGCGCTGGCCGACAAGTTCGGGCTGCCGATCCACGCGATTGGCGTGGGGGAGCAGATTGACGACCTCGCGCCTTTTGATCCTGAAGAATTCGCCCAAGCCCTGACGGGGTTGGAGTCATGAGGGGCCTGCCCGCGATATTCGCCGTTTTGTGCGCCGTTGCGCCAACACTCGCCAACGCGGCGTCGGAATGCGAAGCTCAATGGAAATGGGCGCAGGAGCTTGCCCAGGTATCGGCGGAGTCGACCTTTCGCCCCTCATCGGTCGCCGCTGGGGGTTGTTTGATCCGGGGCGTCACGCTGACCGAATTTGGCGGCGACACCGCTGAGGTGCAGATCGGATCGCTTTACTGGTCCGCCGACGGGCTCGCGAAAACGATTGAGGACGGGACACCGCCCCATGCGCTGTCGCTGAACGCCGAAGGGGTTCGCTATGTCCCGCAGATCAATGATCCGGTCATGGATTATCTGTTCTCGGCGCAGGCCGTGGGGCAGGGGATCGATGTTCAGCTTGAAGCGGAATGGGTAGAAGATGCACGGCAACTTATCCTTGATCGCCTCGTGCTGGACTTCCCCGGTGACAATCACATCGCGCTAACCGGAACCGTGGACCGCGTGAACCTCAACAGCCTGAGTGCGGCGCAGCTTAGCGTCGGCACGATGGGGCTGCGCGAAGCAAAGCTTGATATTACGACCAAGGGATTGTTCGAAAACTACATCCTGTTCGCCATCGGCGCCGCCCTGCTGGATGGCGCGGACGACCCGGACCGGCGGGTCGCGCAGTTAAAGGACGAGGCGCGCGCAGCTATCGACACGATGCCAGCCGATCTTCTCGACGCATCTTCCCGCGTGGCGGCGCTGCGGTTGTTGGATGACCTGCCAAACCCCTATGGGCGCATTTCGTTGACGGTCGATGCGCCAACAGGCATCGGGCTGACCCGGTTCATCCCGCTCGCGATGCATGACGGACCAAAAACACCCGAGGATATCTGGCCAATCTTCGGTGGTGTCGCGCTGGGTCTTGATTATACGCCTGCCGACAGGAACTAGCCGCAATTGGCCTACCCAGCCGGATCATCGCGCTTCAATTTGTGGGCAGTCGCACGAAGGAGCCACAGCACCAAAAGCGCAATACCGGTCGCGAGTATCGCAAGTGTCAGCCGCCCGGTGCCGCAGGTCAGGCCAATCGCCCCGGCAAGCCACATGCCTGCGCCCGTCGTCAGCCCACGCACGTTGCCGCGCGATGTGATAATCGACCCGGCCGCAAGAAACGCGACGCCGGCGGTCACGGCCTCGATCAACCGCAAGGGATCAAAGCGCAACTGGTTGTCGTGCTGGGGCGTGATCGCCATGAGCTCAAACGTGATGAGTGTGAACAAACACGCGGCGAGAGCGATCATCATGTGGGTGCGCAAGCCCGCGGGTTTTGACTGCACCTCGCGTTCCCACCCAATCGCCCCGCCAAGGACGAGGGCCGCCAACAGGCGTAGGGCCGCGACCTCGAATGGGATGCTCCGCAGAGGGGCGGCGAATTCCGACAGTAGATTTTCAAGCATTCCCGATTTCGGCTCCGATCATCGTTTGCGGTGGCGGTCGCATGTGATCTGCAACGCGCCCAACACCGCGCAGGTTCCTGCCGGATGAGCGATTGGCTGGTTTCACTGGAAGGGACGGAGGCCGGACATCACCTCGCCCTGATCCTCGCGCTCATCGCCGCATTCCTGCACGCGGTTTTCGGCGCGCTTCAGAAGGGGCGATTTGATCCGTGGCTGATGCGCGGCGCGATTGACGTGAATTACGGCCTGATCGCCGCCCCCTTCGCGTTTTTCGTCGTGCCGTGGCCAGAGCCGCATATGTGGCCGATCTTTGTGGGCGCGTTCGTGATCCACACCGGATACAAGCTGCTTCAGGCGCAGACCTATTCGCTGGGGGCTTACACGGTCGTCTATCCCGTGGTGCGCGGTATGGGGCCGCTGTTCACTGTGATCGGCGCCTGGATCGTGTTCGGAGAAGTGTTTTCCACCACCCAGTGGCTTGGCGTTCTCGTGCTTGTTACGGGGATCTTCGGGCTGGCGGTTTACAACCTGATTTTCACCGTTGTCGCCCGCGATACGCTGGTGCCCGCGCTGTTGATGGCGGTCGCGACGGGTGGGCTTGTCGCGCTCTACACGACCTATGATGCTTACGGCATCCGCGCCACGGCGGACCCTTTTACGTTCCTGGCGTGGTTTTTCATGATCGACGGGATCGTCATGCCGCCGATTGCGGTGCGCCGGTGGTTGCGATTAGAGCATCGCCCACCCCTATGCCCGCTATTGACGCGGGGGCTGATCGGCGCGTTCTTGGCCTATGCGAGCTTTGGGTCAATCATGCTCGCCACACGGCTTGACAAGGTGGGTGAGGCTGCGGTTTTGCGTGAAACCTCTACCGTATTCGCCGCCGTGATCGGCTGGGTCGTGCTGAAGGAGGCCGTCGGCCCGCGACGCCTCGCGTTGATGGCTTTAATCGCGACAGGCGCGGTGATAGTAGAACTGGGTGGATAAGGCAGGAGAGCCGAATGGCCGAACAGAAAGTCAGCCCCGGACTAAAGCTCGCGTTGGAAATCGGCCCGATTATCGCGTTCTTCGTCGGGTATTTCCTGCTGAAAGATCGCACATTCACGATTGGCGGCAACGAATATTCCGGCTTTATCCTTGCGACGGCTGCTTTCGTGCCGTTGCTTGCCGCGACCACGTTCGCGCTTTACCGGCTGACGGGCCACCTGTCGAAAATGCAGATCGTGACGCTGGTTCTTGTCATCGTCTTTGGTGGGCTGACCGTTTGGCTGAATGATGAGCGGTTCTTCAAGATGAAGCCAACGATGATTTATCTGCTGTTCGGCGGGGCGCTTGGCGTCGGTTTGCTGCGCGGGCAGAGTTACCTTCAACTGGTTCTGGAAGACGCAATGCCGATGAAGCACGAAGGCTGGATGATCCTGACCCGCCGCTTGTGCGCCTTCTTCCTTGCGCTTGCCGTGCTGAACGAAGTGATCTGGCGTAGCATGTCGACAGAAGCTTGGGTGACGTTCAAAACCTTTGGCCTGACCGCCGCGATCTTCGTGTTTTTCATGACGCAGGGGCGGCTGTTGCAGACCTACGCGATTGAGGATGAGGATACGTCGTCGACCTGACGGATCGCGCTAGCGTTTACCCTTGAACAGCAAATCCTGCGCCTTGCGGTCGCCTTGCAGATCAGACCGCTGATCTTCCGCCACGGCGAATCCACGTTTGACACCTTCACGCGCGCCGACCGCATCCAGCCAGCGGGCCATATGGGGTTTGTCATCCAGCGTTTGTTCCTGACCTTCCCACCCCTTCGCCCAAGGCCAGATCGCCATATCCGCGATAGAGAAAAAATCGCCCGCAACGAATTCATGATCCGCAAGCTGCTTGTTGAGGATGCCGTAAAGGCGCCTGACCTCGTTCCGGTAACGCTCTTTCGCGTAGGGCAGATCGTTCGGTGGTTCCATCGACGGGGCGTATTTCAGAAAATGATGCGCTTGCCCGGCCATCGGACCAACACCGCCCATCTGCCACATCAACCATTGATCGACCGCGATGCGGTCCCGTTCCGTCGGGCCGCCGAATTGGCCGGTCTTGCGGGCGAGGTATTGCAGGATCGCGCCGGATTCGAAGATCGAAATCGGCTTTCCGTCCGGCCCCTCAGGATCGACAATCGCCGGCATCCGATTGTTAGGCGAGATTTTCAGGAACTCAGGCTCAAACTGGTCGCCGGCGCCGATATTGATAAGATGGACGTTGTAGGGCAAGCCCATCTCCTCCAGCGCGATGGAGATTTTGCGGCCATTTGGCGTCGGCCAATAATAAAGATCAATTGGATTTTGCATCTTATCCTCCCTCGCGTGTTGGGAGGAGTCAGATCACGCTTTGCGCAGGAAAGGCAAGGGGGGCACCGCCGTGGGGCGCTGAAATAGCCGTGACCAACGCGGCGCTGGCACCGGTGGGATCGCGGTGCGGAGCAGGTTCAGCGGCAAAGTCTCCGGTGTGCGCAGCAACGCGGCATAAAGCGGGAACATGCCCGGCCGCAGATAGCCCGAGCGATGGCAAACCCGCCTGACGGGTCGCGCGATCCGAAAGCCAAGTTGGTCAAGCCCGTCGCGCGTCCGCTCACAATCTATTTGCAGGTTGAGCCATCGGGCATTGCCCTCGTTCAGCCCCGCCCCAAGCGCCCGCGACCTGAACCCGAGTGGCCGAACCCCGCGTTCGACAAGCAGGTCGAATATGTCGTTTTCCCGGCTGGTGACGTTGATAACCTCAGCCGAACGCCCCGCGGGACAATCGATGAGGGTCGTCGCGACCTCTCCCAACTCTGCCGCGGCCATCAGGATCGCCCGCCCGTAGGTGTTGGGGCTATACCGTAGCGCGCTCAGAAACACCCGCGCACCAAGGCTGTGGGCGACGACGTTGACCTTTCGATCAGGCGCAAGATCGTGGATCGCCGCGACCAGTTTCGCCACGCCAAGACCAGCGTCCGCAGCGGCGCGATAGGCTGCGCGGAACCCTCGGCGCGCCTCCCATCCAACGGCGATGCAAAGGCCTTCGTCGCTTTTGTCTCGTCCAAAACCAAGGTGGCGCGGCCAGCTAACGACGTGTTTCGCTTTCAAGGCGGGATCAAGAGACAGGATGTGATGATGGGGGCAGTGATGGGACGAACTCGGCGAAAAGGTCATGCCGTGAATCAGAATGACGATCGGCCCGTGTGGCGCATTGGCAAGGTGTTCGCGTAGCACCGTTCCAAGCCTCGGATCGGGGCCGACCGGGACGGCGGTATCTGTTTCTATGTTCACTCGCATCAGGGGCATCTTTGGCCTCCCGCTTCACATGGCTGCGTGGATGTTCTGAGCGCAGCCCTAATCAGGGTATGCAACAACGATATGGCTAGGGCGTGAAGAACCCGTTATCCCGCTGTGACGAAAGCGTGACAAAAGCTTGACGTTCGGGCCAACGGGGGCTATCCGAACGGTTGTGGCGATTTGTTAACCGGATTGCGGGCCACGTTAAATATTCTGCTAAAGAGGTCTGGGATGTTCCCTCGTGAACCCTCGACGTCTTTGCACGGTCGGGGTTTTTTTGTGCCTTCAGGCACGGAGGATGGACAATGACGAAAGACTGGAACACCCGTACGAACCTTGTGCACGCCGGCACCCGCCGCAGCCAATACGGTGAGGTGTCAGAGGCGATCTTTCTTACCCAAGGTTTCGTCTACGACACGGCGGAGCAGGCGGAAGAGCGATTCATTGAATCGGGCGATGACGAATTCATCTATGCCCGCTACGGCAACCCCACCGTGCGCATGTTTGAAGAGCGTATCGCGACGCTTGAAGGGGCAGAGGACGCGTTTGCAACCGCCTCTGGCATGGCGGCGGTGAACGGCGCGCTGATGTCGCTGCTGAAGGCGGGCGATCACGTGGTGTCCGCCCGCGCACTGTTCGGATCGTGTCTTTATGTTCTCGAAGATATCCTTGCCCGGTTCGGGGTTGAGATTACCTTTGTCGACGGGACCGAAATTGACCAATGGCGCGACGCGATGCGCTCGGACACCAAGGTGGTTTTTCTTGAGGCGCTGTCGAACCCAACGCTTGAAGTGATCGACATCCGGAAAGTTTCGGACTTGGCGCATGAGGTTGGCGCGACTGTGGTTGTGGATAACGTCTTCGCGACGCCGATCTTCCAGCGCTCTCTCGACCTTGGGGCGGATGTCATTGTTTATTCGGCGACCAAACATATCGACGGGCAGGGGCGGTGCCTTGGCGGCGTCGTTCTTGGCACGCGCGACTATATCCGCAAGACGCTTGAGCCTTACATGAAGCACACCGGTGGTTCGATGAGCCCGTTCAACGCTTGGGTGATGCTGAAGGGGATGGAGACACTTGACCTGCGATGTCGGACGCAAGGCAATTCCGCGCTGGCCATCGCCGAGGCGGTAGAGGGGCACGCCAAAGTCGACCGCGTGCTGTTTCCACATCTGAAAAGCCACGCGCAATACGATCTGGCACGCGCGCAAATGACAAAGGGCGGCACAGTGCTGTCCTTGGTTCTGAAGGGGGGGCAGGCCGAGGCGTTTCGGTTCCTGAACGCGCTGCAAATCATCACGATTTCAAATAATCTCGGAGACGCGAAAAGCATCATTACGCATCCATCGACGACGACGCATCAACGCCTGACACCAGAACAGCGCGAAACGCTGGGAATCGGCGACGGACTCGTGCGCCTCAGCGTCGGAATTGAAGATACGGACGACCTGATCGCGGATATTATGGGCGCGCTTGACGCGGTCTGATGCCTGCACACGGTCGAATTTCGCGCAAGCCTTGGACAATCGGGCGATCAGGCCTAAACTATAGGTGCTGCGCGAAAGGGGGCTCAGGATGAATATCCAAAAGCCGACAGGACGAACAACACCGGATCGGGATGCCGCTGAGGAGGCGCTCTCGACCCTGAAAACATGGGCAAAGACGGCAACACCAACCGAGGTGGCGGAACTTCACCCCGCGATTGCCCGGCTATTGCCGGGGAATGAGTTGTTGAATTACCCCGCGCTCGTCCGCGCTTATCCCGAAGAATTCACGGTGGATGAGGCTTACAAAGCCTCGCTCCCTGACCTGCAAAACGGGCCGGAAAGCCTGATCCGTGGCGCGAAACGGCATATCCAGCATGTCGGGATTTCCAATTTTCGGCTGCCTGTGCGGTTTCACCGGCGTGACAACGGCGACCTGACGCTTGAGGCATCGGTCACCGGCACCGTCAGCCTTGAGGCCGAGAAGAAGGGCATCAACATGTCCCGCATTATGCGCACCTTCTATGGTCACGCCGAAAAGACATTCAGTTTTGAAGTGATCGAAGCCGCGCTGATGGATTACAAAGCCGACCTCGACAGCTTTGACGCGCGGATTCAGATGCGGTTTTCGTTCCCGATGAAGGTTCGTTCGCTCCGCTCGAAACTTGAGGGATATCAATACTACGACATCGCGCTTGAGCTGGTCGAAACGCGCGGCGAGATCAAGAAAATCATACATCTGGACTATGTTTACTCGTCCACCTGCCCCTGTTCCCTTGAACTTTCCGAACATGCCCGCCAAACGCGCGGGCAGCTTGCGACGCCGCATTCCCAACGCTCCGTCGCGCGTATTTCCGTGGTCGTGCGGGATGAAGAAGCCTGCCTGTGGTTCGAAGACCTCATTGATCTCTGCCGCCGCGCCATGCCGACCGAAACGCAAGTCATGGTCAAACGCGAAGACGAACAGGCGTTTGCAGAACTCAACGCCGCAAACCCCGTTTTTGTTGAGGATGCCGCGCGGCTGTTTTGCGAACAGTTGCAGGATGATCCGCGGGTCGGCGACTTCCGCGTGATCGCGAGCCATCAGGAAAGCCTGCACAGCCACGACGCCGTCACGGTTTTGACGGAGGGTGAGACGTTCCTGACCGAAAGCCTCGACCCCAAGCTGTTTAACACACTCTTCCACGTCGGTTGATCCGCGCTTGACACCTTGGGCTGCCAAAGCCAAGCCTTGGCACCATGTTTGACCTGCGCCCAGTCGGGTATGTAATCGGCCTTCTTGTCGCCTTTCTGGGCCTAACCATGCTTGCGCCGTTGCTGGTCGATTTTTTCGACGGTGATCCGCATTGGCATGTGTTTCTTGAAAGCGCGATTGTCACGACCCTGCTTGGCGGATTGATTGCGATTGCTTGCATGAACGGTGTGCGCCAAGGGCTGACGATTCAGCAGACCTTTTTGCTGACCACCGGCGTCTGGTTGGCTTTGCCCCTGTTCGGGGCGGTGCCGTTCCTGCTTGGCGAGACGGATGCTCGCCTTGTCGATGCGGTGTTTGAGGCGATGTCAGGTCTAACGACCACCGGCTCCACCGTGTTTTCCGATCTGGAGGAGCTGCCGCGCGGCCTTCTGCTTTGGCGTGGGTTGATGCAGTGGTTTGGCGGCATTGGCATCATTGTTGTCGCCATGGTGTTCCTGCCCGAGCTTAGGGTCGGCGGGATGCAGATTTTTAAGTCGGAGAGTTTTGACACCTTCGGCAAAATCCTCCCCCGCGCGACAGAGATTTCGTCCCGCATTTCGGTCATCTACATCGCGCTGACGGCATCCTGCGCGCTTGCGTATTTCTTGTTTGGGATGAATAGCTTTGACGCCATCGTTCACGCGATGACCACCGTTGCGACGGGCGGGTTCGCGAATTACGACACGTCCTTCGCCGGATTCCCGCCGGGTGTGGAATACGTCGCGGTCATCTTCATGATGCTGGCTGCACTTCCCTTTGTGCGCTTTGTTCAACTTGTCGGCGGCAGCGCGAAGCCTTTGCTGAGAGACAGCCAGATACGCGGTTTTTTCGGCACGGCATTTGTCATCACAATCGTGCTGACCCTTTGGCTGTGGATGCGGCAGGACGCCATCGGGGAGGAGAGCTTTCGCAAGGTGATTTTTAACGTCACGTCCATCCTGACCGGGACGGGCTACGCCAGCCAGAATTACATGTTGTGGGGATCGTTCGCGGTTGCGATGTTCTTTTTCATCGGTTTGATCGGCGGCTGCGCTGGGTCTACGTCATGTTCGATCAAGATATTCCGCTATCAGTTGTTCTTTGCATCCGTAAAAGCGCAGATTCAGAAAACGCATTCGCCCAACGGCATCTTCACCCCGCGCTATCAGGGCCGCGCGGTGGGGGAGGATGTGCTGAGCTCTGTCATGTCGTTCTTTGTTTTCTTCGTCGTGACGCTCGGCGTGATTTCGGTGCTGCTTGGCCTCACCGGGCAGAATTTCATTACGTCGGTCTCCGGCGCTGCTGCGGCGCTGGCGAATATCGGGCCGGGGCTTGGATCAAAGATCGGCCCGGCGGGCAACTTCGCGGGCCTGAACGACGCGGCGAAGTGGATCTTAATCGCCGCCATGCTGATCGGACGGCTGGAGCTGATGGCCGTCTACGTTCTATTCACCATCCGATTTTGGAAAAACTGATGACTAAACGACCGCTTGGCGCACAAATTTCGCATATGCTGAAGGATCGCGGGGTCGATACGATCTTTGGCATCCCCGGCGTTCACAACGTCGAAATGTATCGCGGGATTGAGGAAGCGGGGATCACCCATGTGCTCGCCCGCCACGAACAGGGCGCGGGGTTTATGGCCGACGGCTATGCCCGTGCGGCCGGGCGGCCTGGCGTGGCTTATGTGATCACCGGGCCGGGGGTCTGCAACATCATGACGCCGATGGGGCAGGCGTATTCAGACTCCGTTCCGATGCTGGTGATCTCAAGTTGTCTGGACGAAACCGCCGCGACGCGCGGGCAGTTGCACCAGATGAAAGATCAACGCGCCGCCGCCGAAACGGTCTGCGACTGGTCCGAGGAGGCGCGGACGGCAAAGGCCGCCTACCAATTGATCGACCGGGCGCTGTTGGAGTTCGACGTCGCGCGCCCACGGCCGAAGCATATTCAGGTACCGATTGAATTGCTGGGAACGGATGCCCCTGATTTTCCAAGCGGCGGAGAAGGCGATGGGCGACTGCACCACGCCGATGCGATTGAGGGGATCGTGCTGCCCTACCTGCGCCAAGCCAAACGCCCGCTCGTGATTTTCGGGGCGGGGGCAAAGACCGAAAACGCCCGGATGATGGTTGAGAAAATCGGAGCCGCCTGCTTTTCAACCTACGCCGCCCGCGGGATTGTCGGGGACGACTACCCGCTCGATTTCGGGGCGACGCTGTCCTACGCGAGCAGTGCAGACGTTGTCGCATCCGCCGATCTGGTCATCGCGATTGGGACGGAGCTTGCAGCGGTCGATATCCAGCGCAATCACCTTGGCCATTCCTGCCCAATGATCCGCGTCGATATCGACCCGGAATGCCTTTTCGATCAGCAGCGCGCCGAGGTGCGCGTTCACGCTGATGCCGCTGATTTCGTGGATCTGGTGATAGAGCTTTCCGACGATGGCGCGGCGACCGATTGGACCAGCGACGAAGTCGCCGCCGCCCGTGCCAAATGGCGGGCAGAGGCGGACGCGGCCTATCCCGGTATCATCCCTATCTGCGACGCCCTACGTGATGCCCTGCCGGACGACACGATGATCTATTCCGACATGACGCAGATTGCCTATGTGGCGAAGGAAATCTGGCCGATGAAATATCCCGGCCATTGGCATCATCCCTATGGGTTCGGCACACTCGGCTATGCGCTTCCGGCTGCGATTGGCGGCAAGATCGGTGTGGGTGACAAGCCGGTTGCCGCGATCATGGGCGATTACGGGTTCCACTACACCATGCAGGAACTTGGCGTCGCGGTGGAGCTTGGTCTCAACATTCCGATCGTTCTTTGGGACAACGCCAAGCTGAAAGAGATTGAGGATTGCATGGTCCAAAGCCAGATCGCGCCGAATGCGGTCTTCGCGCGCAACCCGGATTTCTGCAAACTGGCGGAAGCGTTTGGGGCCAAAGCCGCAGCGCCCGGATCACTGGCAGAGCTACAGGATGCGGTGCAGGCCGCGTTCGCGGCCGATGGCCCGACCCTTATTCACGTCACACCTGATATTTTGGGCTAGCACGCCCGGACATCTGCGCGCGCCGATGTCCGGGGCCAATCGCTTAGTTCCAGCAGCTCACCAGAACGGTCATGTCCGCTGCCAGTCGCGTCAGTGCTTCCGGTGCCATCTGCTCGTTGGCTTCGGCGTCCGATACGGTCACGCCGTTCGCTTCCAGCGCGTCCTTCACGGATTGCGCCTTGGCAGAAAAGCTGACCTCGTCCGGCAATTGCTGTCCGCCCGTGGGTTTTGGCAACAGCATTCCGATGACAGCCCCGGCGGAGTCGAACACCGGGCCGCCCGCATCCCCTTCGCGCGGGGCAAGGGCGAGGCGGTTCAGGTTTTCTTCGCCATCCAAACCACGAATATCCTCAAGCTGCCCGAAGGTCAGCGTGGGTGCGTTCAGCACGCCACCATAGGGGAAACCCGCGACTGCGACGTCTGATTTGATGCGCGCGACGGTGTTGCGGAACGACGCGTAGGCAATGGGCGACAGGGAAGACGTCGGGCGCAGCACAGCGATCCCGAGCGCCTCGTCGACAAAGGCGACTTCGGCCTCCTGGTCTTCGTTCAGCGTGATTTCCCGACATTGGCTGACGACCTCTGACGTCGTCAAAACGGTGCCCTGCGCGTCGATATAGAAGCCTGTTCGGGACACGTCCGGGCGGCGAATTTCAAGTCCGGCGAGCAGGTCGATCCGCTGATCTTCATCCGGTGCGCCAAGCATTTCGTCAAGCGCCTCACCGAAGGGCGCAAAGCTTGCCTGCATTTCACGCACAACGCGCCGCATCCGGCGTTCGTCGCCCGCGGGCCAGACAAGGGTAAAGCCTTTGATCTGCCCTTCAACCAGCGCGGCGTAGGTGTAGCTGCTGATCTCATCATTCTGGCCGGTCAGCGTGAAGCTCGCGCTTTTGCGCTCGCGCTCGCCTTCAAGCGGCACGATTTCGAGGGTTTGCATGATGTCGTAAAGCCCGAACAGCGTCGCCTGCGTGCCTTCCTGCGAAATCAGCAGCACGCGAATACCCTCGTCCGTCGTGGAATCGTAGTGGACGAAGGGCGGTTCGAACCGCGAAAACTCCACCATGGCGGTTGGGATTTTCACTTCGATCCCGGCTTCCTCGTTGCGCACGATCTCTAGATCGAGGCCGTCGAGGATGGAATTGTAAGCCTCGATCAGCTCCAGCCGTTGCTGGGTCGTCAGGACGCCCGATGCTTCATACCCCATCGCTTCCTGATAGGCGGCCATAGCGGCGCGGGTGCCGCGACCAAACGCGCCGTCAATGGCGGCGTCATAGAACCCTTCGGATTTCAGCGCGGTTTGCAGCAGCTCGCGTTCTTCGCGGGACAGCAGCGCCTCGCTCCGCCGGGCTTGGCGGGGCGTTTCGTCGGGTATGATAACTTCTTCCGGTGTTGTCGGAATTTCCGCAACCGCGTCATCATCGCCGCGCTCGGGCAGGATTGGCGGGTTGGCCAGCACGTTCGCCCCGACCGGCCAGAACTGTTGGCGGAAGGATCGCGAAAACGCAACAAAGC
Source organism: Aliiroseovarius sp. YM-037 (assembly GCF_048060095.1). Taxonomy (NCBI): domain Bacteria; kingdom Pseudomonadati; phylum Pseudomonadota; class Alphaproteobacteria; order Rhodobacterales; family Paracoccaceae; genus Aliiroseovarius; species Aliiroseovarius sp. YM-037. The sequence goes on along the minus strand of NZ_JBLUOA010000002.1, from coordinate 217,113 downwards.
TGTCCGAAGGGATCAGGTTTTCGCGCCGAAGCTGGCGCAGTCTGCGCGTTGCGTCTTCGCGCGTGTAGGGGCCAAGCGCGATGGCATACCAACTGCCACCAATCGCAAACCCGGCGACGTTATCGAACGCGCCGGAATAGGCCCGCGCGCGGGTTTCGCCAGCCTGCAAGCTCGGTTGCGATTCAATTTGAACCCAGGCCGTTTCCTGAGCGGTGACGGTTTTGCCGATAGTGACGGACGCCACCAGAACAAACAGAAAGACTAGTTTTTTCATAACCCTCTCGCGTCCGCAGCATTTAGTGTGCGATTCCGGGCGCAAACTAGCAGAGGCGGCAGATTTTGCACTCGAATAATCCGTGAGTGCCGATTGACCCTCCTGCTCGCGTTGCCTATTCAGAACACGCTTTTCGGAAAGGCAGGCAATGGCAACGAAATCCGGCAAACCACGCAGCTTTCAGGAGATCATTCTGAGGCTTCAGGCCTATTGGGCCGAAAAGGGCTGCGCGATCATGCAGCCCTATGACATGGAAGTTGGGGCGGGCACCTTCCACCCGGCGACGACGCTGCGTTCGCTCGGCAGCCAGCCGTGGGCGGCGGCCTATGTTCAGCCATCCCGCCGCCCGACCGATGGCCGCTACGGTGAAAACCCGAACCGCTTGCAGCACTATTATCAGTATCAAGTGCTGATCAAACCGTCGCCGCCCGATCTTCAGGCGCTTTACCTTGGCAGTCTCGAAGCCATCGGCATCGACATGGAGATGCACGACATCCGCTTTGTCGAGGATGACTGGGAATCCCCAACACTCGGCGCGTGGGGCTTGGGCTGGGAAGTTTGGTGCGATGGCATGGAAGTCAGCCAATTCACCTATTTTCAACAGGTTGGCGGCCATGATTGCCATCCCGTTTCGGGGGAATTGACCTACGGCTTGGAGCGTTTGGCGATCTACATCCTTGGCGTCGATCACGTCATGGACATGCCGTTCAACGACCCGGACGCACCAATCGCGCTTAGCTATGGTGATGTGTTCCGCCAGACCGAGCAGGAATATTCCCGCTGGAATTTCGATGTGGCCGACACCGAGACGCTGCTGCAACACTTCAAGGATGCTGAGGCGGAGTGTGACCGCATTCTTGCCGAACCCCACGAGGACCCAAAGACCGGCAAGCGCATCATCATGGCGCATCCGGCTTATGATCAGTGCATCAAGGCCAGCCATGTCTTTAACTTGCTCGATGCACGCGGCGTCATTTCCGTGACCGAACGGCAGGCCTATATCGGCCGCGTGCGCACGCTTGCCAAGAAATGTGCCGATGCCTTCGTGCAAACCGAAGCAGGCGGACATTCCGCATGATGGGAAAATTCCTAGCCGGGAGTATTGTCGTGTTCGCCCTGATTGCCGGAGCAGCGCTCTACTACACCCAAGTCTACGCCTTCTATGATGAGGTGGAGGTTGACGCCAACGCCGCCGTGCTACTGACCTCTTTCACCACGGGCACGCCCGATCCGATTGTCACGGATGATTTTCAGGGGATCGACTCCGACAGCTCGCCGCTTCGCTACCGCGCGTGTTTCACGACGCCCCACAGCCAGGCGATGTTGACGGAAACCTATTTCGCATACGAAGACGCCGTGCCGCTGAACGCACCCGGCTGGTTTGAGTGTTTCGACTCGCAAGCCATCGGCGCCGCATTGGAAGAAGGCCGCGCGTTGGCCTTCATGGGCACCGAAAACATCGCATACGGGTTTGACCGGGTGGTCGCAGTCATGGATGACGGGCGCGGTTTTGTCTGGCACCAACTGAACGACTGCGCCGAAGTTTTCGACGGACAACCCGCACCAGAGGGCTGCCCGCCCGCACCGGAAAGCAACTGATATGCCCGATCTGCTGATTGAACTCTTTTCTGAAGAAATCCCCGCGCGTATGCAGACGCGTGCGGCGGACGATCTGAAAAAGCTGGTGACCAATGGTTTGGTTGAGGCTGGGCTGACCTATGCTTCTGCTGGCGCGTTCTCGACGCCCCGTCGTCTTGCGCTGTCGGTCGAGGGGATGCTCGCCGAAAGCCCGACAACCCGCGAAGAACGCAAAGGCCCGCGCGTCGATGCGCCCGACAAGGCGATCGAAGGGTTCCTGCGCGGCGCGGGCGTCAGCCGGGATGAGCTTGAGGTTCGGGACGAAAAGAAAGGGCAGGTCTATTTCGCGACCATCGAAAAGCCCGGTCGCCCCGGGGCAGAGATCGTGGCCGAGTTGCTGGAATCGACCATCCGCAACTTCCCATGGCCTAAGTCAATGCGCTGGGGCGCGGGCAGCCTGCGCTGGGTCCGCCCGCTTCATTCGATCCTGTGCATCCTCAGCGATGAAAACGGGGCAGAGGTCGTGCCGCTCTCCATCGACGGGATGGCGGCAGGTGACGTGACGCATGGCCATCGCTTCATGGGGCCGGGGGCGATCAAGGTAACGTCGTTCGACGACTACTCCGCGAAACTCGCCAAGGCGCATGTCGTCCTTGATGCGGCAAAGCGCGCCGACACGATTTGGCACGATGCCACCAACATGGCCTTCGCGCAGGGGCTTGAGGTGGTCGAAGACAAGGGGCTGCTCGCCGAAGTCGCCGGCCTTGTCGAATGGCCTGTCGTCCTGATGGGCGAAATCGACGCCGAATTCCTTGACCTGCCGCCGGAGGTCTTGCAGACCTCGATGAAGGAACATCAAAAATTCTTCTCGGTCCGCGATCCGAAGTCCGGAAAAATTGTTCGATTCGTGACAGTGGCGAACCGCGAAACCGCCGATGGTGGCGCGACGATCCTCGCCGGAAACCAGAAAGTCCTGTCCGCCCGGCTGGCCGATGCCAAGTTCTTCTGGGAAAACGACTTGCGCGTGGCGAAGGATGCCAAGATGCAACCATGGCTCGACAGCCTTGCCGATGTGACCTTCCACAACAAGCTGGGGTCGCAGAAGGACCGCATCGACCGCATCAAGGCGCTCGCCCGCGAAATCGCGCCCGTCGTCGGTGCCGATCCCGATCCGGCCGCGCAGGCGGCAGAGGTCGCGAAGGCGGACCTGTCGTCGGAAATGGTCTACGAATTCCCCGAACTTCAAGGGCTTATGGGCCGCTACTACGCCGAAGCCGCCGGCTTCGCGCCCGAAGTCGCCGCCGCCTGCGAAGACCACTACGCGCCGCTCGGCCCCTCGGACGACGTGCCGACCGAGCCCGTGAGCGTCGCCGTCGCGCTCGCCGACAAGATCGACACGCTGACCGGGTTCTGGGCGATTGACGAGAAACCGACGGGGAGCAAGGACCCGTTTGCGCTGCGGCGGGCGGCGTTGGGGGTTATTCGGTTGGTTCTTTCCAATAAAGTCAGTGCTAGTTTGACAGGCATCTTCTTTGCGCAGCTTGAAAGAGAATACGAAGCCGTCCTTGCTATCGACATGCACCGCGTCAGTGATATGCATCAGGTGGGAGACATGCATTCGATCGGGAAACGGCCAACCACGCCTATCGATGAACAAGCCGATGACCTACTCTCCTTCTTCCACGACCGCCTCAAGGTTCACCTGCGTGACCAAGGCATTCGCCACGACGTGATCGACGCCTGCCTGGCGATGCCCGGCAACGACGACCTCACGCTTCTCGTCAAACGGGCCGAAGCACTTGCCGCGTTCCTGAAAACCGACGACGGTGAAAACCTCCTCCAGGGGTTCAAACGCGCGAACAACATCGTGACGCAGGCCGAAGAAAAGGACGGCGTCGAATACTCCTTCGGCGCTGACATTAAGTTCGCCGAAACGGATGAGGAAAAAGCGCTGTTCAAGGCGCTCGACACCGCCGAGCCGAATATCGCCAAGGCGATGGAGGCGGAGGATTTCGCCGCCGCCATGTCTGGCATGGCCGCCCTGCGCGCGCCGATTGATGCGTTTTTCGAGGCGGTGCAGGTCAACGCCGACAGCGAAGTCCTGCGCCGCAACCGGCTCAACCTCCTCCACCGTATCCGCGCGATCTGCACGTCCGTCGCCGACCTCGCCAAGCTGGAAGGCTGAACGCTTCATCTTTCGCTAAATATCCCCGCCGGAGGCATGAAATCTTTTCCTGCTGTGCGTATCGGGCGATCCGGCAGGCGGGACGCCCTTGTCTGACCATAATCCTGCGCTATGCTGCGGCGACGCAAAAAGGATGCCGCAGTGCGGAAAGAGTCGATCACTCCGGGCTTTACCGAAATCACCGCCGATGCGGGGATAAGGAACGCGCGCCACGGGGGGCGGGCGAAGTGCTTGCAACGTCTGATCCGCCTTGACCTGCCGGTGCCCAAGACGCTAGCGCTGTCCTTCGACGCGATGCACCAGATCGCGATGGGCCACTTGCCCGACACGACTGCGATGATGGCGGCGTTTGGCGACTCTCCGATCGTGTCTGTGCGTCCAAGCTCTGAAGACCCGGATTGGGGCGGGCCGGGGGCGATTCTCAACATCGGTATGAACGACGCCCGCCACAAGGCGCTGTCCGAAACCATCGGAAAGGCGGCGGCCAGCGCACTTTACCTGCGATTCGTGCAGGCCTATGCGGTTCATGTCGCGCGGCTTGACCCTGACGAATTCGAGGTTGCCGAAGACTCCCCCGACCGCGCATTGGCGGAACTGCTCCGGGTTTACGAGGAAGAAACGGACGAGCCTTTCCCTCAAGACCCCGCGCGGCAATTGTCAGACGTCTTGCGGTCGATGGCGCGGGCGTGGGAAGGGACCACCGCCCGGTTGCTGCGGCAGGCAAAAGGCGCGCCCGCGGATGCCGGGCTTGGCCTCGTCGTGCAGCAGATGGTGTTCGGTGTCGGCGCGGGCGAAAGCGGATCGGGCGTGATCCAATTCATCGACGAACAAACGGGTGAGCCTTTGATAAAGGGGCGCTACCTTAGCCAAAGTCAGGGGCGCGACGCGCTGATCGTGGGCGAGGGCGCGCTGTTCCTGACCCGCGATGACCGCGGCCCATCGATGGAGGAGCTGCGCCCCGACTGCTTCAAGGAACTCGCGGCTTACGGTGAGGTTTGCCGGACCCGGCTGCGTGAAGAAATGCAGATCGAATTCACGATTGAGAATGGCAAGCTCAGCATTCTCGATGCGATCCGCGTCACGCGAAGCGCCCGCGCGGCGGTTCGTGTTGCCGTGAAACTGGCCGAGGATCGCGTCATCAGCCGGGAAGAGGCGCTGCTGCGGGTTGAACCGCGCGCGTTGACGGCCTTGCTGCACAATCAGATCGACCCGAAAGGCAGCCGCGACATCATCATGCGCGGCATCGCGGCAAGCCCCGGCGCGGCGCAGGGCCGGATCGTGTTTTCCGCGACAGCCGCGCAGGCCAGCGCCGCGCGGGGCGAGGCTTGCGTGCTCGTACGCCGCGAAACCGCGCCGGAAGATATCCGCGGTATGCACGCGGCAAGCGCTGTTCTGACCGAACGCGGCGGCATGTCAAGCCATGCGGCGGTGATCGCCCGCGGGCTTGGCCTGCCGTGTATCGTTGGGGCGTCCGACATGGTGCTCGACACCCGCGAAAAGACCTTGGCGATTCCCGGTGGTCGGGTGCTTGAGGAAGGCGACGTCGTCACGATTGATGGCACGACCGGGCAGGTGCTGTCCGGCGCGGCGGCACTGGTCGAACCGGCGCTTGATGAGGTGTTTCAGGAGCTTCTGTCCTGGGCGGATGAGGCAAGCGATATCGGTGTCCGCGCCAACGCCGACACGCCGGATGATGCCAGCGTTGCCCGGCGGTTCAATGCACAAGGCATTGGGCTTTGCCGCACGGAACATATGTTCTTTGAAGATGACCGCCTGACCGTGATGCGCGAAATGATTTTTGCCGACACGCCGGGTGATCGCGAGGCGGCGCTGGAGCGGCTCCTGCCCATGCAGCGCGCCGATTTCATCCGACTGTTCGAGATTATGCAGGGCCAGCCGGTATGCATCCGCCTGTTCGATCCGCCCCTGCACGAGTTCCTGCCCCATTCCCGCGAAGGTATGCGGGAAGTCGCAAGCGCCCTTGACCTGCCGATGTCCGATGTGACGCGCCGTGTCGATGCGCTGTCGGAATTCAATCCGATGCTCGGGATGCGCGGTGTTCGGTTGGGGATCACCGTGCCGGAAATCTACGACATGCAGGCCCGCGCGATTTTTGAGGCGGCGGTCGAAGTCAGCCGCGCCGGTGCGCCGATTGTGCCTGAGATCATGATCCCGCTTGTCAGTGCGAAGCGGGAAGTTGAAATCGTAAAGGCCCGTATAGATGCCGTCGCCGCCGCCGTTCGGATGGTTGAGGGCGAAAGCTTTGATTACCGCTTGGGCGTTATGGTCGAAACCCCGCGCGCCGCACTGCGCGCCGGAGATATCGCGACACACACCGCGTTTCTGAGTTTCGGGACCAATGACCTCACGCAAATGACATACGGCTTGTCACGTGACGATGCGGGTCGCTTCATGGGCGACTACGTTAATCAGAAGGTCTACCCCGAAGATCCGTTTCACATGCTTGACACTGAAGGCGTCGGTGAATTGCTGACGCTGGCGGCGGATCGGGGGCGTGCGGCGAATGAAAATGTCATGCTTTCCATCTGTGGAGAGCATGGCGGCAACCCCGAATCTATAGCATTTTGTCGCAGGGCCGGGTTTGACTACGTCTCATGCTCTCCTTTTCGGGTGCCGGTGGCACGGCTCGCGGCGGCGCAACTTGCCCTTAAAGATCGCCCAGAATTCGAAGAAAATGTATTGAAATCAGATGATTGATCTGGTTTTCAGATTGTTTTTCTGACGCGAACAATCATACCCCAAATCGCAGCATAGTTGCAAAATTGTCGCGTGGGTGGACGCGAGGCGGGAAATGCACTATCTCCCCTCCCGTCGCTGCCGTGGGGGCGCGGCGATTGCTGTCCGATCTGAGAAGGTGTTTTTCAAATGCGTATGCGGCTGACGTGGACGATGTGCATGGCAGGTCTCTTGTCTTTTGCGAGCCAAGGCCAAGCTGAAGATGTGCGTGTCTCTAGCGCGACGAACCCGACGGCGGTGCTCGACACTCGCCTGACCGAACTTCTGGGGCAGGAGCGGCAAGCGCTTTCCGCTGTCCGCCCTGACCAAATGCGGCTGTTGACCGTGCCGCCGAAACCTCGCGGGGAAAACACCAGCGATGTGTCCGGTGTGATCCAGTCTGCGACGTGGCTCGCGTCACAACCCGCCGCGTCCGGCGGGGCGGAGTGGCAGTGCCTGTCAGAAGCGCTTTACTTCGAGGCGCGTGGTGAAACCGTTGCCGGGCAATTTGCGGTTGCCGAAGTGATCCTGAACCGGGTCGATAGCCCTGCCTATCCAAATTCGGTTTGCGGCGTCATCAACCAGGGAACAGGCCAGCGGTATCAGTGCCAGTTTACCTATACCTGCGATGGCAATGCCGAAGTGATCCACGAACCCCGCGCATATTCGCGGGTTGGAAAGATTGCGCGGGCCATGCTTGATGGGGCGGAACGGAGCCTGACGAACGGTGCCACGCACTACCACACCCGTGCCGTGAATCCGCGCTGGGCGTCGCGCCTTGCCAAGACTGCGACCATCGGTGTGCATTATTTCTATCGCCAGCACGGCCAATCTAACGGCTAATTCATGTCCGTCGTGGCTGGCTTGCTGCGTTCAAAACGGCTATTGCGGCTGCGGCGGCTTCTTGCCGCCGTGACGCTGGCCCCGAAGGACGCGCGATGAGTGACGATATCCGCCTTGCATTTTCCCATCCCTCAGAACGGGCGGCGGCGACCGCGCCGGATGACGGGCGCGACCGGATTTCGCTGCGCGATTACACTGTTGAGGTCGAAATCGGCGCATTTCAGTCCGAGAGGGGCACGACCCAGCGTGTGAAATTCAACGTCGTGGTTGAGGTTTTGCCGCACGACCAGTCGCTTGACGACGACGTGGATCGCATTCTTAGCTACGACGCGCTGACCGATGCGATTGCTGCCGAGCTGGAAGCAGAACGTCTGAACCTTCTAGAAACCCTCGCCGAACGAGTCGCAGACCGCATTTTGCTTGAACCGCAAGCGGTGCGGGTGTTCGTGCGGATTGAAAAGCTGGATCGCGGGGCAGGGGCGCTTGGCGTGGAAATCGTGCGGTCTGAAGGCGAGGCGTCTGCTCATGTTGGTGCGTCCGCGTGCCAAAACGACCCGCAGCCCGTGGTCGTCTACCTTTCCAATGCCGCTACCGCGTCGTCGAACCTCGCCGGCTGGATCGATGGGCTGAAGAAGGGCGGTGCTCCGGTCGCCTTGTGCGTCGGCGCGCCTGATCTGAAGGGGCCGCAATCGGCATCGGCACCGTCGCAACGTCACATCGACCTGCTTGCCATCGAACAAAACGCATGGGTCCTGGCGGGCCTTGATCCCCGCTGCGTGGTCGTGTCGACCCGGACAGAACTTGATTGGGCGATGAAGCACGGCCAGATCAGCGTCTGGGCGCCGTCGAAAATCGTTCTTGATGCGGTGGATGGTCCACCCGCGTCGTCGTCTGACGGGCTTTCCCTCGCCCTGTGGTTCGCGACGATCATCGACGCGTCGGAGCTGATCGTCGTCGATGACGCGCCAAACGACGGCGTTCCAGCGCCCGCGCGGCGGGTCTCACCTTCAGCATCGGACTTGATCTGAGGCTTGCAAATTCGCCCGGTGTCTCGCAGAACGTCGGGATGAGGGAATACTTCAGACCAATCGTCAGTTTTGATGCCGCACGCCCGGCCGATGCTTGTCCGGTGGCGGGCGGACCGGGATGGTTCGCACAGGCTGAGCGGATCAGTCGTGATGGCGACCGCGCGATTGTCAGCGTGGACGACGTGCCCGATGTGGTGCGCGATGCGATTTCGGCCCCCCGCGCGTCGATTGCCGGTCTGGATTTCGATACCCCCGTGCTGATGGGCATTCTGAACGTTACCCCAGATAGCTTTTCCGACGGCGGACAGTTCAACGCGCCCGACGCGGCGCTGGCCCGCGCGCTCGACCTTGCGCAGAAGGGCGCGGATATCGTCGATATTGGTGGGGAATCCACCCGCCCCGGCGCGGATTTCGTGCCGGTGGACGAAGAATGCGCCCGCACGATCCCGGTGATTGCGGCGGTGCGGTCGGGCTCGGGCGTGCCGATTTCGATTGATACCCGCAAGGCCCAGGTTGGTCGGGCGGCGCTAGAGGCCGGCGCGAATGTCGTCAATGACGTGTCGGCCCTGACGTTTGAACCTGAGCTGGCAGAGGTCACGGCGCAAGCAAACGCGCCCGTTTGCCTGATGCACGCGCAGGGTGATCCGACGACGATGCAGCAGAACCCGATCTATGACGATGTGTTGCTGGACGTCTACGACTTCCTGTCCGACAGGATTGATGCAGCGGTTGCGAAGGGCGTCGCGCGTGATCAGATTATCGTCGATCCGGGCATCGGGTTTGGCAAGACGCTGGCTCACAACCTCGCGTTGTTGCGGGGGATCAGCCTGTTCCACGGGCTTGGCTGCCCGATCTTGCTGGGCGTTTCCCGCAAGAAATTCATCGGCACGATTGCGAATGTGCCGTCAGCAGAAGATCGCGCGCCGGGGTCGATTGCGACAGCGCTTGCTGCCCTTTCGCAAGGCGTTCAGTTAATAAGAACCCATGATGTAAGCGAAACGCAGCAGGCGGTCGCCCTTTGGCAGGCGCTTCATCACAATATTGAGGATACGGAATGAGCAGGAAACTATTTGGCACCGACGGTGTGCGTGGTCGCGCGAATACCTACCCGATGACCGCCGAAATGGCGCTGCGCCTCGGCGCGGCCGCCGGGCGATATTTTCGCAAGGATGGTTTGAACCGGCACCGGGTCGTGATCGGCAAGGACACGCGGCTGTCGGGCTATATGCTGGAAAATGCGCTGACCGCCGGGCTGACCTCAACCGGGATGAACGTGCTGCTGCTGGGGCCGGTGCCGACGCCAGCAGTCGGGCTGCTGACCCATTCGATGCGCGCCGATCTCGGCATCATGATCTCGGCAAGCCATAATCCCCACCACGACAACGGGATCAAGTTTTTCGGCCCGGACGGTTTCAAACTGTCGGATGAGGCCGAGGCCGAGATCGAAACGCTTCTTGATGGCGAATTACACCCGGCACAGCCAAAGAACATCGGGCGCGCCAAACGGATCGACGATGGCCGGGGCCGCTATGTTGAATATGCCAAGACAACCTTCCCCGGAAAGCGTCGCCTGTCGGGGTTGAAGGTCGTGGTCGATTGCGCCAACGGTGCAGCCTATCGCGCCGCGCCCGAGGTGCTGTGGGAACTGGGGGCTGAGGTGATCCCGGTCGGCGTTGCCCCCAACGGTTTCAACATCAACGATGGTTGCGGGTCGACAAACCCAAGCGTCGCCGCCGAAACGGTCATCCAGCACGGCGCGGATGTCGGCATCTGCCTTGATGGCGATGCGGACCGCGTCATCATCCTCGATGAAAACGGGAAGGTCGCGGATGGCGATCAGTTGATGGCGCTGCTCGCGACCCGCTGGGCGGAAGAGGAGCGGCTGGCCGGAAACACGCTGGTGGCAACAGTGATGTCAAACCTCGGGCTGGAACAACACCTCGCGGCCAAAGGCATCGCGCTTCACCGGACGGGGGTCGGCGACCGCTACGTCGTCGAAGCGATGCGGGCGGGGGGCTTCAACCTCGGCGGTGAGCAATCCGGCCATATCGTCATGACCGATCACGGCACGACCGGCGACGGGCTTGTGGCGGGCCTTCAATTCCTGTCCGAAATGGTGCGCAGTGAAAAGCCGGCCAGCGTGCTGACGCAGAATTTCACGCCGGTTCCGCAGATGCTGAAAAATGTGCGGTATCAGGACGGGGCCGATCCGCTGGCCACGGATGCCGTCAAGTCGGCCATCGCCGCGGGCGAGGAGCAGCTGAAGGGCTCCGGCCGCTTGCTGATCCGCAAGTCGGGGACGGAGCCGCTGATCCGGGTCATGGGCGAATGTGATGACGAAACCCGGCTTGAATCGGTCATCGACGACATCGTCGCGACGGTTGAGGCGTCGGCCTAGGCCACCGGCGTCGTCGTGCGGCGATATAGCGAGCGCAACGATTTCCACTGACCAAGTGCCATGCCGCAGATGATCATCATCAGCGCGAGGAAAAACTTGGCTGGCAATGCCTCGTTCAGCACGGCCCAGCCGATGACAAGCGACCAGACCGGCACCTGATAATTGACCAGCGCCATAAAACTTGGCCCCGCCTCTCGCACCACTTTCACCTGGATCAGCTTTGCCCCCGCCGTCGCGAATATGCCCAGCGTCGTGACCGCGAGAATGGGGAGGAACGCCACGCTATCCGGCGGCCCTTCGAGGATCAGCGCGAGGGGTAGGATAAGCAAGCTCGCAAGCAACATGGTTCCCGCGGCTAGGGCGATTTTTGACACGGCGGGGCACAGCCGCGTGATGATCGACCCGGTGGCGTAGCACATCGCGCTGGCAAGGCAGGCCATGCGCCCGGTCGCCTCACGGTCGACGCCCATATTCTGAAATGCTTCAAGCCCGATCAAAAGAAGAACGCCAGCAAAACCAAGAATAAAGCCCGCGTTCTTCAACCACGTCATCCGTTCTCCGGGCACAAAGATATGGGCGAGCGGGAGGATCAGCAGCGGCACCGCCGCCATCGTGACGCCGGCAAAGCCGGATGCGACGTATTGCTGGCCCCAGGACAGCAGGAAGAACGGTAAGGCATTGGAAAATATGCCCATCCCAAGGGCAGAGGCCCAGACGAACCCGGCCTTCGGCCCGCGCACAGGCGGCAGCCCGTGCCCCGTCACGAATGTCAGCGTCAGCAGCAATACGGCGGCCAGCGTCACGCGGTAAGCGGCGACCGAGATCGGCCCGAACCCGGTCAACGCGACCTCGACCAGCATGAAGGACGACCCCCAGATCAACGCGACTGAGAGCATCAGCACCCAGTTCGTCAAGCTTGGAGGGGGCGGTTGGGTTTGCATGATCGATCCGTTCTATGGGTGATCGGGCCATGCCAAATCAGCGTGCCGGATCGGTATGCGGCCCCACCCGAACGGGCAGGGCCACCATTGGCTTAGTTCTTTTCTTGGTCGACCAGCTTCCCGGCTGAAATCCACGGCATCATGCCGCGAAGTTTCTTGCCGACTTCTTCGATCTGGTGTTCGTCGTTCAGACGGCGCGTGCCCTTGAAGAACGGTTGACCAACGGTGTTTTCCTGCATGAAGTCACGCACGAATTTACCGTTCTGAATGTCTGTCAGAACGCCTTTCATCCGCGCCTTGGTTTCATCGTAAGGCAGGATGCGCGGGCCAGAGACATATTCACCATACTCCGCCGTGTTCGAGATGGAGTAGTTCATGTTCGCAATGCCGCCTTCGTAGATCAGGTCGACGATCAGCTTCACCTCATGCAGACACTCGAAATAGGCCATTTCAGGCGCGTAGCCCGCTTCGACCAGCGTTTCGAAGCCCATGCGGATCAGTTCAACCAAGCCGCCACACAGAACCGCCTGTTCGCCGAACAGATCGGTTTCGCATTCTTCGCGGAAGTTGGTTTCGATGATGCCGGACCGCCCGCCACCGATCGCTGAACAATAGCTGAGGCCGAGTTCAAGCGCCTTGCCGGTAGAATCCGTATCAACGGCGACGAGGCAGGGCACACCGCCGCCCTTGGTGTATTCGCCGCGCACAGTATGTCCTGGACCTTTCGGGGCCATCATGATGACGTCGATACCTTCCTTCGGCTCGATCAGGCCGAAATGGACGTTCAGACCGTGAGCAAAGGCAATCGCCGCACCGGGTTTGATATTGTCGTGGACGTATTTCTTGTAGGTTTCGGCCTGAAGCTCATCGGGCATGGTAAACATGATCAGGTCACACCACGCGGCGGCTTCCGCGATGCCCATAACCTCTAGCCCTTCGCCTTGTGCCTTCTTCGCGCTGGCAGAGCCTTCGCGCAGGGCGACAACAAGGTTCTTCGCGCCCGAATCCCGCAGGTTCAATGCGTGCGCGTGCCCTTGCGAGCCATAGCCAAGGATCGCAACTTTCTTGTCCTTGATCAGGTTAACGTCACAGTCGCGGTCGTAGTAAACTCTCATGGTCTTGTCCTATGTTGGTGAATTGCCGCCAAAATAGCAGGGGTGGGCCGAATGGCATTTCATTGACTGCGGATTATTGCTGATATACGGAATAATTATTCTGTTATTACAAAATAAGAGAAATTATAATGCAAGTTGATGACACAGACAGGCGGCTGCTGCGCCATCTGCAAGTCAGCCCCGAACTGACCAACGCCGAGCTTGCGGATCGCGCTGGCGTCAGCCCTGTGACCTGCTGGCGGCGGTTGGAAAAACTGCAATCTGCTGGGATTTTGCTGGGGCGGCACGCGGTCATCAATTGGCCCGCGCTGGGTTATGAGGTTGAGGTCAGCCTGCGCATCACGCTCGACAAAACTCAATCCCGCGCATTCGATGAATTTATGGACGCTGCCCGCGACGTGCCGGAAGTTATTGAGATACAGACGTTTCTGGGCCGCGTCGACGTGCGCCTGTCGGTCTTGGCACGGGACATGCAGCACTATCAACATATCTACCGCACCCGGATTCTGACGCTGCCGCATATCGCGGATATCGAGGCGTTGATGCAGGTCGCCAACATCAAGGAAACCGACGGGGTGCCGCTGTGATTGATCTTGATGACATTGATCGCACGCTGATGCGTGCCCTCGTCGGCGACGCGAGCCAAAGCACCGGGGCGCTCGCCAAGAAGGTCGGCCTTAGCCAGCCCGTGGCGTGGCGGCGGATCAAGCGGCTTGAGGAATCCGGCGTCCTGTCCGGGCGGCGCATTTCCCTGAATGCAGAGGCGCTGGGGTTCGGCGTGACCGTGTTTCTTGGCGTGAAACTCGCCACCAAGGGCCGCGTCAGCCTTGAAGACTTCGAACGCGCCGTAACAGCCATCCCCGAAGTGCAGACCGTGCGTCATGTTCTTGGCCTATATGATTATCGTCTGCGGGTCGTCGCACGCGATTTGCCGGATTTCGAACGGGTGCTGCGTCGGCGGATCATGACGCTGCCGGGTGTCGGCAATGTCGAGGCCAACGTCCTGTTGTCTGAAGAACGCCGCCCCGGACCGATTGGCTGAGAAAAGCCTTTGCCTCTGCCTTGGCCAGACGCTACGCCTGTTTGCGAAGCTTTAAGGAGAATTGCCATGTCTGCCCTTCTGGACACCGTCGATCCCGACGGGATGCTCGAATACTCTGTCGTATTCACGGACCGGTCGCTTAACCACATGAGCGCGTCGTTTCAGCAAGTGATGCGCGACATTTCCGGCATGTTGAAGCAGGTTTACAACGCGGATGCGGTGGCCCTCGTCCCCGGCGGTGGCACCTACGCGATGGAGGCGGTGGCACGACAACTGGCGACGGGGAAAAAGGCGCTGGTGATACGCAATGGCTGGTTCTCCTACCGCTGGACGCAGATTTTTGAGGCGGGCGTTACCGTTTCCGACGAAACCGTGATGAAAGCCCGCCGCGCCGGGAACGCGGTCGACGCCCCGTTTGCGCCCGCGCCGATCGACGATGTTGTCGCCAAGATAAAGGCGGAACGGCCCGATGCGGTTTTCGCCCCGCATGTTGAGACGTCCTCCGGGATGATCCTGCCGGATGACTACCTGCGGGCCGTGGCGGACGCTGTGCATGAGGTTGGTGGGCTGTTTGTGCTCGACTGCATCGCCTCTGGCTGCGCTTGGGTCGACATGAAGGTGTCCGGCGTCGACGTGTTGATCTCCGCGCCGCAGAAGGGGTGGTCAGCCTCGCCTTCTGCCGGGCTGGTGATGATGAACGACGCAGCGGTTGAGAAGGTGAAAGCCACCCAATCGACCAGCTTTGCGGTCGACCTTGGTAAGTGGCTTTCGATCATGGAAGCGTATGAAGGCGGCGGCCATGCCTATCATGCCACCATGCCAACGGATGCCTTGCGCGATTTCCGCGATACGATGCTTGAAACCCGCGACTACGGGTTTGACAAGCTACGTGACGCCCAGTGGGAACAGGGCGTGCGCGTGCGGGCGCTGTTGGCAGAGCGGGGGATCAAATCCGTCGCCGCTGACGGATTTGGCGCACCGGGGGTGGTTGTCAGCTACACCGCCGATCCCGAGGTCCAGACCGGCAAGGCCTTCGCGGCCGAAGGGCTCCAGATTGCCGCGGGCGTGCCGCTGATGTGCGATGAGGGACCGGACTACAAGAGCTTCCGCCTTGGCCTGTTCGGCCTTGATAAGCTTTATGACGTCGACGCGAGCGTGGCACGGCTGGAACAGGCCATTGACAAAGTGTTTGCCAAGTAGGGGTGTTATCGGCTGCCTAGCCCGGTTCGCATCAGCGTCTTGCGAACCGGCGCGACCGAATAGAACGCATTCAGCGCGGCAGCCCTGAGATCGCGCAGGGCCGGTGCGCCGACCATCGATGCCCGGTTCAGCGCATCAATCCCGGTGACACGCAGGCGCACATCCGGGTGCCGCCGCTTGTGATACGTGTCGAGCATGGGGCGAGAGCCGAGCGTATCGGGCGCCCCCTCTGCCAGTTCCAGCAACACGCGAAGATCACCAAGGCTCATGTTCAGCCCCTGCGCACCGATGGGCGGCACGACATGGGCGGCTTCGGCGATCAGCGCTGTGCGTTCGGCAGACATTCGCCCCGCGATCTGGCTGATGATCGGCCAAGCCGACCTGCGGCTGGCAAGCGTCAACGGCCCGAGCAAGTGGCAGGAGCGGGTGTTCATCTCATCCTCAAAGGCGTCTTTGTTCAACGATTGCAGGCGCTTGACCTCGGCCCCACGCTCCATCCACACAATCGCGGAGCAGGACTGCCCGTCGCGATCCGGCAAAGGCACCATCGTGAACGGCCCGCCAGAGCGATGAACCTCTGTCGAGATATTTTCATGCGGGATCGGGTGTGTGACTGCGAAGGCGAGCGCCTTTTGCCCATAGCGTGTCGTCTTTACGTCGATTCCGACGGCGTCCCTGACCGGAGAGTTTCGCCCATCCGCCGCGATCAGCAGCTTTGCCGACGCGCGCGTGCCGTCTGACAGGGAAACCAGCGCCTCGCTCTCACGCGTCAGGACGGATTGTGTCGACACGCCGGGGCGGAATTCGACATTGGCCAGATCGCCTATTCTGCCAAGTATTTCGCGGCGCAGCAGCCAGTTTGGTAGGTTCCAGCCAAACGGTTCATCCGAGATGTCGCTGGCCCGAAAATCCTTGACGACGCGTGGCTCCGGCGTTTCGCCGCCGGCATCGACAATGCGCATGATCTGAAGCGGCGCGGCGTGGGGTGCAAGGCTGCTCCACAGTCCGCACGTGTCGAGCAACGCCCGCGCCGGTTGCAGAAACGCGGTGGTCCGCAGGTCGGCGTCGGGGTCATTGGCGTCAGTGACGGGCGCATTCGGATCGACACACAGGACGGAATATCCGGCGGAGCCGAACGCTGTCGCGGCGATCAGCCCGGCGACCCCGCCACCCGACACCAAGATATCGAAAGATTCGCGTTTCATATGTCCTACATAGGGACGGGGACCGGAAAGGTCCAAGCGTCAGGATGTCCGACCCTTGGCACCTAGACGGAAAGTCGGGCGAGGAACCCGGAAAGGTCATCCGTGTAGTGGGTAATGTGATCGGCGGCATGAGGTTCCGGCGCGACATGGACGGTCTGCATCCCCATCGCGTGGGGCGCGGAGAGGTTGCGCGGATCATCCTCGAACATCGCGGCGCGACGTGCATCGATCCCGTCCCGCGCAAACACGGTTTCAAACGCCACACGTTCGGGCTTTGGCCGGAACCCCGCGTGTTCGACGCCATAGACCGCGTCGAAACACCCCTCCAACCCACGGGCGGCGAGGACACGGCGGGCGTAAGGCTCTGACCCGTTGGTATAGACGATCCGCCGGCCTTTCAGCGCGAGAATGCGGTCGGCAAGCTCACTGTCGGGGATCAGATGATCGAGCGATATGTCGTGCACATCCGTCAGATATGGGGCCGGATCGACATCGTGTTCACGCATCAACCCGGCGAGGGTAGTTCCGTATTCGGCCCAGTAATGGCGGCGCAGATGGTCCGCGCGATCCCGGTCGACGCCAAGCGCGTCCATCACCCACGCGGTCATCCGCACTTCGATCTGATCGAAAAGCGCGGCCTCGGGCGGATAAAGCGTGTTGTCGAGGTCAAAGACCCACGCATCGACATGTTTGAACTGTTCGGCGACCATGGCGCGACGCTAATCCTGCCACGCGATCTCTGCAATGGCGGTTTGGCTTGATCGGACGTCATTGCGGGGGCTAGTGTCGCGCAACCGATGCAGGAGACCCGGATGCCCGATATCAAACCGCCCCAGACGGACGCCTACCAGTTGATACTGGAGGCGATTGACGTGGGTGTTTTCAAGCCCGGCGACCGGCTGGTTGAAAGCGATCTCGCCGATCGCTTCGGCGTGTCGCGCACGCCGATCCGCGAGGCATTGCAGCGACTGGAAACGCAATCCCTGCTGACGCGGGACGGGCGCAGCCTGATCGTCGCGTCGCTTGACCACAATCAACTGGCTGAGCTTTACGTCGTCAGGGCGGAGCTTGAGGGGCTGGCCGCGCGTCTGGCCGCCCGCCACGCCGCACCAGAGGAAATCCGCGTGCTGCGCGAAATGGTCGAGGAAGACCGTGCGCTGCTCGCCGACCCGTCCGCGCTTTCCCGTGCGAACCGGCGCTTTCACAAGCAGGTGCATCTCGCATCGCATAACCGATACCTCGTCCAGCAGCTTGACCTTGTTCACCGGTCGATGGCGCTTCTGGCGTCCACGTCGCTTGCCGCCGAGGGGCGCGGGGCGGATGCGCTGGATGAACATTCCGCCATCGTCGCCGCGATCGAAGCGGGTGATGGTGACAAAGCCGATGATGCGCTCAAGGCCCATATTTCGCGGGCGTTCGAAACGCGTTTGCGGCTTGACGCGGATCGGGTCTCTCAGTCCTGACTGGGGAGTCCGGCGCGGGTCGGGGCGTAGACGCCGTGGCTTGTCTTGTCCCAGTAGAACGGGCGCGTCAGCAGTTCATAAAGCCCCTTGTAGGACGCCAGCGCACCGAGCGGGAAGTAGAAGTGCAGCGTCGGCACCCACCAGCGAAGAAACCGATGCTTGTCGCTGGAAACCGCGATCATACCGACGGCGATATTAATAGCTTCGGTCAGCAAAAACAGCGCACCCAGGGCGGCGAACCAACTGCCCGGCATGACCCCCGTCAGGGGATGCGGCAGGCCGAAGATCACCAACCAGAACGACCACAAGATGGGCGCGAGGACGAATTGGGACAGCGTGCCAACGAACAGCAATTGCACACCAAAAAAACGCCACCAACCAAGCTGTTTTAGCAACCTGCGAGGGGAACGCATGTGGACGGCCCATGTCGCAGCGTAACCCTTCAACCACCGGGAGCGTTGCTTGATCCACGGCACGACGCGGCAGTTTGCCTCCTCCTCTGTCACGGTTTCGATCAGTTCGGCGCGGTATCCGTGGCGGGCAAGGCGAATGCCAAGGTCCGCATCCTCCGTCACGTTATGGGCGTCCCAACCACCGAGCTTTTCCAACGCCTCGCGCCTGAAAAACAACGTGGTTCCGCCAAGCGGTATGGCAAATCCAAGCTTTACGAGACCGGGCAAAACGATGCGAAACCACGTGGCATATTCGATGGTAAAACACCGCGACAGCCAGTTTGTCCGCGCGTTGTAATAGTCGAGAATGCCTTGCAGGCAGGCGACCTCTGGCCCGCGTTCGCGGAAGCGCCGCACGATCTTGTGGACCTGATCGGGATCGGGCGCATCTTCGGCATCATAAATCCCGATGATGGACCCTTTGCAGAAATCCAGCGCGAAGTTCATCGCGCGGGGCTTGGTGCGCAACTGTCCGTCAGGCACTGTGATCGTCCGAACCCAATAGGGCAGGCGTGTCGCGGTGAGGGTGTCATGCGTCGTTACATCGTCCGCCTCGACGACAAGGCAGATGTCGAGCAGCTCTTTCGGGTAGTTCAGCCGCTTCAGGCGGCGGATCAGGTGGGCGGCGATCTCTTTCTCGCGAAACAGGGGGACGAGGATCGACACACAGGGCAATTGAGGCAGCCGGATCGCCTGATCTGTGCTGGCGCTTGCGGCGGCGAAGTCCCTTGCGTGGCGAAGCTGGGTGATCGCGGCGGCGAGCTTTAGCCCGGTCGTCAAAACCATCGTCAGCACGGCCCAAGCGCAGACGACGGCGAACAACCCGGCCGGGGAGGTCATCGCACCAATCGCCAGCAAACAAAGGATGCCACCGGTCGCAATCCTAAGCCGCCCGGTGTTCCAACGGCGGCAACTTTCCGGTTCCGGCACCCGCGCTTCGGCCTGTTCGGTCAGCATCTTTTCATGCCCGCGCATCAGGGCTGTGTGCACCTCGGTCTGCTGACCGAGGGCAAGGTAGGCCTGCCTTCCGTCATCGGGCAGAGCCTCGCGGAACTTGGTAAACAGGTCGGGGCGGGCGCTGACGAAAACCGTGCCGCCGGGCATCCGTTTCCACGGCACAACCTCATGCGCCCGGCAGGTGGTCAGGTCATATTCCTGCACCAGTTGCGTGTCCGGTTTGTCGAAGGTCAAATCAACGCGGTTGGCACCCCATTGCTGTTCCAGCCCGGCGAACAGGTCTGCCTCGCTCACCATCCGATGTGCCAATAAAATATCGCTTAGGCGGCAATCCTGACGGGTTTTGATCGCAAGCGCAGTCGCCAGATCCCCGACCGACAACGCGCCACGATCAACGAGGATTTGGCCAAGCGGGCGCCGCCGCGACGGGCGCGGATGGGGGAAAACCGGCGTCGCTTCGTTCTGGACGAGCTTGAGATGGGTCTGCTGCATGGGTCACGCCAAATGGGGTGTGACCACTCAAGGGCGATTAGGGTTAACGCGCCGTTAATGCTGGAAAATATCGCCGAATCCTGCCGAAACTATGCGGCGCGTGTTGCCATCGCGTCGGTGAACCGATCGAACAGATAGATGCTGTCCATCGGGCCGGGGCTGGCTTCGGGGTGGTATTGCACCGAAAACACCGGGCGATCCGCCATGCGCAACCCGCAGTTGGACCCGTCAAACAAGGACACATGCGTTTCCTTCACACCGTTCGGCAGGCTTTGGCTATCGACCGCAAAGCCGTGGTTCATCGACGTGATTTCGACCTTTCCGGTTTCGAGGTCTTTGACCGGATGGTTGGCCCCGTGGTGGCCGTGGTTCATCTTGACGGTTTTCGCGCCGAGAGCGAGGGCAAGCATCTGATGTCCAAGGCAAATCCCGAAGATAGGAAGATCCGTCGTGTCGAGGATTTCGCGGATCATCGGCACGGCGTAGTCGCCTGTCGCCGCAGGGTCGCCGGGGCCGTTTGACAGGAAAACACCATCGGGTGAGTGCGCCAAAACCTCTGCGGCTGTTGCGGTTGCGGGCATGACGGTGACGTCACATCCAGCGGAGGCGAGGCAGCGCAAAATGTTGCGTTTCGCACCGTAGTCGAGCGCGACGACCTTGAACTTTGCCGCGTTCTGGCGCGTGTAGCCTTCTGGCCAAGCCCACCGCATTTCGTCCCAACGATAAGACTGTGCGCAGGTGACATCTTTGGCAAGGTCCAACCCCTCCAACCCGCTGAATGCACGCGCTTTTTTCGTGAGCGCTTCGATATCGAACTCTCCGTCCGCGTTGTGCGAAATCGCGACATGCGGGGCGCCCTGCTGCCGGATGGCGCGGGTCAGGCGGCGGGTGTCGATGCCGCCAATACCGATGCGACCACGACGCGACAGCCATGTGCCAAGCGTCTCGGCGGCGCGCCAGTTCGATGGGTCGGTCGGGTCCCATTTCACCACCATGCCAGCGGCGAACGGGTCGGCGGTTTCGTCGTCTTCTGGGGTGACGCCGGTGTTGCCGATATGGGGGAAGGTGAAGGTCACGATTTGCCCGGCATAGGAGGGGTCTGTCATAATCTCCTGATAGCCGGTCATGGCGGTGTTAAAGCAAAGTTCCGCTTCCGCCTCTCCGGTCGCGCCGAACCCTTTTCCGTAGAAGATTGTTCCGTCCGCCAACGCCAAGCAAGCTGTTGGTTTTGCGTCTTTTTCTTTCACGTCAGCAGGTTGGGTGCTGGTGGCAGGCATGGTGCGACTCCCGGCTCAAACTTGCGAGAAACTAGGGGGGGTGGCGCGGGGGGTCAAGCAAAACACCGCTTTCGCAACGTAAATTTGGGTTTTGCCATGTTTTCAACGGCTTGGCATTTTCGCCAGAGGTTGTAAGGCGCGGCGGCAACGGATAGGGTCGGACCTTCGGATATGAACCGCAGGACCGTGGAATGGGGATGCCAATGGATATGCGAAGCCGGATCAACGATGCACTCAAAGAAGCGATGAAAGCTAAGGACAGCAAGCGGTTGTCAACGCTGAGGCTGATCAGTGCGGCCATCAAAGATCGGGAGATCGCCCTGCGCGGAGGCGACGACGACAAGAGCGTCGGCGACGATGAAATCCTTGGAATTCTTGGGAAAATGGTCAAGCAACGGCAAGAAAGTGCGCGCGCCTATGAAGAGGGCGGGCGGCTTGAGCTGGCCGAGCAGGAGCTTTCGGAGATCGGCATTAT
Organism: Aliiroseovarius sp. YM-037; assembly: GCF_048060095.1. NCBI lineage: Bacteria > Pseudomonadati > Pseudomonadota > Alphaproteobacteria > Rhodobacterales > Paracoccaceae > Aliiroseovarius > Aliiroseovarius sp. YM-037. The sequence continues at coordinate 195,452 of NZ_JBLUOA010000002.1, read as the reverse complement.
TGAGCATTTCTTGCCCAAGCAATTGTCCGAGGAAGAGACCGACGCAGCGGTTCAGGACGCCATCAAGACGGTCGGTGCGGATTCGATCCGTGACATGGGCAAGGTGATGGGTGAACTGAAATCGAAATACACCGGGCAGATGGATTTCGGCCGGGTCGGACCGATGGTGAAAGACCGACTGGGCTAGGCCGCCCGAACCCCCGAAAATCGCGTATGACCCTCATGCACCGGGCGTGCACAACCTGTGCATACACTGTGCATACGTTTAGGCCTTGGGCCGGGCGGGCGCGGTTTTGCGTTTGGGCAGCAGTCGACCGTCGAGAATGACCAATCCGAGGATCAGCAGCGCAAGCCCCGCGAAGACGTTTGGGGGTAAAGCCTCGCTCAGCACGAGGGCGCCGAGGATGATCGACACCGGCGGGATGATGAGCGTCACGAGCATCGTGTTCGCCGCCCCCGCCGTCGCGAGAATCCGGTAGTAGAGCAGGTATGCCCCCGCCGTCGCGAACACGACGTAATAGCCGACCGACAGCGTGGCCTGCCACGACAGCGCGAAGGAAGGCACCCCGTCGATCAGGAAGGCCGCCGGCACCATCACCAGCGATGATCCGGTCAGCATTCCGGCCGCGGCGACTTCGGGCCTGAGGCCGGACAGCCGCATCCGCGCCCAGACGCTCGCAAATGCGTAGGAGATCGTGCCCCCGACCACCGCAAGCTGCGCGAGGGAGCGCAGATCGAGGCTTTGAAAACTGTCAAGGCCGATGGTGACCGCCACCCCGGCAAAGCCGAGACCGACTCCAGAAGCCTTGCGAAGAGTCATCCGTTCGTCGGGCAGGATCAGGGCCGCGACGACCACACCGAAAATCGCCGTGGCCGCGTTGAAGACCGAGGTCAGCCCGGTTTCGATGTGAAGCTGCCCCCATGCCATCAGCGAAAAGGGAATGACGTTGTTGAGCAGCCCCATGACAAGGAACGCACCCCAGACGCGTGCGCCGCGCGGCACGTCGAAGCCACGAACCCAGACCCAGCCCCACAGGATCAGCGCCGCCCAGAACACCCGGTGCGCGACCGAGGTCACGAACCCGATTTCGAACAGTGCAAGCCTGATGGCAAGAAAGCTCGCGCCCCAGATCAGGCCGAGAAGCAGGATGTCGACCCAGACGCGGGTGGGGATGGAGCGTTGTTGTGTCATGCTCCGACGATAGGCGAGCGCCTCGGTCGGGGCGACCCGGAACTTGCGGGAAGCGGCCTAGACCGGTGTTTGCTGATGGGCGAGGAGTTTCCAATCGCCCGACGCCTTCACATAGGTTGAACAGCAAAGCGCCGCATAGGGATCATCGCCGTCCCGCTCTCCGGTTGCCTTGTAGGTCAGAACCGCGGTCGTCGCGGTCTGCGACAGGGATTTTTCATCAAACGAAACCGAGGCCCAGCGCGGCGCGCCTTCCAACCCTTGGAGAATTTCGTCGCCCTTCAGAATGCCGACCGGGTCGGGAAACACCATCCGGGCGTCCTTGGTCATATTCGCGCGGAAAAAGTCCGGCCCGTCGAGCCAGAAGCTCTGTTCATTGTCCCAGAGGATTTCTTCGTCCATCAGGCGCCCTCCTTTGCTGTGTTGGCCATGTGGGGGTAACGCGGGCGGGGCTGGATGGGTTTCAAAGCTCCCGCCTATTCGTGATATGTGCCGCTCTATGCCTACTGAAAAAATGGTTGGCGAACGTCTCCCTCCCGATTGCAAGCCCACTATTGCTGTGAAAGAAAACAGTAACGGTTGAAGGGTAGTGATGTGTGGAAGCGAATAGTCGGATTTCTGATTGTGGTCGGCGTTGGTTACGCGATCTACGACTATTATCGCTTGGGTCTGCATAAGAGGCCCGAGATGCCTGAGGGTGCATTTTCGTTGTCGTTTGAGAACGGGATGCGGGCAATCTTGGTCGATGTTCCCGACGAACGATCATCGCGACGATATTTGGGGTTTCCATCGGAGGTCCCGTTCTACCTCACTGATGCTTGGTCGATTTGCACTCTTCCGAACGAGGAAGAGGCTAGGGCTTTCTTAGAACGGAGAGGAAACAACCCCGGCGAGCGTATTGAGGGAGCGTGCACCATTGAGGTCGACGGTGACGTGGTATTGCGTGGTGTAATCACCTCCGTCCCGAGATTGTAGCTATTCAATACAACTGTTGTAACTACCCCCCGGAACCCCCACCAAACCGCCAGCGTTCCCTTTGCGTAACCGAAGCGAAAAAGGAGGGTTCCATGCCCGCAGAATCAAAAGCACAGCAGAGGGCGGCGGGCGCGGATGGGTTTCGTCCGCGCCGGTGAAAATTGCGGTAGCGCCTGGGTTGGGGTAGGTCTGCCTAAGCGTCACGGCGTAATTTTTGAGAGGAGCCCACGGCATGAAACCATCGAAATTCCCCCTGAGCGGTGCGTGCCGATGCGGGCAGGTCACTGTTGAAGTCACTGCGCCTCCGGTGATGACTGCGGCCTGCCACTGCACCGGGTGCCAGAGCATGAGCAGTAGCGCCTATTCCCTGACGGCGACCTTCCCGGTGGATGCACTCTCAGTGACGCAAGGCGCCCCAGTTGTTGGCGGCCTGAAAGGCCCGGACCTCAGCCACTACTTCTGCCCGGAGTGTATGACTTGGATGTTCACCCGGATCACTGGTTTGGATGCGTTCGTCAACGTCCGCCCAACCCTGTTTGACGACCGAAACTGGTTTTCGCCGTTCATCGAAACCATGACCGATGAGAAGCTAGCTTGGGCTGAAACGCCTGCACCGCACGGGTTCGCGGGGTTTCCGTCGATGGAGGAGTTTATCGGCTTGATGGAGGCGTTCGCGGAGGTGGAGTGAATGGCGTTGGCGGTCGCTTTCAATTTTTTGGGAACCACTTTTGCCCTCATGCGTTCCGCTTTATTGCATCAAGCGAAAGGAGACCATTATGCGCGCAGAATCGGTAGTTCGGCAGTGTGCGGCGGGGGCTGCCTTGTCGGCAAAACGGGGGGACATCAGGGTCGGTGATCTGCGGGGTGCCTCGAAAGATATGTATGAGTGGTTGACCGAAGGGGAACTGAGGGAGATGGCCTTGGTTTCGCACGACGGTTTGCCAGTGCAGGAGCGCCGCTAACGCGCAGTAACGCGGCGCAGGCGGTCCGTGAGGTCGTCACGCAAGGCGGCGCGTTCGTCTTCGGTCAGGAACGCGCCGAGTTCGACCTCGCGCCCCTTGCCCTTCAGGGTCAGGTAGTTCGGCACCGGGCCGCCCGTCGGGTGCAGCGTCACGCGGACCCAGTAGGGATTTTCCGACCAGTCCTGCATCCGCCCCCGGCTGTCGGTGTGGAACAGGAAGATTTCATCGGCCGTCAGGGTGAGGGTTTCCAACACCTCGCCATCGCGGTAGCTGCGGTTCAGGAAATACCAGATCAGCGCGACGGCCCCGATCATGAAGGGCAGCAGACCCCACCAGAGTTGCGTTCCAAGCAGCGGCAAAAGCGGCAGGGCGAGAAGCCCGGCGGTTATCCCGATGAACACCACGAATCCCCGTTTCGGAAGAGAGCGGTAGGGCCAGAGGCTCAGCACCTCTGTTCTGTCGTCGGTGGTGGTCCATTCGTAGGGCATGGCTAATCGTGGGACCGCTTGCTGATCCTGCGGACGATGGACAAAAGCAGCAGAACCGCGAGCATGCAGAGGAACAGGAACGCCGCGAAGCTAAGCAGGCTAGTGATCCGGTTCAGACCATCGAACACCTCTTGGTAATCTGCGTAGCGACGGGGCATGTTTGTTTGCAGGACAACCGGGGCGATGGCGGTGCCGAGGATGCTAAGGTGCAGCCCCCAGAAGGCGAACGTCGTCAGGCGTGTGTAATAAAGCGCGTGCGCCTTAGTTTGACCCCACGTGATCAGGGCGATGACGGCGAATATCAGGGCGAGTGACAGGGTGAAGTTGGCGTGGCTGACGACGTAATAGGTATCGTGATACGTGCGGTCTGAGGTCACGGGCTGCGTGACCCAATCCAACAGCGCAGGGGTTCGGAAGATCGCCACGGTCAGCCCGGCGAGGACCACATAGACCGCCGCGACAAGCGCGAACAGCATGAAGGGACGGGCGCGGCGCAACTGCTCCGCCAGCGGGACGATGATCAGCAGGGCGACGGGAAGAAGCGCATACAGCATCAGGCGTGATCCGTGAAAGCAAACGGGGTCCGGGTTTTGTGCCCGGACCCCGTTTTTGGTGTTTGATCTTTCGACTTAGTGCGCGTGGCCCTTGTCCCAGTCTTCTTGCTTCGGAAGCTGCTCGAACGTGTGTTCGGGCGGCGGGGTCGGAAGGGTCCATTCCAGCGTGTCGGCGTATTCGTTCCAGTAGTTATTCTCGGTCACGCGTTTCCCGGCGAAGAGTGTGTAGAACACGATGCCGATGAACAGCAGGAACGAGGCAAAGGACAGGAATGCGCCGTAGGAGGACCAGACGTTCCAGTAGGCGAACGCTTCGGGGTAGTCGATGTAGCGACGCGGCATACCTTGGCGACCCAGGAAGTGTTGCGGGAAGAAGGTCAGGTTCGCGCCGATGAAGAACATCCAGAAGTGCAGCTTGCCCGCCCATTCCGGATACTGGCGGCCGGACATCTTGGCGAACCAGTAATACATCCCGGCAAAGATCGCGAAGACGGCCCCAAGGCTCATCACATAGTGGAAGTGGGCCACGACGTAGTAGGTATCGTGATAGGCCCGATCGACGCCGGCTTGCGCCAGCACAACGCCCGTGACACCGCCGACGGTGAACAGGAACAGGAAGCCGAAGGCGAACAGCATCGGCGTCTTGAACTCAATCGAACCGCCCCACATCGTCGCGATCCAACTGAAGATCTTGACCCCCGTTGGCACCGCAATGACCATCGTTGCGAGCATGAAGTAGGACTGCTGCGTCAGGCTCATCCCCACGGTATACATGTGGTGCGCCCAGACAACGAAGCCGAGTGCGCCAATCGCGATCAGCGCCCAGACCATCGGCAGGTAGCCGAACACGGGCTTGCGGCTGAACGTGGCGATGACGTGGCTGATGATGCCAAAGCCCGGCAGGATGATGATGTAAACCTCGGGGTGGCCGAAGAACCAGAGGATGTGCTGGTAGAGGATTGGATCGCCGCCGCCGGACGGATCGAAGAACGTCGTGCCGAAGTTTCGGTCGGTCAGCAGCATGGTGATTGCGCCTGCAAGCACAGGCAGCGCCAGCAGGATCATCCATGCGGTGATGAAGATTGACCAGCTAAACAGCGGCACCTTGAACAGCGTCATGCCCGGGGCACGCATATTGAGGAAGGTCGTAATCATGTTGATCGCGCCAAGGATCGACGAGGCACCGGACACGTGAACCGCGAAGATCGCAAGGTCCATCGAATAGCCGCCTTCGGTCGTCGACAGCGGCGGATAGAGCACCCAGCCCACGCCAGAGCCAAGCTGATCGTTGCCACCCGGAGACAGCAGCGACGCAACGCCAAGCGCCACACCGGTTACAAACATCCAGAAACTAAGGTTGTTCATCCGCGGGAACGCCATATCCGGCGCACCGATTTGGAGCGGCATGAAGTAGTTGCCGAAGCCGCCAAACAGCGCCGGAATCACCACGAAGAACATCATCAGGACGCCGTGATAGGTAATCATCACGTTCCAAAGGTGTCCGTTCGGGGTGCAGACCGCGTCAGAGGCGATCATCCGTGCGCCTTCAAGGCACATATACTGAACGCCGGGTTCCATCAGCTCCATCCGCATGTAAACGGTGAAGATGACCGAGATCAGGCCAACCGCCGCTGCGGTGAAGAGGTAAAGGATACCGATATCCTTGTGGTTCGTTGACATGAACCAGCGGGTGAAGAAGCTGCGTTCGTCGTGATGTTCGTGGCCATGAATGGCTGCGTCGGCCATATCTGCCTCCCAGTTCCCAAAATTAAGGCGCAGAGCAGACTCTGCGGCACGTTCCGACCCTGTATTAGAACGGTTGTTCCCCGCGGGCAATGTTCCTAAGTGCCGCGGGGCGCGTTTTTTTGTCGTTCTTTATACGAGCATGGGCGTCAATTGGATGTTTCGGTGCTTTCCGCTTCTTCGCCCTCTTCTTCGGCACCCTCTTCCATGCCTTCGCCAGCGTCAGGCGCGACAGAGGCAAGGAACGCCACGATGTCTTCGCCGCCATTGCGCAGTTTGAAGGTCATTTTCGACCGCGCACTGTCGTCTTCAAGGAATTCACGCAGGAAGGCGGTCGGGTCGGTCATGTAGGCGACAAGATTTTCTTCGTCCCAGACAAGGCCCGCTTCGCCTGCGGCAACAAGATCATCGCCGTAGTTGAAATCTTCGACGGTGCCGGCCTGACGGCCAACAATGCCAAACAGGTTCGGGCCGGTGCGGCCGCCCTTGAGGATTTCGTTGTCGCCGTCGACGACCATGTGGCACGACTTACAGCGTTTGAAGCCGTCTTCGCCTTCTGCGGGGTCGCCTTCGGCAAAGGCGGGCAACGCGGCTGTGGATGCGGCGAGTGCGGCAATCATGGCTACGGTCTTCATGGGAACCTCGTGAGTTGTGACTTTAGGTGGTAAAGCCTGCCACGATTCTCGGGGGAGGTTAAAGGGTAGGCGATGTCGCAGGGCGCGCTAGGCGTCCTGTTCGGCGGCGAACACCCGGTCAAAGCAGCGCATCAGCGCGACATCGACATCGGCCATCGTCACCGGCAGGCCCAGGTCGACGAGGCTGGTCACACCGTGTTCGCGGATGCCGCAGGGCACGATTCCGTCGAAATGGCTAAGGTCGGGATCGACGTTGATCGACACCCCGTGAAAGCTGACCCATTTGCGCAGGCGCACGCCGATCGCGGCGATCTTGTCTTCGGGCGGCTCTCCGGCCGCGGTCAGGGGTTTGTCGTGACGGACGACCCAAACACCGACGCGGCCCAGCCGCCGTTCGCCGGTGACGTTGAACTCGGCAAGGGTGGCGATCACCCATTCCTCAAGCTGGTTCACGAATTTCCGCACATCGCGCCCGCGCGCACCGACGTTCAGCATCGCATAGGCAACCCGCTGTCCGGGGCCGTGATAGGTGTATTGCCCGCCGCGTTTCGTCGGAAATACCGGAAAGCGATCCGGGTCGGTCAGATCGGCGGGATTGGCGCTGGTTCCGGCGGTATAAAGCGGCGGATGTTCGACCAGCCAGACGGCTTCATCCGCCTCGCCACGGGCGATTCGTTCGGCCCGCGACTCCATCTTTGCGACCGCGTCCTCATAGGGGGTGAGCCCGTCAGAGGTAATCCATTCCACCATTGCGCCCCCGAAAATTGGCCGTAGAGTCTTCTGATATAGTGTTCAGGAAAGACTTTTTTAACGTGAAACCGCAATAGCTGTGCTAAGATCAGGCGATTGCATTTAAGGGTATTATCGGAGGAGAGAGATGTTTTCAAAGCAGATTGTAATGACATGCATCGCCGCAACACTGGCCGTGACACCGGCGGGTCGCGTCGCGGCTGATGGCGGCGATATCGTCGGCGGCATCATCGGCGGGATCATTGGCGGCGCCATCGTGAACGAAGGCAACCGCAACCGCGCACAGCAGAATCGCCGGACGACCGTGCGCCGCACCGCGCCGCGCGTCAGTTCCGCCCAGCGGCAGCAAAATCGCGAAGTGCAAACATCGCTCAATTACTTTGGCTTCCCGGCTGGTTCGCCCGACGGCGTGTTTGGTCGTCGGACCCGTGCGGCTGCGTCGAATTATCAGGTTTTCATGGGCTATCCCGCGACCGGGCAGTTGACGGAGTATGAGCGTCAATTCCTTGTCGGAAGCTATCATCGCGCCATTTCCGGCGGGATAACGACGTCGCAGCAAATAGCATCAAACCCGAACGGTTCGCGTGGTTTGCTGCATCTTTATCGGGATGAGGCTGCGGGCATTACGACCGCAACCGCGCCGGTTCAGGGCGGCAAAGTGCTGCCGAATGGCGACCCGGAAGGATCTGAAGAGGGCGTGCTCGCGCTGAAAGCCGACCCGGAAGGCGGTGACGCAGTCGCGACGGATGACAGCGCGACCACGTTCGCCGCACTGCCGAACTTCCTTGCCGGGGACAGCGCGCAGGTGTCGCTCGCCTCGCATTGCAATCAGGTCAGCCTGCTGACCAACAGCAATGGCGGATTCGTGACAGAGGCGTCGATGTCCGACCCGTCTTTCGCGTTGAACGAACAGTTCTGCCTTGCACGCACCTACGCGATTGCCGAAGGCGAACAGCTCGCCTCAAACGTCCAGGGCGCGACCAGCGCTGACATCGCCACCCAATGCGAAGCGTTCGGCCCGGCGATGAAAGACCACGTCGCGGCGCTGTCGCTGAAACCGCATACCGAGGTCATGCAGGACGTCAGCGGCTTTATCCTGTCGACCGGCATGTCGCCGGCGCAGCTATCCGGCACCGCGAAGATCTGCCTGTCCGTCGGCTATCGCACGGATAATATGGATGTCACGCTGGGATCGGCCCTTTTGCTGACGGTGCTTGGCGAACAGGCTTACGGCGAATTGATGGGCCATCACCTGACCCAAGGCTTCGGCACATCGACCCGCCCGGATCTGGCGCTGGCCTGGTATCAGGTCGGATTTGACGCGCTGGAAAACGGCGGAACATCGGTGTTCGCGCCGGGCAACCCGGACCGCACATCGCTGATCCGCAAAGCTGCGTTTCAGATGAACGGGCAGGGCGATCAAGCGGCGATTCCGTCGCCCGAAGCGGTGCAACCGGTGACGACGCTGCCGACATTCTCTGTCGATCAATAAAGCGGATCGGGGGGCCAAAACGCCCCCCGACCACCCCGCCGAACGCGAATTGCGATTTCGGGGAAAAAAAACCCTCTTCACATCCCCCAAACCCATTGCTATACGGCGCGAGCCTACCTGATCACGTGCGGTCGTGGCGGAATTGGTAGACGCGCAGCGTTGAGGTCGCTGTGGGGTAACACCCGTGGAAGTTCGAGTCTTCTCGACCGCACCATCATTCTTCGTAAGATGCTGAAAAGAAAAGCGTCAGCCGACAGGCTGCTGCGCAGCCTGCCAATTGGCATGCCACTTACGCGGCGAGTTGGTCGACGAAGACCTCGATCTCCTTCAGCTTCCAAACAGTCTTGCCTTCCCATTTGATGGGGCTCGGGATGGACCCAGTGCGAACACGATTCCAGATCGTGTTCTTGTGGCAGCCAAGCAATGCCGCGACTTGCTGCACGTTTAGCAGGAGGGGAAGATTTTCAGTTTTCGATGTCATGATGTGGTCCTCATGGTGTCGGGGCCAATGCTCAAGAGCCGGAGCGTTGTCCAGCTGGACGCCGACGGATCTACATTTGGGGAACCAGAGAGCAGCGTATGCGCTGCAGTCATGCTTTCTGACTGGCTTTGCAGCCTTGGTCATCAAGACGTCTCAATGGTGGCGATCATGGTGTTCAACCACAAATCAATCCATACGAGAACAACATTGGCCGCGCAACAGAAAATACAATTAATTTCAAAAATTTATATAGATAATCATGCGGATTTCAGCATGCCCGAAGTATTGCAGTAATCTTGTTTTAGGTGGCTTGTCGTGCAGGCTTGTGCTGCCATCAAAGTTTGATCTTTAGGCTGTCATCAGTGTTCGGTTTGCCTCTGGTTCGGGTTGGTTGAATGAGAGTCGATTTGAACACTTCTTTGGTAAGACCGGGTTTTGATGTTTAGGCGGTGTATAGGCGGCAAGACAACCTTGGCGACATTTAGGTTCTGGCATTTTCATCACCGTAAACGGGGAATTGCTCACGTGGTTTTATCAGTGAGAATGCTTGGCAATGATGTCCTGCATCTGGTTTGGAGCGAAGGCAACATCGCAGCACCACTGACCAAAGCCGCCGGTCATGTTCACTGCATTGACCCATTGACCCAGCGCTTCCCTCTTAGCTCTATTCTGGGGGCTATCTTGGCCTTTGATCTCTAACACGAGGGTCTTCCCGTTGTTCAGCCGAACAAGAAAGTCTGGGACGTAACGGCGTCTTGATCCGGCCCACATGTAGTAGACCTGAAAGCCAAGGTGATCGTTCTTGGCATACGCGACAACAGATCCGCTGCCCTCAAACACGTTTGCAGCATGCCCTTCCCAAGTGGAATCGCCAACCAGGTGACTAATGTGCGACTTCACGGCAGGGAAGTTGGGTTTCGTCGTGAACCAAGTCCGCATCTGTCCGGTCGCGCCAATCGGGATTTCCTCGTCGAAGACGGGTGTCAGTCTCTCTGTGTTCTGCTCCTTTACATGGCGCAGCAGATGCTGAACGATCAGATCGATATTCAAGGCGATCAAGATTTGCCGTCGCAAGCGATCATTGTGGAACAGTGACGGGATCTCCAGCTTGCTGGACCCGAGAAAAGCCTCGGTGATCCGAACCAGTTGTGCTGCCAGATACTCTGGGGGTGCCGTAAACCCGTGTTTTAGGTCTGCAAAGGCCTTTCGGGTGGCTTGAAAAACGACGCGCTGCAATCGAAAGCCGTCCGGGAGCTGCTCAAGGTCGATGGCCGAAATGCTGCCCATATCTGCTGCGCCACCAAGCGCGGGGGCAAGTTCCGCTGTGATCCGTGTTTCGCTCGGATCCAGAACCAGAGGGGGCACCTGCTGCCAAATCACTTGAAGCTCGGGCTTCATGACTGTTTCCACCCGCAAGATATTGGGCCAGCGAATTTCCAGGTTGGCGCGTTCAGGCAAAACCTCAATCTGGGTTGAAGGTCTTGGTGGGGGTGGGGCGTCGCCCCCTTCATCGGTCTCAAATACTGTCAAGGGAACGCCAAAGACGTTCACATATTCTGGAAGGAACAAGCCGTTTTCATCGGTGTCATATGAGACACGACGCAAGCCTCGCCCGACGACTTGTTCACAAAGCAACTGAGATGTGAAAGCGCGCAAGCCCATAATATGTGTGACATTCTTGGCGTCCCAGCCTTCGGACAACATTGCAACGGATATGACGTTCTGCAGGTCTTGCCCGGCGCCCCCACGTTTTCCAACATTGTCGATGATTTCGCGCAGCAGTTCCTCTTTCTTCATAATCGAAAGCCGCCGTCGCGACATTTCCGGAATATTCGCGGAATCTACGATTTTCCTGAGGCGCTCGTCATAGCCCTTATCGGACGCGGCTGTGTCACCCAGTTCCGCTTTCTCCAAGACTTTCGAGTCCACCCGAAGTGTCTGATCGGGCGATTGCAGCTCTGGCCAATTGGCATCACCATTATTGAAATAATGCTCAATTCTTGCAGCGGTTTCGGTCCGGTTGCAGACCGTGAGCATCACGGGTGGGGAGTGGTGCCCTTGCCTTTCCCACTGGTTCCGCGCTTTGCGCCAATCCGCGCCCAGCAATGTGTAGGCGTCCTGTACCAGCTTGGGCAACGCTTCATGTGGCTCTGCCTTGGCTCTGTTCAAGTCTTCGGAAACGCTGGGATCACGATACAGGTGGTAAAGCCGTGAACGCAGGGTTTGTGTGTCAGGCAAGGCGTCGTCTCGCACGACCACGCGGGGTGTCTTGACCAGCCCAGCCTCAATCGCATCGTTCAACCCGAAGTCAGACACGATCCAGCCGAAGAGCGCGGTGTCAGTGTTCCGTTTCCCGGTTGGCGCAAACGGTGTCGCTGAGAGATCGAAACAGCGCTGAATGCGCCGGGTTTTGTGGATACGGTCCAGGCCTTCTATCCAGCGCGTCGCCTCGTCCAGATCGATCCCCTGATCCGCAGCCTGTTTCTTCGAAATCTTCACCTCTGGCGGTTTGCGGTAGGCGTGATGCGCCTCGTCGTTGATGACGATGATGTCCTTATGCGCAGCCAGCTTGCCCAGAACGCGGCGGGTGAAGGCCTCGTCTGACTCTTTGCCTTTCTGAACGACCGACCGCTGAACATCTTTCAAGGGCATCAGCGTGTGCCAGTTTTCGATCAGCACCTCGGCCTGGTTTAGCTTCTGACGCATCGACTCCGACGGGCAGAGGTTGAATTCGTCGTAGTAGCTGCCTTCGCTGGGCATCAGCACCTGCAACCGGCCCTTAACCGTCAGGCCGGGTGCCACAATGAGCACTGCGCGGCTGAAATCCTTGTTGCGCTTCGGGTATGTCAGGGCGTTTAGCACCTGCCAGGTGATGATCATCGCCATCACAGTCGTTTTGCCCGCGCCGGTGGCCATCTTGTTGCAGAGACGTTCCCAGGCCCCGCCATCGCCGGGCACATGGATGCCCTGCTTGTAGGCCTCAGCGCCCTCGACCCACCAGATCAGCGTCTCAATCGCCTCAAGCTGGCAGAAATAGAACGGGTGCTGACGCGCCGTCTCATCGTGCCAATGCTCCAACAGCTTGCGCGTCACAATGGTCACGCCGGGACAGCCATCCTCGCGCCACTGATCCACGCGGTCGCGGATCGTGTTGACCATAGCCAGCACCTCAGTCCGCTTGGTGTTGTTGCGTGCGTCAAACACCTCATAACTCGCTGGCCGCCGCTCTGGCTTGATCTCCAGCTTACCGCCTTTGCCCTCGACCCAATGCTGCTCTGGCCGCTCCCACGGGCGGTTGATGATCAGGGACATGTCCTATCCCTCCAGCGCGACGATCTTGAGGGATTCAATCCCCCGATCATCCACGATCTTCACCGCGATCCGCTTGTTGTCACCGGTCTCGAACGGCAGCGACACCGTGCCGTGGAACTGCTCCAGCAGGTCTTCGTCCAACCCTGCCCGGATCGTCTTTTTCAGCCGATTCCAGCCGCCCTTGGCGTCCGCCATGGGGAAGAACACCTGATGCGGCATGAGCGACCGTTGATCGTAATCCGTATCCAGCGACCACATGGCGATCTGCTTGGTGCCGCCGCCCTCGATCTCGCCGGTCTTGGGGTTGAAGTAGTCAAAGCCATGCACCTCGACCTCCCACATCCCGTCAGCGCGCTTGCGCACATCGACCTCGGGCTGACCCATCAGCCAGAAGGACTGGTTCGAGGATCGCGCCTTTTTCAGATCCTCGGTCAGCATATCCGTGTTCATCTGCACCTTGAGGAAGGTCATGCCCGGCACGTTCATCTCGTCGATGTCCTTGGCGGCCTCCGGATCAAAGGTGAAGGCGCAAAAAAGCAGGAATTTGGGCTTGGGCATCAGCGTGTAGGCTTCGTTCATCGCCTCTTCGACCTGGCGCTGCTCCAATGCAGCGTGCTCTGGGCCGAAACTGACCACCACGCGCTCGCCCGTATCGGTAAGCGATCCGCTGGCGTGCAGGAACTTGGTGCCGGGGATCACCTCGAATTCGGCAAAGCGCATCATGTTGCCGCCCTTGCCACGCACACCGGTTTTCAACAGCTCGTCGCGCCAGAGTGATTGGCGCGAGGTTTCGCCAGAGCGGGCGACGGTGCTGTCGGCCTCTTCCGCGGGCAGGCTTTCGTCCAGCGATAGCACGGTGGGCGCAGGAACGGCCTCGACGCTGAAGGGGCCGGTGATGCGCAGCTTGTTTTTGTCGATGCGGGGCTTGTCGTAGAGCGTTTCCTGATCGGCGTGATCGGCGATGGACTGGTCCATGCGGCGCTGCATCGCCTGACGGGCTTTGTGGAAGGCCTCGAACGAGGCCTTGGCCGCTTCCGGCCAACCCTCGGGCAGATCAAAGGGCACCTCCCATTCCTCCAGCACGTCGCCATCGCGGAACGACACCTGCTTGCCCTTGCGATAACCTTGGGTGGGTTTGATCGGCAGCGGGGGCGCGGATTTGAGCGCGGCGTTCAGAGCCTCCAGCGCCGCCGTGATCTTGGGGTGATCCTCGTCATAGATCGTGTCGATGTCTGGATTGTTGGCGATGGATTTCAGCGTGATATGCGGCACGGTTTCATAGTCAAACCCACCTGACAGCCCCTCATGCGGATAGCGCAGCGCGTAATAGTCGAAACTAGCGGTCATCAACCGCTGTTTGGCCAGCGTGATCGCCACGCGAGAGGTGTCGCAGGTAATCCAACGCCGCCCCCACTTCTCGGCGACAAATGCGGTGGTGCCGGAGCCGCAGGTGGGATCAAGCACCAGATCGCCGGGATCGGTGGTCATCAGGAGGCAGCGTTCGATGACCTTTTCATTCGTCTGGACAACGTAGTCTTTGCTGGCCGTGAAAGCGCCAGTTTGCGTGTCGCCCCAGACGTTAGCCAAACCCGTGTAAGGAAAATCATCAATGAAGCGGACGTAGCTGACTGAGTTCTGTGTTGGGGCTGCGAGACGCCACGAACGCTCCAGCCGGCTGATACCCAGAACATTAGTTTTCCAGAATCCCTTCCCCGAACGAAAAGACACACCTTGATGCAAGATCGGGAAATCGGAGGCTTCTGATCCGCTTTGCGATTTCAGGTTGTCGTGTCGATAGACCCTTGCTCCCTCAGGAAGCGATTCAGGTTGCGCCTTTTCGGGCTTTGTCATCGTCCGGCGTGAATACTCCGACAACTGGCAGCGCGTGTAGCGGCCACCAACATCGTCCTCGATTCCTCTAGGAGTAAACAAATCATGCGACTTAGTTTTGGCTTTGTCGCGGCCATACCAAAGAATGTAATCGAAGCTCTTCCCGATAAAGTCACCGCCCAGACTAGATGTCGTCCGAAAGGCAATCTCTGAAATGGCATTCTCTGAACCAAACACCTCGTCTAGAACAGCGCGAACGCGATGCACGTTCTCATCTGAAATTTGCACAAACACCGACCCGCTCTCGGTCAGCAATTCCCGCGCCAGCATCAGCCGGTCGCGCAGATAGGTGAGGTAGGAATGGATGCCCAGTTCCCATGTGTCGCGGAACGCCTTGATCATCTCGGGCTCTTGCGTCAGGTCCGCGTCTGACCGGTCTTTCACATCGCGCTTGTTGGTGAATGGTTGAAAGTTTGACCCGTATTTGATCCCATATGGCGGGTCGATGTAGATCATCTGAACCTTGCCGCCCATGCTTTCCTTGGTAAGCAGCGAGTTCATCACCAGAAGGCTGTCACCCGCCACCAGCCGGTTCGACCAGCCCTTTTCGTGGTGGTAGAAATCCAGCGCCTGGCGCAGCGGCAGGTTCTCGAACGGGGCCGCGAAAAGGTCCGGCTGCCGCCACTGCGCGCTTGCGTCCTGCCCCTTCAGCCGCTTGGCTGCATTCGCCAGGATCGTCGCCGGGTCCACCCGTTCATGGACATGGAGCGATACGGTATCTACCTCAAAGCTCGTCTTCTCCGCCTTGCCCGTCCAGTTCAGGTAGGGGGCCTGCAAGCGTTTGAGTTCTGTCAACGCGTCCTTCATCCGCACCGGATCATCGCTGGCCAGTGCATCATCAATCAGCGTCTCAATCGCCCCGCGCGCAGAGTCAAAGTTCAGCACCGGGTCCAGATGCGGATCATACTGCCAAGGCGTCTTTTCCCCATCCGGGTCCGTGTCCGCATGGACCATTCCCACCTCGGGGTTGTTCACGCGGGTTTCGCCGTGCCGATACGACAGCACCTCGGTCGGATCATCCCGCCGCTTCGCGCCAGGTTTGCGCGTTGCTGACGCGCGTTGGCGCAGTTGAGGGGCTTCGGTGGGTTGCAGCTGAAACGTGTCGTCATCGGCATTTCCGGAATATTTCTGATTTCTTGCAATGGACCCACCGCGGCCTTTGCCCCTGACCAACAGCCCTTGGTCGATCAGGCTGTCGCGAGTGGTCTGGTAGGCCTCTTCCGAGATGCCAGGCATCCGGTCTTGCAAGAGTGCGTACATTGCCCCGTTGCCAATGGTACTGCCATCGTCGGGCGTGAGCGACAGGATCAGGTTTGCAAGGGGATCGGACATTAGGGCTGCTCAAATCTCTGGAATATTACACGATTCTTGCACAACGTAATCTGAGGTTGAGCAGATGCCCACCGGGTTCTTTCGGTAGTGCTATCTCCTACGGGTGTAGTGGTGTTCCTCTGGTTCATCGAATTGAAGGGGTGGGGAGGTGTTGCCTCTGGTTCAAGCACCCCGGGGGGGGCGTTTGCCCAAAGGGTGTTGGCGGAGCATGAAATGGTATCCGAGGTCGTTGGGCATTTTTGGGCCATGCCAAATTATGTGGTCACTTCATGTGTTCCAGTGACGGGCTTGAGCCGCGGCCAGCTTGCCCGTGAACTCCATTGCGCCCGATATCTGATCCAGCTTACTGAAGTTCGCTTTTTCGAGTTGAGCGGTCATAGTCATGATACCGTCAGCGACGTCCTGTTGAGAAAACCAGATCTTGGCCTGTTCGTGGGACATGCCATTATTCACGGCTTCCTCCAAAGTGGACGTCGCAAAGGTTTTTTGTCACTTTGGATCGTTAATCCAGGTGGGGTACTCTCGATCGCCGTTTGAGATGATCTCGAGAGTTTGCCTCTCAGCGGCCTCATAGTCGGCTTTCATTCTCCGGGCCTTTCGCCCAATGATGCTGAACATCGATAAATTCCTTTCCAGTTGACCTCTTGTCAGGCTTCAATGTGAGCGTAGCGGTCGCCGCTTGCTGATTCATAGGAGTGAGCGCCAGCTTGTCGTATGGACTTTAGCCGTCGCTCGTTTGGGAGAACCAACCGTTTCCCGATGTTGAGGCTTGGGAATTTTCCTTGAATGTTTGGATGCATAAGGGCAGCCACTTGAACGTCATCGTCACTGATATATCGCCCGCACCAGCGCTCGATCAGGTGCTTCCAGTCACCAGATCTAAAGCCCTTTGCCGTAAGCTTCATAGCACGGCTCCTGTATAACGATTTCAGGTGAGGCCGACCGCACAATCAGCCTGCCATCTAGCATGCCAGGGGTTGCTGTGATTTGTTTGTGTCGGAGTGTGCGTCAATGGACGCTTTCCACTTTGTATTCAGATACATACGGTGGGAAGCTTGTTCAAGTCTGTTCTCAAATGTTTTTGTTTTTGCGGGTGTTCGGTGCCTCTCGACCGCACCAGAACAGCCCCTTGAGGGCATTGTTTTTCAAATATATCATGATGTTAGCGCCCTCCTGAGACACAAATTGGGACACGCTGGGGACACTTTGCATGGTTGTGTTGATGGCTGTTCAAACTGACGAACAGCTTGCGATTGGCATTGTCTGGGTTTAGACAAAAGCCATATTAACTACAGACATAACAGCAAGGTGCACAGCTATTGCGGACGAGCTATCTCGACATAAAGGCCGATGTGCTCAACCGGATCAGGCAGAATATCTGGCCCCCAGGCGCGGGTCTGCCCGGCGAGATTGAGCTGGCAGAGGAGTTTGGCTGTGCCCGGGCGACCGTCAACCGCGCTATGCGAGAGCTTGTGGACGAAGGTATCCTTGAACGTCGCCGGAAAGCGGGAACCCGCGTCAAGGCGTCTCCGACCCGCAACGCCCGTTTTTCAATTTCGCTGATCCGGGAAGAGATCAAAAAAGCCGGGGCCGAATACCGCTACGCCCTTGTCGAACGTGAAATCATCGCCGCGCCGGGATGGTTGCGTGCGCTTGTGAAAATCCCCAAGGGGGGCGAGGTGCTGCACCTGAAATGTATGCATTTCGCCGCAAACACGCCCTATCAGCTTGAAGATCGCTGGATCAATCTGGCGACGATCCCGAAAGCGCGGACGCAGGATTTCGAGGATATCGGGCCGAACGAATGGCTGGTCCGCGAAGTTCCCTTCTCCGAGGCCGAAATCGCGTTTTCCGCGACGAACGCGACGCAGGACGTTGCCGATTTCCTCGATCAGAGCGAAGGCGACGCGGTGTTCACAGTCGAACGCACGACATGGCTGAACGGGGAAAACATCACCCACGCCCGGCTATATTTCGCACGCGGATACAAGATGACGACGGCGCTTTAGGCGGGCGGAGGCCAGCGGACATTACGGGTGGGCCTTAGGATCGCAGCAGCACTTTGTTCGATCCGACAGCGGCGGCGATCCTTTGATAATGGCTCATCCGGTTTTCGGGGCTTTCGGCAGAACGGAGGAGGGTGGTTTCGGCCTCTTCAATAATCGCGGTGGCCTGTCGATTTGCGGCGGCGAGCCGTTCGGATGCAACTGGCACCAGCGGACGGGATGTCGTGCGGGTCGGGTTGTTTGCGGCGCGGGCCGTCGCGGCGGGGAGCGACGGGCTGCGGTTTCTGCGAGCGACCGCCGCCAGCCGTTCCGACGCCTCCAGAATTGCGCTGCGGACATCGGCGTATTCACCCGTGGTCGGCAGGCTGCGCGCCGTCGCCTCTAGCCGTTCGGCGAGGCAGTCGATTTGATATTCTTTCGGCTCAATCCTGCGGCAGAAATCCTGCACTTCGTTCAAGGCTTTGACGATCACGTTGGTCGGGACGTTCCTGAGATTGTCGGGCAACGGAGACAGAATGACACCCAGCCCATCGGTGCCGGGCGGGGGGCGGTAGTTATCGTCTTCATCACCGGTTGGCGGATCAGATCGTCCTTGACCATCTTGCGCCATCACCGGGGCACCCGAACACAGGATGACGACTAAGACGATCTTTAGGATCACAGCGGCGCGGAGCAGGGAACGGGATTTCAATAGCGGTGTCATATCGATCTCCTGTGGCGTTTTGGGCGTCGGGTGGTGGCGGCTTTACCCCTCCAAACCGAACGCCCGGCGGATCGCTGTTATGCTTCCGGGGCCGATCTGCCCGTCGAGGCCGCCGTCGTAGAACCCGTGCGTTTGCAGTTCGGCCTGCAAGGCGCGGCGGGTTTCGGTTTTGAACATGGTCGGGCGTTCCGTCAGCAGGTTCAGCACGTCGATGCTGCCGGACCTTAGCGCCTGATACAGATAACCCGCAGCGTCCTCCGGCCCCTTCGATGGGATCAGCCCGTCGTCGATCAGGGCCGCGAAGTTAAACTGCGCCTGCGGATGCCGAAGGTCAGCGGCGCGTTCAAAGAAGGTCAGGGCGCGCTGCGGGTCTGGGATCAATCCCAGCGAGCCTTGGTGATGGAAAAACCCAAGATCATTGATCGCGTCGGCAAAATCCTGTTCGGCGGCGGCGCGATAAAGCTCCAACGCTCGGGCGGGGTCAGGTTCCACCCCGATACCGCGTTCGTAGAGCTTGGCGAGTTCGAACTGCGCCTCGGGCGCACCCGCTTCGGCGGCGCGGGTCAGGTAGCCGACGGCGGATTCCGGGTCGAAGGTGTTCACATTCGGGTTGAGGCGCATATAGGCCAGCCCCAACATCGATCGCGTGTCGCCCGTGTCTGCGAGGGCAAGCAACTGTTCTTCCTGCTCAGGCCGCAGGGTCGACCATGCAACGCTGCGGTCTTCGGCGATGACATCTTCCTGACCCTCAGCCGCCCCGGCGAGGTAGAAGGGCACGCCGCTGAGCGATCCGTAGGTATGCGGTTCTTGCCGGTTTCCGGTGGTTTGCAGCACCATATCGCGGACCTGCCTAAACATCAGACTGATTTCGAGGCCGGGTTCCGGCAGCCGCTCCATCAACGCCGTGGCATAGGGGCTGTTGTCGCCGCTGCCATCAAGTGCGACCTGTCCGTCCTTCGCAGCATAGGCAACAAGAAGCCCGCGATCAGGGGAGGCGGGGGCGAGGCCGCCGCCTGACGCTTCCGCAGTGCCGTCGGTATCAGCGGAGGTCAGGTCGATAAGATCCCCCAATGGATTATCACGGCAGGAGTCAAGGATAACGATCCGCATCTTCCGGGCGCGTTCCACGGTGGCGAGCAGTTGGTCGAGCGAAACAGACTGCCGCTGCACATCCGCGTTGGATTGGACGTTCGCATCAATCGGGATCAGGAAGTTTTCGCCCTGCACCTCGACCCCATGACCCGCGAAATAAACCAGCGCGAGTTCGGATGTTTCGGCTTTGAAGGCAAAATCTCCGAGGATGCCGGAAAGTTCCGCCAATGGCGTGTCGAGGGCCAGTGTCACGTCAAAGTCGATATCTTCGAGCGTCTCAGCCAGCCCGCGCGCATCGTTCAGCGTGTTGTCGAGGGCGGGGATGTGTTTGTAGTCGGACATGCCCACAACCAGCGCCACGCGGTCCGCAGCGGTCGCGGCGGCGGGGATCAGCATTAGAAGCGCGGCGATCAGACCTAGGGATCGCAGGCGGCATGCCTTGGCAGGGCAATTGCCAAAGACAGGGCTTTTTTGATGTGAAACGGACGTTCCGACGAACACCGGAAAACTCCAACCCAGAAAAGACTTAACCTTCAATACATACAATCATAGCACGAAAACGGGCCGGCCGCTATTTCGTGGCGCTCAGTAAAGATCAACGCGAAAGGGCGAGGATTCCCAAAAGACGCGGGCCAGCGCGATCAGCCGTTCGACCCGGTCCTCGGGCGGGGTCGCGCCGCTTGCGGATAGCATGTCGTTCAGCATCTGCTGGCTTTGTTCGCCAAACGCGCCGTCGACCACCAGATCGGCACCGAGTTCGTTCATCAGCGCTTGCGTTCCAGCGTCAACATCGCTGGCGGGCAGGGCGTCAAGCAGGCGGCGCGCTTCGGCGACCGCTTCGGGATGGCGCAGGGCGGCGGCCTTGGCAGCGCGCAACACACCATCGGCCCGGGTCAGGCCGGGGACTTCATTCCTGGCCAGCAGGAAGCCGACATTGGTGCCCGCCCAGGCGTCGCCACGGGCAAGGCCGATGTCGAACCATTCAACCGCTTTGGCAAGGTCGGTGCCTTCAACCGCCGTGCCGCGCATATACATGCGGCCAAGGTTTGCCGGGGCGATCGGGTGCCCGCCATTGGCGGCCTTTTCGAACCACTCCTGCGCCTCGGCCATGTCGGGCGTCACACCGCCCATGCCGTTAAGGTAGACAAGGCCCATGTTGTTGAACCCATAGATGTCATCGCGCGCTGCACTTTCGCGTAAGTAACGCAACCCACGCTCAGGCTCATAATATTTGCTGTCGCTATCGAGGTAGAAATACCCAAGCTCATTCATCGCGAAGGTATGCCCGACCTCAAGCGCACGCATCATCAGGTCGTAGCCTTGGATTTGCCGTTCGGGGTCGGTTTCGTGGCGCATCAACTCTCGGCCAAGTGAATAATAGGCGTAGGGATCGCCGCGTTCGACGCCAGCGGCGTAGTGGGCGAGCGCCTCTTCCGACGCTTCAATCTGGGCGGCCCCGCCAGTTTCGCGAACGCTGTCAGAGATCGCATCGCCAAGGGCGTTCCAAGCGCGGACATGGCCAAGATCGCGGGCGCGTTCGTATTCGGCCTGTGCTTCGTCAAAGCGGCGCAGGCTGGTCAGGGCGCGGCCCAGTTGATAGCGAAAGCGGCCATTTTCAGGGTAATTGCCGACATCGGTCTGGCAGGCGTTCAGCGCGTCTTCGGGCACGATTTCATTCGGGAAGCGCGCGAAAACGGTGCCGTCCGGGTCGAGGTAATCACCCGCTTCGACATCACAAGCGAAGGGGCGCAGTTCCAATCCGATGGTTTTTGGCTGGCCGCCCGTTTCGATTTGCACCGTGTCGAGCAAGGGTTGGCCGTCATAGGAAAGCCCGCTTTGCTGCTGAAATTCGCTGATGAAGACGAGGTTAGCCAGATCGTCCGTGGTCAGAGTGCCGCTGGCGGGCCGGGTCTGTGTGCTACCCGGAACGCTGAGCGCGAGGCGGCCGTTTGAAGGCGGCGCGATGATCCGGAACTGATCGCCCGGTGCCGGAGTGAGCGCTTCGGCCAGCGCAGCTCCAAGGTTAATTTCGCGTTCAAGGGCCGCGCCGATGACATGGTCAGCCTCGGCATTCACCGAGATTTGGGTTGCGGTGAGGACGTTCGCGGAAATCGGCGTTAGCCCGCGGGTTTCCCCGCCGTCGGAGCCTGAGTCGGTCGGCGTCGTAATCTCGACCGGTTCGGAATGAAAACTGACGCTTTCGACGAGAGTTGAGCTTTCCCAAGGCACCTGACGGCCCTCGGTGCGCTGGTAGACCAGCCGTCGGACCCGGTCGAATAGTTCGTTCACAGACTGTTCGGGGGCTTCGGCAGCGACCTCAATAAAGGCGCTGGTGAAGGGGCTGTTTTCGCCGTCGCCATCATAGGCGACTGCCCCCGGCGAGGTCGAATAGACCAGCAGCGAATTGACCGGGGCGGCGAGCGTGGCAAACCCGGTTTCGCTTTCGCGGAGTTCATTCCCGATCCGGGTTATCGCGCTGCTGCCGGCGAAGGGATTATCGCGGCAACTGTCCAAGATCACAGTCTGCACCCGCGCCCGCGCGCCGATGATCGACACGAGGCTGCCGAGGGAAACCGTTTCAAATGGCACATCATAGGCGGTATCGAAATTCGCATCGACCGGGACGATGTAATTGTCCGACCCGATCTGAAACCCGTGCCCGGCGTAGTAAACCACGACTTCAGAATCCTCGGAGATGTCGAACAGGGCGCGTCGCAGGATTTCCTCGAAGTCGCGCTTGCTGGTGTCGTAGTGTTCCTTGACCTCATAGCCCTGAAGCTTGAGGAAATCCGCGACCAGCCGCGCGTCGGCAACAGCGTTTTTTAGTGAGGGCGCGTCGCTGTAATTCCCGTTGCCGATCACGATGGCGTAGCGGTTTGTGGCACGTGCGCTAAGGTCGATGCTGCGCCCGGTAAGGCCGGGCGCGTTGCCACCCCGGATGATCGTATCAAGGAACTGCGATTGCTGTGCGCTGACCGTGGCCGGGCACATGAACAAGGCCAGCGCAGCTGCGCCGAGTGTTCGTCCGAGAATGGATTTCAGCATGTCAGGTCGCCCCTTTACCAGCCGCCGCCACCACCTTCGCCGCCATCGCCGCCGATTTCAGGAAGCAGCAGAGGATTGACCGCAGCAGGTTCAGCCGGAGCCGTCGGCGCGGCTGCGGGCGTTGAAGCTGCCGGTGCCGGTGCAGCGACCCGGCGGGCCGCGACAGGGGCTGGTGCGGGGGCCTGGACAACAGGTGCTGGTGGTTGTTCCGGTGGCGGTGTTTCCAGACAGCCGGACAGACCCAGCCCGAGAAATGGAACGACAACACAAGACTTCAGCAATCTGGCAGGCATCAAAACTCTCCTATCGACAATCAATTCGGTCGTATTGGCGCAGCATTGTTTCTGGCGGTCTGCACATCGGCCCGCCCCGTCGTTAGCTAAGTGCTTGGAATTCCACCCGGCGGTTTTCCGGGGCTTTAGGAACGTCGGTGTTGTAGGGAAAGCGTTCGCCCATTCCGATGGCTTCCAGACGGTTTTCGGCTATACCGCATTCGCCGACCAGAAAGCGCATGACTTCCTCGGCCCGCAACAACGATAGGCTTTCGTTATAGGCATCGGTGCCGGACGTGTCGGTGTGCCCGGCAATACGGAACAGTTTTACATCCGCAGCCTGCATCGCCTCGCAAAGCTGCAACAGTTTCGGCTTCTGCGCATCCGCAACCACGGCGGAGTCGAAGTCAAATTCGATCCGAACATTCACCTGCAACTCCGGCGCGAGTTTTCCGAACGCCACGGGGGTCACACCCGGCGTTGCGTTATCCTCGACCCCAGCAACAACCGTTGCAACTTCCGTCGTGCCAGTGTCGGGCGCGAGGGGTTGGAGCGGCTGCAGTTCTGTTGCGTCGGTGCTGGGGGTTTCGGGGGTCAGGCCATCAAGGGCAACTGTATCAGTATTGATGTCGGGATCGGTTTGCAGATCGTCGACCGTGACGATCGAAAGGCCGCGGGTTTGCGACTGCCCGGTGGTGCGCACTTCGGTGAAGGCATCCCTCTGGGCTTCGAAAAGCTCGATAAGCTCTTCGCTGGTATAATCCTGTGCCTGAGCCTGCGACACGACCGCCAACCCGGACAAGCACAGGGCGAATATCGCCAGTCTCGTCATCGGTACGCCGTCAAAAAACAATTAATATGTAAGCTATTCTACTGTATTATGGACATCCGTTCAATGTGCCACTGCGGGTACGGCGGCGCCGATCAAACAGGGGCTTTATGCGGTCAATGAATTCTCCGACCACCATTATCCCGATCCACAGTGGAACGCCGCCCGGTGTTTTCGGGGCGGGGCTGACCCATCCGGGGCAAGTGCGGGCCGAGAATGAAGACACGATCCTGACCGATCCAGAAGGTGCGATCTGGGCGATTGCCGATGGGATGGGCGGCTATGGCCACGGCGATCTGGCGTCGGAGACGGTGATCAACCATCTGGTGACGCTGCCCGATGATGGTGATTTGAAGGCGCAGGTTACGACCGCGCTGGGGCAGGCTAACAGCGACATCCGCAAGACCGCGCGGCAGAAGGAAATGCGGGCGCTTGGGTCTACCGTCGTGGTTGTCCAGATACACAACGCGATGGCGCAAGTGTCGTGGGTCGGCGACAGCCGAGCTTATCTGATGCGGGCGGGGCAACTCAGGCTTTTGACGCGGGATCATACGGTTGTGCAGGACCTCGTCGATGATGGGCTTTTGCGGCAGGAGGATGCACCGCACCACCCGGAACGCCATGTGGTCACGCGGGCCATAGGTGGCGATGAACGGATTGAGGTCGATCACCGCGCGGTTCCGCTGATCGCCGGCGACTGGCTGCTGCTTTGCAGTGACGGGCTGACCGCTTGCGTCCACGAACAGACCATTGCCGCACTACTGAACGACGCCCGGAACCCCAGCACCGCCTGCAAATCGCTGATTGATGAGGCGTTGCGACGGGGCGCCCCCGACAATGTGTCGGTCATCACCGTTTTCGTCGGGGCGGGTTAAGCGATGTCGCCGGGCCAGATCGCGGGCGCATTGATTATCGCCATCGGGATGGTCGTGGCGGCCATCGCGTTTTCAGTGGTCGGCGCGCTGTTGCAGACCGCCGACGGCGGCACTGACCTTCGCCTGCAACGGCTGGAGGCTGAGGCCGTCGAATGGCAGGAAAAGGCCCGCGCTTTGGAAACAGAGCTTTCGCAGGTCCGGGCCGATATCGCCACGCTACGTGAGGATCTGTCACTGGTTGCGAACCGTGCCCCCACCGCCCAAAGCAATGTGCCGATTGCCACGCCGTCTGGGGATGTTCCCGTGGTCCTGTTTGACCACGGTGAGACCGAGGAACTGACCGAAGAAATGCAGCTGGCCAAGGCGCGTTTCAACACCGGCGTTTCACAGCCGAACAATCGTGTGATGCACGAAATCCTCGGCCCGCCGCGCAGCAGCTACGGCACCGATTGCCAGCCGGTCACGAACCCGAATTTGAAAGGGCTGCTTAAGACCGCACAAGTCGCGAATATCCGGGTGACGATGATCCAGCCCGCGATTGAGTCCCTCGAACGGATCATGGCGCGGTTGGAGGCGTCGGACCCCGATATTCACGCCAAGGTCGGCACCGCGGGCGCGTTATGTGCGCGGCTAATCCGGGGGTCATCGCGGTCCGTGTCGAACCATAGCTGGGGCACCGCGATTGACATCAAGCTGGAAGGCGTGCTCGACCGGTTCGCGGATGGTGGGACGCAGTTCGGACTGCTGATCCTTGCGGAATATTTCAACGACGAAGGCTGGTATTGGGGCGCGACTTATAACCGCGAGGATTCGATGCATTTCGAGGTCGGTGTCGAAACGCTGCGCCGCTGGCAGGCGGAGGGGCTGCTGACCCCGGGCGCGGAATGACGCAGCGCGCTCCGGGGCGGTTCGCCGGGCTGGCGCGCCCGCTGTTGCATTTCGCCGAAACACTGAAAAAGGCCCGCCGTCCGGACGAAAAGGCGCTATTGGCCGACGCGGCGGAGCTATTGGCGACCTTCGCGGAACGTGCAGTGCGGGACGGAGCGCTCTCCAGCACTATCCCCCCCGCCCGATACGCGCTGGCCGTCGTCATTGACCAGGCGGCGCGGCGGAATCGGCGGATTAATTTGAAAACGTGGTCTTCCGGCGCGCATCCGATGCTGTTTGACGGGCGAGAGATGAACGTCGCACGGCTTCGCGGATTTCGCGACACGGCAGAGTCCTCCGGCCCTGAATTCCGCGATCTGGCGCAGTTTCTAACGATGCTGCTGGAGCGTTTGGAAGCGGACAGCCCAACGCTGCGCCGAACGCGCAGCCGATGGCCGTTGTTTGCAGCACTGGCGGTCGTCGGGTTTTGTGCGGCGCTCGGCGGGTATGCCATCTTTCTCGACTATCGCTACCACGCGAAATTGTTGGCAAGTTTCGATACAGAGGCGGCGATCAGCCACGTGACGCCAGCGCTTCAACCCGCCGATCTTTCTGCGACGCTCGACCGGGTCGCAAGCAGCGCCGAACGTGCCATCCGCGCGGCGGAGAAATCACCGCTTCCCGGTGTTTCGGGCGTGCTGCGCTACGACGCGGGCGCACGAGCGGCGGCGGCCTATGGTGACGCTGCGGACCGGACCGTGCCCGCCGCCATCGCCCGCGCGGTGGACGACGCAATCGCGCAGGAAGGCGACGGGTTGCGGCTTTACGGCACCCTCAGGACATGGGCAATTCTGACCGGGCAATCGGGTTGGACGCCCAGTTTTCTGGCAGGCTGGCTTGAGGCGCGGGAGGAGAGCTTGCCCGAATTCGCAGGCCTTGCGCGGCATGTCTCAGCGCTTTCGGGGGCGCAGGCCAATCTGCAACAACCGGACCCGTTGCTGATGACCCAGGCGCTGGAATTTTCTGCTGAGGCCAGCGAACCGGAGCGCGCATTTCTGGAGCTGACCCGATCAGACGCCGTGCGTGCGCTTGGCCCGTGGCGGGGCGATCGCGTCGCGCCCGACCTCGACCAGATCTTCCAACGCCGCTCGGGCCAACCCCTGACCGCCCCGATTGCGGGCCTTTACACCACCGCAGGCTGGAACCACGCCCGCACAACCGGCGCGGGCCTCGCCGTGCAAAAAGCGCGGGAGGAAGCCGCGCGTCTGTTCCCCGAACCCCCCGCTCAGGTCAACAACGCGCCTGACCTTGTGCTCGAACAACTCCACCGCCAAACGGTTGCGGAGTGGAAGGCGCTGCTTGCCGATCTGCGCGTCCATCCGTTCACCGACAACGATACGGCGGTTCTGATATCAGGCCGTCTGTCGCAGCGTGATTCACCGCTTCCAGCGCTGCTGAAGGAGGTGTGGCAGCAGGTCGGCGGAGCCGACCGTCTTCGCAGCCACCCGCAGCAGATTTCGCTCGCGACAAGTTTCGGCCCAATGATCCAGTATGTCGAACAGGGCCAAATGCGCGACATCGCCAAGCTGTTCGGGGCGCTGAACGTTGCCCTGGGGGCGATGGATCAGCGGAACGACACCCGGATGCAGCAGTTGATGAACGTGCAAGAACGGGGGCAATCCGTCGCCGCCCTGCGCCAAGCACCGACGGTCGTCGTGCAGATCGTCGAGGATGTGTTGGCGCAATCCGCCGCCGTTCATGCGGATTCGATTTCCAACCCGCTGACCCGGCTGTGGCAACGGGGCATTTTCCCGGAATGCCGTGCGATCACCGAGGGGCAGTTTCCCTTTGTTGCTGGTGGCCCCGATAGCGATATCGCAGGTTTCACGGACCTGTTCGGCGCTGACGGTCGACTCCCCCGCTTTTTCCGCACGCAGCTAGAGCCGCTGATCGACCGCGAAGGCGAAGAATGGCGCTGGCGGCCCGAAGCGCGGTTCTCCGGCCTGTCGCCAGAATCCGCCGTGTTTTTCCAGCGCGCGATGGCGATATCGGAGGCGTATTTCGGCGGCTCGGACGCCTTAAGCCAACGGATGCGTGTCGCAACGCTCGCAGAACGTGGGCAGGCGTTTATGAACATCGGGGGCACCGAAGTCGCGCTTAGCGCCACGGCGGAGCCTGCCGATCTGATCTGGCCGGGGGCCGCGCCGCATCTGGGTATCTCGGTCTCACTCAGCGCGGGTGCGGACTCCGCGACCCTGGCCGAACCCGGCGCGTGGGGCATGATCCGGCTATTTGACGGTGTGCGTCTTCGCGCGCGAGATGGCGGGCGGCGCTTTCTGGTCGATCTGCGCGCCAGCGGCGGCCGGGTTTTCGTTGAGGTCGTCTTTGACGGACCCGCCAATCCGCTGTCGCGCCGCGCGCTCCTGCTTGGCTTTGTCTGCCCAGCGGCGCTTTAGCGCGGCGTTTGGAGAATCTGCGAGAGTGTGGAATACTTTACACAGGTAATCCGGGCGACAACATGGAAACGAAAGAGCGGATCGACGGCGTTGTCATCGGCGTCATGCTGGGGCTGGAAGACAGCCGCCCACTGGTTGTTTTCGCCGGCAATCCAAAGGATCACGCAATCGCCGCGCGCAGCCTCGTCCCGCTGGGCAGCGATGATGCCGGGGCCGAGGTCGCGCTGCTGTTCGAGGATGGCGACCTTGAACGCCCGCTGATTATCGGCCGCATCGTCGAACCCGAAACCAAGGACGACACCCCCCATGTCATCCGCGACGGCGAACGCGTGTCCGTCACCGGGCAGGAGCGCATCGAACTGCGCGTCGGAAAGGCGTCGATCATCATGGAGAAGGATGGCCACATCACCATCCGCGGCACCTACCTGGTCAGCCACGCCTCGGCCGCCAACCGCATCCGCGGCGGGTCGGTGAACCTGAACTGATGACGGTTCCGGTGCTGAAGGACATCGTTCGCCAGCACGCGGAACAGGCGGCGTTCCTCTGGACGATCTACGACCGCGCGCTGCTCTACCCCGACGAGAACGAGGAGATGGACGAAACCCGCATCGCCCGCGTGGTGGAACGGCTTGAGGCGCACCTCGACGGCCTGCGCGTGGCCGGTGCCGAGGGTCTGGAGATCGCCGAGGAGAGGTATGCGGAATATCCTGAAGCCGGGGAGCTGTTTGTTCTCAGGATGCTCCAGCCGGGGGCGGAGGGGTTGAAGGTGGTGGAGTTGGATCTGGAGAAGGTCAGGGGGTATTTGGGCGAAACCAGTCAGTAAACGTGGATTTTCTCAAGAACATTTCGATCCAGTTTGATAGTCGTTTCTACGCCATCACGAAGGATCGTGAAGGCGTCCAAACCACCGATTGCTATGGCACCATCTGTCTTTGCAATACAGTATCCGGGAATGGCCGAGACGCGCTCCAACTCGTCACGCACCACGCGAAACAGCCCGTCAGTGCCTGCTGTGACATACCAAACCCCTTCGATTTCGGTGCTTTCGTAGAAGTCGATATCCCTCGCGATTTCCTTTAACTCGCCGTCTTCGATCTCGAGAAGAATACCGCGACCGCTGACCAGCAATTTCGACATATCCGAATTGGTTTCAAGAGCAGTCAGAAAGCGATTAGTGCCGAGTTCGATTTTGGTCGCTTTCTTCAAATCTTGGATTTTTCCGAATAGTCCCTTCGCACCGCAAAAGTAGACTTCTGAACCAACTGCCTTGCAGTTCAGGATATCCCCCGTCAGCCCGGTTTGTATGGTGCTCGGCTTACCTTCCTTGGTCAGACGCGCCGCCTTTCCGTCTAGCCCGACCAACACAACGTCACCGGAATCAAGGATATCGAATGCCGTAATACACTTGATCGTGAAGTGATGCTCTTCATCCTCCGTCTCGCTTGTCATGTAGAGTGCGTCGTCCCATTGGGACGCATAGACTTTCTTGTCCCCGAGAATACGAAACCTTTTTATCCAGTTTTCAAATATAAAGTACGGAGAGATATCCCCAGTCTCAACATTGTAGGAGAAGATCCGCGACTCGGTATACTCTCCATCCTCGTGGTTTGTGAGTACATAAAGGTCACTTCCATTACGAAATTCCAACCCGATGCAAGCGTTTATCATGTTTTATCCAATATCGCCTTGGGAACTACACCGGGCACCCGGCATTTCTTTTTGTTCAACGCCGCAGGTCCGCAGCTTGCCGCCTCCTCGAAATATGCCTGGATCAAGGCTTCTAGACAATCATACGCATCCGACGGCTTGTCCACATCGCCGCTCGCAACCATCGCATCCATGGATTCTTCTTTGGCTTGACTGAACGGAATGGTTTTGGCTCCAGCCGCGCGGTTGGCCGCTGCCTGTCCTTTTTGCTTCGTTGTTTTCAGATCGTGCGCGGTGCCGTTACCAGTTTGTTTTTCGAGACACATCGCAGGAGCGTCTCCGCAGGTATACCCCGGTCTCTTGTCGCTCTTACCCCAACCTCGGCGGTAATGGTTCCGGGAACCAGGCACAACCTTCGGTAGTCCCGTTGATGCGGAGAGTCTTTTGATGCGCTTACCTGTAGTAAAGTAAGCATTTTGCATGATGTGGTCAGATTCTTCGGTCGCACTGTCGCATGGGCTGTTGCCGTGCTTGTGGACTTTCAGATCGACAAAAATGGTTTCACAATCGTCCCATACAGCCTGGACTTTTGCCATGTGAGGCCACGGGCACACGTTCCCCACCGGTGAGGCATGGTTGTTCGTCGTCACGTCCGACATGCGCACAACCGGCTCACCATCAAACTTCACATCGTTCGACCATGAGTTGAAGTAGGACTTGCCCATGTTCTTCGAGGTGACGACCCCCTTCTTCGCCGCGCACCCGGCCTCGTCACCTGACGTCTTCGACATATCCGACTTGTTCTTCAGGTTTACCGTCTTCCCCTTGATGAAGACCGTGCTTGTCCCTTTCTCGGTGTCCCCCGCCATCGCGAAATTCGGATAGGGCACCGGGACGCCTGGCGGTGTTGCGGGGTTCTCTGGCGGTGTCATGCAGACGTCGGGGAATGCAGCGATCGTCTTGGCGCTGACGGCTTTGCCGGAGATCTCCAGCCCGTTGGCAAACACGCCCCCCATCACGCCGCCCTTTCGTGGAAGACTGCCGCGCCGCAGGCGCCGTCGTCGCCCGATGCTTCGACAAGGAGCGGGGAGCCGCCAGAGTAGGTTTTCTCGGCGGCGGTCAGGGCCATGCCGATCATGGCGGGGACGACGGCGGCACCGATATTGCCGACGTTCTCACCCGGGCTCCACAGGTCCTGGAACTCGCTGCGGCCACGCTCAAGCCGGAGGGCGGCGAGCGCGGTTTGCCTGAAGAAATACTGCTCTCCGATCAGGTCGGAGATGCGGTAGTCGATGGTGGCGAGGTCGACGCCCGCTTCGTCCAGTGCGGTTCGATAGGCGGCGGTCATGCCGTCGCCGCGCAGGGGAAGGTGGGTGCCGTCTTCGCCCCGGCCGTTGTAGATCGACGCCTCTTCGCGGGACAGGCCGAGGCCGGTCAGGACCAGCGGGCCTTCGTCGCCGCGTTCGACCAGCACGGCGGCTGCGGCCTCTGACGGGATGAAGCCGTTGGCGTTGTCGGGGGTCAGCAGCCGTTGTTCGGCGAGGTAATGCGCGATGGTGAGCGTCGTCAGGTAGCTATCGACGCCAAGGATCAGAACGCGCTCGGCGTCACCGCGCGATAACATCCGCCGCGCCTGATCCAGCGCGACGAGGCCGGAGGGGCGACCATGGGCGATCACCCGGACATTGGTATGCTGCGGCAAGTCGAGGATTTTGAGGATAAGCTTGGCCAGTCCGTCGCCGTCCCCGGTCAGGTTGCCGGGACGGTCTGGTTCGGCGACGCAGAGGATCAGGGCGGCGTCGCCACGGGCTTCGGGCACTTTCCGGTAGATGTCGTGCAGCGCACCGGCGGCGAGGTGGGCAAGGCGTTTCACGCCGATCCAGTTTCGGGGCAGGGGCACGGGTGCGCCCACTTGCCAGTCGCCGCCGCTGCCCAGAAACCGGGTTTCCTGAAACCCGTCGAGCCGCCCGCGCATCGCCGCGCAAGACGATGCGGCGTCAAGCCCGACAGCCGTGACCATCCCCGCCGCCCGTATGCTGAGGGTGCCAGTCATGCGGACTCCTGCAATGCGGGTCGGCGGATGTAGGTCTTGCCGGTGGCTCGCGCCCGTTCCATCGCGCGGGTTGGGGCGCCGATCCATGCCTCGGTAAATTCGGTAATGATGCGAAGGATCGGCACGTCGATGCGCCAGACCATTGAAAAGACCCGCGCCTCGGTGTCGAAGGTCAGGGTATCGGGGCGGACAGTCTTTTCAAACACGATGTCGCGGCGACGAAAGACGGTGATTGGCAGATTGGTTTCGGGCAGGCGGAAGGCCTCGCGCCCATTGTGGCTCAGGTTGACGATCACGACCTCGGCCCCGGTGGCGGGCGGGTCGATCTGCTGATCTTCGGGGGCGGACTGGTAATAGCGTTCGTCGAAATCCGGCGGCAGGAACGGAAAGATATTGTCGATCCAGTTCTGATCGTAGGTGCCGCCGTATTTCAGCCGCTGCGGCCAGCCGCGCCCGATCGGACCGAATGCAGCCGGGCGATAGGTGCCATAGGGCGAGCGGACGTCTTCATCGGGCATCTGCGTATTGGGCAGCGGCAACCCCGGCAGCCGGTCCGGGTTACGCCCGTCGGACCAGCCCCTGCCGACCGGGTTCGGGCGATAGACATCGGGCTTGTCGTTGTCGGGGTCGAGCCGGTCTGGCCCGCCAAACGCGGTGTCGTAACTGAATGGTTGGCGGACGAATTGTTGCGGTCGGGTCGCGACCGCCTTTGGGCCGACATTGCGCCATTCCCGATGGCCCAGAACGTCGATGGTTTTTGACCAGCCGCCCACCTTCAGCCCGACACGCACCTTCTCTGCCGGTTTGCCGCCGGGTGCGTGGGCCGCCCCTTGCAGGATCACGTCGCAGCGGTGTTTGCGAAAGGCGAAATCGGTTTCCCAGAGGGTCGCGGAAAACCCCGGCTCCCCGGTGAATTCATCCGCCATGACAGGCGGGCGCTGTTCCTTGCAAGCGCGGGGGCGGTCTTGCGGGGTGTCAGGAAAATCGAACGTGCCCTTCACGACGAGCGACAGGAATTCACGGCCCGCCGGGTCCATCCCTTGGGTGAATTCGCTGACATATCGCGTCTGGTTGTAGATCTGCATAGGGCGTCCCGCACTCAAATCGACTTGAAAAATTCCCGCCTATTCAATCTTGTAGCTGAAACCGGCATCATCGCCGGTCACGGTCACTTTATTTACCTCTCGGCCCTCAAGCTGGCGGTTCAGGACTTGGCGGCTAAGTTCCGGCAACAGCGTGTTGGTCAGTATCGCGTCGATCATGCGGCCGCCGCTTTCGATCTCGGTGCAGCGGGCCTTGATCACGTCCATCGTGCCCTTGCCGATGACCATTTCCGCGCCGTGGCCTTCCTCCAGTCGCCGCGCGATAGAGCTTAGCTTGTGCCCGGCAATGGCTTCGATCATCGCGTCGGACAGCGGGTAGTAGGGGATCGTGACCAGCCGCCCCAGCAGCGCGGGCGGGAAAACCTGAAGAAGCGGCGCGCGCAGGCCGGCGGTCAGTTCATCCTGATCGGCGCGGGTCTTGCCATCTTCGGTCAGGGCCATTATCTCGTCCGATCCGACGTTGGAGGTCAGCAGGATCAGCGTGTTCTTGAAGTCTATGCGGCGGCCTTCGCTGTCATCCATCATGCCTTTGTCGAACACCTGGAAGAAAATCTCGTGCACGTCGGGGTGGGCCTTTTCGACCTCGTCCAGCAGAACGACGGAGTAGGGGCGGCGGCGCACGGCTTCGGTCAGGATGCCGCCCTTGCCGTATCCGACATAGCCGGGGGGTGCGCCTTTGAGGGTGGAGACCGTATGCGCCTCCTGAAACTCGCTCATGTTGATGGAGATGAGGTTCTGCTCACCGCCGTAAAGCGTTTCGGCGAGGGCCAGCGCGGTTTCGGTCTTGCCGACGCCGGAGGGGCCGCACAGCAGGAAGACGCCCGCAGGTTTTTCGGGCGCACCCAGCCCGGCGAAGGACGTCTGGATGCGGTTCGCGATCATCTCCATCGCGTGATCTTGGCCCACAACGCGTTCGCCAAGGATCGAGGCGAGCGTCAGGGCGCGTTCGGTTTGGCTGGCAAGCATTCGCCCAGCGGGGATGCCGGTCCAATCCTGCACGACCGACGCGACCGCGTTGCGATCAACCGAGGGCAAGATCAGGGGCGTTTCACCTTGTGCCGTCGCAAGCTCCGCCATGCGTTCCTGCAGTCGGGTGAGGGTCTTGGCGCGATCCTCAGGCGATAGCGGCTGGGGTTCGTTGGGGGCGTCGTCCTCTGCCGGAGCGTCCTCCGGCGGGGTTTCCCCGACATCGCCAGTGTCGTCCAGCGGTTGCCCCGCGTCGCGGAGTTGGGCGCGCAGGTCTAGGATATCTTCGACCAACTCTTTCTCTGCGTCCCAGCGAAGGCGGGCGGCGTCGAGGTCGGCGTTCGCTTCGGCCAATGCGGCGTCGATGCCTACCATCCGTTCGGTTGTGTCGATGCCGATGGCGGCCTCGCGTTCCGCGATGCCCTGTTCGATCTCAAGCGCGGCAAGGCGGCGCTCGGTATCCTCGACCTCGGCCGGGGTGGCGTGCTGGGACACGGCGACACGGGCGCACGCCGTGTCGAGCAGGCTGATCGCCTTGTCTGGCAATTGGCGCGAGGGGATGTAGCGATGCGACAGCGCGACGGACGCCTCAATCGCCTCATCCAGAATTTCGACCTTGTGATGCTTTTCAAGAACCCCCGCGACGCCCCGGCACATGCGGACGGCGCCCTCCTCGGACGGTTCTTCGATTTTCACGACCTGAAAGCGGCGGGTCAGGGCCGGGTCTTTTTCGATATGTTCCTTGTATTCGGCCCATGTGGTCGCGGCGACGGTGCGCAGCTCGCCCCGGGCAAGCGCGGGTTTCAGCAGGTTCGCGGCGTCGCCTGTTCCCGCGGCACCGCCCGCGCCGATCAGCGTATGCGCCTCATCAATGAACAGGATGATCGGCACGTCTGAGGATTGGACCTCTTCAATCACGGTTTTCAGGCGCTTTTCAAACTCGCCCTTCACCGATGCCCCCGCCTGCATCAACCCGACGTCAAGCATATGAAGTTCGACCGCCCGAAGCTGTGGCGGCACGTCGCCCTTGGCCAGCCGTTGGGCGAAGCCTTCGACGACGGCGGTTTTGCCGACGCCGGCCTCACCGGTCAGGATCGGGTTGTTTTGCCGCCGCCGCATCAGGATATCGACGATCTGGCGGATTTCCATGTCGCGGCCCACCACCGGGTCGATCTGTCCCGCTTTCGCACGCTCCGTCAGGTTGGTCGCGTATTGATCGAGCGCGGATTGCCCACCGGGTTTGGGTTTCGTCTTTGGTTCGGTATCAGCCGACCCTTCGAGAGACTCGACCAAAAGCTCATCAAGCTGGCCAAGCATCGAAGCGACATCAATCTTGTCAAACTCAAGACTGATCTTGAAGAACAGCGCCTCAAGCACCGAAGTTTGCAGCGCGCCAAGCAGGACATAGGCCGACCGCACAGCTTCATCGCCAAATTCGAGAGAGCCGAGATTCCATCCTTCCTGAATCCCGCGAAAGATGTGGTCTGAGAACTCCTCAACCGAACTCGCGCCATGCGGAAGGTCGTCGATCGCGCGAGTGATGTCCGCCTCAAGCCGATCCGCGTCCACATCGGCACATCGCAGCAAGATGTCGAAATCCGATCGTTCCGCACGGCTAAGCTCCGCGACGAAATGCACAAGTTCAACATACGGGTTGCCGCGCGTCTTGGCCGCTTGTGCGGCGGCGGAAAACGCCTTCAGGCAAAGGGGATTGAGTTTGCCTACCAGCTCTTTCCGCTTCACGGTTTCCTGTGATCCGCGTTGGGCCATTGCGGGCTCCTCTCGTTCACATGAATTGGGGGTGTGCGATGTTCCTTGTTGTAATGCTCCAAAAAACTTCCGTAAGGTAAGCCTAATCGGAATCCGCCGTTAACGCGACTTTTTTCGCGTCAGGGTTGGTTCGGCTTTGCGGAGTGCCGTGGATGATCGACGCCTTGCCATCCGACATTTTCACGCGCGGCCAGGTCCTCAACAACACCTATCATATCGAAGGGGTGCTGGGACGTGGCGGCACCGGGGAAGTCTATCGCGCGCGCAACGATATCACCGGGCGGGTGGTGGCGATCAAGGCGCTGAACGCCAGTTATTCGGGCAATGCCGACTACATCGAGTTGATGAAGCGCGAAGAGGAAATGCGCAACATCGTGAACGATGCGGTGGTGCGCTATTCCGACTGCACGCGAACGGATGAAGGCCACGTCGTTCTGGTCATGGACTATATCGACGGGGAGTCGCTGAACGATCTGATGCTGGCGCGACGGATGGATGTGCGCGAACTGTTGATCGTCGCGCATCGAGTGGTGCAGGGGCTGGCGACGACTCATGCGCACGGGATCGTGCACCGCGACCTGTCGCCTGACAACATGATCCTGCGAGATGGCGCCCCGGATAAGACGGTGATTATCGATTTTGGCATCGCCAAGGACACGGCGGCGGGCGCACGCACCATCGTCGGCAATGACTTCGCCGGAAAGTATGAATACGCCGCGCCAGAGCAGCTTGAGGGGCGGGCGGAGCCGCGATCCGACCTATACGGCCTCGGCGCGTCGCTGCTGGCCGCGTGGCGCGGAGAGGTGCCGTTTGGCGGTGCCACCCCGGGTGAGATCATCCGCCGAAAGCAGGCCGCGCTGGATACCGAAGGCGTGCCGGAGCCGTTGAAAGAACTGATCGATTGGCTGACCGCGCCAGAGCTTACGGCGCGTCCACGTGACGCGAAGGCTGTGCAATCGTGGTTGGATGAACGTTTGAACCGACCGGAACGGGACAAACGACCCGCAAAGCAGAAAACCCGTCGCAAGACCCGCTGGCTGGTGCCGCTGGTTCTGCTGCTGATGGTCGGCGGAGGGGGTGCCTATTTCAGCGGAGCGCTTGATCGGTTCTTCGTTCCGCCGCTCGAGGTCGCCAGCCCCTACAGGCTAGTCGCGGCGCATGATCCCGAAGGCGTGTCGCGGCTGGAGTTCAACGCGCCCGACACGGACACCGCTGCGCGGTTGCGGGCTTCGTTTGCCGACGTGACCGGCGTTCAACCGCCTGAAGATGCTGCGAAATTGGCGGATGGGCTGCCCGATCCGGCATGGCCGACGCGGCTTTCCGAGATGTTCGCGCAGCTTCGCCCTCTGTTGCGGTGGGAAGCGGAGGCGAGCGACATGCGCCTTGCCATCAGCGGCGTCGCGCCGGATGCACCCTCGCGGGACCAGATCGCTACCACGCTGTCCGATTGGGCGGCGGAGGCCGGTTTTCAGGCGACGGTCGACCTTGCCGCCGGGCCGCTGCGCCTGTCTGCGTCCGACATTCAACCCGACCTTGACGGCGCGGCCAGTTGCGGGCCGCTTGAAACCGCAGACGGCCCCGCCGCCGTTTACGGCCTGACCGACACCATCACGATCACCGGCAACATCGCCGAGCCGAGCGATACCGACGGAATCGAGGCCGTCCTGAAACCGTTGATCGGCGACCGCACCTTGCGACTGGAAACCACCGTGATGAACGACCACATCTGCGCCATCCGCGATGCGGTGTCGGCGCGGCCATCCACCAACGTCTCAATCTGGCTTGGTAAGGGCGAAACCGGAGAGGCGAACCTGTCCGGCGTCTATACCATTGGCGAAAATCCCCTTGCCGAAATTCAGGTGCCCGTCGGGATTGAGGACGCATCGCTTTGGGTTTTGATCGTCGATACGGATGGCGAAGTTTATCACATTCTGCCCAACCTCAACCAAACGAGCCACAATGTCGGCGCACTTGGCGAGGTGCGCGGCGGCATTCGCCAGATCCGGGTTTTGCACTCGGTCGAGGAGTTCATTGCCGACAACACGCTCCGCGCATTTCGGATCACGGATGGTGACTTTGGAAAAAGCGAAATCGTTGCGATCCTGACCCGCGACAGCCTGTTCAATACGCGCCGCCCTGCGGTCGAAAGTGCAGGCTCCGTCGCGGCGGCCCTGAGCGACGTTATGAATGATCCCGAAACCGAGGTGCTTGGCGTCGCGACTCGCATCATTGATGCACAGCCCTAAGTGCAGCGAAAAATTGGACGAATCGTAAAAAGTGTGAAACAGTCCTTAACGTTACGTAAGGTCTAGTGGGGACAAAAAAGTGTCCGAGGAATTGGAAATATTCCTCGTCCCGGCCGACAATTCAAACCCCTCCGGGGTCGAACTACGAAACGATGCGCGCTTTCACGCGTTAGAACGGCAATTAGAGCCCGCGGCAATAGCGAACCGCTCGGGCGCGGACAGTGCAGACCCGGATGCGGCAGCAATCGTTGATTGGGAAGAGGTCATTGAGAAATCTCGGGACCTGGCTAAGGATGGCCAGGACCTGCGTCTTCTCGTTATCGTCGTTAGGGCGCTTTACAACCTTGACGGGTTCGGGGGTCTGGCCGCCGGGCTGGGGATGCTTTCGGGCGTAATCGACGAATTTTGGGACACCGTGCATCCCGGACTTCGAGAGCGGGATAACCCACGCGATGCGGCGGTGCGCCGGATCAACGCGGTTCTACAACTACAGAACGACGAAAACGGCCTGCTGGGTGATCTTCAGATCAACCCGGTCTTTACCATTCGCGGGCTGGGACCGGTGACGGGCCGCGATTTGGCACGGGGCTTGCTGAATGCCGATCAGGTTTTGCGCGAAAGCGCGTCGGGCTTGGGTCAGGAGGAACAGGCGAAGATCGCAGAGGCGCAAGACGCGCTGCGCAGCCGTGTCGGTGCCGCCTGCCGGGCCTATACCGCCGAACAGGAAGCCGAGATGGCGGCGTTGAAAGAGGCCGTCGCGCAGTCCGTCACCGCGCTCGCCACGCTGGAAGGCACGATGAGCGGCAAAATCGGCGGCGACGGCGCAGGCGTGAGCCTTGGGGAGCTGAGCCGCTTCCTTGAACGCGTGGCTGCCACGCTGAACGCGACGGCGGACGCCCCCGCGAAAGATGCGGCCAAGACGCAAAAAACGGAAGGTGGCGATATGACGGACGACACCCCCACGACTCCCGCCAAAGCGGCTGAGCCTGCGGCGATCAACGGCACGCCCGCCCCGGTCGGCGCGATTGCCAGCCGCGACGACGTGATGCGTCACCTCGACTTGATTATCGAATTCTACGAACGCACCGAACCATCCAGCCCAATCCCGCACCTTGCCAAGCGTATCCGGCGCATGGTGCCGATGGATTTCATGGAGCTGATGGAAGAAATCGCCCCAAGCGGAATGAAAGAGTTCAACAGCGCCGCAGGCGTTGCCGCCGAAAAAACAAAATAGGACCAGCAAGAGAGGGATAATTGATGGCTGAAAGCAAGCAGAAGGTGATCGAGCGGAACCGCGCCCCAAGGGTGCAAATCGCCTATGATGTCGAACATTACGGCAGTCCGACCACGATCGAGCTTCCGTTCGTGATGGGCGTCATGGCCGATCTTGCCGGCGCATCCGAGACGCGTGAGGCGCAGAAACCGGTCGGCGAACGCAACTTCGTCGAAACCGATGCTGGTCGTTTCCCGAAATTCATGGAGGCGCTGTCCCCCCGCGTGAAGGCGCGCGTGGGTAACAAGCTGCCCGGCAAGGAGGGCGACGATGCCGACGAAGAGATGTTCGTCGATTTGTCTTTCCAGAACATGGGCGATTTCGCCCCCGACAAGATAGCGATGCAGGTTCCGGCGCTGGCTGAATTGCTGCGGATGCGCGGTCAGCTTGAAGAACTGCTGAGCTACATGGACGGCAAGGTGGATGCGGAAAAACGCATCGCCCAGCTTTTGTCGAACGAACCGCTGCTGGCACAGGCCGCTGAGGCCGCCGCCGAAGCGTCTTCTGAAGGGGAGGGCTGATCATGGCGAAAGAAGAAGCAAAAGAAGCCGCAGGCGCCGAAGCTGAAGCCCTCGATTTAGGGGAATTCAGCGAACTGCTGGAAAAGGATTTCCGCGTCAAGGAATCCGAAAGCGACAAGTTGCAAGGGCTGGTCCAGAACCTCGCGCTTGCCGCGAAGGAAAAGGCGGGAACCGCCGCGATTTCCGGCAATGCCGTGAAGTCGATCAAATCGCTGATCGCAGGCATCGACAGTATGCTGAGCGATCAGATGAACGAGATCATGCACGCGCCCGAGGTCCGCGCGATGGAGGGGACGTGGCGCGGGTTGCACTACCTCGTCAACAACACCGAGACTGACAAGCGGCTGAAAATCCGGGTTCTCAATATCACGAAAGATGAACTCGCCGATCAGCTTGAGGATTTTGAAGGCCAGATGTGGGATCAGTCCCCGGCGTTCAAGAAGGTCTACACGGATGAGTATTCGATGTTCGGGGGCGAGCCGTTCGGCGCGCTGGTCGGGGCGTATGAATTCTCGCACCATCCGCGTGATGTCAGCCTGCTGAAGAACCTCTCGGGCATCTGTGCCTCGGCCCACGCGCCGTTCATTGCGGCGGCGGCCCCGCAGTTATTCCGCATGGAAAGCTGGCAGGAACTGCCCAACCCGCAAGACCTTGAGCAGATCGTATCGTCACCCGATTACGCCTCTTGGCAAAGCCTGCGCGAAAGCGAGGACGCGCGGTATATCGGCCTGACCATGCCGCGTGTGTTGGCGCGTTTGCCCTACGGCAAGGATACGACACCGGTCAAAGGGTTTGACTTTGAGGAGGTCGTCGCAGGCGATCACGAGAAATACACTTGGATGAACGCGGCCTTCGCGATGGGTGTGAACATCAACCGCAGCCACAAGCTGTTCGGGTGGGGCACGCAAATCCGCGGCGTCGAATCCGGCGGCACGGTGATGAACCTGCCTGTGCACACCTTCCCGACCGATGACGGGACCGTGGCGATGAAATGCCCGACCGAAATCGCCATCGACGACCGGCGCGAGGCGGAGCTTGCGAAGCTTGGCATGATGCCGATCCTGCACAGGAAGAACACGGATGTCGCGGCGTTTATCGGCGCCCATTCGTTGCAGGATGACGAAGCGCGCGCGGGCCGTTTGGTTGACCCGGACGCGCAGGCGAATGAACGGCTATCGGCAAACCTGCCCTATCTGCTGCCGGTCTGCCGCTTTGCCCACTACCTGAAGGCCATCGCGCGCGACAAGGTGGGCACGTTCAAGGAACGCTCGGACATGCAGGTTTGGCTGTCGGAGTGGATCAACCGCTACGTGCTGGCGAACCCGGCAATGGCGGATGACAAGGCCAAGGCCAAGCGTCCGCTGGCGATGGCCGAGGTCGAGGTCGACAGCGTCGAGGGGCGCCCCGGCTACTACAACGCCCGCTTCTATCTGCGGCCGCACTACCAGCTTGAAGGGATTAACGCGAGCCTGAGGCTGGTTTCCGAGCTTCCATCGGTGAAAAGCAGCTGAGGAGGCCAAGCCAATTTAATTCGACATTAAAGGAGTGTTAGAATGGGTGTGAATGGATTGCTAGAACTGACCGATATTCCGGGTGAGTCCAAAAAGGCTGACTTTGAAGAGCAAATCGATGTGCACGGCGCCTACTGGACGGTTGACCAGAAAAGTGGCGCTGTGATCGGCAGCGGATTGACCCAGGCCCGCGCCGAAATCGGGAATTTCCACTTTCGAAAATGGTACGATTCATCCTCGCCACATATTGCGAAGAAATGCCTGACTGGCGGGACGGTAGACGAGGCTGTGTTCACCGCGCTCAAGGACTCCGGCGATAAACGGCTACCATATCTCATCATCACGATGACCAATTGCCTGATCTCGCGCTACTCCTACAGCAATGATGGCGAGGATAAGGACGAGCAGATGCTTCTCGAAGACATCGCGATCGCCTGCGAGAAGATCAACATCAAATACACCGTTCAAGAACCGGACGGCTCCGGCGGCAAAGAGTCCGAACAGGAATACGACGTCGTTGCGGGCGGCTGATTCGCGATGACGCTGCGCCCACCGCCGCAACTCCGGAGAGCACCGAGTGCCTGAAATACAAGACCTGCAATCCCGGCGAGAGGCGGTTCAGCCAAGCCTTTGGGACCGCCTCGTCGATGATTTGGCGGGCCTGACGGCGGAAAGCGACTATTTGCTGGCAGAGCTGGGCAAAGACCTTGGCGAAGACCGGCTGGCCAAGGTTCTGGCCGGCGGCCCCCGTGCGATTGAGCAGGAGGAGGGGCTGAAGGACGACACAAGAAAAGAGCTTCACCATCTCAGCGCGCAGCTTGACCGGGCGCGGGCGATTCAGGCGAGCGGTATCGTCGTCACCGCCGACGTGCTGCGCGAAGCGGTGCGCCGCGACATCGAGATGCTGTTCAACATCGAACGGCTAGAGGCGGACTTTATGATGACGGATCACGAAAGCGTCACCCACACGACACCAGAGGAAATGCTGGCAAGCTTTCCGCATGTCCGCCGCAGCGTGGTGAATTTCGGCGTGCCGTCCTTCGCCGGCAAAACCGGCAGCGATTTTGACCGCGACCGACTGGCCCGAGAGCTGCGCGACATCCTTGCGATTTATGAGCCGCGGCTGAAGCGGGAATCGATCAAGGTGAAAGTTGAGATGGACAAGAAAACCGGGATGCGGATCGCCCTTGACGCGGTTCTGATGCTGTCCCCCGTGCCAGAACGCCTACGACTGGCGACGTCCATCGACCTCGACAACGGGCAGGCGGTGACAGAGATCGAGGACGACTGATGGATCGGGCGTTCCTGTCATATTACGAGGAAGAGCTCGCCCATATTCGAGAACTGGCAGAGGAATTCGCGGCGTTGAATCCGACTGTGGCGCGGAACCTGTCGCTTGATTCAACGCCTTGCCCCGACCCCTATGTCGAGCGGCTGCTTGAAGGGGTCGCCTACCTCGCCGCGCGGACCCGCGCCAAGGTCGATTCCGAAAGCATCCGCTATGCCCGCGATCTGCTCGACGCGCTTTACCCCGATCTGACCGGCCCCGGCCCCGCCGTGACGATGG
Organism: Aliiroseovarius sp. YM-037; assembly: GCF_048060095.1. NCBI lineage: Bacteria > Pseudomonadati > Pseudomonadota > Alphaproteobacteria > Rhodobacterales > Paracoccaceae > Aliiroseovarius > Aliiroseovarius sp. YM-037. Next base: position 152,847 of record NZ_JBLUOA010000002.1, on the reverse strand, counting down.
CGCAACTTGCGCCCGGTCCACAGGTCGAAACGATGCTGGACGGGCATGTTGTGGGGAAGGGCACGCGGTTGATTTCGGGCCTGACGGACGGGCTATCGACCCGCGCCACCTTTAGCATCGCGCAGGACGTCGGCCTGTGGCCCGTGAAGTTGACGAATGTCGAATACCTGCAAGGCGCGGGCCAGTTGAAATCAGCAGGGCTGGCCGATGACGATATTCGCGACGCAGCGGCAGCGTTACGTTTTACGCTTGAGGCGCAACAAAGCGCGGTGCTGAGTGAGCTATCGCTTGATCGGCTTGATATCTTTCTGGGCGGCAAGGCGCTTGGTGGGGCTTTGTTCGACGCGCTGATTGGGCGGTCCTGCGACGCCTTCGTGCGCCCGGCGGATGGCAAGCCCGCGCCGCCATTCCGCAGCATTGGCCGCCCGCAAATGGTCGGCATCGACGGCAGCGAGGCACTGCTGCCCCGCGCCCGCGCCGCCTTTGAAGGCTACCGGCTGCTGCGCGAATATTTCATGATGCCGGAACGGTTCCACTACGCCCGGCTGACCGGCCTCAACCCCGCGGTCCGGGCCTGCGGTGAAGGTGCGCTTGAGTGCATCATAACCCTGCGCAATGACCAACCGGAACTGACGAGTGTCTCCGACCCCGACCTGAAGTTGTTCGTCACGCCGCTGATCAATCTGTTCGAGAAAGAGTGTAACTTCGTCGAACTCGATCCCCGCCGCACCCGACACGCGGTTCACGCCGACCGGACGAGGCCGAGGGATTTTGAAATCTACCGTCTGATCCGTGTCGAAGACGCTGACACCGTCGGGCAAGAAGCACGTGTTCAGCCGATCTATTCGCCCGAACAGAACCGGGGCAGCGGCTATGTCTACGCGACATCGCGCCGTCCGCGTCGGGCCGGAGAGGACGAGGTGCGCCGCGGCCAGACGCGCACCAGCTACGTCGGCGATGATTTCTTTGTGACGGTGTCGCGGATGCCTGATGCCTCGGACGCGCGGGCGTTAAAGCGGCTCGACATCCGGGCGCTTTGCACCAATCGTGATATTCCCGTGCTTGAGGACACGCCGACACTAACGCTGGAGACAGGCGATCCAGTTGGCGGTGTCGCGCTGCTATCGGCCTTCCGCCGTCCGCGCCCGTCGCTCTCTGCCGCTGCCCCCGTGCAGGTCGGCGGAGAAGCGTACATGGACGACCTCGCATGGCGGCTGATTGCCCAGCTTAGCCTGAATTTTCTGTCGCTGGCGGAGGAGGGTAAAGACGCCGAACCACTGCGCGCCGTGCTGGACCTTTATGCGGATCGCGGCGACCCGACGCTTGGCCGTCATGTCCGTGCGATCACCGGCATCCGGTCAAACAACGTGGTGGAACGGCTCAACATCGCCGGGCCGATCTGTTTTGGGCATGGCGTCGAGATTGGGCTTGAGGTTGATGAATCGATCTTTGTGGGCGGCAGCACCTTGCTATTGCCTGCCCTTCTTGCGCGACTGTTCGCGCGGCACGCCGCCATCAACTCCTTCGTTCACACGCGAGTGCGCCTCGCCCAGAAACAGGAGGAGGTGGTATGGCCCATGACACCGGGCAATCGCGCCCTGATTTAGAGCTGCTGCGCGACCGCGCCACGCAGACAGAGTTCTTTGAACTGCTGCGCCAGCTTGAATCTGGCGATCAGCGCTTTGGCCGCAGCGGCGGGCCGGACCGTGAACCGGCGCGGCTGGGGCAGGGCGCGCGGCTGAGTTTTGCGACCGGCGATGTCGAGGCGTTGCGGATCGAAACGGAAACCGGGAAGGTGCGGCTCGACGTGCATGCGCTGGGGCTGCTCGGCCCCGAAGGCCCGATGCCGCTGCATGTCACCCGTTGGGTCATCAACCGTCTGTCGAACCGCTGGTTCCGTGGCGATGCCGAGGGGGCGACGTCGGACCGCGCGTTCCTCAACTTCTGCAACCTGCTTCAGCACCGGTTGATCGCGCTTTACTGGCGATCTTGGGCCGATGCGCGGATGGAGATTCAGCATGAACACGGCACCGGCGGACGCGTCGGCGCGATGTTCCGCGCGCTGGCCGGGATTGCGTTGCCGGGGGTGCCCGAAGGCGCCGCGACCCGCGACCACAAGCTGAGGCATGGCACGTCGTTGATTTCGGAAACCCACGGGGTTGAGCGATTGACTGGCTACATGTCAGACGTTGCCGGGGCCGCCGTGTCCGTCCGCGAATTCATCGCCCATTGGCTTGAGATTCCGCGCAACCTACAAACCCGGCTGGGCGGGCAGTATGCGCAACTCGGCCAGTCGGCCACGATCGGCAGCCGCGTCTTTTCGCGGCAGGACCGGGCTGAGATCCGGGTCGGCCCCGTCCCGCTGTCCCGGTTCCTGGAATTCGTGACCGATGGACGCGCGCTGAACCAGCTGCGCGATGCCGTTCTGTTCGCCGTGGGCCTGCAAACGGAGTACGATCTACGGCTGGTGCTGAAGGCCGGTGAAGTCCCGGAGGCGCGATTGGGCCACGGGCAACTTGGTCGCACGCTGTGGTTGTCCCCGGATCAATCGAAAGACGCAGACGACCTTTGTTTCACTCGGCTGAACACACGGCCCCTGACGGATCAGATGGGGGTTGCAACGGCATGACGGTCAACCTCGTCCTCGAATTTTCACCGACCAAGCAGGCGCGAAACAGCTATCGCTTCGAGGGCGGAGAGCTGACGATTGGCCGGGGCGACGACGCGGGCTGGCAGATCGACGACCCGGACAAATACGTGTCGCGGCGGCATTGCGTCATCAGCGGTCAGGACGGTGTTTACGAGGTGGTCGACGCGAGCTCTGGCGGGTTGTTCGTGGATGGGGGAAGCACGCCACTTGGCCCCGGAAACGGCACGGCTCTGGAACACGGAATGCGGCTACGGCTGGGTGATTTCGTGATGCGGGTTGAGTTGCTTGATGCCACGCCAGCGCCCGCGCCAGAGGCGACGCCGAAGACCGCCGTTGCCGCGAAAAAATCACCCGTTGGTTTTGAGGATGACGGGTTCTTTTCGGTGAAATCCGAGGAGGTGAAGCGGCCCGAGCGTCCGGACACTCTGCCCGACCCGTTCGAAGGGCCGAAATTGAAGAAAGACGCTTCGTTTGATTTTAGCGAGGAGGAAGCGGCCCCGCCGCCGCTGTTTGACGACCCATTCACGCTCGACCCCGCGCCATCGCGCCCGACGCCGGAGCCGGCTACGAAACCCACGCCCGAACCCGAACGGACGCCGCCGCCTACCGCCGCCCCGTCCGACGCGATCGATGCGTTCCTGCGTGGTCTGCGCGTGTCGCCGGACATGGCCGACCATCTGAACTCACCCGAGGCGATGGAGGCGATGGGAAAACGCTTTCGCCTGCTGGTCGATGGCGTGATGCTAATGCTACGCACACGCGCACAGGAAAAGCAGAACGTGCGTGTGGCCCAGACCGTGATCGGGGCGCAAGACGTCAATCCGTTGAAATCGCTCGTCACCACCGATGACGCCGTCGCCGCGCTGATCAAGGCACGCGGGCAGGGGTATCTTGACCCCGACCGCGCGATTGAGGCGGCGTTTTCCGATCTGGCCGACCACCAGATACGAACGTGGACCGCGCTGCAAGTATCGCTCAGGCGGATGATCGACCGGTTTGACCCGGCTGAAATCGAACGCGCGATGGAAGATGACGGGCTGCTGGAATCGCTGCTGTCGGGCGGGCGCAGCGCGAAGCTGTGGAAGCTCTACCAAGACCGCTACGCCGAAATTGCAGAGGCGGCAGAGAACCGATTTCTCGGCGAAGTCGGCAGTGAATTTCGTGACGCATATGAACAAAAAGGGAGACGATGATATGCTAGACCGCAGAACAGTGATGATGTCGGGCGGCGCAATGCTAGCCCTTGGAGGGTGTCTTGGGCCATCTGGACCGGGGGCCGTTACGATCAGCGCGACCGGGTCTGCCGGGATGAACACCGGCCCGGACGGGAGCGACAGACCCCTGACGCTGACCATCGTGCAGCTGCGCGGGGCAGGGTCATTCGACAACGCCGATTTCTTTGCGTTGCAAGATCCAGCCAGCGCGCTTGGCGGCGATCTGGTCAAGTCCGACCAACTGGTCTTATCCGCCGGACAATCCGCGCAAAAGATCGTCGGTGTTGAAGAAGGAACCGCGTTTATCGGCGTGATTGCCGGGTTCCGCCAGCCGGGCGGCAAGGTGTTCCGCGCCAAGGTCCCGGCCCCGGCCAGTGGCGATGCCGGGATTGTTGTGACCGTCGGCGGCGGCGGCATTTCCTTGCAGTCCGCATAGAGGTTGAACAGCAGAATGGTAGGGAAAAACAAGGTTGTATGGTCCGAGGGGCTGTTTCTGCGGACCCAACATTTCCAGCAGCAGGACCGCTATACTGAGGCCCTGATGCGGGGCGCAATGCAGGCTGCGCCGCTTCAGAACTTCGGGTTTCGCAGTCTGGAGCTTGACCCTTCGGCGCTTGAGGCGGGGCGCGTTGCCATCGCTTCGGCCGACGGTATCTTTCCCGACGGCACGCCATTCTCTATCCCCGGCGAAATGGATGCGCCCGAGGCCGCTCCGGTCACCTCAAAGACCGAGGCCGGGCTTGTCGCCATCGCTATTCCGATGGACACCGCCGGGGCCGCGTCGATTGACCCGGCCCACGCGGCGTCGGGTGGTGGGCGCTATCGCGGCAGTATCGTCAACGTGCCCGACGCGGTGCGGGGGGGTGCCGACCCGGAAGACGTTGAGGTTGCGCGCCTTGCCGCGACTTTGCTGCTACCGGGCGAAGAACACGCAGGCCACGCGGTTCTGCCCGTGGCGCGGATCGACGGGCTGCGGGCCGACGGGTCTGTGGCGCTTGACGACGGCTTCCTGCCGCCAGCTTTGGTGACGGCAGCGGTGCCGTGGTATGCCAATCTTTCCAAGGAAATCGTGACCGGCCTTGACCGCATTTCCGAGGCGCACGGCGAAATCGTGCGTGGCGGGGCGGGGCGGTCGGTCGAAAACCTGCTGATCCTCGAACTTGCAAATTCGGCGCGGCCACGGATCGCGCATATGCTGTCGACCGACCTGTTTCACCCGGCTGAATATTTCCGCGAATTGGCGGGCCTTGCCGGGCGGATGGCGACCTATGGATCAAACGACCGGGGCCTGAGCGAATTTCCGGCCTACGACCACAGCGACCCGCAACCGGCGTTTTCGGCGCTGGCCGATACGCTTCGGTCGCTGATCCTGTCGCTGCGCCATGTAGAGCCGAAATCCCGCGCGATGCCGGTCGCGAAGCACAGCAAAAACATTTGGAAGGTGCGGCTTGATAATCCCGAACTGCTGAAATCGGCGCGGATCGTCCTGCGGGTCGGGTCCGAGATGTCCGAAGACATGATGCGCAAGATTTTCGTCGATCAGGCGACGGTCGGCGCGGCAGACGAGTTTGAAAAGCTCTGGAAATCCCGCCTGCCGGGCATCGCGCTGCGCCCGCTTCATTCGCAGCCGCGCGAAATCCCCTATGACGGCGACCGCCTATGTCTTGAGCTTGACCGGAAATCGGAACACTGGCCGTCGCTGATGGACGCGCCGGGGTTTGTCATCGGTGTGTCGGGCGAACTGGCGCACGAACCCGAAATCGATTGCTATGCGGTGAGCAGGTAGCCATGACCGAAGATGATCCATTCGGCCTATCCAATGACGCGGGGCGCACCGTTATCCGCCCCTCGAAAAGCCAGCGGAAGGCGGGCGGCCAGAACTACGCTCGCGCGGGGGTGGATGGCGGAACGGGGCGGGTCCGGCAGGTGCGGACCAACGACAACCCGCTGATCGCGGCGTTTGCTGCATTGATGAGCTTTGCACCCGAACTGGAGCGCGCGGAAGCGCCCGAAAATTCCGATACGCTGCGGGCCGGATTGCTCGATAACCTGATCCACGCGCGGGACAGCGCCGTGGGACAGGGCGTGCCCCTGGCGCGCGCCGATCAGGCGGCGTGGTTCGTCGCGGCGCTGCTGGATGACATAGCAATTAACACCCCTTGGGGCGGACATAGCGACTGGCCGGGGCATCCGCTGGTGGTGTCGCTTTATGGCGATGTAGACGCTGGCGAACGCTTCTTTGACCGCATCGAAGACCTGTTACGTTTCCCTGAACGCGACCCCGAGATGTTGGAACACGCCTATGTTTGCCTGTCCCTAGGTTTTCGTGGCAAACACCGGATTGCGGGGGCGTCAGGCGAAGGTGCACTCGCGCAGCTGCGAGGCTCTATCGCCCGCGTTCTGCGCCACCCGGACGAGGATAAAGCCCCCCTCGCCCCCAACTGGCAGGGCGTCGAGGCGAGCGATGAGCCCTCGCGCTTTGCCCTCCCGCTTTGGACGATTTGGCTGGGCGCGGCCGCGCTGATTATCGCGCTTTACGTTGGCCTTGGCACGCAGCTTTCGAACAAGGGCGAACAGCTTTACACGCTGGTTGATTTCCTGCCCCCCGATGAACGGGCAGAGGTCTTTCGCCCGGTGCGCGATTCCGAGCCCGCCCCGGTGATTGAAATCAATCCGGTCGTGCTGGAACTACTGCCCCTCTTCGCCGCGGCGGCCCCGCCGGAAACCGTCGGAGCACTGACCGGGCGAGAGGACGTATCGTTTGCCATCATAGTGATGCAGGCGACGGACCCCGAAGTTTTCCGCTCTGCCAAGGCAGAGATGAACAGCGAATACCAGTCGCTGCTGGCTTCAGTCGCCGGGGTTATCAAGGAAAACATCGACGTGATCGGCGGGATCAAAGTGATCGGCCACACCGACAGCATCCCGGTCCAGCGGTCGAACCCTTTCGCGTCGAACCAGGGACTGTCCGAGGCGCGGGCCGAGACGATTGCCGGATTGCTCGTGTCGCTTGGCATTCCTGCCGACCTCATCACCTCCGAAGGCCGCGCCGCGACCCGGCCCATCGCCGATAACGGCACGCGCGAAGGCCGTGCCCGCAATCGGCGCGTCGAAATCGTGCTGGAAAAGAGGATCTGAGCCATGAAGATTCTCAAAGGTCTGTTTCGGTTCCTGTTCTCGCGGTTCCTCTGGACGCTGATTGGCGTCACCGTGCTGTGCCTGCTGATCTGGCAATTCGGCGCGATCATAAGCTTTGGCTCTGTCGCGCCGCTGGCGTCGGAATTGACCCGCGTGATTGTCATTGGCCTAATCATTGTGATTTGGCTGGTGTCGATGCTGGTCCGGCAATTGCGGGCGGCGCGGGCGAACCGGATGTTCGTCACCGAACTCGCGCAGGCGCCGGAGCCTGAACCGTCGGCGCCGGGCGACGAGAACGTCGCCGAGGTTAACGAAAAGTTCCAAGGCATCCTTGAACAGATGAAACGCAGCAAGCTTGGCGGGCGGAAGTTTCTGCGCGACATGCCGTGGTATATCTTCATCGGCCCGCCGGGAACCGGCAAGACCACTGCCTTGCGCCAGTCCGGGCTGCATTTCCCGATCGACCTGTCCGACGATCTGAAAGGGATGGGCGGCACGCGGAACTGCGATTGGTTCTTCACCGAAAACGCGATCCTCGTCGATACCGCCGGGCGCTATGTCGAACAGCAAAGCGATCCCGAGATTGACGCGGCCGAGTGGCGCGGGTTTCTGCAAATGTTGCGCAAGCACCGGGGGCGGCGGGCGCTTAACGGGGTGATCCTGACGATCTCACTGCAGGAATTACTCGGCGATGAGAAAGAGTTACGCGAGCACGGCCGGGAAATCCGCAAACGGCTGGCCGAACTGCGAGAGCTGTTGGAAATCCGCCTGCCGGTTTACCTGATGGTCACGAAAACCGACCTAGTTCCGGGGTTTGAGGAGTTTTTTGACGACCTTTCAACACGTGAGCGGGAACAGGTGTGGGGCGCGACTCTGCCAACAGACGCACGGGTCGATGGGATGACGGTCGACGGTGAAATCAAGGCGCTGACGGAGCAGCTTGAGAACCGCATGACCGCGCGGCTAAGCCAGACCGACCGGCTGTCTGACCGTGCGCTCGTCTTCCGTTTCCCGGCACAGGTCGAGGCGCTGACCGCCCCGCTAAAGCTGCTGACCGAAACAGTATTCGGCGAAAACAAATATGAGGAAAGCCCGTGGCTGCGCGGCTTCTACTTGACGTCGGCGACGCAAGAAGGCTCGCCCATTGACAGGATGCTTGACCAGATTTCCGGCGCGTTCGGTTTGGCAGCCCCCGCGCCCGAAAGCCGGAGCCACGGCGAAAAGCGGTCATTCTTTCTGCGCGAATTCATGACCGATGTGGTGTTCCGCGAAGCGGGTCTTGGCACGTTTGACCCAAAAGCCGAAGAACGGCGGCGCTGGATCTGGCGCGGAACGCTTGCGGGCGCGTCGCTGGTCGCGGTTTTCGCCGGGCTGTTGTTCCTGTTTTCCTACCTGCGCTATTCTGGCGGCATTGCTGATCAGGAACGCTTGCTGACGGCCTTGAAGGGCCAGCTTGCGAATGTCGCGTCGCGGCAGGCACCGGTTGAGCCTCTCGACCTCGACCTCGCGCTGGCGGCGGTGCAGGACGTCGCCACGGCCCGGACGGAGGTGTCGGCGAATATCCTGACCGTAGCCGGTCCGACGGCGTTGCCGGAAATCCGACAGTCACAGCAATTGGCCTATGAACACGCGCTGAAGAATATACTCGAACCCCGGATGCTCGCCCTTATCGAAGCAACGATGTGGCGCGAAATCCGCAATCCGGAATTCCTGCTGGGCGCGATGAAGACCTATCAGATGATGACGGGCCTCGCGCCCTTCGACAGCGAGTTCGCCGCCGCGTGGTGGGAGATTGAGTTACCCGAACATAGTCCGATCACGCCCTTCCCGACCGAGGCCGCACGCACGTTCCAGGTGGATGCCTTGCACCGCCTCGCGCTTGATGAACAGAAGTTCGACCCGGACCCAAGGCTGGTGAACCTGACGCTGGAAACCATCTGCACGGTCCCCTTGTCGACCCGCGCCTACACGGCGCTGATGCGACATCCGTCGCTCGGCAATCTGGATGATTGGGTGCCCGCCGAATTCGCCGGACCAAACGGTGCACAGGTGTTGTCGCGCCTGTCGGAAAAAACGCTGCGTATCGGAATACCCGGCGCGTTCACGCATGACGGGTTCCATTCGACCATCCTGCCGCTGGTGCCCGAGGTCGCGGCGCAAGCGGCGCTTGATCGCGTTGTCTTTGCCGGTGGCTGTTCGGAAAATGCCGACCCGTCGGTGGCGGAGATCGAGAATGATCTGCTGAAGCTCTACTACGAGGACTACATCGCCCAGTGGGACAGTTTCATGCGCGATGTCCGGCTGACGCCGATCACCGATCTGACGCAGGCACGCAATAACCTGAAGGACCTTTCCAGCACCGACAGCGCCTTGATCCGGCTGCTGACAGCGGTCGTTGCTGAAACCCACCTTGCCCGGACCGAAGGCGAGGAGACCGCCGCAGACGCGGTGAGCGACGGATTGCTGAGCGCCGCGCGCAAGCGGCTTGCGAACCTGAACAAGTTGGCCGGGTCGGGGGCCACGACGATTTCAACGACCTTTGCCGCCGACACGACGGGGCCGCCGGTGGGTCAGCCGGTGTCGGACCATTTCGCGCCGCTTCGCACCGCGATTGAAGAGAGCGATGGCCAGCCGCCGCTGCTTGATCCCGCCGTTGCGGCGCTGACGGCGCTTTCCAACGAACTCCAGACCGTCGCCGCCAGCCCCGACCCCGAAGCGGCTTTGCTGGCACGGGGCGGGCTTCCACAGCTGATCGGTGCGATTTCGAACGAAGCCGCGCTGTTGCCCGATCCGCTGGACGACTGGTTGCGCGGCATCGCGGGCGACACGATCACCATCACGATGGACGCGGTGATCGCCCAGTTGAACGCCCGCTGGCGGGCTGATGTGCTGCCGTTCTGCGTGTCGGCAACGGCGGGGCGCTATCCGTTTGACCAATCCAGCAGGATTGATGTCAACACGTCCGACTTTGCCCGCCTGTTCGGCCCCGGCGGGTTGATCGACAGCTACACCAACGACCATCTGCTGCCCTATATCAACAACACTGTGCGACCATGGCAGTGGCGCGCGGATTTCAACTTGCCCGCTGATCGGCTGACCCCGTTTGAACGCGCGCGGTCGATCCGTGATGGGCTGTTCCCCGGCGGGGCTGGGCCGGTGATGGCCTTCACGCTTCAGCCGATTGACCTGTCGCCCAACGCCTCCCGCGTCACGCTTAATCTGGATGGGCAGACGCTGAACTATTTCAACTCCGCCACGCGACCCGAGCCGATGACGTGGCCGGGGCCGGATGGAACGAACCTGATCTCCCTCACCTTCGCGCCGATTGATGGGGCGGGAGAGGTCATTTCGTCGGAAACCGGGGATTGGGCTTGGCTGAGGATGATCCGAACGGGACGGATGCAAAAGACGGAATTGCCTGAGCTGTTCCGCCTGACCCTCGGCAACGGTCCCTATCGTGCGCAATATGAGCTGCGGGCGAACAGCGTCGACAATCCGTTTGATCTTGAGGTGTTCGGATCGTTCCAATGCCCTGAACGGATCTGACCCGCGATGGTCGGGTTCTTCGGCAAGCTACCCTCGACCGGAGACTTCGTTGCCCGCGGTTTGCCGCCCGGTTTGCGTCCGGTTCTGGATCAATGGCTGACGCGCAATGTGGTCGGTGGGCTTCCTTTAGATCGGGGATTGCCGGATAATGGCATTAGACTTGTCATGGCGCGGGAGGATGGAGGTTTCGCGGCGCTGATCCTGCCAAGCCACGATAAACTTGGCCGGGAATACCCGTTTGCGATCATAGGGATGATGTCTGATGGCGCGCCCAGTATTGTGACGGCTGATGGCTGGTGCGATGCGGTGTTGCCTGCCGCCCGGAAGGTCATCGACACGCCCCTGCCGCCCGATCAGGCGTTAGAGGCGTTGGCGCAGATTTCGGTGGACGGGTGGGTCGCTGACCCTGACCAATCGGGCTGCCTGATCTGGGTGAAAGGCACGGACCCCATCGGTGCCGACGGGGCAACCGCCGCCGATGCGGTCGCGCAGATGGCCGTCAGTTCCACTTGATGTTGGCGCCCTTGCCGACGATATCCCCGCCCGCGTCGAAATTGATCTTGCCGCTTGCTTTAACGGTGATGTCCTTGCACTCGACATTGATTGTGCCGTCACTTTTCATCGCAATGACGGAACTGCCGCATTTAAGGGTCAAGGTATCCCCCGCTTCAAGGATGTAGTCGGTGCCGACATTGACGCCCATATCCTCTCCGACCTTGTGCGCCTCGGACTTGGTGACGTCGGTCGCGCGGGCGCCGTTGATCTTGTTGGTCTGGTCCTTGGTGATCGTATTGCTCTGCACGCCCCCGACATCGAGGTTTTGATTTCCCCCAACGTTGATGATCTGGTTCGCCCCGATACTCCATGAATCGTCGCTGACGACCTTGTGGCTTTGCTGCGCGCCGACGGTCACGCTGCGCCGGTTGCCGACATTCTGGGTCTGTGCCAGCCCGACAGAGCGCGTTTCGGCGGCCATCACGTTGTCCATTCGCGCAAGCGTGACCGTGATGCTTTGAACGCCACCCACGGTCTGGGTGTGGTTGCTGCCGATCTTTTCGGTCGAATCCACGCCGATTTCGATGTTCTCGTTTGATCCGACCTTAAGCTTGCGATTGCTTCCAACCTCTTCCGTGTCGTCCACACCGATGACCACGTTCCGGTTGTTGTCGACGGCTGTGGATTTGTCGTTGCCGACGTGTTCGGTCCGGTTGTTCTTGACGTCTTGTTCCGCGTCGTTGCCGACCTCTTCGAAAAAGTTGACTCCGATAACCCGGCTTTCGCTGTCTTTGATTAGCTCGTTGTGGTCCTTCTGGGCTTGGAAATAGACTTCTTCTGCGCCTGCCTTGTCCTCAAACCGCAGCTCATTGAATCCGCCGCCACCGGGGGACGAGTTCGACTTCCACCCCGATTGGGTCGCGTTGTCGGGCAGGCTGTAGGGCGGCATCTGTTCAGCGTTGTAGTAGCGGCCGGTGATGATCGGCTGATCCGGGTCGCCTTCGAGGAAATCGACCATCACTTCCTGCCCGATCCGCGGGATCTGGATAAAACCCCAACCCGCCCCGGCCCAGACGGAACTAACCCGGACGAAACAGGATGAATTCTCGTCATTGCCGCCTAGCCGGTCCCAGTGGAACTGAACCTTCACGCGGGAATATTCGTCGGTGTAGATTTCCTCGCCCCCCGGCCCGACGACGGTTGCGGTTTGCGGGCCGTGAACGAAGGGCACGGGCGTGCGGCGCGGCGGGCGGAACGGTAGTGCCGTCGGCGTCACGTCATATTCGACTTGAAAGCCGGCGCCCGCGCGATCAAGCCCGGTGCGATACTGGTCGTCCCACATGTTGTAGCGGGTCTTGAAAATCAGGTATTCGTCGTTCTCAGCCTCGCGTGGGAAGCCTTCAAGCGTATAGGTCGCGCCCGACCACATTCCGCGCACAGTGCCTTTCGCGTGGGCCTTGTGAGATGGCGTCTGCACCTCTTCCCGCCGCACTTCGGTCAGCGCATCGCCGCGCGAAAGCTGTTTGTAGTAGCCGGGATAGTGGTAAACCTCACCGTCGTCGTTTTCATGGCCAAGGGCGTTTTCGGATTTTGCCATAAGGTCGGCGCTTGGCTTCGTGGAGTCATAATCGGTCTGGACGAAGGTTGCCGACATGACTTCATGCGTGGGTTGCCAATCGGTGATGAAGTCGCCATCGATGAACGACAGCAGCGTGTCCTGTTGAAACGGGATCGTCTCATACCCCGGTACCGGTTTCAGTTTGGCATTGGCGTCGGTCAGCACCATCGTGTGTTCGCCATCGGCATATTCAAAGAAGAAGCAGACGCCCTCATGCTCAAGTAATCGTTGGACAAAATGGAGGTTGCTTTCGCAATACTGCACGCAATATTCGCGCGGCTCGTAGTTGCCCTGAAGCCGCTTTTCAAAGGTCGCGCCGCTGAATTCATTCAGCACCTCTTCGACGATTTCAATCACGCTCATCTGTTGGAAAATACGGGTGTCGTGGGTCTTTGACAGGAACCACGTCCAAGGGCGGATGACCGCGCGATAAAACGCGTGGCTGCCCTCGATCCGCACAAAGCCGAACTCCGAAATCAGTCCGTGGAAGTAGCGGTGCGGTTCAGATTTGCCGACGCGGACCGTCAGGCCTTTGCCCAGCAGATCTTCGGCCTTCAGCTCAATATCTTCACTGGCGAGCTCCAGTTCAAACCGGAAGCATTGGCCGATTTCGTCGGCGCCATTCATACTTGAAAAGAACAAAGCCTCTTCGGCTAGCGGGGATTTGACGCTAATCTCGCGGTCTTCGAACATAACTGATCTCCTGCCCGGAAGCCGAGCGTCAAAATGGGGGCTCGAAATAAGGGAAGTATAACGCATTTCCGGCGCGGGTGCAGATATTCGGCCAAACCGGTTTCGGGACGAAATGCGCACAGAAAACCGGGTGGTTTCCGCGGACTGGTGCATTAATCGGGCGATTTGGCCAGTTTCGGGTTTTTGAGGTCGATCATGCCGCGTCAATCCCCATTCAAGCATCACCGTTTTCCGCGCGATATCATCCTTTGTGCCCCGCGCAAGTGATACACGTCAGTCGCCTCAAGAGGTCGGGGTAGGAGGCGGGCGCCGCGTCTGGGGACGGTATAGCGGAAACATGCCGACGGTTTTTTGGAGAACTAGGGCAGATGTCGTACCCAAGGAGCTGGCATAATTAATAGATCGATAAATCATGGATGATAATACCGGTTTGAGCAGAACATTTGAGAATTTTTTCGATCGGATTTACGTGATTAATCTGCCGTCACGCCCTGACAGGCTTGAATCCATCAGGTCCGAGATGAGCCGCCTGGGGATTTCGGATCACGATGACAAGATCGTCGTTCCCGAAGCTCCGATCTGCGACGACGCCGGCGGGTTTCCGACGAAAGGGGTCAGGGGGAACTTTTTCAGTCACCTGCAGAATATCGAGGATGCCCACAAGAACGGCTTTGAAAGGATCCTGGTTCTGGAAGACGATGCGATCTTCCGGTCGAATCTGCGCAGCCCGCATCAGCAGGACTACGTGCTTTCGCAGGTTGAAGCCCATGACTGGTCCATGTGGTTTCCCGGACACCGGCTGAGATCTCATCCCAAGGGGGCGGCGAAACCGGTCTATCCGAGCAGGGCCGAATTCTGGTGGGCACATTGCTACGCCGTCCACCGTCGCGGCCTTGCGCCATTACGAGACTACATGAAGCTGGTCAGCGAGCGCCCTTCGGGCCACCCTGAAGGTGGAAAGATGTATATTGACGGCGCCCTCTATCATTTCCGGCGGCGGTTTACCGATCACACCTGTCTGGTCTCGAATCCTGTTCTGAGTATCCAGAAGTCGAGCGATACGAACCTCGGGACAATGCAAAACCCGTTTCACTACGGGTCGGTGCCATGGGTAAAGAGCATTCTGCGCCAAGCCAAAGACGAACTTTGGCGCCGGACGGGCGTGCGGCTGGCTGTTCCGAAGCGGTTTTCCCGTCAGTAATGGCCGATGGGCCATGTTTGCGCTTTGTTGCACGTCCGCGGGTCGGTGACGGTCGATCCGGGCGCAGTTCCTCTGTCGTCATGTGTGATCTTGCGGCCCCACCCCGGAATGTGAAACATGCGCGCAGGATTTGGGGATGAGACTCACCGACCGCCGTCAGGGTGACGGGCGCGGGGGCACATCGAAGGAGAGTTTGATGTTGAATTCAGAAGTAGCCGCGCGGCGCGACGATGCGATTTCACGCGGCGTTGGCATGATGACGCAAATCTATGCGGATCGCGCCGAAAATGCCGAAGTGTGGGACGTTGAGGGCAACCGCTATATCGACTTTGCAGCAGGCATCGCCGTCGTCAACACGGGCCATCGCCATCCGAAGGTGATGGAGGCGGTTGAGAAGCAGTTGAAGTCCTTTACCCACACCTGCCACCAGGTGCTGCCGTATGAAAACTACGTGCGGCTGGCGGAGCGGTTGAACGCGGCCGTTCCCGGTGATTTTGAGAAGAAGACGGTCTTTGTCACGACCGGGGCCGAGGCGGTTGAGAACGCCATCAAGATCGCCCGTGCGGCGACGGGGCGGCCTGCGGTTATCGCTTTCGGTGGCGGTTTTCATGGCCGCACCTTCATGGGGATGAGCCTGACCGGGAAGGTTGCGCCTTACAAAAAAGGCTTTGGCGCGATGATGCCGGATGTGTATCACGTGCCGTTCCCGGTTGAACTGCACGGTGTTTCGACCGAGGCGGCGCTGGATGCGTTGAAAGGCCTGTTCAAGGCTGATCTGGACCCGGAGCGGGTTGCCGCGATCATTTTTGAGCCGGTGCAGGGCGAAGGCGGGTTCTATCCTGCCCCGGCGGAGCTGGTTCGCGGTGTGCGCAAGCTGTGCGACGATCATGGGATCGTCATGGTTGCGGACGAGGTTCAGACCGGGTTCGCCCGGACCGGCAACCTGTTCGCGATGCACGGCTATGACGTTGCCGCCGATCTGACCACGATGGCCAAGGGCTTGGCCGGTGGTTTGCCGTTGGCGGCTGTCACGGGTCGTGCCGATCTGATGGACGCTGCGGCACCGGGTGGATTGGGTGGCACCTATGGCGGCAACCCGTTGGGGATCGCCGCCGCGAATGCGGTGCTGGATGTGATCGAGGAAGAGAAGCTGTGTGATCGCGCGAATGAGCTTGGATCGCGCCTGAAGCAGCGGCTTGAATCGATCCGGCAATCGACGCCGGAGATGGTGGATGTGCGCGGCCCCGGCTTCATGGTCGCGACGGAGTTCAACACCACGGACGGAAGCGCGCCGAACCCCGACATGGCGAACCGGGTGCGGGCGGAGGCGTTGAAGCGCAACCTGATCCTGCTGACCTGCGGCGTGCATGGCAACGTGATCCGCTTCCTGGCGCCGATTACGATACCGGATGCGGTTTTCGGTGAAGCGATGGATATCCTTGAGGAGTCGATCGGGGCGGCGCGGGCGGCCTGATCGGGCGATGTGTGCGCTGCGCCATCCGGAGCCTCCGGCGGGGATATTTGTAGAAAATGGTGAGGAGCGGGCGCGGTTGAGCGCCCGTTTTTCTTTAGGCAGGCAGCACTTTGTCGAAGGCGGTGCTGAGCTTGCCTACGATTTCGTCGATATGTGCGTCTTCGAGGATGAAAGGGGGCGCGAGGAGGATGTGGTTTCCGCGCCGCCCGTCGATCGTGCCACCCATCGGGTAGCAGATCAGGCCCGCATCGAAGGTCGCGGCCTTCAGCGCCTTGTGGAGTTCACGTTCGGGCGCGAAGGGGGTTTTGGTTTCGCGGTCTTCGACGAATTCGATGCCGCGGAACAGGCCACGTCCGCGGATATCGCCGATATAAGGGTGCTGGCCAAAGGCAGTTTCGAGGGCGGATTGCAGTTTGTCACCCATGATGCCCGCGCGGGCGGCGAGGCCGCCTTCGGTCAGTTTGGTCAGAACCGCGAGCGCGGCTGCGGCGGCGACGGGGTGGCCGAGATAGGTGTGGCCATGTTGGAAAAAGCCGCTGCCATCACGGATCGCGTCGTAGATTTTCGCGGTGCAGAGCATGGCGCCGATCGGTTGATAGCCTGCGCCAAGACCTTTGGCGATGGCGGTGATGTCGGGGGCGATGCCGTCCTGTTCGCAGGCGAATAGAGTGCCGGTGCGACCCATGCCGCACATGACTTCGTCGAGGATCAGCAGGACACCGTGGCGGTCGCAGATGTCCCGTAACCGTTTGAAATAACCGGGAACCGGGGGCAGAGCGCCAGAGGTCGCGCCAACGACGGGTTCGGCGACGAAGGCCATGATCGTTTCCGGGCCGAGGCGCTGGATTTCGGTTTCGAGTTCTTCGGCGATCCGCTGGCCGTAGGCTTCGGCGGTTTCGTCGGGCTGGCGGTCGCGGTATTCGTAGCAGGGTGCGATGTGGGTCGTTTCGATCATCAGCGGGGCGAAGGGTTCACGCCGCCACATGTTGCCACCGGCAGCGAGCGCGCCGAGCGTGTTGCCGTGGTAGCTTTGCCGTCTTGCGATGACGCGGTGGCGGGTGGGTTGCCCGATTTCCAACATGTATTGCCGGGCGAGTTTCAGGGCACTTTCCATCGCTTCGGACCCGCCGGAGACGAGGTAGACGCGGTCGATATCGCCGGGGGCGTGGGTGACGAGTTTGTCGGCCAGCGCCTCGGCCACCTCGGTCGTGAAAAAACCGGTATGGGCGAAGGCGAGTTTGTCGAGCTGGTCCTTGATGGCGGCGGTTACGTCCGGGTCGCCATGACCAAGGCACGAGACCGCGGCACCGCCGGAGCCGTCAAAATACTGTTTTCCTGCGCTGTCGTAGAGGTAAACGCCCTTGCCGCTGACGGCCTCTGGCGGGACAGATTTCGTCTGTCGATGAAGGATATGGGACATTGCACAAGCTCCCTCTGTGCGGGTGGCTGGTCATTTGAAGCATATGCCCTGACGGTTGACAACGTGTGAAACAGATGGAACCCTTCGGCTATCCTTAGGGGGGATTGATGTCAGTAACGACGTCGTTCGAGGAAAAACTCGTCACAGAATGCGGAACGCTCAGCACGCGGCTGAAGGCGGCGGCAGGCTACTTTTCCGCGCGTCCGGCAGGTTGCGGTGGCATCAACATCCCCAAAACAGGATTGCAAGAATCAACGCGACGAACCGTCAAAAGGGTGACATCTCTGACGGATAGTTAGTTTCACTACTCATCAACAGAGGGAGAGTAATATGTATATGAAGTTAAAAGTGACGGCCGCCGCGGTGGCGCTTGGGGCGATGATGGCCCCGGCTGCCCATGCGGAGGAGTTCATCACGATCGGCACCGGTGGTGTGACCGGGGTTTATTACCCAACGGGCGGCGCGATCTGCCGTCTGGTGAACAAGGGTCGCCGCGATCATGGCGTGCGCTGTTCGGTCGAATCGACCGGTGGGTCGGTTTACAACATCAACACCATCCGCGAGGGTGAGCTTGAGTTTGGTGTGGCGCAGTCTGACTGGCAGTTCCACGCATATAACGGGTCTTCCAAATTTGAGGAAAACGGCCCGTTCGAAGGCCTGCGCGCCGTATTCTCTGTCCACCCGGAGCCGTTTACGGTTGTGGCACGGGCTGATGCGGGGATCACGACCTTTGCTGATCTTGAAGGCAAGCGCGTTAATATCGGCAACCCCGGTTCCGGTCAGCGCGGCACGATGGAAGTGCTTATGGAAGCGCTGGGCTGGTCAAACGACAACCTCGCGCTGGCGACAGAACTGAAAGCGGCGGAACAGTCCGCGGCGCTTTGCGACAACCAGATCGACGCGATGGTTTACACCGTTGGCCACCCGTCCGGGTCCATTCAGGAAGCGACGACTGCGTGCGATTCCGTGCTGGTCGAGGTGTCCGGAGCTGAGGTTGATGCGCTGATTGCCGACAACCCCTACTACCGCTCCGCGACCATTCCGGGCGGCATGTATCGCGGCAATGATGGCGATACCCAGACATTCGGTGTGGGTGCGACCTTCGTAACCTCGGCCGATGTGTCCGAAGAAACGGTCTATACGCTGGTCAGCGCAGTGTTCGAGAACTTCGAAGACTTCAAAAAGCTGCACCCGGCATTTGCAAACCTCGTGCCCGAGGAAATGGCGACCGCTGGTCTGTCCGCGCCGCTGCATCCGGGCGCCGAGAAATACTACCGTGAACAAGGCTGGATCGAATAACCAGCCGTAGATGGGGGCGGCTGATGTCGCCCCCTTTTTTCATCCCGGCGTTGCGTGGGGTGTGCTAAAAAGAAGAACAGGAAACGCCGCCAACGATGCGGCAACCGGGAGGGACCATCATGTCGGACAAGTCGGAAAAAGGCCGCGAGCTGAGTGAAGAAGAGCTTCAGGAGCTTGTCGCAGCGTCGGATGCCGGTGCGCGGAACCCAGTCGGGTCGGTCGGCACTTTCTTGGCGGTCGTTGCGATCACCTGGTCCGCCTTTCAGGTTTTGCTGGCGTCGCCTCTTGCCAACCTCCTGTTGCCGGGGAGCGTTATCAATAACTCCCGCCAAATCCATTTGGCCTTTGCCATTTTCCTTGCCTTTATGGCTTATCCCGCACTGAAGTCGAGCCCGCGTCACTACATCCCGATACAGGATTGGATACTGGGCCTCGCAGGCGTATTCTGCGCGCTTTACGGTTATATCTTCTATCAGAAGATCGTTGATCGCGGCGGTCTCGCGGATGACGTGGACAAATGGTTCGCGCTGGCCGGACTGGTGCTATTGTTTGAGGCCGCGCGCCGTGCGCTTGGCCCGGTTATGGCGATCATTGCAGTTATCTTCCTGTGCTACGTGTTCTTCGGATCGTCCGAATTCGTGCCCGACCAGATACGCTGGGCTGGTGCCTCGCTGAAAAAAGCGATGAGCCATATGTGGATCACGTCCGAAGGGGTGTTCGGCATCGCGCTGAACGTCTCGACGAAATTCGTGTTCCTGTTCGTTCTGTTCGGGGCGCTGCTAGATAAGGCAGGGGCCGGGAACTACTTTATCAAGATGGCGTTCGGCGCGCTTGGCCACCTGCGCGGTGGTCCTGCGAAGGCCGCTGTTGTCGGCTCTGCCGCGACTGGCCTGATCTCTGGTTCTTCCATCGCCAACGTCGTGACCACGGGGACATTCACCATTCCGCTGATGAAGCGAGTCGGGTTCAGTTCTGAACAGGCTGGTGCGGTTGAAGTTGCGTCTTCCGTCAACGGTCAGATCATGCCGCCGGTCATGGGGGCTGCGGCATTCCTGATGGTGGAATATGTGGGCATTTCCTACGTTGAGGTTATTACCCACGCCTTCCTACCAGCCGTCATTTCCTACATCGCGCTGGTCTACATCGTGCATCTGGAAGCGGTGAAGCGGAACATGCCGACGATCGGCAACAAGGTCGTATCGCTCGGCCGGACTATCGGGGGGATGTTCGTTTTCTTTGCCGGGTTCGCCGCACTTTGCTATCTCACTCAATATCCGGTTCGGGCGGTGATGTCCGTTATGGGCGATGCCTCGGGTTGGGTGCTTTCGCTGCTGGTTTTCCTGGCCTACGTTCTGCTGGTCAAGCTGGCGTCGACGACCGAAGACCTTGAACTGGATGATCCGAAGTCTGAGATTCTGGAACTGCCGGAAATCGCCAAGATCTACAAATCCGGCCTTTACTACCTGCTGCCGATCATCGTGCTGGTCTACTTCCTGATGATCGAACGCAAATCGCCCGGTCTGTCGGCCTTCTGGGCGACGTTCCTGCTGTTCGGCATCCTGCTGACCCAGCGCCCGCTGAAGGCGATGTTCCGCGGAGAAAGCGAATGGACCAACACATTCCGCGAAGGTGTCGTAGACCTACTCCAAGGGCTGATCGACGGGGCGCGCAACATGATCGGGATCGGCCTTGCCACGGCAACCGCTGGCGTGATCGTCGGCACCGTTTCCCTGACGGGGATCGGGCAGGTCATGGCGGACTTTGTCGAGTTCTTGTCAGGTGGCAATCTGATCCTGATGCTGATCTTCGTGGCGATCTTGTCGCTGATCCTCGGGATGGGCTTGCCAACGACGGCGAACTACATCGTTGTGTCGTCGCTTATGGTCGGGGTTGTCGTCGAACTTGGCGCGCAATCCGGCCTGATCGTGCCGCTGATCGCAGTGCACCTGTTCGTGTTCTATTTCGGGATCATGGCGGACGTGACGCCCCCTGTGGGGCTGGCGAGTTTCGCTGCCGCCGCCGTGTCCGGCGGTGATGCGATCAAGACTGGGTTCATCGCGTTCTTCTACAGTCTGCGGACCGTCGCGCTGCCCTTCGTGTTTATCTTCAACACGGACCTGTTGCTGATCGATGTGACGTGGTTCCAAGGGATAATAGTGTTCATAATAGCGACCATAGGCATACTTGTATTCACCGCAGGGACGATGGGATGGTTCATCACCAAATCCAACATCGTTGAAAGCATCGTGCTGATCCTGATAGCGTTCACCCTGTTCCGACCGGGGTTCTTCATGAACATGATACAGCCACCGTTCATTGAACGTGCGCCGACAGAGCTGATCCAAGCGGTCGGGGATGCCTCACCGGGGCAAGAGATGCGCGTGGTCGTATCCGGCCCGGACTTTGATACGTTGGAAATGAAAGACGTATCGCTGCTGGTTCCGGTCAGCGAAGAGGAGGGCGGCGAACAGCGGCTTGAAACGCTGGGCCTGACGGTTCTGGAGGAGGGTGAGACCCTGATCGTCGAAGAGCCGTTCCCCGGAACGCGCTACTTTGAAAAGCTGGGGTCGTTTGACTTCTACGGCGATACGCCTGTGACAGTAACGGCGGTGCGTGCGCCGTCGGATCAGATGCCGAAGGAACTGATGTTCATCCCGGCGCTGCTGCTGCTTGCGGCGATCGCATGGCTGCAATCGCGCCGCGCACCGGCCAACCGTGAAGGAGTCCCGGCATGAGCAAGTCCGTTCTTTGCGCCGTCGATATCACGCAACCCGAAATGGCCAGACGCGTGCTGCATCAAGCGACGCGGTTGGCCGATCTTGACGAGGCACATGTCGATGTCATTACGGTCGTTCCCGATTTCGGGATGAGCGTCGTCGGCAGCTATTTCGACGAAGATCACACCGATAAGGCCGTCGATGGCGCGCGCGAGGCGCTGAACGATCTCGTCACGGAAGAGATCGGCGCCGAGGCGAACAAATCTGTCCGCCATATCGTTGCGGTCGGCACGGCCTATGACGTGATCCTTGCAACCGCAAAGAAGGCCGGGTCGGACCTGATCGTAATCGGCGCGCACCAGCCTGAGCTGAGCGACTACCTGCTTGGCCCGAACGCCGCGCGGGTGGTCCGACATTCGGATTGTTCGGTCTACGTGGTGCGATAGCAGACTTGCCAGCCGCGTGTCAGGATTGTTCCCAACGCGTCAGATCGGCCTTTTAGCCGGTCGGCGTTGGGGCTACACTGACGGACCGGAAACAGGATTGCGCGATGCCCCCGATTATTGAGATCAACGATCTCTCCAAAACCTATGACGATGGGTTCGAAGCCCTGAAATCCGTCAATCTTGAGGTGCGGGAGGGTGAGATTCTTGCCCTGCTTGGCCCGAATGGTGCGGGCAAGACAACGCTGATTTCCATTGTCTGCGGCCTCGTCAATGCCACTGCGGGCAGCGTGTTCGTCGGCGGCCACGACGTTGTCCGAGATTTTCGCGGAAGCCGCAGCATGATCGGCCTCGTCCCGCAGGAAATCGCGCTGGAACCGTTTCAGTCGGTCATCGACTCCCTCCGGTTCACGCGCGGATTGTTCGGCAAGAAATCCGATCCGAAGTTGCTGGAGGATGTTTTGCGCAAGCTGTCCCTGTGGGACAAGCGGGACACGGCGACGAAAGACCTGTCGGGCGGTATGAAGCGGCGGGTGCTGATCGCGAAGGCGCTATGCCACGAACCCCGCATCCTGTTCTTGGATGAACCGACCGCTGGCGTCGATGTCGAACTGCGCAAGGAAATGTGGGACGTTGTGCGCCAGCTAAAAGCCGACGGTGTGACCATCATCCTGACGACCCACTACATCGAAGAAGCCGAGGCGATTGCCGACCGCATCGGTATCATCCGCGAAGGCGCGTTGCTGGTGGTCGAAGAAAAGACCGCGCTGATCGAACGGTTCGGACAGCGGCAGATGCGGATCGAACTGATGGAGCCAGTAGAGAGCCTGCCGAAAAGCCTGAACGGCTATGACCTAGAGCGGGCGGAAGATGGCAAGTCGCTTGTCTATTCCTATTCTGCGATTGGCGAGAGAACTGGGATCGCATCCCTTTTGTCGGAGCTTTCAGACGCCGGGATTGTGCTGCGCGATGTTCACACGCATCAAAGCTCTCTCGAAGACATCATGGTTGATTTCCTGAAGGACAGAGCATGAATTTGCAGGCCGTCAAATCCATCTACCTATTCGAAATGCTGCGGTTCTGGCGCACGCTGTCGCAAAGCCTGTTTTCGCCGGTGCTGTCCACGTCGCTTTACTTCGTCGTATTCGGCGCGGCGATTGGGTCTCGTATTCAGGAAATCGACGGGGTCAGCTACGGCGCGTTCATCGTGCCGGGGCTGATCATGCTGTCTGTCCTGACGCAAAGCCTATCGAACGCATCTTTCGGCATCTACTTCCCGAAATTCCTCGGTTCGATCTACGAACTGCACACCGCCCCGATTTCCGCGATGGAAATCGTGCTGGGCTATGTCGGGGCGGCGGCGACGAAATCGCTGATAATCGGGCTGGTGATACTGGCGACTGCCGGGTTCTTCGTCGACCTTCAGATTCAGCACCCGCTGGCGATGGTCGCCTTCCTTGCGCTGACCTGCATTTCGTTCAGCTTGTTCGGGTTCATCATCGGCCTTTGGTCACGAAACTTTGAACAGCTTCAACTGATCCCGCTGCTGGTCATCACGCCGCTCGTGTTCCTTGGGGGCAGTTTCTATTCCATCTCGATGCTGCCGCCGTTCTGGCAGGGGGTCACGCTGTTCAACCCGGTTGTTTACCTAATCTCCGGCTTTCGCTGGGCGTTTTTCGGGGTTGGCGATGTACCCGTCGCGCTGAGCCTCGCGATGATCTCGGTCTTTTTGGTGATCTGTCTTGGCGTCATCTGGTGGACCTTCCGCACCGGTTTTCGGATCAAGACCTAAGCCCCGCGCCCCTGCCACGAAACTATCGGGTTGGAGTCCGCCGCCGTTTCAGGTCTGATTGGAACCTGATTGGGTTTGCCGTGTTGGTTTGGCAGTGGGACAGGCTGAGGATATGAGAATTACCCTTCGATGTCGGATTGTAAGGCGGACGGCGCAGGCTGCCGCCTTTGTCGCTGGCGTTATGACATCCGGCGCGGCGATGGCGCTGGAGTCGATCAGCTTCAACACCGGATCGGCGCCCGAGGAGGTTGTCGAAAACCTGCGCGGCGCATCGCTGCTGTTGGGGGCCGAGCGGGATGGCGTGACCAACCCGCAGGATATCCTAAGCGCCGCCCGTGCGGATTACGGCCGCCTTCTGTCGGCGCTCTATGCGTCCGGGCGCTACAGCGGGGTGATCCGCATCCGGCTTGATGGCCGGGAGGCTGCGCAGATTTCGCCGCTATCCGTCCCCGCCCGGATCAATCGGGCCGAGATTGTGATCGACCCCGGCCCACCGTTCCAATTCGGGCGCACACGGATTGCGCCATTAGCCAATGGGACCGAAATGCCCGAAGGCTTCCGCCCCGGTGCGCCCGCCGAAAGCCCCGTGGTGGGGGAGGCCGTTGGCGCCGCCATCGATGGCTGGCGCGATGTTGGTCACGCCAAGGCTGATGTCGCGCGTCAGGGCGTTCAGGCGGACCACCGCGCGCGGCGGCTTGATGTTGACGTCGCGCTGGCACCCGGCCCGCGCCTGCGGTTTGGTCGCCTGCTGCTAAGCGGCGAAAGCGCGGTGCGAGAGGCGCGCATTCGCAAGATCGCCGGCTTCCCCGAAGGCGACGTGTTTTCCCCCGATGATCTAGCGACCGTTGCAAAGCGTTTGCGCCGCACCGGCACGTTCCGATCCGTCAGCCTGACCGAAGCCGAACGGATCGGGCCGAACAATACGCTCGACGTGACGGCGGCGATTGTCGATGAGAAGCCGCGCCGCTTTGGGTTCGGCGCTGAGGTGTCGACCATTGAGGGCGCCACCGTCTCGGCCTACTGGCTGCACCGGAACCTGCTTGGCGGGGCAGAGCGTTTCCGCGTCGACGGCGAAATCGGCGGTATCGGCGGCGAAACCGGCGGCCTCGATTACAGTCTTGGTGCGCGCTACGAACGGCCCGCGACGCCGGTGCCAGATACCTCGCTTTATGTTGAAACGGGGGTTGAGCGGCTGGATGAGCCGGATTTCCTGTCCGATCAATTCCGCTTCGGCGTTGGCCTGCGGCGTATCTTTTCTGACGATCTGGAGGGGGAGGTTGGCATCGAACTCCGCCATTCGCGGGTTGAGGATGTCAGCGGAGTCCAGCGCTTTCAACTGCTGAGCTTTCCGGTGTCCGCGACGTGGGACAAGCGCGATAACTCGCTGAACCCCTCCGACGGATACTACCTGCGGGCCGAACTGCGGCCTTTTGTCGGCTTCGGCGATACGTCATCTGGCGGGCGTCTGTTTGCCGATGGTCGCATCTATCAGGCATTGGGGGAACGTGTGGTTCTGGCGGGGCGGATTCAACTCGGCTCTGTCATTGGGCCGTCGGTCGCTGATGCGCCGCCCGATTACCTGTTTTATTCCGGTGGCGGCGGCACGGTGCGCGGCCAGTCCTATCAATCGCTGGATATCGACCTTGGCGGCGGGCTGCGGCGCGGCGGTCGGTCGTTCCTTGGCCTGTCCGGCGAGGTTCGGATGGGCCTGACGGACAGGCTGGGCGTCGTCGGTTTTGCCGATGCGGGCTATATCGGCTCAGGCTCTTTCTACGATGGATCGGGGGATTGGCATTCGGGCGCGGGGCTTGGCCTGCGCTACAATACCGGGATCGGGCCAATCCGCCTTGATGTTGCCGTGCCTGTCAGCGGCGGCGGCAGCGGTTTTCAGGTTTACGTTGGTATAGGACAAGCGTTTTGAGGTTTCTGTTATCTGTCCTTTTGATGGTCGTTCTGCTGCCCGGCGCGGCGCAGGCGCAGGATGACGATCGCGGGTTCCTGACCGAGTTTCTTGAGGAAAACCTGTCCGATGCCGGGCGGGATATTCGCATTGTCGGCTTTGAGGGCGCGCTGAGTTCCACGGCGACCATTGAAGAACTGACCATCGCGGATGACGACGGCATTTGGCTGACTCTGCGCGGCGCAGAGCTTGACTGGAGCCGCTCGGCCTTGCTGCGCGGGAGGCTAGAGGTTGAAACGCTGAGCGCGGAGGAGATTATCCTCCCGCGTTTGCCCGCCGCATCCGAAAGCGCCCCCGCACCGGAAGCCACAGAATTCGCCCTGCCGGAGCTTCCGGTCTCGGTCAATATCGGAGAGTTGAAGGCGGATCGTGTCGAGCTTGGTGCGCCGGTCATTGGGCGTGACGCGGTCGTGAAGGTCGATGGGAACATGTCGCTTGAGGGCGGCGAAGGCGCTGCCGAACTGGCAATTGAACGGATCGACGATGAAAAGGGCTTGCTGGACCTGACCGTCAGCTACAGCAACGCGACGGCGGAACTTGCGCTGAAACTCGGCCTCAGCGAAGGGCCGGGGGGTATCGCGGCGACGCTGCTGAACTTGCCGGGATCGCCTGCGATTGACCTTGCGGTCGCCGGGGACGGCCCGATTGACGACTACACCGCCGATCTGACCCTTTCGACAGAGGGCGAAGTTCGGCTGCGCGGGCAGGTCGCGTTGTCGGCGACGCCGCCGACTGAAGGCGCGAACGAGGATACGGCGCAGACCGCGTCAAAATACTTCCGCGTCAACGTCGGCGGGGATATCGCCCCTCTATTCGCGCCGGATTACCGGGAGTTTTTTGGCCGCGACATTCGGCTTGTCGCGCGGGGCAATATCCCGACCGAAGGTGGCGCGGTTCTTGAGCGAATTGCGTTGCGTGCGCAGTCTGTCGAACTTGAGGGAAACGGCGTTTTTGGCCCCGGCGGTTGGCCGGAACGGATGTCGCTTGCCGCCGAAATCCGCCGCGAAGATGGCGCGCCCGTGTTGCTGCCAACATCGGGCGACCCGACCGAAGTCAACCGCCTGTCGCTTGAATTGGAACACGACCGCGCCGAAGGCGACGGTTGGGCCGCGAAACTGAACGTGGCGGGCTTCGGTCAGCGCGACATCAAGGTTCAGCAGGCGCAGTTGACAGGCACCGGCACGATCACGAATGGCGCGGATAACAGCCTTGGCGGGGTCGACGGCACGTTGATCTATAGCGCGTCAGGTGTCGTTCCGACGGACCCCGCCTTGGCCAAGGCGCTCGGCACGGACATCGCGGGGCAGGCGGTGTTTGAATGGAAAGAAGACGCACCGTTTGAAATCCGTTCTGCCACGCTGGAAAGCGGTGATTTGGCCGCAGAAACGACCGCGACGATTGCGGGTTTGGGCGAAGGCTTCGGGATCGCCGGGCGGTTGACCGCGCGGGCCGGGGACTTGTCGCGCCTGTCGGACCTTGCAGGGCAAAACCTGCGCGGGGCGGCGGAACTGGATATCGCGGGGCAGGTGACACCGCTTGGCGGCGGGTTCGACCTCACGCTATCGGCGAACACCACGAACCTCGCGCTTGGAATTGCCGAGGTTGACCGACTGCTCGCCGGTGCGGGTGAGGTCATTTTGGCCGCGAAACGGGATACCGAGGGACTGACGGTTCGGGAGCTTACTGTGACGACCCCCGAACTTCAGGGCGAGGCATCGGGTGCGCTTAGCTCCTCAGACGGTGGGCTGACTTTTATGGCGCGGCTGCGTGATACGGCGCGGTTTGTGCCCGGATTGTCCGGCCCGCTGACGGTATCGGGTGACGCGGCGCAGACGGACACGGGTGATTGGCAGATCGATGTGGCGGCGGACGGTCCCGCCGAGACGCGGGCGACGGTCAAAGGGCGGGTGGCGAGCGATGCGGGAACCGCGCAGCTTGATATATCCGGGACCGCGCCGCTTGCACTCGCCAACCCGATTATCCGGCCAAGGAACCTCGCGGGATTGGCGCGGTTCGATCTCGCGTTGAACGGGCCGCTGGCGTTGTCGTCGCTAAGCGGCAACGTGACGGCCAATGAAGGACGACTGTCCGCACCGACACTCGGTTTTGCGCTGACAAATATCGGTGCCAATATGCGCATCGCCAACAGCCGCGCGACTGTCGATGTGTCGAGCGAGCTTTCCTCAGGCGGGCGGATCACGCTGTCTGGCCCGATTGCGCTGACCCCGCCATATCGCGGCACCCTTCGCGCGGTGGCGCAAAACCTCACTTTGGTAGAGCCTGACCTTTACGAAACCCGCGTTGACGGAGAGCTGAGCGTCGACGGCCCGTTGACGGGCGGTGCACGCATCGAGGGTGCGTTCGACCTGCGCGAGACTGAGTTGAAAGTGCCGGAAACCGGCTTTGGCGCCGATGGGTCTTTGCCTGACCTTACCCATGTCAACGAACCGTCGGATGTGCGGGCGACGCGACGCCGCGCGGGACTTATCAAGGCCGCACAAGGTAGCGCCGCGTCAAGCGGCCCGGCCTATCCGGTCGATCTGCTGATCCGTGCGCCGTCGAGGATTTTTCTGCGGGGTCGTGGGCTTGACGCGGAACTGGGTGGCCAGCTTCGACTGCGCGGCACGACCAACAACCTGATCCCGACCGGGCGGTTTGAACTGGTGCGTGGGCGGCTTGATATCCTTGGCAAGCGTTTGACCCTTGATGAGGGCTTCGCGCAGTTGCAGGGCAACTTCACGCCATTTATCCGCCTTGTGGCCGCGACGGATGCGGGCGACGTTAATGTGCGCATCGTGGTTGAGGGCGATGCGTCGGACCCCGACATCCGATTCCTGTCGGAACCCGAATTGCCGCAGGATGAAGTGCTATCGCGCCTGCTGTTTGGCCGCGCGATCAGCGAAATATCCCCCCTGCAAGCGGCGCAGCTTGCCTCGGCGGTCGCGACGCTTGCCGGGCGCGGGGGCGTCGGGGTCATCGGTCAGCTGCGCGAGAATTTCGGGCTGGATGACCTCGACATTACCACCGACGAGGACGGCACCGCCGGCCTGCGGGCCGGGAAATACCTATCCGAGAACGTCTACACCGACGTCACCATCGACAGCGAAGGGCAGAGCGAAATCAACCTGAACCTCGACCTGTCGCCTTCCGTCACCGTCCGCGGAAGCGTGGGCACCGATGGTGATACCGGCGTCGGCGTCTTCTTCGAACGCGATTATTAGCCCAGCACGCCAAGCCAGAACCACGCAGTCAGGATCGTCAGCGCGGTCGCCAGCAAAACGGCAGAGGCCGCGACCCGCTGCGCGCGGCCATACATATTGGCAAAGACATAAGCGTTGATTCCGGGCGCCATGGCTGAGGTCAGCACCGCAGAGCGGAAGGCGTCTGTCGGCAGATCAATCGCGCTGCCGATGGTCCAGACAATCAGCGGATGCACCATCAGTGATATCCCACAGACGTAAAGTATCGTGCGCATGTCGCCTTCGGGCCGATAGCGGACGAGCACGCCGCCCAAGCCAAACAACGCGGCGGGCAGGGCGGCGCGGACCATCAGATCAACGGCGTCGATGAGAACACCGGGCAGGTTGATCCCGCCGAGGTTGACCACAAACCCCAGCGCGATACCGATGACGAGCGCGTTGCGGAACATCGCGGTGATAACCCGTCGCCCGGTGTCAAACGGGCTTCGCCCGCGGTTGCGCACGACCTCCATGCACGTGATGCCGACCGCGTAGCAAAACGGCGAATGAAGCGCGATGATCGCGTAGTTTCCGGCAAGCGCGCCATCGCCGTAGGCGCGTTCGGTGATCGGCAGGCCGAGCAGGACGGAGTTCGAGAAGAGACAGCAAAACCCGATGGCGATGGCGTCTTCCCAGTTGCGGCCAAAGATGTAGCGCGCGCCGCAGATACCGAGCAGAAAGCAGAGGGTTGCGCCGGTGTAAAAACTTGCCAGCAGCCCGACATCAAAGCTTTGAGACAGGTCGAGCGATGAGATCGCGCGGAACAGCAGGCAGGGGATCGCGAAATTCTGGGTGAACTTCATCAATCCATCGACCCCGTTCGCGCTGAACAGCTTTCGCCACACGGCAAGGTAGCCAAATCCGATGACGAGGAAGACCGGAAGGATAACCTCGATCAGCGCCTGCACGCTAAACGTCCAGCGTCAGGGTCATGCCGTCAAACGCGGGGGTGACATTGCCGGGGGATTCCGCATCAACCGCCGCATAGTCGAGGTCGAAGTGCATATTCGTCAGCACAGCGCGTTTAGGCGCGGCGCGGGCGATCCATTCTAGCGACTGTTCGAAATGCGTGTGGGTCGGGTGCGGCGCGCGGCGCAGGGAATCGAGCACCCAGATGTCGAGGTCTTTCACCGCTTTCCACGCGGCGTCATTCATCTGTTCCACATCGGGCAGGTAAGCGAGGCCACCGATCCGAAACCCCTTCGCGTTGATGGAACCATGTTTCACATCGAACGGGGACAGCGTAATCGGCCCGCCCGCGCCATCGACGACAACATCGCCGTCGATATCGTTCATCTCAAGGATTGGCGGGTAGTTAGACGTTTCGGGCTGCACGAAGGCATAGCTGAACCGCTTCATCAGATCGGCGCGTGTCGGTTCATCCGCCCAAACCGGCAGGCGGGTTTTTATGTTGAACACGATCATCCGCAGGTCGTCGATGCCGTGCACATGGTCCGCATGGGCGTGGGTGTAGGCGACGCCATCAAGGCGTCCGACCCCTGCCGACAAAAGCTGATTGCGCATGTCGGGGGAGGTGTCGATCAGAACGGTCGTCGTGCCGGACTCCGCAACCCGTTCAACCAGCATAGAGCATCTTTGCCGCCGGTTTTTCGGGTTGTTCGGATCACACTCCCCCCAATGGCCGCCAAGCCTTGGGACGCCGCCGGACGATCCGCAGCCGAGGATGGTAAAACGATGCTGCGCCATCAGGCGGCCTTCTCGTATTGCGCGGCCTTGCTGAACAGGCGATCAAAGTTCGCCTGGGTATGCGCGGCGAATTCTTCGTAGGGAAGGCCGAAGATCTCTGCGCCGAACTGCGCCGTGTGCATGGTGTAACCCGGTTCATTCCGCTTGCCGCGATAAGGCGGCGGGGCGAGGTAGGGCGCATCGGTTTCGACAAGGATGCGGTCAACGGGGGCGGCGGCGAAGATATCCCGAAGCTCTTGACTTTTGGGGAAGGTCGCGATGCCTGACATCGACAGGTAGAAGCCGAGGTCCAGCGCGGCTTTCGCAAGCTCGGCAGAGCTGGAAAAGCAATGCATAACACAGGTATAGACGCCGTTCTTGAACTCATCGTTCAGGATTTTCGCCATGTCATCATCAGCGGCGCGGGCGTGGATAATCAGCGGCAGGCCGGTCTGGCGCGCGGCCTCGATATGGATGCGCAGGCTATCCTGCTGCACCGCCGCGCTTTCGGACGTGTAGTGGTAATCCAACCCGGTTTCGCCGATGCCGACGCATTTCGGATGCGTCGCCAAGGCGGTCAGTTGGTCAACGGTGGCAAGTGGTTCGTCCGCCGCGCTCATCGGGTGGGTGCCGGCGGCGTAGAAGACGTTTTCGTGCGCCTCGGCAATGGCGCGGACCTGCGGTTCAAGCCGCAGTTTGGTGCAGATCGTCACCATCCGGGTCACGCCATTTTCGGCGGCGCGGGCGATCACATCCGGCAATTCCCCGTCAAAATCGGGAAAATCGAGGTGGCAATGGCTGTCGGTGATTTCTGGTGTCGTCATGTCTAACCGCCTTATCGGGCGGCCCATTTTGCCGCCGTCGCATCAATACTGAACCCCATATCGAGGATGAGAGAGGCAGGGTCAAGGTTGACCGCCCGCCCATGCCGGACCCGTTCGCTAAGGCTCTGCTGAATTTCGGCCCAGGCGCGTCCGGCAGCCGGGGAGGGACTGAGTCGCGCCAAAAGCTCCGCTTCGCCGGGGGCGGCGGCGGGGGTCATCGGGCCCGTTACACCGGCGCGGGCGAGGCGGGACAGGAACAGTTCAATCAAACCCAGCAGCAGATCGTAGCGGGCGACCGCCTTGGCGCCCACGACGCTTTCGGCAAGCGAGATCAGTTTCGGACGGTCCAGGCCGGGGGACGTGGCGAACAGATCGACAAGAGTCTTGTAGGTTTTCAGCCCATCGAGGTTCAGCAGGCGTATGGCCTCTCCGACCGATCCATCGGCGAGGGCCGCCAAGGATTCGGTGTCGTCAGTCGGCGGTAGATCAGCGGCGCTAAGGGCGCGAGCCATATCGTCAGGTGACAGGCGCGACAGGCGCAGCGTCCGGCAGCGGGATCGGATCGTTGGCAGTAGGCCAGTCGGCTGATGGCTGACCAGCAAAAGCGTCGCGTTCTCTGGCGGTTCTTCCAGCAGTTTCAAAAGCGCGTTGGCCGCGTTGACGTTCATGTCGTCGGCGGCATCGACGATCACAACCCGCCGTCCGCCATCGGCTGCCGACATGGAAAAGAACCCGCGCAGCGCACGGGTTTCATCAACCGTGATCCCTTGCTTGAAGCGGTTCTTCTCATCATCCCACGGCGTGCGCATCAGGTGTAGGCGCGGTTCAGACAGGGCGCGGGTT
The DNA here is from genome assembly GCF_048060095.1 of Aliiroseovarius sp. YM-037. Lineage (NCBI taxonomy): Bacteria > Pseudomonadati > Pseudomonadota > Alphaproteobacteria > Rhodobacterales > Paracoccaceae > Aliiroseovarius > Aliiroseovarius sp. YM-037. The sequence continues at coordinate 120,595 of NZ_JBLUOA010000002.1, read as the reverse complement.
CGGGCGGCGACGGGATGGTCTGGCGAGATGCTGAGCGTTGTGGGTGCTTCCGTCGCGTCGTCGAACAATCCCGTTTCACCAGCAATCGGTGTCGCCAACAGGAACCGTGCGATGCGCCAAGCGAGCGTTGCTTTGCCAACGCCGCGTGGCCCGCTGATCAGCCACGCGTGATGCAGCCTGTCAGAGCGGTAGGCGTCAAGAAACGCGTCCTCTGCCGCTGTATGACCGAACAGGGTTTTGGTTTCGCGCGGATGCGGTGCGCCTTCGACCCGGTCACTTTCGGGGTTGGGAGAGCCGTCTTTCATGCGAGCAGCGCATCAGCTTTGGCCGCAACGTCCACTGCAACATCCTCCACCGCGCGGGCGCCGTCGATGACGATGCAGCGGTTCGAAAATTCTTCGGCAAGTTTCAGGAAACCGTCGCGCATCTTTCGTTGCAGATCGACGCCAAAGCCCTCGAACCGTTCTTCGGAGGTCTGACGGGACAGCGCGCGCTCCAACCCTACATCAGGGTCCATGTCGATGATGAAGGTCGTATCCGGTTCCCGCCCGATCATCATCTCGTGAAGCGTATCGACCTTGGCCCGCAAATCCCCGCGGGTAATCCCTTGATACAGCCGGGTGGAATCCGCGAACCGATCCGATATCACGATTTTCCCGGCGCGAAGCGCGGGGTCGATTGTCTTTTCCAGATGGTCACGGCGGGCGGCGGTGAACAGCAAAAGCTCCGTCTCGGCGGACCATTTGTCGGGGTCCCCCTCCAGTACCAGAGCGCGAATGTCCTCAGCACCCGGAGAGCCACCGGGTTCGCGGGTCAGAACGACCTTAGCGCCACGATCTTGCAGATGTTGGGCAAGCAGCCTTGCTTGCGTTGATTTGCCGGACCCGTCGATGCCTTCAAAGGTGATAAAGCGCCCCTGCGACATCAATTGAAGCTCACGGCGTCCCCGACCACGTCGCGAAACAATACGCGCGCCGCGGTGCGCAGGCGCGGCACGAACCCGCCCGCGTTGACGGCGCGATCAGCGACCAGCGGAAGGCGGGTTTCAGGCAGGCCATCAAGATGGATCACAAGCTCACCCAGTTGCTGGCCTTCCTCAATCGGGGCTTCGATGGGCGTTGTGTAAACAACTTCTGCCGTGACCCCATCGCGGGACAGGGCAGGGACCAGCAGCGTGTAGTCTTTCGGCGCGATCAGCCCGACCTCGCTCGCGTCGCCAAGCCACACTTCGGCATCCGCGAACTTCGCGCCTTGGGCAATCACCTCGCGTTCGGAGAACTGGCGAAAGGCCCAGTTTACGACACGCTCGGATTCCTCGGCCCGGTCGGTTTCGCTTTGCAGGCCCGTGATGACGAACACAATGCGGCGGGTGCCCTGCGTCGCCGACCCGACAAGCCCATATCCAGCCTCGCTCGTGTGACCGGTTTTCAGGCCGTCTGCGCCGATCCCGAGTTCGAGCAACGGGTTGCGGTTAAAGCGGTTGTCGGGCGCGCGGCCATCGTATCCGAACTCGATCTGGCCGAAATAGCCGTAATATTCCGGGAATTCTTCAATCAGACGTTTTGCGAGGGTGCCGAGGTCGCGCATACTCATCCGTTGTGCCGGGTTCGGCCAGCCAGAGGAGTTGGCGAAGGTGCTGCCCGCCATGCCGAGGTCTTTGGCGCGTTCGTTCATCATGCGCGCAAAGGCATCTTCTGATCCTCCGAGCCCTTCGGCCACCACCACGCAGGCATCGTTGCCCGACTGCACGATAATGCCTTGGATCAGCTCCTCAACCGTTGGGCGGTCGCGTTCCGTCAGGAACATGGTAGAGCCACCCATAGCAGCCGCCCGTGCCGACACTCCGAACCGGGTATCCATCGCCACGCGGCCATCCTGCAACGCCTCAAACAGCATGTTGAGTGTCATCAGCTTTGACATGGATGCAGGGGGAAGCGGCACGTCCGCTTCCTTTTCCAGAAGCACCGTGTTCGTTTTCAGGTCGATCACATATGCCGCTTCCGCCCGCGTCTCAAAGGCGTGGACGGGCAGGATGGTCGCGACGCACGCAATCGCGCTTATCAGGATCGGCAATAGGCGACGTGTCATTGTTGATCGTTATCCCGTGTCTCAGTTGGTTACGAAATAGGCGTCTTCGAAGCCGAGGTTCTTGACCTTCGCCAAAAGCACTTCGCGGTCAGACTCCGACTGTGCGGGCCCGACAACGACGCGCCAGAACGCATTGCCGTTGCTGGATCCCTCGGACACTGTCGGGACAAGCCCGGCCGCGCGCAAGGATGTTGCGGTGCCTTCGGCGTTTTCCTCAACGCTGAAAATTCCGATTTGGATGAACGGCTTACTCAGCGAAGATGATGTGGGTTGGGCAGGCGCCGCTGCTGGCGCGGCCGTGGCAGCTTCAGCGGTCTCTCCGCCCCCATCAATCGCGGCAGAAGCTGCTTCGATCGGATCGATTGTTGTCTGATCAATCTGCTCAGGCGCGCCGAGCGCTGTGGTTGCTGCTTCGGTTTCCACGACCTCAGGCACTTCTTCCTTGTGGAGCGCGACAACACTCAGACTCGCCGGTTGCCCGGCCAGCATTCCAAGCGCCTCAGCTGCGTCGGAGGAGACTTGCAGCGACGGCCCCGGCGTTTCCCGTTCACGTCTGAACAGCGCGCCGACAACGGATTTGCCGGTGCTGCTGTTGCGGATCATCACCCGTTCCGGGTCCGCGACATCAGGATAGGCCACCCAAACGCCGCCAAGCGAGGGGCGTCCGTCCCACAGCCCGTCTTCGGACACCTGAAACACATCCGGTGCTTCGACATCTCGTTCAACGGTTGTGGCTGATCGCGCTGCGGGTGCTCCGTCCGCCGATGCGTCTTGGTTATTCCTTAGGAAATTAAAGCCTCCACCGTCTTCGCAGCCCGCCAATGCGACGACCAAACCCGAAAGTGCCAAAAGCTGTCCCAGCTTTGTTCTTGCCATTTTGCCCCCTTGCAACGCCATTCGCTGCGCGTATTGCCGATTAACGGTCTGATTTGCTCTGCTGGGCTGAAAGGCCAGCGCCCGCGCGCATCTTAGCGTTGCCAATGCCCGTTGGAAAGACCGCCAAGCGACATAGGCAAAATTCCCCGTTGAAATTCCCTTTCAGAATCGGCGTCGGGCGTTTAAGCGAAACCCCGTCGGAGGAGTGGCAGAGTGGTTGAATGCACCGGTCTTGAAAACCGACGTAGGTGAAAGTCTACCGTGGGTTCGAATCCCACCTCCTCCGCCAAACAAGTTTACTATATTTAAAGCATTGTAATATATCAACAAAATTACCACCAATCTCTGATGATTCCACACGCGCTTACCACGCACGTTGCTGAGTGTTTTCGAGATGGACGGCTCAAACAATGGGTTGCAGTTGGTATTTCGGCATCGGAGCCATATTGATCGGTGCTGCGACCGCCTCAGGTGATTTCGAGCGAAGGAAAGCAGACCTAAAGCGGTTTTCGAAAATACACGACGCGGTCAGTTTCGTCGAAGCCCAGGGCTCGGTGAAACGCATGACTTGCTAGGTTCTTGGTGTCGGCGTCAGATGCAAGCTCCGAGCAGCCCATTTTCCGTGCCCAGGATTGAACCGAACCCAACAATGACCGACCGATGCCGGACCCTCGATTTTCGGGACGTACGAAAACACCTTCGAGAAAAGCAACCGGCGACGTCTCGCATCCGTTTACGTGATCATAGCGCAGGGCCGCTTCAGCGAATGCACGGATGCCTGTTCCATCGACGACATCCAAGAAAACGATGCATTCATCAGGAGATTTGGCGAGCATCGCAGTAGCTTCGTCCCGATGTCGGTCGAGCGGAGTATCGTCCCAAAGCTGGGCGCGGAGTTCAACCCAACCATGTAGATCCGAGAAGTTAGCGATCCGTATCGGCATATGCCAAGACTGCGCAATTTTTGGAACGCCGGCAATGTGATACCCAGCCGAAGCAATTCTGGTCGATACCAACGGTAGCTTCGGGCCGTCAGCCGCTAGATATGCCGGATTTTCGACTGATGCCGCGGTGTATCCGACGGCGGCAGAGAGCCCTTAGTGGACGTGACGTATGGTTTTGACAACAAAGAGCGTGTAGCTGCCATGCTTATGGATAATGGTGGCACGATTACAGACCGTTTGATCGCTCAAGCTGGTATTGAGCAGGGCGCAAAGGCATTGGATTTTGGATGCGGTGGCGGCGACGTTACGTTCCGACTAGCTAAGGCAGTTGGGCACAGTGGAGAGGTGCTAGGAATTGATCTGAACTCCGCCGCGTTGCAAGTGGCTCGTCAGACAGCCGAAAATGACGGCGTCAGCAACGTATCTTTCGCAGAACACGACATTAGAATATTCGCAGAGCAGGGAGAGACGTTTGATGTCATTATGTGTCGGCGTGTTCTGATGTATTTACCGCAACAAATTGAAACCACAAAGGCTCTTATCAAGCTATTGAACCCAGATGGGGTTTTCATTGTTCAAGAGCACGATGCATCAATTATGCACGCAAGCACATCGCTGCCGCTTCATCGTCAGGCGCGGTCGTGGATTTGGAGTACCGTTCAGTCCGAAGGCGCAAACATCAACACGGGTTTCGAGCTACATCAAATTCTATCTGCCGCAGGTTGCTCACGCATCACTATTTCTGCTGAAGCGGTGGTGGAAACCCCCACACAAGCGGGTCTGACGGCAGATATTCTGAAAGTGATGTTGCCGCGCATTGAGGCCGCAGGTGTTGCTACAGCGCGTGAAATCGACGTGGAAACGCTGGAACAGCGATTGGCAGAAGAGCGCCGTTCAAGTGGCGCAACGGTTATAGGAGAAATGGTGTTTGGAGCGATCGCGCGACCTTGAGTATTGACGCTATCGCCTCATCGGGTTCGTGGTCCCCAGATCGTTTGCAATATGAGCCCGATGGTAGATTTGACGGGCTGCAACTCAGCATTAAACGATCCGTTCAACGGTAAGAATAGGCCGACACTGATCACACGGTCTTCTCTGCCTGCGAAAACGAAAGTAACTTTTTGCTGTTTTCATCCCATAGGTGCAATCGCGCGTTCGCAATGCTCTCACGGATCGTCATTCGATTGCCGTCCGCAAGGACGGAGTAGTCGCGCAACACTTCAGGCAAGCGGTAGAATGGGATGCGGCTGTAAAGGTGATGGACATGGTGGATGCCAATATTTGCGCTCAACCATTGCAGAACAGGTGGCAACACATAGTGCGAACTTCCGTGTAGGGCGGCATCATGCAAATCCCAATCCTCTTCGGCTTCCCAATGCGTAGTGTCGAATTGATGCTGCACGTAGAACAACCAAAGTCCCGCCGACGCTGCGAGAAGCGTTGAGGGCAGAAAAATCAGCAGGATCGGCATCACGCCGCCAAAATATAGAATTAGCGTCAACGCAGCGAGTATCGCAACATTCGTACACATCGCGCTTATCCAGTACTTCGCCTTGCTCATCAGCCCCAAGGGCAATCGGTTTTGCAAAAAAAACAGATAGCCCGGTCCCAGTCCGAACAATACGATTGGGTGACGATAAAGCCGATAGCCCAAGCGCTTGAGAGGTGTAAGGCCGCGATACTCTGCGACAGTCAACATATGGATATCGCCCATCCCCCTGCGACCAAGATTCCCTGAAGAACTATGGTGAACGGAATGTGACCGTCGCCAGACGTCGTAGGGAGTCAACGTCAGCACCCCAATTGCGCGCCCCAACCAATCGCGCACGACCCGGCTATGGAAAAACGCTCCGTGTCCGCAATCGTGTTGGATTGCAAACAGGCGCAGGAGAAAGGCCGAGTTACAAAGGGATATTGCGAGGGTCAGCCATGCACTGATCGACAACGACCACCACGCTAAAGCCCAAAGCGCCACAAAAGGCCCCAAGGTGACGGCGAGTTCAAATGAACTGCGCAACGTGCTGGGGTCGCGGTAGTTTGCTAGAATCTTTACCCAATCACGCGCATCGCTCATGTCGGGATATTGTCGCGAGGATCGTAAACCATAGAACATGGACCTGCTTTTTTCGATGTTGACGATCTTGATAAACAAAAGCGCACGTTGATCAACGAATAACATTCTTCATGACGTTATTCAGTTCCGTACGTTCCTGTCCGTCGGCAGAGTTTTTGGGTCCAAAGGCGGCCTGAACTAAGAGAGAATCTGGCTCATCTGGTTGGTAGATTTATGCGGCGCACAGGCGGTGATGCAAGCGTCGCGCTTCGAGTGCCTTTCGTTTGATCCTTTCCCTTTGCTTTAGAATGGCTTTGTCGCGCCCGAAGTAAACGTCAGCGGGTGTAACGTTATTGATGCTCTCGTGGTAGCGCTGATGTCAGACAGGTTAGGGCCGCCGCCCTGACATTGTTGTTCAGTGCAACCTATCTTTGGGTCGCGCCTGTCGCGATGCAGGATATGCTGGTGGCCACGACTGCGCTTGATATGTTGCTGGCGGTCAGCGGGGGCGTTTGGGCGGCGCTGTGGCTGATGTATTTCCTGCTACTTTTTGCGCGGTGGCCCATCCAAAGACTGACTGCGTGGAGCACGACCATCACCGGAATTCTCACCGGTTGGCTGCCTGCCATGATGCTTTTGAACGGCGTAAGCTGACCTATCGACGCAATCGAAACGGACGCGAACCGGAGGAACCCAATGCTGAGAGTTGGCGTAATCGGACATGGCGCAATCGCGCAATATTTGGCCGCTGCCTTGCCGGGTATCGGCGCAGAGCTTGTTTTGGCCATCACACGACCCGGACGGGGCGAGGTGGCTAAGAACGCGCTCGGTCCCAACGTCAGAACCGCCGAGGCTTTGGGCCTTGCTCGACCGGATGTGGTCGTCGATTGCGCCGGCCACGAAGGTTTGCGTCAGCATGGCGCCGATATCCTGCGCGCAGGTGTGCCGCTGATTACTGTGTCAATTGGAGCACTGTCTGATGACGCGCTTCATCAGGAACTGACCAAGGCGGCTCAGGTCGGGCGCACCGCATTACATTTGTCGACAGGGGCGATTGGCGGGTTGGATGCCTTGGCCTCGGCACGTGTCGGTTCATTGCAATCGGTGACCTATACCGGGCGCAAACCACCCGCCGGCTGGAAAGGCTCACCCGCCGAGGAGGTGTTAGACCTCGACGCCCTGACCGCCGAAGCGGCTACCCATTTCGAAGGATCAGCCCGGGATGCCGCAGCCCAATATCCAAAAAATGCCAACGTCGCCGCCGCGGTCGCAATCGCCGGGGTCGGGTTCGATAATACACGCGTTTCCCTGATCGCCGATCCGAATGTCCACGCAAACATCCACGAAATCCACGCGACCGGAGACTTCGGTGAACTGACTTTCACGATCTCCGGAAAGACGTTGCCCGGCAACGCCCGAACATCCGCCCTTGCGGCGATGAGTGTCGTAAAAATGGTCGCGGGTCAGAATGCGGCGATTGGGTTCTGAATGGGTGTATTCTCGACATTAGGTCCGCGTTACGCGCCCGCACTCTTCCGGGACTTAAAGGCCACATGGTGCAGGGCTTTGGGAAACCTTCACGGCATCTTGGTTTGTTAGATGAACGACGGGCAAATTTTGGCGTAAAATGTGGAACGCACACCCCTTGATGTTCCAGCGCAAAGCCATCCTACACTCTGTTGTTTGGGTCGATAGTCAGATGATAACTGTGCGAAACTGAGACTCGCTCGGTATTATTCTACGCGGCGCCGGATCTCTTGTTCCATCCTTCGCCCAGATAAGGAACCGGGCCCGGCCCATCCTGCTGGGGCAAACCAAAGCTAAGCCCACGTCCGATCCGGTGGGTCAGGGCAGACCATGATTGCGCCAAGGGCGGGGGTAGCTCTTCCTGAAGCACGGAATCGAAGATCGACAGCCAGACAGGGAAGTGCGCGCTCCTGACGTTGCCCGCCTCTTTATGAACCCGCATCGGGTTGCCGTCATAGCAGCGCTGGAGCAGCAACGCGTTGCGCCAGAACCGCCCGATCTTTTCCTCGTGCGTTGGCCAATCGTCCACATGCGCGGCAAAAATCGGACCAAGGGCCGGATGCGCGCGAACGCGGGCATAGAACCGCGATACGACCCGGTCGATCTGCACTTCGGTCACGGAGATGCGCGGCGGCATGGTCACGCGACGATGATCCAGACGATCACGAGGCCGATCACCAGATAGAAGAGCGTGTTGAAAAACCAGCGGATCAGGCCAGCATCTGCTTCGGGGTCCAACCCCAAGCGTTCGCAGGCTTTGGTTCCGGGCCAGAGAAACGCATCAGACAGTGTCATGGCATAAGTACCTTAATCCGCATTCTGAGTGCGCATTATCTAGCGCTTTTAATTGCGCATTGCAAATGCTAAATATTGGACATGCAATTGGACAAGTTCACTGATTATGCGTTGCGCATTCTGATGACGCTGGCGGTGCGTGACCCGGAGAGACTACCGACGTCAGAGATAGCGGCGATTTTCGGGTTGTCGGAAAACCATCTGTCGAAGGTGGCCACTCAGCTCGCGCGCGAAGGTTTTGTTACGTCGGAGAGGGGCCGCAATGGTGGCCTGACCCTTGCGCGGCCGGCGGATCAGATCGTCGTGGGGGCAGTGGTCCGCGCCGTTAAAAAGGCCCAACCCGTCGTCGAGTGTTTTGGGACGGATCAATCTTGCCTGATCCTGCCCGCCTGCGGTTTGCGCGACCCTCTGGCTCGGGCGCAGGAGGCGTTCTTTGCGACGCTCGACCGCTACACGCTCGCTGATGTGACAAAGTCCCGGCGCGCGCTTGCCACACTATTGGATGGTTGATGAGCTGCGCATTTCCAGAGGATGATTAAGCCCTTTATGTCTTCGGCAGAAATCGACGTTTAGGTCCCATAGATCAACGGAAATTTGTCGCTGACAAATCTATCGCCAGGCTGCAGGGCAGGGTCTTCCAACCACGGCGCAACCCCTTGGTCGGGTCGGTAGACTGCGCCCTTGGTCGCATAGCGCACTGCATAGGCGCGGCGCCGGCGTGTGGATGTTCGATTGCCCTTGGCAGAATGCACAATAAAACCGTCGAAGGCTAACATATCGCCAGGTTCCATATCCCAGGATACAATCCGATGTTGATCCCGTTCAGCCTCAAAATCGGGCATGTCGGAATACTGCGGGTCGTCGATGTTGAGGTATTCTTTGAACCCGCCATTTTGGTCAGTTAAAAAGGGACGATATTTCTTGCCCCATGCGTGACTGCCGGGAATGAACTCCATTGCACCATTATCGGCATCTACGTGATCCAGCGCGATCCAGGTGCTCATGATGGGGCCGGCGATGGGCCAGTAGGGCTGATCGGTGTGCCAGCCGGTTTGGGTTTTGGTGCCCGGTTCCTTCACAAACATCTGGTCAAACACCAGTGAAGTGAAGGGGGAGTCGACCAGATCCGCCACTATCCGACCGATACCCGAATGCAGACAGAAGTCCTGAAATCCACCAGGCTCGGTACGCATGTTGCGATTGGCGAAATAGCGGATACCTTTGGCGACCTGCAATTCAATCGCGGAACGCAAAATCTCTATCCAATGGTCTGTTAGAGCCTTGCGGATCACCACGACTCCATCGCGCTGATAGTCATTGCGCAGGTCTTTGACGTTCTTAATCAGTTTCTCGTGCATGGCATCCTCTTCTCCGGAAGCATATCAAAACTGATCTGCGAAATGTCGATTTGGCAAACTAATTCTATGTCGGGGCGAAGTCCTGCCCGCTTTTCTGCTGACCTTGTTTCGTTTGCATGCATTTTTTGGAGTATCAAATCGACGAAACAGCGCATGATATCCCTATTATCCTACATAGAAATGCGGGTAGAGAATGCCTGCATAATCCCGCGAAGCGTAAATTCATCTAAACCAAGAATTTACAAATGTGGTGAATGGCCGGTCTGGTGAAGCCGCGCTGCAGCGCTTTCCGATTTCCAAGGTCAGGAAAGGGCCGGTCATTACGGTAAGTACAAGTATGGACATTGCGGGAACCTGCAACAGGATCCTGCTCCGTCTCATCTGGTCTGATGAGTCACCTCTCACCAGTCCGTTCCTGGCGCTACGATGAACAGGGTCCTTCATTCGGTCTGGCAGGCGTTCCTGTATTCGATGGGGGACTGCCCGTAGACGCGCTGAAATTCTCGGTAAAAATTGGACCGCGCCATAAATCCGGATTGCTCGGCGATTTTGGTGACACTCTCGCCGCTGGTGACAAGTAGGTCGGATGCGTGCGCCAGCCGAAACTCATTCACATATTGTGAAACATTCATCCCGCGCGCTCTGTTGATCGCGCCGGATACGCTCCGCGCGGGGAGGTGCAAGCGTTTGGCGAGCCGTTGAACGGTGAGGTTTGGGTCGAGGAATAGCTGATCCTCATCCATCAGCGTGCGCACCTTCGCTTCGATCTGCGCGTCATCTGTGCCGGACTCCGGTGCTGGGGGCGCAGATGAACCGGATCGGGCAAGCATCGGCGGCAATGCGATGACGATAGCAAGCAGAACAAGGATCAACGGAACCGTGCCGTAGGAGATTAGCGCAGTTGCATTGGCACCGCGGTTCATTGCAAAATCAAGCGCGATTGCGCTGTCGAGAACCAGTATGAAGACAAACAGGCCCATCCCCCGCACGATCCAACTGGACAAGCTGCGCGTGACGTCGATCCGGGCGTAGATCAGCGCATCGGGCCCTTTTCGCCAAAGCTGAAATAGCGCGATGACGTAGGACAAATAGCTGCCGCTGATGACCCAATCGAGGTGGCGCAGGTCTTCTACCAAAAGCCAGAACAACGTCATGACCAAGACTGGTGCCCCGAGGTGGAACAGGGCGCGTTTCAGCAATCCGCGTTTCCCGACTGTCATTGCGGCAAAGCCGAGATACATTAGAGGCCCAAGGAATAGCGGGAGCGTGCGCTGGAGTGGGATCAACGCCTCAACGCCGTAGCCAAAGCGCAGACCCACCAACAGTGCCTCGACAGCGCAAAGGACAAACAGCGCCGAGAACAACTGCTCGCCCGGATGGTTCCCAGTTCCAACCGCCAAACCAGCACCGCGACCACGCCGCATAGCAATGCGGTAATCATTGGCAGTGGAAAATTGACCAGTGTGGGGCCGTCCATCTGTCCTCTTTCTGTCCGGATCTGTCCTGCATCAGGATCAAGGACAGGTATAGGCAGCGCAACCCGTTGTTTCAATTCGGTTTGCCGCACAGGTTCGGAAGGGTCAGAAATCAAAAAAGTCGGAGCGTTCGATGAAACACTTTCCCTTCGTAGTTGCCGCGGTTGCTGCCGCATTCACTGTTTCGGCACAGGCCGAAACCTACCAATCCGCCATGACCGCCCTTGAAATCGCCGACCCTGATGGCGACCGGAATCTTGAGGGCTTCCTTTGGTATCCGACGGATGCCGAGGGGCCGCTGACCTATGATTTCGAAAGCGAGGTCTGGGCTGGAACGCGCGTGGTCAAAGATGCCGACGTGGCGGAGGGAGCTTTCCCGTTAGTGGTCCTGTCGCACGGAATGTTCGGCAATGCGCTAAACCAAGCGTGGTTCGCGGGGGCATTGGCGAAGGAAGAGCCCGGCGACGAAATCATTTGTATGAATGGTGGTGAGCAACGGGCGGCTAAGCACGATATGATAGTAGATGCCGTTTTGAACTTCTTTGCGCAGTGATGAAACGCACCAAGACCGGGGCGATGTAACCCCTCCGGTCTTGGCAGTTCACATTTGCACGCTTGCGATGAGGTAACTCGCCATTCCGTAAAGTGTTAGCTGGCTGAGGCTCATAGTTATCCCAAGACCTCCTGCATTCGCCGTGAGGTAGATATAGACCCGCCTATCCGCGATCCGATAGGGACCGTTCCCAAAGTGTGCGGTTTCGGCCCGCAACAGCGGCTTTAGGACGATGATCCATAATTCGGCCAAGTATCAGACAACCGGTAGCCCTCTGGCCACGGATCATCCGGGTCAAGCATGTGCTGGTGTGTTCCCGTGATCCATCCGCGCCCGGTAATTTCCGGAATAATCGCGGGCGTATCACCGACCATCGCAGTATCTACGATCTTGCCCTGAAATTCGGAGTCGATGATTGAGCGGATGGTGAGGGTCTCTCCGACCTCCATCAAACCGGAGGCGTGCAGCAGGGCCATGCGGGCAGATCCTGCCGTGCCGGTTGGTGACCGATCAATCTTTCCGGGCTGGATCGCGACGGCAGCTTTGGTCGTGAGGTGGGCGCCCTGACGTTCTAACGGGCCAGCGAAAAGGCAGAACGAAAAATGCGCCCATTCCGGGTTTTCCGGGTGGTGAAATCGTAGCTGCCGGTTCGCGGCGTTGGTGATCCGAACGCCAAGTTCCGCGAGTTGCCCGGCCTCATGCGCGATTAGATCGAAGCCAAGTGATTCCGCGTCCACCACGACACAGCTATCCCCGCCATAGGCCGTATCGACGGAGAGCCTGCCTAGGCCGGGAACGTCCAGAGTAGCCCCAATTTCTCCGGTGAAGGACGGTAGGTTTTGCACCGTTATACTCTGCGCTTTCCCGTCGCGGCATTCGGCGCGGACGCGGATCAGGCCGCCGGGCGCTTCGAGGACCAGCTCGGTCACAGGCTCCTCCATTGGAATAATGCCGCTATCCAGCAACACGGTCGCAACGCAGATGGAGTTTGACCCAGACATTGGCGGGGTGTCCTCCGGCTCCATGATAATCCAGCCCATTTGCGCGTCCGGATGCTTTGGTGGGACGAGCAGGTTGACGTGGCGAAACACTCCGCCCCTTGGTTCATTCAGAACGAAATTGCGCAGGGTCTGATCTTTGGCGATCCAATTGCGCTGCTCCCATAGCGTTTCGCCGGGCGGGGGCGCGACGCCGCCCACGATGACGTCCCCCACTTCGCCCTCTGCATGGCAGGAAACGACGTGAATTGTCTTGATGCTCCGCATTGGCGAACCTGTCTGATGAAAGAAACCCTGCGTCGAACAGAGCCACGGCGCGCGGCGAAGTCAATGGCCGGCTTTCGATCTGATGTGATGTTGGATCGGGGCCAATCGCCCATTGGATCAAGCTGTTCTTGATGGTGGAACCGCAACAATGCGGTGACTTTTTCGCCCGAAAGTTGTAGATGGGTCAGGCTTCGCAATGGCCGCGACATTATCGGAATTCATCCCGCGTGGCAGGTATTGGTAAATCGTATTCTGATTGCTGGCCCGACTATGGGCGAGCAACGAGTGTAAAGACTGCTGTGCAATTTCAACTGAATTACAGATGGAGTATATTATGGTTTGGGCCCTCAGATTGAATGTGACCAACGGTACTGACAGGGAACTGACAGTTAGTGCGCCGGACCTGAAATGGGGCTGGTGGTACACGGACAACACCGACGATAAGAAGCCGGTGAGCATCGCACCTGGGGAGACGGCCTATGCGCTGGGTATCCGCGCGTCGCGCGGCACTTGGACCGGCTATGAGTGTTCGTGCACTTGGCTTGACAAAACCAAACCATCTTATGGCGCGGTGTCGATATATGTCGATGTGCCTTACGTCGGGAACTCATCAGGTATTTTCAATACCTCTGGCCTCTATAGCCAAGAGGGATGGACGCCCCTGGAAAAGAAATCGAGCAGCTTCACCAGGAACGTAACGATCACCGCGATGATGGGCGCCTTGCAGGTCGAACGAGACGATACTCTTCGGGAAGACGAGGAAGACGCCGACTACGTTCGTTACATGGAAATGGAACTTGCCTCGAACCTCCTCTTCCAGAATTGGTCCGAACTTGAAGCGCTCGAGGAAGTCGATCAGTTCGATGCCGCAGCCGCGATGCCGGATAAATATATGTATCCGCCCAAGGAATTCTTTATCGCGCGCGGCGAAATCGCTGAGATTGAGAAATCGGACTGGCCCGGCGTCGGGGATAGCGTGTACAGCAATAACTACGCGAAACAGAGTTACGTCGATCGTTACTTTGCCGTTCCGGTTTATTCGATCAATACCAACCCTCGCGCGACCGAGCCTGTTCCGGCTGGCGTTCGCAAAACGACGATGCGCTATGCCGAAGTGGTATCGACGATCCATTCGACACTGGAAACCAATCTCTCGATCAAGACATCGCTTGAAGCGGAAGCGTCGGATAAAATCAGCGGTCAACGGGTCGCCGCTAAGCTGGAAAGCGATTTCAGTATTCGTAACGTGTTAGAAGAATCCACGACGCGCATCGACAAGGAAGAAACCAAGATTGAGATTGAACCGGCCGACTATGACCGACTTTTTGTTCCGTGGGTTTTTTCAACGACAGTCGCGATCTACTGCCAGACCAAAAAGGGTGAGTTTCGCTTGGTTGCAATATCACAATGGGCGGTCGAACAACTCTACCGAACTTATAAGGTTTGAACTCCGCAACAGAGAACGGAGGTCGTTCCACCGCCCGGCGAAACCTTCCGAAAGCCGTCGTAACGCGCCACCCCTATGCTGCGGTGCCGCGAAGAATTGGGTAGCCATAGGCGGTGTAAATCGATCAGATGCAAGGCAGTGAGTCCGTCCGCGAGAGGGGGATTAGCGGCTTGGCCGCTGTTTTCATTAGGGAGTTAGAAAAATGAACAAGATACATATTCTCGGCGCTGCTGCTGTGGCCGCGTTGACATTCTCAGCACTGCCGTCGGTGGCCCAAGACTGCCCGCGGGGCGATCTGGATGACCGCTATTGCGATGCGGACGGCGATTTGATCGCAGATATTCCGACAGATCCAGCGGACCTGATTGACCCCGACACTCTGATCTTTGCCTATACGCCGGTCGAAGACCCGGCGGTCTATGAAACCGCATGGGCCGATTTTTTGACCCATCTGGAGGAGGCAACAGGGAAAGAGGTCGTGTTCTTCCCGGTTCAGAACAACGCAGCCCAGATTGAGGCGATGCGGTCCGGGCGCCTGCATATTGCGGGCTTTAACACGGGGTCCAATCCGCTTGCGGTTAATTGCGCGGGTTTCCGTCCGTTCACGATCATGGCGGGCGAAGATGGGTCGTTTGGCTACGAAATGGAAATCCTGACCCACCCGGACTCCGGCATCGAGAAGGTTGAGGATATTCGTGGCGGCCAGATGGCATTTACCTCTGAAACCTCCAATTCGGGCTTCAAGGCACCATCGGCAATCCTCGCGTCCGAGTTTGGGATGAGCGCGGGCGACGATTTCGAACCGGTCTTCTCGGGCAAGCACGACAACTCCATCCTTGGTGTTGCCAATCAAGACTATCCGGCGGCGGCCATCGCGAATTCGGTGCTGGCGCGGATGTTGGAGCGTGATGTGGTTTCTGAAGATCAGCTTGTCTCGATCTACAAATCCCAGACCTTCCCGACGACAGGCTACGGCACGGCGCACAATCTGACGCCGGAACTGCAGCAGAAAATCCGCGATGCGTTTTTCTCGTTCGAATGGGAAGGCACATCGCTTGAGGAGGAGTTTGAGAAGAACGGCGAAGCGCAGTTCCTTGAGATGACTTATCAGGACTTCTGGTCCGTTATTCGCACCATTGATGAGGCCAACGGCGTCTCATACGAGTGTTCGTAACAGGCAAGGTCGGGGTGATCTCCGGCTGACGTTTTGGCGGGCGGCGGCCTTGGCTGCCGTCCGTCGGTATATCGAAGGAACACTAATGCTGCGGCTCGATGCACTGACAAAGACCTATAAGACGGGCGATAAGGCACTGACAGCCGTTGATCTGAGCGTGCCATCCGGTCAGGTGATCGCCCTGATTGGCCCCTCCGGCGCGGGGAAGTCCACGCTGATCCGCTGTATCAACCGGCTGGTCGAACCGACCTCGGGCGAGGTGATGCTGGGTGATGTGAACCTAACCAGCCTAAAGCCCGCTGCGCTGCGTCGGGAACGGCGGCGCATGGGGATGATCTTTCAGGAATACGCGCTGGTGGAGCGTCTGACGGTGATGGAAAACGTCCTGTCCGGTCGGCTTGGTTATGTCGGGTTCTGGCGTGCCTTGACCCGCCGGTTTCCGCAAACAGACGTTGATGAAGCGTTTCGCCTGCTTGACCGGGTGGGGCTTTTGCACATGGCCGACAAGCGGGCGGACCAATTGTCGGGCGGGCAACGGCAACGTGTCGGGATCTGCCGGGCGCTGATCCAGGACCCGGCCCTGCTGCTGGTTGATGAGCCGACGGCGTCGCTCGACCCAAAGACGTCGCGCCAGATAATGCGCCTGATTTGCGAGCTGTGCGCTGAGCGCGACCTGGCCGCGATTATCAATATTCACGATGTGGCGCTTGCCCAGATGTTCGTCGCGCGTGTCATCGGCCTGCGCTTTGGCGAGATTGTCTATGACGGCGCCCCGGACGGCCTGACCCCGGAACAGCTGACCGAAATTTACGGCGAAGAGGATTGGGAGGCGACCATCGAAACCGTCGATGATGACGACGACTCAATTGAGGCCGCCGAATGAGCAGTTTTGCCGAGGGCGAAACCCTCCGTGAACTCGACGACATGCTCGGCACCGGCTGGCGGCGACCGCCGCTGGTAAAGCGGGTTTGGCTGCGGTGGACGTTGCTGATCGGGTTCGCGATTTATCTTGTCGCCGCGATTGCCAGCGTCGAGGTGAACTGGTCCCGCGTCTATGAGGGGCTAGACCGCGGTGCGGCGTTCGTCATGGCGTTTGCCCAGCCGGACATCGTCAGCCGCGCCGATGCGATCTGGGACGGTATTGTCGAAAGCATTGTCATGACGGTCGCTTCGTCTGTCGTTGGCATCCTGATTTCGATTCCCATCGCGCTTGGCGCTGCGCGCAATATCGCGCCCTTGCCAATCTACCTAATCTGTCGTGGGATCATCGCCGTTTCGCGCGCGTTGCAGGAAATCATCGTCGCGATCCTGTTGGTCGCGATCTTTGGCTTTGGTCCGCTCGCGGGGTTTTTGACGCTGTCTTTCGCGACCATCGGGTTCCTGTCAAAACTGCTGGCTGAGGATATCGAAAGCATGGATCGGTCACAGGCCGAAGCCGTGCGCGCGACCGGTGCGCGTTGGTCGCAATGGATCGACTACGGGGTGAAACCGCAGGTGATCCCGCGCCTGATCGGTTTGTCGATCTACCGCGTCGATATCAATTTCCGCGAAAGCGCGATCCTTGGCCTTGTTGGGGCGGGCGGTATTGGGGCGACGTTGAACACCGCCTTTGACCGCTACGAATACGACACAGCGGCGGCGATCCTTTTGATCATAATCGGCATCGTCATGGCCCTTGAATATATCAGCGGCGTGATCCGCGCGCGGGTGCAATAAGATGCCCGTCATCGACACGGCCGAAGGCCCGATCTGGCGCCTGCGCAACCGGCGTGAAACGCTGACGCAGTGGTTCGTCTGGCTGCTTGGCCTGGCGATTTTCCTTTGGTGCTGGAGTCGTATATCGGACGCGACGACGTGGTTTTTCGTTTGGGACGCTCCCAATATCGCGAGCGATATTCTGGGCCGCGCAACTCCGCCGCGCTGGTCTTATATCGACCGCCTCTGGCTGCCGATCTGGGACACGCTGAACATCGCGACCCTTGGCACGATTGGCGCGTTGATCCTCGCAGTCCCGGTTGCTTTTCTGGCCGCCCGCAATACGACCCCGTCAAGGATGTTCATCCGGCCTGTCGCGCTTCTGATTATCGTGTCGACCCGTTCGATCAACTCACTGATCTGGGCGCTGCTGCTTATCGCGATCATCGGGCCGGGGGTTTTTGCGGGCATCGTCGCCATAGCGATCCGCTCCATCGGGTTCTGCGCAAAACTTCTCTACGAAGCGATTGAGGAAATCGACCATAGTCAGGTTGAGGCGATCACCGCGACCGGCGCATCCCGCTGGCAGGTGATGGCTTACGGCATCGTGCCACAGATCATGCCCGCCTTCGCCGGGATCGCCGTGTTCCGCTGGGATATTAACATCCGCGAGTCGACCGTTCTGGGGCTGGTAGGGGCCGGCGGGATCGGGCTGCAACTACAGGCGTCGCTGAACACGCTGGCGTGGCCGCAGGTGTCCCTGATCCTGATCGTCATCCTTGCCGCCGTTGTCATCTCGGAGTGGGTGTCAGCCAAGGTGCGCGGAGCGATCATCTGACCCACGGACCGATCTTTGACGGCTATGAGGCGGTGCGCCACCGTTTGCCCGATGCCGGTCCCGGTGGGCATTGCACGCCCGCGCGGGATTTGTCAGAGATCGCAGACCTTTACGATGTTTTCCTGCTCGACGCGTTCGGCGTCCTCAACATCGGCGAAACCGCCATTCCGGGCGCGCCCGAACGGATCGCTGACCTGCAAGCGGCAGGTAAGCGCGTTCTTGTCGTCTCCAACGCGGCGGGGTTCCCGCATAGCAAGCTGATGGAGAAATACGCACGCCTTGGCTACGATTTCGCCCCGGACGACGTGATCACCAGCCGCAAGGCGCTTTTGGCCGCACTCGGACGCGACAGCACCTATTGGGGCGTGATGGCGAATCCGGAACTGGGTCGCGAAGACCTTGAGGGGCTGCCGTTCGACTTTCTCGAAGACGATCCGGCCCTTTACGGCTCCGTCCAAGGCTTTCTTCTGATCGGAAGCGCGGCGTGGACCGAGCACAGGCAGATGCTGTTGGAAGACGCGCTACGCACCCATCCACGCCCCGTCCACATCGGCAATCCCGACATCGCCGCCCCCCGCGAAGACGGACCATCGCGCGAACCGGGGCATTGGGCCCATCGCCTTGCCGACAGAACGGGGGTGGAGCCTGTTTTTCATGGAAAACCCTACAGGGGCATATACGATCTTGCCTTCGCCCGCCTTGAAAAAGCGCCCGGACGGCGGGCCGTAATGGTGGGGGACAGCCTGCACACCGACATCCTAGGCGGGCAGGTGGCGGGGACGGCGACGGCTCTGATCGTGTCACACGGATTGTTGCGGTCTGCGGATGTTGACGTCGCCATCGACGAAAGTGGAATCCGGCCCGACCACGTTTTGACTTCGACGTAAGTCGGTGGAACGGGCGAGACCCTGCCCGAAAATACCGTTCGTCCAAACAATTTGGCGTTTCACAACTTCGGCGGGTATCATTCCCATCACTCAATATAGCTCAACAGGGGGATGCCATGCCTACCAGACGGAAATTCCTAACCCAAACCGCCGCGACTGTGGGGGCCATCACCGTGCTTCCCTACGCGGCGACCGGCGCCGGGCATTCCGGCGCGCTTAGCCTTGCGGACGGGCAGGTGACGGTTCACCCGATCAGCCACGCCTCTTTCGTGATGGAGACGCCATCCGGCGTCGTTTACGTCGACACGGTGGGCGAGGCATCGGCCTATGCCGACATGCCCGCACCCGATTTGATCCTGATCACGCATGAGCATGGCGATCACTACAACGCTGAACTGCTTGCCGAAATCGGCGGCGAGGCACCGATCCTGACGAACCCGGCTGTGTTCGACATGCTGCCCGATGGCCTGAAATCCCGCGCGACCGCGATTGGCAACGGAGAGTCTACGGCGGTGATGGACCTCGGGATCGATGCGATCCCGGCCTACAACATCACCGAAGATCGCCTGAAGTTTCACCCGCAAGGCCGGGACAACGGATACGTCATGACCGTCGGCGGTGCCCGAATCTATATCTCAGGCGACACCGAAGGCGTGCCGGAAATGCGCGCGCTTGAGGATATCGACGTGGCGTTTGTCTGCATGAACTTGCCGTTTACCATGGGCGCTCAGCAAGCCGCCGAAGCGGTGGCAGAGTTCGCCCCAACCTTGGTCATTCCCTATCACTACCGAGGCCGCGATGGCGGCACGCAAAACCCGGCTGAGTTCGCGGACCTGCTGGCGGCTGCCGGCGCGGGCAGCGAAGTGGTGATGCACGACTGGTATAATGGGACGCTGGGGTAATCCTCGCGGCGTCCCACTAGGATCGTCTGTTTAGGGGGGGCCATCCGAGATTTTTCTGTGCTTTTGCGCGCTTGCCGCGATGAGCTTCGGCCGCGCTGCAAACGCGGGAATGTGGCCGGAGATCAGTGATCGGTGGCTTACGCCATATCTGGCCGGGGCCGATAAAGGCTTCGGCAGCGATTAACCTTGCCGAAAACTCCTTAGGCTTTAATCATGCAAACAGGCACCCCAGCATTGAATTGAAAAGTTGAACGATGCTTTCCCAACTTCTACTCGGCTCCGCGATTACGCTTGTATCACTGGTTGGGGGCGCCGTTCTGTGGTGGATTCTCAACGAAACGCTTGAGAAGATGGAGCCGTGGCTTCAACGCCCGCCCCGTCCCGTCAAATCGTTCGTGGTCATCCTGATGGCGGTGTTTTCCACCATGGCGATGATGACATTCGGGGTGTGGCTTTGGGCCATCGTATTTCAGCAAATGTCGGTCTTCGGCTCGCTTGAGGAGGCGGTCTACTTTTCTCTCGTCGCTTACACGACGTTGGGGCTGGGCGATGTTGTCGTGCCCGTAGAACAACGCCTGCTGGGCGGCATGACCGGCGCGAACGGGTTTCTGATGTTCGGGCTTATGACCGCGTTGCTGACCGATACGCTCCGCCATGTCCGCCGGGTGCAACATAATCTGAGGGATTAGGATTTGAACGACGCCTTCTGTTGAACAGACCCCGTTGCCGTTGCGCCGGAGGGAACCTAACCTGACACGCAGGAGGTTCGGATCAATGCGCTGTTTGGTCGTCGGTGGAACAGGATTCTTGGGCGGGGCGATCGCCGACACGCTGGTTGCCGAAGGTCATTCGGTTGCGACGCTGACGCGCGGAGAAACTGACCGAGAATTGGCCGCCGGTCTGAAAATCATCCACGCTGATCGCTACGGCGACCTCAGTGCTTTGAAAGGGCAGACGTTCGACTGGGTGTTCGACTCATGTGCGTATTCTCCCGACGCCGTTGAAACGCTGCTGACAGCGATTAGCGGCAGTATCAGCAGATATGTCATGATCTCCTCCATTTCCGCATATGGCGAATTCACGCAGCGAAACTTGGACGAAACCGCGGCCGTGCCAGACGCAACAGCGGAAGACTTCGAAGTCGCGGCCAGTTTATCGCCCGAGGACCGCACATCCGCGTTTGCCTACGGCGCGTCCTATGGTCCGTTGAAACGAGCCTGCGAAATCAAGGCGGAAGAGATGCTGGGCGACCGGGCGACAGCCTTGCGGGTCGGGCTGCTGGTTGGGGCGGGCGACTACACGGATCGGCTGACGTGGTGGGTCAGGCGTATTGATGAAGCCATCGGGGCCCGGCGAAAGGTTCCGGCCCCTGCACCGAAAAACCGACCGCTTCAACTAATCGATGTCAGGGACGTCGCGGAGTTTGCCCTCCGCTGTGCCGAAAATGAGATGCCCGGTATTTGGAACGTCACAAGCCCACCGCAATCGTTTTCCGATGTGCTGAACGCAATTTCGAATGTCAGCGGCTCCAGCGCTGAACTGGTTTGGGTTGAAGAGGCTGCCTTTGTTGATGCCGACATCACCCCTTGGGTTGATGTGCCAATGATGGCCCCGATAAACCCGGCTTTTAGATATTTCCTTGAGGTTAGCACAACGAAGGCGCGAACAGCGGGGCTGACGTGTCGGCCGATTGAGGACACGCTGACGCGCTTGCTCGAATGGGATCGAGGGCGTCGGCATATCGCCCTTATGGGCGGAATGACTGCCCAGCAGGAAGCATTATTGTTGGGGTAGGGCGGGCAGGCCAAATTCAAAGGGGATGACGCATCGATTGGCGTAATTAAAAAAACCCCCGCCGATTGGGGCAGCAATGACGGCAGGGGCTTACTTAAAATCAATACGTACTTGTTACACGGTTGCGCCGAAAATACGGTTCAGCCGTCACCTGATCCCGCCGAGATCGTCGCCAATTCGCTGGCTGTACTTTCGTACATGATGCCAACAAAAAGCGAATATCCCAACAGGAGAACGCAGACGAGGACGGCCCCGACGAGTACGACAACTCCGATATCAAATGTGCGGCGCTGATCCTCTTCAGGGCGCTGCCTATCGGTGTAGCTATACTCGTAAGTCACTTGCCGAACCTCTTGTTGCTGTTCCAAATTCAACAGACCACCGGGCGGGTGTTCGCTGTAGTTGTCCTTTTAGACTAGTCCTAAATTGTGGCGACGGAGGGCGTCCGTATCCCGTTGAATGGAAGTGTTAAATTCACTTGATGAGGCGCGATGCGGACGGGCTGGCCCCAAAATGGTCACATTGTTGCCACAGTTCGTTTCAACAGTTTTGGGTGTCGGCGCTGAACTGTTTATGGAGTCGGTGCGGTTCGCATTTCGTTGCCGTCAAACTCTCGATGTGTCGGCTGAGTCGGAAGCTTCGCTTGCATCAGCGTCTGCGGATTTACGCCCGGTCGACGGGCCAACTGCACAGCGGTGTTGCGGTTGAGGGCGGGGATCAATACCCCAATCGGAAAACCAACCAAACCTATCGGGACCGGCGTTCATGTGGCGTCTTCCATCTACTCTCCGATAAGCTTCAGCAGTCAGAAGGAGCAGGACCATCGCCCGTATCTTCGTCTTTGCCTTCGACCTGACCGAAGCCTCGCAGATCCGGCGGATACGCAGTTTGCAGACGCTTGGCCACGCAGTCAGCAGCGCTTCTTTCAGGCGGTCGAACATGAACGCGGATTTCGCGCCGGACTGGCCGAATGTCGACCTTGGCCATGTCGAAAACCGCAGTTTTGGAAAGCGGCTGATCAAGCTTGTTGGCGGGTTGCGCCGGATACTCAGCGCGCCTAATGGTGTGCGAAAGTGTGACGTCATCATCGCGCGCAACTTCGATTTGTTGCTGATCGCGTGGGCGGCGCGACGGGTGCTGCGGCGGCGGAAAACGCCGTTGGTTTATGAATGCCTCGACATACATGGGTTGTTCACGCGCTCTGATACCGTCGGCGCGGTGATGCGCTGGTGCGAACGGCGGTTGTTGGCGTCAACGCAGCTATTGATCGTGTCGTCACCGGGATTTGTCTCGCATTACTTTGATGCCGTGCAGGGGTATCGGGGGCCGGTATCGATCATCGAAAACAAGCTGTGGTTTGATGGGGCACCTGCGCCTAGGCCGTCGAGCGCGTCGTCCAAGGCCGACGGCGAACCGCTGACCCTCGGCTGGGTCGGATCGATCCGCTGCAAACCAAGCCTCGATATCCTGATGAGAGCGGCTGACCAGATGGGTCCGGATGTGCAGATCGCGATTCACGGGAATGTGCATCACCATGCGCTTCCCGGTTTCGATCAGGCGGTGGCAGAGCGGGATAATGTCACCTACCACGGGGCTTATTCCTACCCCGATGATCTCGCCCGGATATATGCGTCTTGTGACCTCGTCTGGGCGCAAGATCTTTGGCAGCGGGGGGCGAATTCCGACTGGTTGCTGCCCAATCGGATATATGAGGCAAGCTGGTTTGGCTGTCCGTCGATTGCGGTTGCCGATACTGAAACCGGGCGGCGGGTGAAGGCCGATGGGTTGGGCATCGCGATTCCAGCGCCAAGCGCGGATGACCTCGTGCAAGCGCTACGCATGTTGTCCCGTCAGGATATCGAAGCGCTGTCCGCGGCGATCCTTGCGAAACCGGATGAGGATTTTCGCCTGCGCCCCGAAGACATCGACGCCGCGTTGCGCCCGGTGTTGCCGCGCCCGTAGGTGAATCGAACGGCTTACCGTAACGGCAAGTGGCGATTTCATGCCTGCGGGATCGCGCGGCACCCATTTGATCGGCCTATTTCCCCGCTTTGAAATGCAGAAAATTGCCGACCGGAAAACACCGCTTTGACGCGCTGAAAATCGCGATAAACTGGGGTTGTGCCTTGATCGCCCTTCCGGCCCGCCGTTTCAACGCATCCCCACTCACTCACCATATACGCGAGTTATCGCCTTTTCGTGCGCGTCTGACGTTAGTGTGCTGCCCTTCGACAAAGGCTCGCGATAAGTAGATGCGGTAATTCTCATCAGATCTTCGGGAGCACAACGATGTCGAGTCTGGACAGTGGCAGCACGATTGCGTTCGATAGAAAACCCATCGCCTATCCGGTCAAGAACCGCCGCGTCGCGGTTGGGGGGCGGGTAAAGCGGTTGCTTGACATATCGCTCGCCGCGCTTGGCTTGATCGTTCTTCTGCCGCTGTTCGCGTTGGTCGCGCTGGCGGTCAAGCTGACCTCATCCGGCCCGGTGCTTTACGGGCACAGCCGGATCGGGTTTCGGGGCCGCACGTTCCGCTGCTGGAAGTTTCGGTCGATGGTCAGCAATGGTGACGAGGTGCTTGAGGCGCATTTCAAATCCCATCCCGAAGATCGGCGGGAATGGGAGGTGAACCGCAAGCTGCGCGAAGACCCCCGTGTTACGAAACTAGGTGCCGTGCTGCGCGCCTATAGCGTCGATGAACTGCCGCAACTTCTGAACGTCCTGCGTGGTGACATGAGCTTTGTCGGCCCGCGCCCCGTCGTTCGGGATGAGCTGGAGAATTATGGCACCGACGCCATGCACTATCTTAACACGCGCCCCGGTATCACGGGACTTTGGCAGATCAGCGGGCGCAGTGATGTCGACTACGACCAGCGGGTCGCGCTTGATTCTTCGTATGTGCGCAATTGGTCGTTTGGAACGGATTGCCTGATCATCCTGAAAACCGTCCCGGCCGTCGTCGCCGCGCGAGGGTCATACTGACGCGCGAGGGGTCGAGGACAGAGATGGGCCAAGCCACCGCAGCAGACAGCACGTCCGGTGCTGAACCTCGCGGCTACCACCCGCATATGTCACGCGGACGGTCCCGCGCGGCCGTTATTGGCGTGCTTTGGTCATCGCTGCATACCTTGCTGCCGACGATCAGTTCTGCCGTCGTCTTTGTAATCGGCGCGTATTTTCTGTCGCCGTCAGACTTTGGCCTGATCGGTCTGGCGACCGCGCTGGTTTCCGTTGCCATCGCGTTTTCACCGCTCGCGTTTGGAGAGGCATTGATCCAGCGGGAGTTGATGACGAAGGACCACGCGGACAGCGTGTTCTGGCTGACCGTCGGCTTCGGCTTGATCGCAATGCAGCCGTTCGTTTTCGGCGGATCGCTGATCGCCACGTGGATGGAGGAGCCTGCATTGGCCTTCCTGCTGCCGGTATTGGCGCTGCGGATTCCGCTGGAACTCTCCGCCGCCGTGCCGAATGCGTTGATTGTCAGGTCCATGCGATTCAAGCTGCTGGCCCTGCGCACGTCGGTCGCGAGCTTGGTCAGCATTACGATCTCGCTCGCCATGTTGTTTGCCGGATACGGCTACTGGGCGCTTGTCGTCAGTCAGGTTTCGGCCAGTTTCGTGATCTGCGCGATGGCGTTTTGGGTTACACGCTGGCGACCGGGCAGGGCGTTCCGCCTTGGCGCCGTCAGAGAGCTTGCCCGCTACGGGGTCTTTGCGTCCGGCAACCGAATGCTCGACACGATCCGCCTTGATCACATCGTTCTTGGCGCGCTGGCGGGAACACAAATACTCGGCCTCTACTTCTTTGCGCAGCGGTGCTTCATGATCCTGATCCAACTGGTGTCGGGGGCGTTGTCATCGGTCACACACGCCTTGCTGTCGACCTTACAGGGCGATCGTGACAAGGCGCGACAGGCGTTCATGATCGCATCGTTCGCGTCAACTGCGGTCAGCCTGCCGATGTTTGCCGGGGTCGCGCTGGTCATCGACGATGTGCTCGCGCAATTGCTCGACCCCAAATGGGGCGGCGCGGCGTTTCCCATTCAGGCGTTCTGCGCGCTGGGCGTGCTGGCGAGCATTGGCGTGATCCAAGGCGCACTGATCAAAAGTCAGGGCCACGCGAACTGGTGGTTCTACTATCAGCTTTTGCAGCAGGGTACGACGGTGCTGACGATCATGCTGACGTTCCATTACGGATTGACCACGATGATGACGGCGCTGGTCTTGAAATCGCTGATTGTTTGGCCGGTTTCGGTCTGGATGACGACCGCGCTGCTCGACTGCAAACCGCTGGCCTATTTGTCTGAGTTCCGCGATCCGATCCTCGCGACGGTCGTGATGTCCGCGGCCGTCCTCGGTGTGGCGGCGGTCGACGTCGCGCCCGCCGTGACCCTGCCGTTTCAAATCTTGGTGGGGGCTGTCGTTTATGCCGCAACCCTCTTCACACTCTCGCACCGCCGCGTAGGGCGCGTGCTGGCAATTCTTCGCAAACCGGAAAGGTCCGCCGCATGAAACTCACCTACTTCCAGGGCGATCCGCCGAATTTCGGGGACGAGTTGAACAAGACGATGTGGCAGCACTTTCTGCCCGACGGGTTTCTGGACGAGGATGAGTCCACGCTATTCGTCGGCGTCGGGTCGTTGATCCAGAACATCTATCCGAAAGCGGCGCGCAAGATCGTCGTTGGGTCGGGCTATGGCGGCTATACCCCGATGCCTGATATCAGCGACGGTATGTGGGAATTCAGCTTTGTCCGCGGCCCCCAAACGGCGGAGATGCTGGGCCTCGACCCCGCGCTGGCGATTGCGGACTCCGCGATCCTGCTGCGCGAGACACCATTGCCAACACCCGCTGACGGGATTGGCGTCGCCTTCATGCCCCATTACGAAAGCATCGAACGTGGCGATTGGCAGAGGGTCTGTGAATTGGCCGGTGTGCATTTCATCGATCCGTCAAAGCCGCCGGAGCAGGTGATTTCCGAAATTCTCGGTGCGGATCTGTTGATTGCGGAGGCGATGCACGGCGCGATTGTCGCGGATGCCTTGCGCACGCCGTGGATCGGGGTGCGGACGATGAACCAAGTGCATCGGTTCAAGTGGTATGACTTCACCCGGTCGCTGAACATCGACTATCGGCCCGCCTTTCTGTTTCCGTCAAACGGCCGCGAAGGATGGGCCGCGACCACGGGGCGATCCGGTTCCGGGCCGAAGGCGCGTGCGTTTTTGGGCGGGCCTCTCGCCAGACCTTTGAACGTCGCGTGCCATCATATTGCGGCGCGGAGTATGCAAAATCTGGCGAAAATCGACCCACAGCTAAGCGCTGATAGCGAGGTTGAACGCGCGACGGGCCGGGCGGTCGAAGCGGTAGACGGACTCGTTCGGAAGTATTCGCGTGACGCGGCCTAGGTCGCCCTCCGCGCTTTGATCGCGAAGATAAAGGCGCAGAGGATGATGACCGTTCGCAGGCTGAACTGGAAGAAGACCGGGACTTCGACGAAGCTGATCAAAACGACAAGCATGACGAGGCCGAATAGCAACGTCGCGTCGGCGTTCCGGGTCCGAAGCGCCCAACGCCCGGTCAGGATCGCCGCGCCGTAAAGGATAAAGACCTGAAGTGTGACGCCGACCAGCCCGATTTCGACCGCGTTCGACAGATAGGTGTTGTGGAAGTTAAACCCGCCCCGGCTGTCGATGCCGAACATGAACCAAAGCGCCTCGGCGGGTTGATGGCCCCTCACCCAGAACGCCTGATAGCCCATCCCGAACAGGGGGCGTTCTCGGATGAAATCAAGCGCGATCTCCCAAAGCTCTGTCCGCCCGGTCAGGGTCATGTCCTTCCCGGTTTTATCAAGTAGCAAGGCGACCAGCGCGTCATAATTCGCGGTTATGAGCAGGCCGATCAGCCCTGCCAAAAGGATCGCGAAGATGACGATGCCCGCCTTTTGAACAGCAGACAGGCGGTGCATCAAGGTAAGCGCCAGCAGAAGGGCAAGGATCGGCGGAACGCTCATCACAGCGCCGGTCGATTGCGCGGCAAGTAAAATGCCACAGCCGACGAACGCCCCAGCCAGCGCTGCGCCGCGAAATCGGGCGGAATTCCGTCGGTCGATCATCTGCGCGACCGAGATGATGACGAATGTCGCCGCCGCCGCCGCCAAGGCGTTCTTGCTGCCGAATATGCCAAGCCAGGCACCGGTGTCGTTGCGGACATTCCCGAAGGCGATGCTGGCTAGCATGGCAATGCCGAGCAGCATAAACAGCGCCCTGCAAAACGCGCGCGGCGATAGCCGGGTTGCGATGGCAACAGCGATGGCCACAGTGACGATCAGTTGCGCGCCAAAACGGAAGGACTCCGGCGGGTATTGCGACCAAAGCGCTGACATCACGCAGTAAACCGGCAAAGCCATGATATACCAATACCGCAGGCAATCCGCTGCAATCGTCGCAGGTCGCCGCAGGATCAGCAGGCCACCAGCGGCCAGAAAGCCGACCGCACCAAGTTTGCCGCTGACCGGAACGAACACCAGCGCCCCGAGCGCGAGGAGGCTCAGGGCGATATCCGGCGAAACGGTGATAACCATCTGCTCCGCCGGTCGGTGAGGGTGTTCCGCGTGGGTCACGATGTCATTCCAACGCACAGAGGACGGAGCCGGGGAACTGACAACCATCTCCCTGTTCGGTGAATGCGATCCAGTCGATCTCCATCGCTATGGGGGTATCGGGGTCGACAAACGGCCCCATCCAGTCATCGTAAGTCTCACTGCCCCAGAAGCTCGCGTAGATTTTCTGCGGATTGGTTGGAAGCGGCGTGCCGGGCGCGGTTTCGTGGACCAAGACGCCATCGACATACCATTTGATCCCATCCTCGGCCCAGATGAACGAGTAAGTCTGGAAGCCGTCGTCGGATGGGGCGGGCAGGGCGACAGAGCTGCCATTGACTGGCTTGCCACTGACGTATGTGTTGAGGCTGACGTGAGAAGTGTCGCGGGTCAGAACTTCAAAGTCGATCTCATCATGCGGTCTGCCGTGGTGCGGGCCGATATAGGTGAAAAACGCGGCGTTGAGGCCGGAGCCGTGAGCCGTTTTGATACGGGCCTCATAAGCTCCATGGCCATAGGTGTGGCGCGATTGGATTTCGCCGCAGGTATAATCGCGAGACACGGCGTCAGCGGCGGCGAAAGTCAGGCTGAGCACGCCGTCGTTGAATGCCACCGCATCGCGCGCCCATTCGCAGTTCTGCCAGTCGCCGTTCACCCATCCATCCGAAACGCCCCAAATACCGCGATCAAGGTGGTCGAAATCGTCAAAAAACGTCGTGCCACGGGGCAACTCGGCGGCGGTGACCATCGGTGACAGAAGCAGCGAAAGCGCCGCCGCCCCGATCAATTGTTTTGCCTGTTTCTGAAACGCCACAGTTTTGCCTTTTCCTTGTGTCATTTTCGCACCGTAAATGCACTGTTCGCGCGTCAGATGGAAAGCAATTCAAGGTTGATCGCTATGTTCGGCATATCCTCGCCGTAACGCGCCGCCTATCGGCAAGTATTGTTGGAAATTCGGGATGTTCTGTTATTTCTTTGCCGCAACTATAGGGAAAATTCAGTAATGTCCGCAGCAGCCAAACCCCGCGTTTCGGTCATCATGGCGAACTACAACGGCGCGGCCCATATTGGGGCTGCGATTTCGTCTGTTTTGGTGCAGTCGATGCCCGATCTGGAGCTGATCGTATCTGACGATGGCTCCTCCGACGAGAGCGTCGCAATCGTTGAACGCATGATGAAGCGGGACCCCCGCCTTCGGCTTGTCGAGGCGACGGCCAATGGCGGTCCAGCGGCGGCCAGGAATCGCGCGCTAGATGTCGCAATCGGAGAGTGGATCGCGATCGTCGATGCTGACGACATTCTTCATCCGCAGAGATTCGAGCGGCTCATAGAGGCCGCCCACGATATGAACTACACGGGCGTTGCCGACGATCTGATTTACTTTCGCGAAACGCCCGGCTACCGGCCGGAAACTTTGCTTGGTCAGCAGTTCCCGAAGGGATCGTTCGAAGTGACGGCCGCCCAGATGGTCGATACTCAGAATGGATCGCAGCCGCCCTTTGGATATCTGAAGCCGATCTTGCGGCGCGACCACCTCGAAGCCCTGAGGTATCGCGAAGATATCCGCATCGGCGAAGATCACGATCTTTACCTGCGGTTCCTGTTGAACGGCGGGCGGCTGCGGGTGCTGCGGCAGTCCTACTACCTTTATCGCCGTCACGGGCAGTCCGTTTCGCATCGTTTCACACCGGATGACGTGGAGGGGATGATCCGGGTGCAGGATGATCTGAAACAGGGCTATCCCGACATGGATCACGAGCTGACAGCGCTGATGGAGTCGCGCGCGCGTCTGCTGAACAAGTCGCTGGCCTATGAAAAGGTCGTGCAGGACTTGAAGAATCGCCGCTACACCGGCGCGCTGGCGAAGCTCGGGCGCAAACCGACGCTGACAGCCAAGCTCGCCCGGTCGGTGAAAGAGCATGTGGCGAAACGCCGGATGAATGGCGACGGTGGGGCGGATCTGCCGAAGAATGTCGTTCTGCTGGCGGAGGGCCAGCGAATTGACGATTTTCCGAGCGCCGCGCGTCAGGCAAGGCAGATCGCGGTTCCCCGCGCGGGCGAAAGTTGGGATGCAGAAGACTGGGCCCGCGTCACCGCATCGTCGAATCCCGCATCGGTTTTCGCGCAAGGCGAAGCGGGTGTATTCGCGCTGGGCTTTTTGCCGGACTGGAACGTCGCCCATTTGCTGCCAGAAGACGGCGCATGGCCGGATGCAGCGCGGAAACTGGCAAGCCTACACGGCAGTCAGGTGTCCGACGCCGGGCCGGGCGGAAAGATCGTTCGCTTGGAAGATGTTGAGCGGCCCGCCAGACAGCGGGATCAAGCCGCCGACACCGGAACGCAGGCAGATAACGCGCAGATGAGGCCCTGAATGATCGGACACGAAACATCCCCGCTGGTCCACGTCCGCACCCCGACATACCGCCGGCCCGAAGCGCTTGGGCGATGTTTGGAAAGTTTGCAGATGCAAAGCCACACAAACTGGGTTTGCGATGTTTTTGACGATGATCCCAAAGGATCTGCCCGCGCGACGGTCGAGGGGATGAACGATCCGCGCATCACGTTCGTGCAGAATGCGCCGCAGCGCTTTGCCTCAAAAAACATCGACCAGTGCTTTGCCCGCTCCAATCCCCGGCAGGCGGATTATTTCTGCGTGGTTGAGGACGATAACTTCGTTCTGCCGAATTTCATGGCGGACAATATCGCCTGCTGCGAACAACACGATGTTGAGATTGTTCTGCGCAATCAACTGATCGAATACGCAAGCGGCACGCGGTCTGCCGAACTTAGCGCTGCGGGAATACTCGACAGGAAGTTAGTCGAAATGCGCTACGATCCCGACCTGTTCCGCATGACTTTGCTGTCTGATATCGGCGTGTCGAATGGCGGGCTGTTCTGGTCTCGCAAGGCGCGGTCCGACCTCGAAATCCACTATGATTGCAGCGCGACCTTGCAGGAATACATGCGCACCTTCGCTATCGAAGAGCCGATCTATGTCGCGATGGAGCCGCTTGCCGTCTGGGCCGAAAACGGCGAGGGAACGCTGCGCGATCTGGGAGCCCGCGCGGGGTATCTGCGCAGCGAACTGGCGCTGAAACGCTCCGTCCGTATTTTGCAGCAACGGGCGTGGCAAACGGCCAGATCGGCGGATCGAAGGAGCTTCCTCAACCATCCCGCCTTCGCGGTTCCTGCCGAAATGCGGGCGCGGGGGTTGGTTAAATCCCACATTCGGCTTGGCGTCGGGAACGTGTTGTCACTGACAGAGAAGCTGCGGCTTGCGGTGCGGGGCAGCATCATTCGGCTGTTCGGGCGACCGGAGCCGGGGCTTGAACCCTTCATCAACGCGCGGGGCGGGCGGGCGGCATAAGCAGCTGGTCAGTCGTTATTCTCAGCGACGACCTTGGCGGTTGATCCTTGCGGCGCGTCTGTTGTCGGCTCGGCATCCTCGGATGTTCGGCTGGGCAGAAAGCCGACCACCATCAGCACCGCGAAATAGGCAAGCTGGAAGGCGACCAGCGTAATGACGATACGGATGATCGTGGTCGAAAAGGTCGCACCGGTCGCAGCGGACCAGATACCGATCGCAGCGGCGGCACAGAGCATCAAAAATATGAAAATCAATAGTTTCAAATCAAACGCGTTGTGGTTCTGAAAGGCGATTGCCGAAAACCACGCCTCCTTCCGTCTGGCGCGGTCAAGTATCGCCGTCAGCCCCGTGCCGAGTCAACGCGTTTGACGATGGGGTGAAACGCCGATGCAGGCGTCAGTTATACGCCTGCGCGTATTGCCGAAGGTAGCTTTCGGTCCCGTCCTGCTGCCCGTATCTCGCGAGCGCCTTCAGATCGACGTTGTTCAGCACGACACCAAGCACCTTCCTAGCGATGTCGGGTTCGCGGGTCATAAACTCCTGCACCAGATTTCGCGGCGTCGCGCCCCATTCACAGGTGAAGATGAGCCTGTCGAGTTGCGACAGAAGCACCTTGGTATCAACGGTCGGTCCTGCGGCTGGCAGGTCGAGGATGACGTAGTCGTAGTGCTGCCGCAGTTCCTGTATCAGCGCGGCGATGTCCTGCTGGTAAAAGATGCGGCTTGGATAAATCTGCGCGGGGTCGGATGCGCAGGGGCAAAACTCTAGCCCCGTATAAGGTAGGGTTTGCACGGCGTCCGATAGCCCCACTTTACGCTGTAAGACTTCTGCCAAGCCGGGGCCGCCGGTGTTTTGTAACGCGTGGCTAAGGGTCGATCTGCGCAGGTCGGCGTCGATCAGCAATGTCCGACCGCCGAGGTTCGCCACCATATTGGCGAAATTGGCCGACAGTGTAGTTTTCCCTTCGTTCGGCAAAACGGATGACATTGCGATCACCCGGCATTCCATGTCTGGCAGGGTCAGGTCCAAGGTCGCGTGGATATTGCGCAGGGTTTCACAATAAAGCGAATAAGGGTCGATCACCGGCAGAAAGAACTGCGGCGCAGGCAGGGCGGGCTGTTTGCTGCCCTTCCTGACGCCAATCAGGCGGCCCGCCTCGGCGGCGATCATGCCGGGTAAGCGGTTCGTGAGCATCAGGGTTTTGTCGGCACCACCGTCCTGCGGCAGCTTCATCCGCCGAAGGCTTGCCGGTTTGAACGTCGGCAGATAGCCGAGAAAGGGCTTTTCCAGCACGTCGCGCACATCATCCCCGGTTCGGAATGCCCGTTCCCGATATTCCCGCCACATCGCGATCAGATAGCCGATCATCAACCCGAGGATCGCGGGGATCGACAGCGCCTGCCATGCCTTCGGTGCAGCAGGGTCTTTCGGCACCACCGCGCTTGTCAGAATCCGCCCGTTCGTCACCGGGAATGTCCCCTGAATGGCGATCTGCTCATACCTCTCCGACAGGGTTTTGTGGAGCGCGTTCAGCGTTTCCGCGCGCTGCTCGCGTTCGCGCAGGCCTTGGATGTCGCTGACGCCGAACTCTGCCTTGAAGGCTTCCAGTTCGCGGACGGCTTCGGCGGCGCTGGATTGCAATTCTTCAAGCCGGGTTTGCATCCAGTCGGCGGTGCGGTTGGTCGCATCAAGGTTCGCGTTCAGATGATCGGCCAGATACGCCTCGGCATAGGTGTTGACGACCAAGGCGACCAGATTGGGATCGTGCGACGCGAAACTGATTGAGATTGAAAAGCTTTCGCCCACCCGTTCAATCTTGACGTCCCGCATCAGGGACAGCGCGGTCGCTTCAATCTCTGCCGCGTTTTGATCTTGGGTCGAGAGTGGCTCTCCGTCTACGGGTCGGGTCGGTGATGGCATCACAGCCTTTACGACCCGTTTGAGCGTCGAGGTGATGCGATGGGCAAGCGATGTTGGCGGGTTGGAGTAATTCGGGTTTTTGTGAAGCTCTGTCAGGCGCGTGACTTCCTTCGCCAGTCCAAGCGACTGTAACACCTGAATTTCGTTCAGCAGGGCGGTATCGTTGCGCACCATCGGAATGTTGGCGGTAATTTCTTCGGCCATCTCGCTAAGCCGGTCATCGACCAGCACCCGGGCGGAGGCATGGTATTCCGGCGGGGTCGTCGCGTAGTGGATGATCCCGATCCCCAGCCCGATCAGCGTGCAGATGACAATGGGCGCAATCTGCCGACGCAAGGCAGCCAGCAAGCTGGCGAGCGTTGCTGGCGCGCTGTCCCGTTCGGTATCGACGCTTTGCGGTTCTGTGTCGCGGAGTCTGATGCCAAGTTCTTTCATTGCGCCGAAGCCTCCGTAAGGTCGGTCTTGTAAAGGCGAAGCGCGCGCACGCCGATCAAGCCGGAAACCGTGCCAAGGTGCATCGCGCCGCGCAAGATCGCGTGGTTGCGGCGCGGTGCGCTGGGCGCTTGCAGGATCGCGGCACCGGCGCAATAGATGACCTTGGCCAATGCGGTGCCGATGTTCTTGGCGCGGCGCAGCCATCCGTGTTGATCCGCCATCAGCCGTCCGTGGGTCTGCCCCATCCGAAACCGTCGCTGCGCAAGCCAGCCAAAAGTGCTGCGACTGGGCGGGACGGGTTCAAGGACCACTGCATCCTCGGCAAAGGCGATTTTTCCGCCCGCGCGATGCAGTTGGCTAAAGAACTTGGTGTCCTCCCCGCCCGACTGCCCAAGCGCCAGATCAAACCGCAATCCGCGTGTGGCGGGGCTGTCCCGGTCGATCAGGACGTTGCAGGTATAGCCCGTTTCGATTGTGTCGCCGACCCAGACCGGCATTGTTGAATGGATATCAAGCGCGCGCATCCACGCCGGGGCGTGGCGGTCATAGATCGCCTGAACCGGCCCGAGCACGACGTCGGATCGTTCGGATTTCAGCATATCGGTCAACTTAATCAACCAATCCCGCGTGGCTGTTTCGTCGTCGTCAATGAACGCGAGGTATCGAGCCGCGCTGGCATCCAACGCTCCGTTGCGGGCGATTGAGATGTTGCCCGCCGGACAATGCACATACTGGACGGGTAGGGGAGAGGTCGCGCCGAAGTCCGCCACGGTCGCTTTCGCGCTCGGCTCATGGTCGTTATCGATAACGATGATCGATATGTCATACCCTTGCGGCAATCGAAGCCTGGCGAGCGAGGTGAGCGTTTCGCTAAGCTGCGACCGTCGGAACGTGCAGACGCAGATGTCGAGGGTGCGATTAACGGTCATGGCAACGCCCTCGCACCGGCTACGCGCCTTGGTGTCAGCACTTCGCGCCAGAACCCGAACGACCATGACACATGCATCAGGATCGCGGCGATGATGGTTAGGACAAGTGTGATGTCATGTGCCCGCAGCGCGACCAACCCACCCGCGAAAAGGCAATAGGAAAGCCAAAGCAACGCAGGAACGGCAAATATCCAGTGCAGTCCGGCCAGCGCGGTAAGCAACAACGCGGGCAGCACCAGCATGACTTTCGCCTGACGCAGCTTTGGCACAACGCGATGCTTCAGCAGGTTGCGCGCGCGCCCCTTGCCATAGTTGAAATACTGCCGGGCTAGGGCGAGCAGGCTGCTTCGCGGGAAGTAGGTGACGACCGTGTCTGCGGTCAGCCAAATCTCGTAGCCGGAACGGCGCAGGCGATAATCAAGCTCCGCATCTTCATTATGGGTGAAGGTCGGGTCATAACCTCCAACTGCCCGGAATGCGTCAAGGTCGATCAGCGCGTGATGCCCGTGGTCCACATATTCGCCCGCCGCCCGCATCCGATGCTTGGAGCCGCCATTCCCAACCGGAGAGTTCTGTGCAACCGCGTTGATCCGTTGGATCACCGGCCCGCCCTCGGCAATCATGCTGACAACAATGCTGTCGGCTTTCGTCGCCTTAACCTCTGCTAGCAGCGTGTCGCAGAAATCGTCGGGATAGCTGCAATGCGCGTCAATTCGGATCAGGTGACGCGCATATTGCCCGTAAGCTGCTACGGCTTTGTTGATGCCAGCGCTTTGGATGCGGTCTGGATTGTCGAGCAGTTTGATCGCCGGGTTGCGCGCCGCTGCATCGCGGACAATCCTTCGGGTGCCATCATCGCTGCCGCCGTCGGCCACCACAATCTGCCCGCCAAGCCGCGCGGCTGCGGGGCTAAGCTGGTCAAGAAGCCCGCCGATATGGGCCGCCTCGTTCAAACAGGGAATGACAATCAACGGCCCCGGGGCCGTAAGTCTTTCTTGGTTAGCGGCGTGCACGCGAATCTCCTGAGGGTTGTGAGACAGAACCGCACCTAGCCGATTTCAGAAGGCGCACACACCAGATCGGGCACGGGGTTGCAAACTCGGCTATTCGCCGCCGTTGGGCGCGATATTTTCGGCAAGAAATGGGCGGTTGGCGGGCTGTCGGCGGCGATCCCTTTCGCGCAACCCCGCGGCAACTATAACTGCGCGCGGCATATCGCTGAGGTTGACGGACCCAATCGTTTGAAATCGCAGACTGCATATAGGAACGGTGCACCGCCGCTAAACGCGGGCGGCAAGGTCTACCTGATCGTGCAGGACGTCAGCTTTGCCTATGTCCGAAATGTTGCGTTGTTCATCCACCGGATGCTGCGGCAGACCTTCGGCGAAGTGGCAGAGTTGATTGTTTGTCCTGAGTTGGACGACGCGACCTATTCTGACGGGGCGCTCATTTTTGTTATTGGCGAGAATTTCAAGCGCCACCAGCGACGGCCCCGATGCCGCTACGTCTACCTCAATTTCTCCGTCGTCGAAATTTTGGGCAACCCGCTCAGCATCGGGCGCGCCGGGTGGCATATGATCCGGCGCAAAAGGGCGATGTTGGACGAAAAAAGCGACCTTTATGACGTGTTGCTTGACTACTACCCGCCCCAGACCCGCGTTTTGGCGCGGCAGTGGGATATGCCGGTTCAGGGCTTTGATGTCGCGGTTCATCCGAAAAATCTGCCCGCCACGATCCCGTTTCCGGATCGCCCTTTCGACGTTTGCTTTGTCGGAGGGATGTCGGAACGGCGACGTCTGGTTGTTGACGCGCTAAAGGCGCGAGGGTTCACGGTTTCCCCTCATCAAGATGTGGTTTTTGAAGACGCCGCGGCGCAATCGCGTTGCTGTCTGAATATCCATTCGCTGCGGTCAAACCACTTGGAAACACCGCGCATCGTTGGCGCTCTGGCGGTCGGCACACCTGTTGTTAGCGAACATAGCTACGGGCTGGGCGGGTTGCTGCCGGAAGACCTGCGGCGGTCTGCCCGCTTGGGGCGGCTGGCGGATGCGGTCGAAGGCTTGTTGAACGATGCAGAGTGGGCAGCGTTGTTGGGGCGTCGGTCCCAAAAATGGTATGCTGAGACATACCTGTCCAAGGCTGAAGAAAACTGGCGGAAAATTTGCCGCGATGTCGCGTTGATTGAGACTTCGCGTCCCATCCACAAGACCGAACCGCTCGCGCTCAGAACTTGAACCACAAGCGGCGCCGCGGACTAGTGGCCGATGCCACGACTTTGATCCGATTAGACCGCATTTCGGTCGGACATCGAATCTACAAGCGACTGGAAATCAACCGATTTTGGCGTTAGGCTGGGCAGGTTTTCCGGGGCTGGGCCTTCGAGTTTAGATAGATTCTGTCCCATTGGGGCGCATGACGAGACGATAAAGGGTTTGGATGACGTCACTGTCCATCATTGGTTGCGGATTTGTGTCCGACCTCTACATGCGATCGCTAGAGACTTTTTCCGATCTGTCGGTTGGCCGTGTCTACGACCAAGACAGTGAACGGCTGAAAGCGTTTTGCGCGTTCTGGAAAACAACTCCGGCCAACTCGCTTGAAGATTTGCTTAGCGACCTCGCGCCCGGAAGTATCGTTCTGAACCTCACCAACCCTTCGTCGCATTATGAGGTGTCGCAGACCTGCCTGAAGGCTGGGCACCACGTCTATTCCGAAAAACCGCTGGCCAACGAAATGGACCAGGCGCACAAGCTTCATACGTTGGCGAAGAAAAAGGGACTGTTGCTGATGTCCGCGCCGTGCAGTTCGCTGGGTGAAAGCGCGCAGGTCATGGGGAAGGCGGTGCGGGATGGCGTCGCTGGCACCCCGCGACTGGTCTACGCAGAGCTTGATGACGGCTTCGTTCCGCAAGCGCCCTATCGCGAATGGTTCAGCGAAAGCGGCGCGCCGTGGCCGTATAAGGATGAGTTCATTACCGGCTGCACGCTTGAACATGCGGGATATTATCTAAGCTGGCTGATTGCCATCTTCGGGCCGGTCCGTCGGGTCGTCGCGGCGTCTGCCGCGCTGATCCCCGACAAAACGGTCGAAACGGAAACCCCGGATTACTCTGTCGCGTCGCTGTTCTTTGAAAGCGGTGTGGTTGCGCGGCTGACCTGTTCGATCGTCGCGCCGCATGATCATCAAATCAGGATCATCGGCGACAAAGGTGTGCTGGCTGTCAAAAAGGCATGGGACAATTCGGCGCCTGTGCGGTTCCACAAAAGGTTCCGGTTAAGGCGTCGGTTGATGGAAAGTCCGGTCGGCAAACGGATCAGGCCCAAAGGGGCGACCCATCCGAAACTGCCGCGCCGCGGGGCGGCTGCGATGAACTTTGCACTCGGCCCGAAAGAGATGGCGGATGCGCTTGTCGAAGGGCGGGAATGCCGCCTGTCCTCCGACTTCGCGCTACATTTGAACGAGGTGACGCTGGCGATCCAGAATGCGGGCGAGGATACCGGACCGCAGGATATGAAGACGCGGTGTGACCTGCCCGAACCGATGCCTTGGGCGCAATGACGGCGGGCTCTATCCTCATCACCGGGGCGAGCGGATTTCTGGGCCGCCATGTTGTTGCCACGGCGCGGTCGGCTGGTCTGACCGTCCGGGCGCTCGTCCGCCCGACGAGCGTTATTCCCGATAGCTGGGCGATTGACGACGGGGTAGAGGTTGTTCGTTGCGACATGCTGTCTGACGGTGACGCGCTGTCGGCTGCGGTGAGCGACGTCGATGCGATCATCCATGCCGCCGCTGCGATGGCCGGGGGCGATGATGTGCATGATGAAGCCACCGTTCGCCCGACCGCTGCGCTGCTTGGCGCAATCACAAATTCGGGGCAGCATCCACATTTCGTGCTGATAAGCTCGCTCTCCGTCTATGGCGCGATGGGGCTTCCGCCCGGCGGGCGCTTGGACGAAACCACGCCGATCGCGCAGCGCCCCAATCTGCGCGATGCTTATTGCCGCGCCAAGCTAGCGCAAGAGGCGTTGGTTTTAGTGGCTGCTGACGACCATCAACTCCGCGCGACGATCCTACGGCCCGGTGCGATATTTGGGCCGGGACGGGTGTGGAACGGCCACCTTGGGATCGGCATCGGCCCCGCCCTTATCCAATTGGCGGGCGACGGGCAGGTTCCG
Source organism: Aliiroseovarius sp. YM-037 (assembly GCF_048060095.1). Classification (NCBI taxonomy): domain Bacteria; kingdom Pseudomonadati; phylum Pseudomonadota; class Alphaproteobacteria; order Rhodobacterales; family Paracoccaceae; genus Aliiroseovarius; species Aliiroseovarius sp. YM-037. Next base: position 81,501 of record NZ_JBLUOA010000002.1, on the reverse strand, counting down.
GTGACCTACATCGACAATTGCGCCTCTGCGATTGTCAAAGCCGCCCAGATGCCGCCAGAGCCGGGGCAGCCGATCATCCTGAACGTCATCGACGAAAACCCGCCAGACCGCGCGCGCTTTCTGACCGCGTTGCGCATGGGTGGGTGGCCGAAATTCTCCATCCCCTTCTCATGGCGTCTATTGTCAGCCGTCGGCGCGGTTGTTGAGCGTATCCCACCCCTCGCGCACCGCGCGCCGGGTCTGCTGCGGCGCCCGGTCCTCCATGCACGGATGAAGCCGCTGACCTACGGCACCGACCGTCTTCGGGAACGGTTAGGGGATTTACCAAGTATCGGGTTTGAGGATGCGATGCAGCGGTCCCTTCGCGCCGAGAAAGATAGTGAAAGTGAAACCCATGGCTGATGTTGGCCCTATCGCATACCTGACCGGCGAATATCCCCGCGCGACGGATACGTTCATCCAGCGCGAGGTTGCGGGCCTGCGCGCGAATGGCATCGACGTTTTCACGACCTCGATCCGCAAAACCGGAGTTGAGCATCTGGTGGGAGAGGAGCAACGCGCCGAGGCGGCACAGACATTCTACATTCTCAATGCCGCGAAATCGCCCCTGCGTCTGCTGAAATGTCACGCGCGGGCGCTGCGAAAATCGCCGGGGCGGTATTTCAGGGCGCTTGCGCTCGCGCTTCGTACCCGTCCGCCGGGATTGAAGGCGGGCCTTTACCAGTTGTTCTATTTTGCAGAGGCTGCGGTTCTTGCAGATCATCTTCAACAGAACGGCGTGACGCACCTTCACAACCACATCGCCAAGGCAAGCTGCACAGTCGCCATGTTGATGAGCGAGCTGAGCGGGATACCCTACAGCTTCACACTCCACGGGCCAGATATTTTCTTTGAACCCCATCACTGGCGGCTGGATGAAAAGATCGCGCGGGCGAAGTTTGTGGCTTGCATCAGCCACTTCTGCCGTAGTCAGGCAATGGCGTTCAGCGATCCGTCGCATTGGTCCAAGCTGCATATCGTTCACTGCGGGATCGAACCGGGGCGCTATGACGATGCGTCGGAGCGGACGGGCGGCAATTTGCTATTCGTCGGGCGTCTGGCCGCCGTGAAGGGCTTGCCCGTGCTGTTCGACGCGCTTGAGGCGCTGCACCCAAAACACCCGGATTTGCATGTCACGATCATCGGTGACGGTCCAGATCGCGCGGCCTTGGAGGAACGAGCGCGGGCGTTGTCGGATATGGTCGATTTTGTTGGCTACAAGTCCCAAGCCGAGGTCGCTGAGACGCTCCGCCGGATGGATATGCTGGTGTTACCAAGCTTTGCCGAAGGCGTGCCCGTCGTGCTGATGGAGGCAATGGCGGCTGGCATTCCGGTTGTTACGACGCGGATCGCTGGTGTGCCTGAACTTGTTGAGAATGGCGTTTCGGGTGTTCTCGCCCCGCCGGGTGACGCCGGGGCGCTCGCCGATGCGATTTCTGGGTTGCTGGGTGATGCCGACTTGCGGGCCAAGATGGGTCGCGCCGGGCGCGAAATGGTTACAGCAGAATTTAACATCGCCCACGAAACCGCGTGGCTTGCGCAGATTTTGGCGGAGTATCAGAACGGAACACAACCGCCGCTGCGCCCAGTCCGAGAGGGGTGAGGGTATTCAGGCCACGAGGTCGGCGACCGTAATCTTCTGACGCCGAAGATTAGGTCGTTTCGCTTAACCGGATCGGCCGCTGCTCTGCAATCGCCTCCATCGCGAAGAAGGACGTCACGGTTTCAAGGTCGATCTTTTCAATCAGGCGGCGATAAACTTCGTCATAGGCCGCCATGTCCTGCGTGATGATCTTGAGCATGTAATCGAACTCTCCCCCGATGCGGAAAAAATCAACGACGTCGGGGATGTTCGAAACATGGGTGCGAAAGCGGTTTAGCCATTCTTCGGAATGATGCCGGGTTTTTATCATCGCAAACACGACAAGGTTCGCACCGACCTTTTCGCGATCAATGATAAGTGTGCTTCCACGGACGACACCGCTTTTCTGAAGGCGTTGAAGCCGCCGCCAACAGGCGTTTTGGGACAGTCCGACCTTCTGGCTAAGCGCGCGCTGCGATTGCGATGCGTCTTTTTGAAGTTCTTCCAGAATGTGAACATCAAATTGATCTAACTTTTCCGTCATATGTCGATCATATGATATTATTTTTGATCTACAACGCCAAAAATTGCGAAAATATGGATCGTGTTTTGGGTCAATGATGGGGTTGGAATATCAAGAGTCACCCCATCGGAAGGCGAAAATGACGCCCCTTCAGAACTTCGCGCACACGCTGAAACGACCAAATCTGGCAGAGTATCTAAGCACACAAGTGATTGGCGACGGGGTCGAGATTGACGGCCCGTTTGGGCCGAAGCCGCTGATCTATGCGGATTATGTCGCCTCCGGTCGGGCGCTGTTCCCGGTTGAAAACTTCATCATGCAATCGGTGCTGCCCTACTACGCCAACAGCCATACCGAAGCGTCGTATTGCGGCGCGTTTTGCACCCGCCTTCGAGCTGAGGCGCGGGCAGAGATTGCGCGCATGGCCGGGGCAGGGCCGGATTGTTCGGTCGTCTTCAGCGGTGCCGGCGCAACGGCGGGTATCAACCGGGTCATCGACCTGTTGGCGATACGGAATCGTGTCGCGCAGGGTGATACCGTCAAAGTATTCCTCGGCCCTTACGAGCATCATTCAAACCTGCTGCCGTGGCGGGAATGCGGGGCAGAGGTCATCGAAATCCCCGAGGCAAACGCAGGCGGCCCCGATCCGCAGCTGCTTGAGCAGGCGTTGATTGAGGGACGCGATGCCGACCTGATCGTCGGCAGTTTTTCCGCCGCGTCAAACGTCACCGGCATCTGCGCCCCGGTGGAGCAGATCACGACGATACTGAAGCGCCATGGGGCGATCTCGGTCTGGGACTACGCGGGCGGCGCGCCCTACATGCCGTTCGACATGGGGCAGGCCGCGGCGGAGAAAGACGCCATCGTCTATTCATCGCACAAGTTTCCGGGCGGGCCGGGGGCGTCGGGTGTTCTTATCCTGCGCGATACGATCGTGCGTCGGGATACACCCACGACATCCGGCGGCGGGACCGTATCCTTCGTATCGCCATGGTCGCATCATTACAGCACCAACGTCATCGCGCGGGAGGAAGCCGGTACGCCCAACGTTGTCGGCGACATTCGCGCGGCGCTGGTGATGTTGGTCAAAGAGGCGATGGGCCAGTCTTACATTTCGAACAAAAACAAAGCACTGCGACAGAAAGCTCTTGCAGTTTGGCGTCGCAATCCACGGATCGAATTGCTCGGCAATCTGGAGGCAGACGAAACCCTGCCGATCTTTGCGTTCCGGGTGCGGCGTGCGGATGGCGGCCTGTTTCATCACCAGCTTTTTACCCGGATGTTAAGCGACCGCTACGGCATACAGGCCCGCGGCGGGTGCGCTTGCGCGGGGTCTTACGCGCATTCCTTGCTGGGCATCGATCAGGCGCAATCGGACGATATCGTCGCCCGCCTGAGCCGGGGCGAAGAGATGTGCAAGCCCGGTTGGGTCCGGCTGAATTTCAGCTATCTTCTTTCCGACGGCAAGGCTGATTTCATCGTGAATGCGGTGGATGAGCTGGCGTCTTCGTGTGATAAATACGAGGATGGGTATCTCGGAGATCCGACAACCGCGCGGTTCCGACCAGTTTTGGTCGGGGATCAGGGTGCGGCGTAGGTCGCCTCACTCACCATCCATCCAACGAGCGCTCCAACCCGTTGAGGACGACAGCGACAGATGAACGAAGCACGACACGATATGCCAAACCTCGCAGGCCTCAGGGCGCTTGAAGAGCGCGTGCGGCAGGATCGCGTAGACCTTTGCGTTCCTGCACCCAACTGGGTGCCGCCGACGACCGTGGCTGGGCAGGATGTTTTGGATGTCATCATCATCGGTGGCGGCATGTGCGGGCTGGTCGCGCATCACGCGCTGATTTCGGGCGGGATGCGAAACATTGCGCATTTCGACCGCAGCCCTGAAGGGTTGGAAGGCCCGTGGCTGACCTATGCGCGGATGGAAACGCTGCGCTCCCCCAAGCAGTTGACCGGACCGGCGTTTGGCTACGCCTCGCTGACGTTTCGCGCGTGGTATCGGGCGCAGTATGGCGAAGCGGCTTGGCAGGCGCTTGATAAGATTCCGCGCCCGATGTGGATGCACTATCTGCAATGGTATCGTGATGTTCTGGAATTGCCTGTCCAGAACGAAGTGTCCGTCGACCGGATCGAACCGGAGGGCGATCTGCTGCGACTTCACCTGAGCGGGGCGAACGCGCCCGCCGCATCGGTCCTGACGCGCAAGCTGGTAATGGCAACGGGGCGCGATGGGACCGGAGAGCCGAATATCCCCGCGTTCATGGACGGTGTGCCGGGCGACTTTTGGGCGCATTCGGCGGATGAGATTGATTTTTCGACGCTCAAGGGCAAGCGGGTCGTGGTTGTCGGCGTCGGAGCATCCGCGATTGACAACTCGGCCGAGGCGCTTGAGGCGGGGGCGAGCGAGGTTCGCCACCTGATCCGCCGCAAGGAAATGCCGACGATCAACAAGATGATGGGCATCGGATCCTTTGGCTTCACAAGCGGATACTCTCGTCTGCCCGACGAATGGCGCTGGCGGATGATGCGGTATTCCTTCGTGACCCAAACTCCGCCGCCGCGCGGATCGACCCAGCGGGTCAGTCGACACAAGAACGCGTATTTCCATTTCGGCAAAGCGGTTGAAGACGTTAAGGATAACGGTGGGGTCGTCCATGTGACGTGCGCCGACGGCACCGCGATCGATGCGGATTTTCTGATCCTCGGTACCGGGTTCACCACCGACCCGATGGCGCGCACGGAATTCGGAGAGAACGCGGACAAGATCGAGCTTTGGCGCGATGTCTACGTGCCGCCTGCCGACGAACAACATTCTGACCTTGCGAATTTTCCTTACCTCAACCCGGATTTTTCGTTCCGGGCGCGTGATGGGGTTGATGCCGATTGGCTGTCGAACGTCTATTGCTTCAACTACGGCGCGGCGGCGAGCATGGGCAAGGTCAGCGGCGATATTCCGGGGATCACGGAAGGGGCCGGGTGGCTCGCGTCATCAATCGCCGCAACGCTTTACGGTGAGGATATCGAACAGCACTGGCAAAATATGCTCGACTACGACACGCCAGAACTGCTGGGGGATGAGTGGGCGCCGAGCGACATGCCGAACGCCGCGGCCCGCACTGCGACTGATGTGGAGGGCGTCGAATGACGGCGCCGGCGGAGCAGCACACCATCATCAAGGCCGCAGCGCTTGATCCTAAGAAGCCGACCCATGCGGCCTTGGGATTGCGGAAGAACGTTGTTGATCTGATTGATGCAGCAGAACAGGCATCGCTGAAACCCAACGACCCCGGCGGGATCAGCCATGATCTGCGTGCCGCGCTCGCCACGCGGGCAAGCCGCTTGAACCAGCATGCTGCGCTGGCGCATCACTACGGCGCGATGGTCGCCGCGGAGGGTGCGATTTGCGATCCGGAATACAAAAGCAATGACAATAGGTTGCAGGCCATTCTTAATTTTTCAGATAAAGTCACGACGGCTCCGCGTGATGCAGCGGCCGACGACATTGCCGAACTGAAAACAGCGGGCGTTCGCGACGCGGACATCGTCCGGTTGTGTGAATTGCTGGCGTTCCTAGCGTTTCAGTATCGGGTTGTGGCGGGGCTGTCGCTGATGGAAAAAACCGCATGAGCAAGGTCATTCACAAATTTACCAAGACTGTCCCCGAATGGCGACCACGGGTCACGCCGGTTAGGTTGGACGAGGCGACCGGCGACCAGCTCGATGCGCTGAAGGTGACACCGTCAAATACAAAGGTGTCCGATTACGTTCTGGTATTGGCGCATGATGTTGAAACGCTCAAGGTCCGCTCCCCCCTGTTCAACGCGATCATGTATGATCGGGGTGGGCTGTCGCGGGCGGAGCGTGAGGTTGGCGCGGTCGCCGCGTCGATCATCAACAAATGCGTCTATTGCGCTGCGGTCCACGCGTCCCGGCATATCCAGCTTGAGAAGTCGGATGAGTTGATGGATGTGATCTTTGCAGCCGGAGAGTTCGCCCGGCTCGACCCACGCAATCAGGCGATTTTCAACTTTGCCCTGCGCTTGGCGAAAAGCCCCTCGGACGCGACAGAGGCGGATATGAACATGCTACGCGACGCCGGGCTGAGCGATGAGGAGATTATCGACCTGATCCTGTCATCCGCGCTATTCGGCTGGGCCAACCGGTTGATGCACGTGCTGGGCGACCCTGTTCAGCGGGAAAAGGAGGCGCCGTCTTGAGCGCGAACAAGTCTTTGCGGGTCGGAATTGCAGGTGCAGGCGCGATTGCGTTCGGCAATGCGGCGCTGTTGCAGGAAGACGGCCACGACCCGATGTTGTGGTCGCCATCTGGCGCCCGCACCGAAAAGCTGGCGGCGGGCGCAGCGTTGACCGCAACCGGCGCGCTGACCGGGGAGTATCGCCCGCGCATTGCGCCCGATGCCGCGACCTTGGCGGTGGAGAATGACGTGATCCTGCTGGCACTGCCGGGATACGGGCATAAGGCTGTGATGGACGCGCTTGCACCCCATATCGGGCCGCAGCACAAGATCATCATAAGCTCTCACGCGTCGCTGGGCGCGCTTTATCTGAACGGCCTGTTGGCGCAGCGTGGCGTTTCGGTGCCCATCGTGGCGTGGGGCACGACGATGACGACGGGGCGGCAACCGGATTACACCCACGCGCAGGTCAACACGATCCGCAGCAAGGTCGATATCTGCACGGTTCCCGAGGAGGCCGCCGACGATGGCTTGGCGCTTTGCCAAGCGCTGTTTGGTGATCGGTTTGTTCTGCGCGATGGCCTTTTGGCGATCACGCTCAGCAACCTGAACCCCCAAAACCACATGGGCATCGCACTTGGCAATATTACCCGGATGGAGCGTGGCGAAACCTGGAGCCAAGGCCAGAACGTGACCCCAAAAGTGGGGCGGTTGCTTGAAGAACTTGATCAGGAACGGTTGGGGATTGCGAAGGCACTTGGCTTGTCCGTTCGGACGATCTTTGAACATTTCCACTTGTCCTTTCACGTTCCGATTGCCAGCATATCCGAGATGAATCAGGAAATGCACGCGCAGGGAAATGGTGGGACCGGGCCTGCGACAGCGGACAGCCGATATGTGACAGAGGACGTTCCATACGGCCTTGTGATGACGGTTTTGCTTGGCGATCTCGCCGAGAAACCGGCCAAACTGCACCGCGCGGGGGTTGAGATTTTTTCGGCCATGTACGGCAGGGACTTCTTTGCCGAAAACACATTATTGAACGCGTTGAACCTAAACAGCATGACGCTTGATCAGGTGAAATACGCGGCACGCAACGGATTTTCCGAATTGCCTGACACACAGGCCAATGATGCCGAACGGCACGCACTGAACTGAGCGAGCGCGGCTTGCCCGCATTTATCCGAACCAACAAGGGAATAGACACATGAAAAAGCTTATTACCAGTCGTCGTCGGTTTCTTGGCAGCGCCGCTGCCGCATCGGCGGTCTTGGCGTCGCCTGCCTATCTCAGATCGGCTTCGGCGCAGTCCAATGTGGTGAATATCTGGACTTATAACGACTTCGTGCCGGATGAATTCAAGGCGCAGTTTGAAAGCGAAACGGGCATCGAAGTCCGCATCCGCCTTGTTGATGACCAGGGCAAGCAGTTCAACCTGCTGGCCGCTGAACAGCCCGAGCCGAGTGTTGATATTGTGACCGTCGCCGGACATAGGTTCCTGCAGTTCATCGACTCTGAACTGATCGCGCCGATGGACACTGATCGCCTATCGAACTGGGGCAATATTAATCCAGTATTCTCCGAAAGCGATTGGGCCACGATCAACGGCAACAAATGGGGTGCGCCGATCTTGTCAGGTGCGGAAGTCCTTGCCTACAACACCGAAGTTGTCACGCCCGAACAGGCGAAAAGCTGGGACATCCTGTTCTCGGATGAGTTCAGCGGCCAAACCGCCTATATTATTCAGGATATGATGTCGATCATCATGCTTTATAAAGGGTATGACGGGAACATGGTCGAATATATGGGCGACCCCGACCGCGCCGCCGAGATCGTGGCAGAGGCGCGTGATTTCCTGATCGACAAGAAGCCACTGGTCCGGAAATACTACGACTCCGGCGCTGAAATTCAGCAGATGCTGGTCAACCAGGATGTTGTGCTGGCACACGCTTGGAACGGACCGATTTCCAAGCTGATTATGGATGGCTTCCCGGTTGCGATGACAATCCCGCAGGAAGGGTCGTATGGCTTTGTCTACACGCTGAACGTCGCGAACAATGCGCCGAATGTGGACAATGCCTATACCTTCCTCAATGCGCTTCTCAACAGCTCTGAGGTTGGGGCGGCGATGACGCAGGCGTCCGGCTTTATCTCGACCTTCGCGGGCGCAGATCAGCACCTGTCCGATCTTGAAAAGCAGGCGGCGTCCTTCACCGAGGCAGAGCTTGAGAACCTTCAGTTCTTCCGCGCCGAGGCGAATGAGATGAAATACAATCTTGTTGATCCGGCGGTTGAGGAAGTCAAAGCCGCCTGATCGCGATTGAGGGCCGCCCGCCAATCGGGGGCGGCCCTTTCCACAGAACATCTAAGCACCGGCAGACGACGCCATGCCCGAAGTAGGCGCGTCTGAACGGAGGAGAACGCCGCACATGGCCTCGGACCAATCAAAGCCAATCGTCAAGGGCGACGGAGCGCGGGCCGCATCCGACAAACGCCCTTTTTGGGGCCGTATCGCTTATTCGGGCGCGTATCAGGGAATTTCGGATTTCATCTTCAAATCCAAACGTCGCCAGTTTCTGCTGTTGGTTTCGTTCCCGATCTTCTGGGTTTTATTCGCGCATCTTGGCCCGATTGTGCAGATGTTCTGGGTCAGCTTTCTGGATGCCTACCCGCCCTCCGCCGGGCAGGAACCGCAACTGACGCTGGACAACTGGGCGGTGTTTTTCAGCAAAAGCATCTTTACCACACCCTTCCTGCGCACCCTCGCGTTCGCCTCGGTTCTGACCTTTGCGACGCTGATCCTAATTTATCCAGTAGCCTATTTTCTGGCGAAGCACGTCAAACGGCAGAACCAGATGATTATGCTGCTGATCCTTCTGATCCCCTTCTGGGTCGGGGAAATCGTGCGCACCTACGCGATCATGATCCTGCTGGGAAACAACGGCGCGTTGAACCTGCTTCTAAAGGCGCTGGGTCTGATCGACCGCCCGATTCCGTTCATGTATACCGGCTTTTCGCTGAGCCTCGGGATCGTCTATCTGACCTCGCTTTACATGCTGATGCCGCTTTATTCGGCGTTGGAGAAAATCCCGCCAAACTACCACGAGGCGGCAGCGGACCTTGGCGCCGGGCCGTGGCGGCGGTTCTGGAAGGTAACGTTGCCCCTGTCGCTTGAGGGCGTCACATCGGGCTGCACCCTCGTGTTCCTGATCTCAACCGGTTACTACGCGACACCGGTGCTGCTTGGCGGGCCAAGCACGACAGTGTTCGCCGAAACCATCGCCGGGTTCTTCCATGTCGCCGGGAACGAATGGCCGACGGGGGCCGCGTTTTCCTGCATCATGCTGATAACCGCTCTGGCCCTGACCGGAGTCTTCAATAAATTCATGGGATCGCTGCGTAAGGGGAACGTCAAATGACCCGCAACACGCGCATATTGATGTCAGTCTTTTATTGGGCGTTCGTTATCTACCTGTTCGTGCCGCTGGCGCTGATGGTGGTGATGGGGTTCAAGGATTCAAACTTCATCGGCTTCCCGATCAAGTCGTGGACGATGGATTGGTATACCAGCGTTTTCGCGGATGATGAGGTGATGTCGGTCTTTGGCTACTCGGCCATCATTGGCGTGACGAGCATGGTGATATCGCTGGCCGTCGGGTCATGGATCGCGGTGTTGCTGACGGATCGCAAGTTCTTTGGCCGCGTCGTCATCTTGGCGCTCACAATCCTACCAGCGGTTATTCCGGGTATCATCTCGGCGATTTCCTTCCGTATCTATGCACGCCTTCTGGACATCGATCCGGGGATGTTCGCGATCATCTGGGCGCACGCCGTCCACAACGTGCCGTTCGTCGCACTGGTCGTCATGGCGCGGCTGAGCACGCTACCGAAAAGCTACGGAGAGGCCGCTCGCGATCTTGGCGCGGACGAGATGATCACGTTCCTCAGGATCACGCTGCCTTACCTCAAACCAGCCCTGATCGGCGCTGGCATCTTTTGCCTGCTGCTTAGCTTTGATGACTTCGTGCGGTCGTTCTTCCTTGGCGGTTACAAGCCGACGCTGCCGGTGCTGATTTTCGCCAAGCTGCGGTCGGGTATGTCGCCAGAGATAAACGCGATCGCGACGATCGTTTTGATAATGACCGCAGCGCTCGGCATTTGGGCAGAGCGTTCGATGCGCAAGTTGAATAAAGGAACCCGCTCATGACTGACGCCGACAACACGGTTGTGCATCTGGACAAGATCACCAAGCGGTTTGGGGAAACGGTCGCGCTGAGAGAGCTCGACATGAAGATCGCGTCGGGGGAGTTCGTGACTTTCCTCGGCCCATCCGGCTGCGGCAAGTCGACGACGCTGCGCATCCTCGGCGGGTTTGAAACGCCGAACGAGGGGCGAGTGCTGTTGCGTGGCAACGACGTGACCGATCTGCCACCGAACAAGCGCAACGTGAACATGGTGTTTCAGGATTATGCGCTGTTTCCGCACATGACCGTCGCCCAGAACATTGCCTTCGGGCTGGAGTTGAAAGGGCTAAGTAAATCCGCAATCAAGGCGCGGATTGATGAGCTTCTGTCTTTTCTTGAGCTTGCGACCTTCGGCGACCGGCTTCCCGACCAGCTATCGGGCGGACAGCGGCAGCGGGTGGCCCTTGCCCGTGCGCTTGCCCCGGACCCGGAGCTTTTGTTGCTCGACGAACCGCTTGGCGCGCTCGACGCGAAGCTGCGGGCGCAGGTGCAGGTCGAGTTGAAAGACATCCAACGACGCACCGGCAAGACCTTCTTTTTCGTGACCCACGATCAGGATGAGGCGCTGACGATGTCTGACCGCGTCGTCGTGATGAACGAAGGCCGGGTGGAGCAGGACGGCACGCCCGAAGACCTATATCTGCGCCCTCGCAGCCGGTTTGTGGCGGAGTTTGTGGGCGAAACCAACCTGCTGGAAGGCACGGTGCGCAGCTGCAAGGACAGGGAAATCACGTTTGATTGGCGCGGCGTGTCGGTGACCGGCACCGCGCGCGATCACACGCCGAGCGAGGGCAGTAATGTGACCGCCGCGCTACGGCTTGAAAAGATCGCGCTGCATGACGAAAAGCCCAAGCAAGGCAATGCGATGAAGGGGCGCGTGGAAAACCGCCTGTTCAAAGGCAGCCGCACCGCCGTCGATGTGCGGGTGGCCGATGCGGGCGATGCGACGCTGAAAGCCTATGTCGACCCGGCCGTTGCCGGCGCTTTGCCGAGCGACGAAGTCTGGATCGGCTGGGACAGCGCGCATCTGGCGGTATTGCAGGACGGCTAGTCGTTCCCGGCGTAATAGCCGACCACATCGCCATCGGTCGTGACGCCCAAGCCGTTCAACAGACGGTTCGCGTAGTTGAAATAGCCGATGATCTGGTTTGCTTCCAAGATTTCTCCGTCATCGACGCCGGCATCCTTTAGCGCCTGAACATCGAATTGCACCATCTCACCGGGGCGGAGCGTCAGTTTTTCGGTGTAGCGCAGCAGCGCAAGCTCAGCCCCGTCGAACGCGTCTTCTGGTTGATGGGCATTTATCGCCTGTTCAATTTTGTCCGCCCGTTCGTCATCCCCGATCAGATGCCGGGCGTTTGCCCAGTGATTGGCGTAGGAATAGGGGCAGGTGTTGAGCGTTGAGACATAGGAACTGATGACCTCCTGAAACCACATCGGGATAGTGTTGGAGTCATCATGCAGGCATGCGCGGTATAGCGTGACGTGCCCGTTCATCGTGCTGGGCCGCAGCGAATGAACCCGCATCACGTTATCGACCGTTCCGTGCGGGGTGCGGGCGTTATCAAGCGCCTTTTTCAACGGCGCGTCGGCCTCTTCGTCCGGGATCATTTTTATCCAAGCTGACATTGCTGTTCCTTCTGACGCCCCTTCGTGGGCTAGGTGAGTATCTGGACGGTGCCGTTTTGCACCCGTGTTTCAAAGGTCTTCATCGGTCGCGTAGCAGGGGCAGAGACGGGCTTGCCGCTGCGCACGTCAAACGCGCCTTGATGCAGCGGGCATTCGATGACGTGGCCGTCGAAATACCCGTCACACAGATCGGCGCCGCCGTGATTGCAAAGCGCGAGTGATACGTAAATGCCGCTGGGTGTATCGTAAACGGCAAGCCGCCGCGGTCCCAGATCAACACGCGTCACCCAGTTCTGCTCAAGTGCATCGACGCCGATCAGATCCGTCCACTCACGCTCAGCCGCCACGGTTTGATGTCCCGTCAACGGCTGGTCCGTGACCCGAGAATAGCTGGCCTAGAATATCCCTGTGTGCGCCGAGGTATCCGTTCGGCTCTACAAAAATGTGGTCCTTCAACTTCTCATGCAGCCGCGGCAGGGCGTGGAACGGCACGGAGGCCACATAGTGATGTTCGGCATGATAGTTCATGTTCCAGCACAGGAACCGCCACGGCAGCGACACTATATTCGTGCGGGTGTTTTCGTGCATCTGCGGGACGGTTGGTCGCCCGACATGTTCGGTCATCCGAATGAAGCGCATCACGGGTTCACCCATCATCAGGGGGATGAACCAATACCAAAGCGGCGCCCACCACCCGGTTGCGATCATCACGACCAGCAGGGTGGCGTAAGCCGCTACCATCACGCGTGCCTCTCGGAACACCGACAAATATTCGACCGACGGGATGAAGCGTTTTTCGTCGTCGGTTAGCTGTCCGGCGGCGTGGGAAAACAGCTCGGTGAATTTTGCCCGCCAGTAGGGAAGCGCCGAGAGGTAATAGAGGTATTGCCCGAACGTCTGCGGCATCGGGACGAGTTCGGGGTCGTCGCCTTCAAGCTGGGTAAAGGTGTGGTGGTCGCAATGTTCATACCGAAAGTGCTTGTGCGGCAGGATCAGGATCAAACCGCAGATATTTCCAACCAGATCATTCAACCAGCGGGTTCGAAACACGGTGTAATGCACACATTCATGTTGTAGCGAAAAGTGGTGCACGATGACGATTCCGTGCAAAAACATCGCTGGCCAGATCAGCCAACTGTCCCACGCAAGGGCGATCAACCCACCCGTCGATGCCAGCACCAGAACCCACACCAGCAGGCGCCAGGCGGCGGGTCCGTTTGATCGTTGCATGAAGGATTTGAGTTCGTCGCGCGAAAGCTTGCCCTCTGCCAAAGCCTGGGTCAGGGGCGTCACGATTGCCTTGTTCATGGTGATCCTCGCAGTATCAGGCGCGCGGTTCCTTTGCTATGCGCTGACCTGAGCCGGAGACGGGAGTGCTCCGCACCATAGATCCCAACATCGCAAAATCAGTGATTTAATGCTGTTCGAATCTATTAAGCCTATACATAATTCGACGGAATTGCCGCTGTCTAGCATTTAGGTCCAAACTATATGGTGTCCAAACAGCCGATCATTGCTGCCGAACATCTCGACAAGTTTTACGGGCCGTTCCATGCACTGAAAGATATCAACCTGACCGTTCACCAAGGAGAGCGGATGGTGATCTGCGGCCCGTCGGGGTCAGGTAAATCGACTTTAATCAGATGCTTTAACGGCTTGGAAAACCACAATTCTGGCAAGCTGGTGGTTGACGGCGTTGAGGTGTTTGAGGGGTCTAAGGACATCCGTGCCCTGCGGCAGGAAGTCGGGATGGTGTTTCAGCAGTTCAACCTGTTTCCTCATCTGACGGTTCTTGAAAACCTGATGATCGGGCCGATCAAGGTGCGCAGACTGTCCAAGCAAGATGCTGAAGCAACGGCGCGTAAGTATCTGGATCGTGTGCATATTCCAGAACAGGCAGATAAATATCCAGCGCAACTTTCCGGCGGTCAGCAGCAGCGCGTGGCGATTGCGCGGTCGCTGTGTATGGAAACGCGGATCATGCTGTTTGATGAGCCGACCTCGGCCCTCGACCCCGAAATGATCAACGAAGTGCTCGACGTGATGGTTGAACTCGCGGGGACGGGCATGACGATGGTGGTCGTCACCCACGAGATGGGATTTGCGCGGAAGGTCGCGGATACGATGGTCTTCATGGAAGAGGGCCGTATCGTCGAAGTCTCGCCGCCCGAGACATTCTTTACCAACCCGTCAAGCGAACGCTGCCGATTGTTCCTAGATCAGATTCTGGAGCATTAGGATGAGCTTTGTTGAGTCTGATGGCCTCAAGGGGCAGGAATTGCCAAAGCCATCCCCGCTAAAACAATTCTTTGATTCCCGTATCATATCTGTCGTTCTTTACGTCATTATCGTCTTTGTGATCGCCTATGGGTCGTTCAAGGGCGCGCAGTCGATGGGGTATAACTGGCAATGGTATCGGGTGCCGCAATACCTCTACAGCTTCACCGATGACGGGTTTCAGTGGGGCGAGATCATGATCGGCCTCACCAAGACGATCAAGCTATCGGCTACGGCCTTCGCGCTTGCCACCGTCCTTGGATTGATCGTCGCGCTGATGCGGCTGTCGGGGCTGGTTGTCGGCACCGCCGTCGCCATCGGGTATCTTGAATTGATCCGGAATATTCCGCTGCTGGTGCTGCTATACCTGTTCTACTACGTGCTCGGCCCGATTTTTGGCTTTGACCGGTATTCGGCCAGCGTTCTGTGCCTTGCGGTTTTCCACTCTGCCCTGATCTCCGAGATCTTCCGTGCGGGGATCAACGCGGTTGCGGTTGGCCAATGGGAAGCCGCCAAATCAATTGGCATGAGCTCGGGCCAGACGTATCGCTATATCGTCCTACCGCAATCGGTGCGTTTCATGCTGCCGCCAATGACGGGGGAGCTGGTGCACCTCATCAAATCCTCCGCCATTGTCAGCGTGATTGCGGTAGCAGAACTGACGACGATTGGCCGCAATATCATCTCTGACACGTATATGAGTTTTGAAATTTGGTTCACCATCGCTGCCGTCTACATGGTGGTGACCCTGATCCTGTCTGTTGGCGTTTCGTATCTCGAAAAAAGATACGCGGTCGATCAATAGACCAACAATAACGACGATAAACAACAAGGAGTGAGACGATGAAAATAACACGAAGAATACTAGGGGCCGCTCTGGCCGCTGTCGCGGCGACTAGCCTCGCGCTGCCTGCTTCGGCGCAGGACGCAACGCAGTCGCTATCCAGCGAAAGTGTCATCGAACGCATCAAGGAAGAAGGCGTGATCCGCATCGGTCTTTCGTTGTTCGTGCCGTGGTCTATGCGCGACGTGAATGGCGATCTGATCGGGTATGAGCTCGACGTGGGTCGCAAGCTGGCCGAAGACATGGGTGTTGAGGTTGAATTTGTCCCGACAGCCTGGGATGGGATTATTCCGGCGCTGGTGTCGGGCAATTTCGACGTCATCATCAGTGGGATGTCGGTGACGGCGCAGCGGAACCTGACGGTGAACTTCACCGACCCGTATGCCTATTCCGGCCTTGCAATCCTTGCCAACAAAAGCATGACGGAGGGCATGTCGCTTGAGGATTTCAACTCTCCTGACGTGACCTTTGCCGCGCGGCGGGGTGCCACGCCTGCGGTGGTGATCGCCGCGAACTTCCCCGAAGCGAACCTGCTGCTGTTTGATGAGGATGGCGCATCCACGCAGGAAGTGCTGAACGGCAACGCCCACGCGTCAATGGCCGCACAGCCGACCCCGAACCGAGAGGTCGCGCGTTACCCTGAAACGCTGTCGGTTCCGTTTGAAACGCTTTACGACCAACGGGGTGAGGCGTTCGCGATGCGCAAGGGCGACCCTGACGCGCTCAACTTCTTCAACAACTGGATCGCGCAGCAATGGCGTTCTGGCTGGCTGGAAGAACGGCA
Organism: Aliiroseovarius sp. YM-037; assembly: GCF_048060095.1. Classification (NCBI taxonomy): domain Bacteria; kingdom Pseudomonadati; phylum Pseudomonadota; class Alphaproteobacteria; order Rhodobacterales; family Paracoccaceae; genus Aliiroseovarius; species Aliiroseovarius sp. YM-037. The sequence continues at coordinate 65,372 of NZ_JBLUOA010000002.1, read as the reverse complement.
CGATTACTGGTTCGCCGGCGATGAGTGGGCGGATCAGGTCGCGGCTGAGTAAGCGATTTTTGGGGGCGGCCCGTCTGCCCCCAATCATCCGTTGATTTAAGGCGTAAACGTGCTCGGATTTCTCAGAAAACTACATTGGCTGGACTATCTGATCCTCGCGGTGGTGATCGGGTTCTTTGGCTATATCTGGTACACGATTGACGGAACGCTCAACTACAAATGGCGATGGGGGCAGATCCCGAACTACATCCTGCGCTGGCATACAGGCCGGGAGGAATGGTTTGCCAATCTGCTGCTGCAAGGTCTTTCCGCCACAATCCGCATAAGCATCTACGCGAGTATTCTTGCGCTGATCTTCGGCACCATCCTTGGCATCGCGCGGTGTTCGGCCAATCTGACGATACGGATGCTGGCACGAACGTATCTTGAGTTTCTCAGGAATATCCCGCCAGTCGTTATCGTCTTCATCTTCTTCTTTTTCCTGTCACAGCAATTGATCGACGCGCTGAACCTCGAAGTTTGGGCCCGCACCATTGCGCGGCAAGAAGACAAGGGCGTTTGGGAATTCTTCTTTGGGGACATGCGCCGCTTCCCGTCGTTGATCTCTGGCGTGATCGTGCTGGCCCTATTCGAAAGCGCATTCGTGGGCGAGATCGTGCGCGCCGGTATCCAGTCAATCAGCAAGGGCCAACGCGAAGCCGCCCGATCCATCGGGATGAGCCGCCTGCAGGAAATGCGCTATATCGTTCTGCCGCAAGCGATGAAGAAAGTGGTGCCGCCGCTGGCCAATCAATTCATATCGCTTATCAAGGACAGCTCCATCATCTCGCTGATCTCGGTGCAGGAACTGACGTATAAGACGGTGGAACTCGTCGCCTCCACCCGTCTGATTTTTGAGGCGTGGATCACGACTGCCGCGTTCTACTTTGTGCTGTGCTTCGGGTTGTCGATGCTGTTCCGCAGGCTAGAGCGTAGCAGTTAACGACTGATCCCGGCGCCGCCAATCAGTGGCTGGCAGACCGATGTCGGTTTCCGGCTCTTCAAACAATGCTGCCGCGCAGGGGTAGGTCGCCAACACCTCAGCCGCGCCATCAAGTCGGTCGACGTGAAACACGCCGTTGTCCCAAAGCGTCACACCATCAACGATGATCGTCGGGTCAATAATGTTCCACGAAATCTCACCCGGTGCATAGGCACCGCAGGTGTGAAAGTGCATCAAACGCGGATTGCCGAATGCCACACCGCCCCAGAGTTCAAGGTTTTCGTGCATGTCCCACGGAAAGCCGCAGCCGGGGTGGATACCGGCGTGCCATGAGTGGATGGCGTTCCGGTCGATATTGAACAACTCAGCGACATAGTCGTAATGCGCGTTGGCGCGTTCGACGTCGGACTCTGCCCCCTGAAACCCCGTCAGGCGGCCATCGCGGAACAGCGCAAGGGTCGGGCCGTCAAGCTCAACCGTGTAAGTGTCGTAGTATTTCGATCCGGTCCCGGTCAGAAACCCTGGTAGCGCAACCTGACCGGAAAAGCTGTGGGCCGGGACCGGTGTGAAAACTGACATGGGAAAGCGGTGAACGGTCGTGTCGCCGGACGGTGCCAGGTTCATTTCAGGCTTGCCGGTTACGTGGGTTCCGGCGGGGCAGGTGATCTGAACGTGGTCGGCATTGGCAAGGGTGTTGTTTGCCAACTCCTTGATCCGCAGGAACGCGTGGTGATGGCTGCTGCCAAAGCCAGAGCCGAGAAGCGTTTCGTTCACGGTGAAGCACACGACAATACGCTTGCCACCCGGCATATCGGAAAACCGAAGCTGATCACCGAGCCGGGCGAGAAACAGGATGATGTCTGCATCCTCGAACTTTTTCAGCAGACCGTCGGGAAGGTGTGGCGTCGTCGGATCAAACCCGACATCCACCGTTTCGACCGCTAGCCCAATCGCCTCGGCCGTCTCCGTCACGCGGGCGACGGCATCGCTGTCGAAATACCCAAACTGCGGCGGTTCATAGGCGATCAAAAGCCGCTCCCCGGCCTGCGCTCCGGCACAGTTCAGAAGAAGGTTTCTGGCGCCGCGTTCGGGCGAGGGAGGGGGTGCGTTGATATTCATTAGTATAACGGGATATTATCGTCCGCTTAAGTTAATGAATATTTGAATTACTTTATCCAAGTGATTAGTATTTCTAATATGTTTTTGAATCTTCCCTACAACGCGCTCCGCGCTTTTGCCGAAGTTGTCGATCAGGAAAGCTTCAGCAAGGCGGCGAAGGAACTTGGCGTCAGCCAAAGCGCGGTCAGCCAGCATGTGAAGGCGCTGGAGGAATGGCTCGGGCAAGATCTGTTGACCCGTGGGGCGCGAAAATCCCTGCCGACGCGCGAGGGGGAGCAGTTGGCCCGTGCGATCACCGAAGGGTTGGGGCGCATATCAGATGTGTGCAGCGATCTGCGTGACCGGCAGAGGGCGGACAACACGATTGTCATCAGCTGCCTGCCGGGTTTCGCCTTCAACTGGCTTTTCCCGCGGCTTCTGCGGTTCGATCTGGCCCATCCGCAGTATTCGATTTCAATCGCGACCGATACGGGTGCTTCGCCATTTTCCGGGTCCGATGCGGATATTGGTATTCGGTATGGGTTCGGCAGGAATCCGGGGTTTCATGTTGAACGCTTGATGGGGGAGCGGGTCTTTCCCGTGTGCGCGCCCGCGTTGCTGGAGGGTGAGCGTGCGTTGCGGTCTGTCGATGACCTTGCCGGGCGGACGCTCTTGCATGATGAACTCGGCGATTTCGGCGGTGCGCAATCGACATGGGGGTTTTGGGCGAAAGAGGCAGGCGTCACCCTGCCGCGTTCGACCCGATCCCGCCGCTTTGGGCAGGCGCATATGGTGATCCAAGCGGCGATTGAGGGTATCGGCGTCGCGCTGGGGCGGGAACCTTTGGTGATCGACGCGCTGGTCGACGGACGCCTTGCACGGCCATTTCCCCAAATTGCGCAATCGGTGCTGGCCTACTGGCTCGTCTGTCCGCACCGGGCGCTGGAAACGGAAAAAGTGCGGGTCTTTCTTGAGTGGATAAGGGCGGAAGTGGCGGCGCAGCCGGACATTCCATAACACAAGCTGTTCGCGTGTGATTTAACGCAGGTCATGCAACCTCACCGAGCGTCAGCAGGAACAGATAGCCTGCGCCGAACGCGCAGCCGGGCCGACCTGTTTCGGCGCGTCGAACATCTTGCGCTTGACGACGAAACGACCATGAAATAGGACGGAAAACTCTGGGCGGGTATGGTGAAATGGTATCATAAGAGCCTTCCAAGCTTAAGGTGCGGGTTCGATTCCCGCTACCCGCTCCACGTCTCCTGACATTGTGATCCTGTCGCCTTGCCCACGCGGGTTTAAGGCGCTAAACGCGGGGCGCATTGCAAGGGGCGCACCATATGGCATCCGCGAATACGCAACTGACCGAAGAACGTGAAAAATCAAAGAAGGTAGGCCCGATTGCCGGGCTTATTCCTTTCGTTGCCCCCTATAAGGGGCAGGTCGTTATCACGCTTATCGCGCTTGTGGCGACGGCGGGTTTGTCGCTGACGCTGCCCCTCGCTGTTCGCAGGGTGATTGATGGGTTTGGGTCCGGCGACCTGACGTTGCTAGACCGCTATTTTTTCGCGGCGATGGTGATTGCCGGATTGCTCGCCATTGGGACGGGCGCGCGGTATTTCTTTGTGACCCGGCTGGGTGAACGGGTTGTCGCCGACATTCGCAAGGCCGTTTTTGATCGTGTGATCGGGCTAAGCCCCGGGTTTTACGAAAAGATCATGACCGGCGAGGTGCTGAGCAGGATCACTACCGATACGACCCTGATCCTTTCGGTCATAAGCTCTTCCGTGTCGGTTGCGCTGCGCAATGTTCTGATTTTCATCGGTGGCATGATCTTGATGCTGCTGACCAGCGCAAAGCTCTCTGCGCTTGTGCTGTTGATCGTGCCTGCCGTGATCGTGCCGATCATCGTGCTGGGCCGGCGTTTGCGTGTTCTTAGCCGTGCCAATCAGGATTGGATCGCGCAAAGCTCAGGCTCCGCGTCCGAGGCGCTTTCTTCGGTTCAGACCGTGCAGGCCTTCACGCATGAAACCCGATCCCGCGCGGCGTTTTCGACCGTGACGGAACGTGCGTTCAGCACGGCAAAAACCCGGATCGGGACGCGTGCACTGATGACCGTTATCGTGATTTTCCTGATCTTCTCTGGCGTCGTTGGCGTGCTTTGGATCGGGGCGCGGGATGTCCGGGCAGGGGAGATGACGGCAGGTGCGCTTGTGCAATTTGTCATCTACGCCGTGATGGTCGCCGGGGCCGTCGCCGCCCTGTCGGAAATTTGGGGTGAGTTGCAGCGCGCCGCTGGCGCAACCGAGCGGTTGGTCGAATTGCTGGGCGCTGAAGATCAGATCACCGACCCCGAAAACCCGGTGTCTTTGCCGGACACCGTGCGGGGTGAGATCGTGTTTGATAGGGTGACGTTCCACTATCCGTCGCGCCCCGACATCGCGGCGCTGAATGATGTGAGCTTGACCGTCTCGCCCGGTGAAACCGTCGCGCTGGTCGGCCCGTCGGGGGCAGGGAAATCAACGATCTTGCATCTGCTGCTGCGGTTTTATGACCCGGAAAGCGGCGTTGTTCGGGTGGATGGTATCAATCTGCGCGACACCACGCGGCAGGCGTTCCGCCGCCACCTAGCGCTCGTGCCGCAAGATCCGGTGATCTTCGCGGATACGGCGCGGGAAAACATCCGCTTTGGTCGACCGGATGCAACGGATGCAGAGGTTGAGGCGGCGGCAAAAGCTGCGGCGGCGCATGAGTTCCTGACCGCACTGCCTGAAGGTTACGACAGCTACCTTGGCGAGCGGGGCGTGATGCTGTCCGGTGGGCAAAAGCAGCGCATCGCAATCGCACGGGCCATCCTGCGGGATGCTCCGGTTCTGCTGTTGGATGAGGCGACCTCGGCGCTTGATTCCGAAAGCGAGCAGGCAGTACAGCAAGCGGTTGAATCGCTGTCGAAGGATCGCACGACACTGATCGTCGCGCATCGGCTCGCGACCGTCAAAAAAGCCGATCGCATCTTGGTTTTCGACAAGGGCCAAATCGTGGCGAGCGGCACGCATGACGGTTTGGTCGCCGAGGGTGGCCTTTACGCCCGACTCGCGCGACTGCAGTTCACCGAAGGCTTGGCGGCGGAGTAATTGTTTCGCCGCGTCACGCTTGCGAAAATACGGTTTTGACCCCATCCTGATCGCCAAATGCCCAGCAGTGGCATAGGGGAGGATTCTGGATGGGCAAGTTTGCCGACGTCGCTGACCGTGATCGCATTGAACAAGAGGCCGCGTGGGAAGATCGCGACCTTCCGAAAACGCTGTATCAATTCCTGACAGGCACGCGCGACAAATACGGCTCAAACCGCGCGTTGAGCTATCAGATCACGTCCGGCCCGACGGATAGGGCGGAAACGCTGACTTGGGCCGAGGTCCACGCGGAAACCACGAAAGCCGCGAACCTGTTTCGCAGCCTTGGGATCGGGGAAACCGATGTCGTCGCTTACCTGCTGCCGAACGCCTCTGAAACCGTGAGCGTGCTGCTTGGCGGGGCTGTTGCGGGAATTGTCAATCCGATCAACCCTTTGCTTGAGGCCGAACAGATCGCCGCGATCCTTCGGGAGACGGGTGCGAAGGTTCTTGTCACCCTCCGCAGCTTCCCGAAAACCGATGTAGCGCAGAAGGCGGTTGAGGCCGTCGCCATGGCGCCTAATGTCGAAACGGTGCTTGAGATCGATCTGCTACGCTACCTGTCGCCGCCGAAAAGCTGGATCGTGCCGTTGATCCGGCCAAAAAATCCGATCACCCATCCCGCACGGGTGCTGAATTTCGCGGCGGAGATGTCGCGCCAGAACACAACGCTCGATTTTCCCGACAGCGATGGCGACCGGGTTGCTGCTTATTTTCACACGGGCGGCACAACCGGGATGCCGAAGGTCGCGCAGCACAAATACTCCGGCATGGTTTATAACGGCTGGCTTGGGCATCGGCTGCTGTTTGAACCCGATGATACGATCATCTGTCCGCTACCGCTGTTCCATGTCTTTGCGGTTTATCCGATCCTGATGTCGATGATTGCGTCCGGCTCGCATGTCGTGTTCCCGACGCCTGCGGGGTATCGTGGGGATGGTGTGTTCGACAATTTCTGGAAGCTGGTCGAACGGTGGAAGGTGACGTTTGTCATTACCGTCCCGACCGCGATTTCCGCCTTGATGCAACGCCCGGTCGACGCGGATGTGTCGAGCCTGAAGACGGCTTTTTCCGGCTCTGCCCCGTTGCCGCTTGAATTGTTCAAACGGTTTGAATCCGCAACCGGTGTAACCATCGTCGAAGGGTATGGCCTGACCGAGGCGACATGCCTTGTGTCTTGCAACCCCCCGGACGGCCAGAAAAAAGTTGGTTCGGTCGGCCTTCCGTTTCCGCATACGGACGTCAAGATCCTGACCCACACGCCGGAGGGCCCGAAAGAGTGCGGCGTTGATGAAGTGGGTGAGATTTGCGTTGATAACCCCGGTGTTTTTGCCGGATCGACCTACACAGAAACCGATAAGAACCACGATCTGTTCCACCACGACATCTATCTGCGAACCGGCGATCTTGGCCGGATTGATGAGGATGGGTATTTATGGATCACCGGGCGGGCCAAGGATTTGATTATCCGGGGCGGCCATAACATCGACCCGGCTGAGATTGAAGAAGCGCTTGCCGGGCACGAAGCGGTCGCCTTTGTCGGTGCAATCGGCCAACCCGACGCCCATGCGGGCGAACTACCCTGCGCCTACGTCGAACTGGTCGAAGGCGCAGAGGTTTCAGAGGACGAACTGAGAGCGTTCGCGAAGGACAAAATCCACGAACGCGCGGCCCATCCAAAGCATGTCGAGATCCTGGCAGAGCTTCCCAAAACGGCCGTTGGCAAAGTCTTTAAGCCGGACCTTCGGAAAATGGCGATCACGCGGATCTATAATGCTGCGTTGGTCGATGCCGGTTTGGCGGCGGAGGTTGAGGAAGTCATCGAAAGCAAGAAACGCGGCCTCGTCGCTCGGTTGAAGCGGACCGGCGAAGTTTCTGATGATGCCGTTGGCACCTGCCTTGGCTCTTTCACCCGTCCGTGGGAATGGGCCGAGTAACGCCGCGGCTAATCAGTGGAGTCAGGAAGGGCGCCCGATCGAGGCGCCCTTTTTATCGTTAGATCCGTTGCCTCAGTTCGGGCAGGGGATACGGACTTCAACCTTTTCGGTGCCGCGGCGGGTCCAGGTCGTGCAGACCTCTTCCTGCTGAATCTCAACCGTCTGGCGCTGTTCGATACCAAGTAGCATGTTCTGGTCGACTTCAATCGCTTCGGCGACGGTGTCATCCTCGGCCCCGACAAGCGCCAGCGTCAGGCGCCCGGTGGCTTGCGCTTGGGCCAGAGAGGCGACCTCCTGCGGTGTCACCTGAACCGTGATGGTGCGGGCGACGCTCGCCTCGCCCAAATCGTCATTAGCCGATTGGTCAATTGCAACCAGTTGAACGCCGGTCTGAATAAGCTTGGTTACTTCTTGGTCCAGGCTTTGCCCCGTCCAATAAACATCAACGCGGTCGCCAGGGCGCAAAAAGCCCGACACGCCGCTGGTCACGTCAACCTTGATTGCAAAAGCACGCATACCGCGCTCAAGGCGCGAAGTGATGCCGGCGTCCATACCAGGTTCCGTCACCTTAAGAGCCATAACGGCTTCGTCGATTTCCATTGTCCGGGTGATCGTGCGGAAGTTCGGGCGACCCTCGGGAAAAAGGGTTTCCAGTGATTGGAAAGCACCGTCCGGAATGGCGTCTTCGGGCCATTTCACCAAACGCACGTCTTCGGCGGTCAGTTGTTCGCCGTAGCGAAGCTGGCGCGTGACGACAAAAACATCTTCGGTCTTGACCATTGCCGCGCGTGCCGCGCGTTCCCGTGCCAATTCCTCGCGATAATTCCCCATGTAGCCCTTGGCCATATAGACTGCGAAACCGGCGAGGCCGATCCCGACAATCAACACCAAACCAAATACCAAGCGCATCCCGCGTCCTTTCAAATTCTCAGCAGCGACCCTGTTCTAGCTTGGCCCAGCTGCACTCATATTAATATCTTGCACAAGATTGCGGCGAAACCGTGATCAAAGAGTGTTTCTCGGGTGGATTTTGCCGCATGTGTTAACAAATTGTATCGGTAGGCTTCGAAATCAGTAGGTCGCAATCGTCACGTTATCGACGTAGCTGCCGATATCATCGCCTCGCTCAGAGGTCGTCATACCGATCGGAACGGCGACTGCGATGGCGAGGCCAACGATCCCAGCCGTCAGGATAACCCAGTCTACTGTTACAGCGCCGCTTTCATCTTTCAGAAACTTGGCAAACATCTTGTTCATTGTCTTCTCCATTAGCCGTGCTTCCCCGGCACCCTCGTTAAGACCGTAATGATTTGAAATTGTGTCATAAAAAGGAGTAAGTCTGGGTATCATTCGGAATTCTGACGCCACGCTGACACTTCTGGTTGTGCGCCGTGCCGGCAGCGAAAAGCCGCGCCCATTTGGGCGCGGCTTTCCGTTTTGTATGACCGACCGATTAGTAGGTGTTGATCAGGTCAGATGTCAGCTCGCCCGAGATCAGGTCGCCGAGGTCTGCGGTGGACTGGCCAACCGAAGCCATGACTGCGATGCCGAGGCCAACGATGCCTGCGGTCAGAACAACCCAGTCAACCGTGACTGCGCCGGATTCGTCTTTTGCGAAGTTTTTGATAAAGTTAAGCATTGTATTCTCCGTATATTCTCTGTGTGTGTTTCTGTGTGACTTAGTAGGTGTTGATCAGGTCAGACGTCAGTTCGCCCGAGATCAGGTCGCCCAGGTCCGCTGTGGACTGGCCAACCGACGCCATGATTGCGATGCCGAGGCCAACGATGCCTGCGGTCAGAACAACCCAGTCAACGGTGACTGCGCCGGATTCGTCTTTTGCAAAGTTCTTTGCGAATGTGATCAGTTTCATTTTAGTTCCCTCGTAGTTCTCTAACTCGTTTCCACTCACCGTGACGTCCCTAGAGGTTGCTCTCGCTGACCCATGTCGCCTTGGCATGAGACGATATAGCCCCCCGAATGGGGCAACACTTGGGCGCACATCGTACATTTTTGTAGTTCGTTAACTTCATGTCGAAAAACGTGTTAACTATTTGAGTTATAAAGAAATATATCGATAGAGATCCACTTCGATCTATCGCCGGTGTGTCTAATTAGCGAACGATAGGAACCTTCTTCTGCGAATTGTCTCTAAAAACTGGCTTTGTGCGCTTTTTTTTGCGAGAAGAGTCAAAACAATAACGAGGCAGAGCAGGAACCGCATGAAGCGGCGCTTCGGAAAAATATTGGCATTGGTTGTCCTGGCTATGGGCACTCAGGCGTTCGCTGAAGGCGTAACGCCCGAAACCGATTTTACCTTCCGCCGGATCAGTGTGCCGACCCAAGGCAGCACGACCCGGCGCATCACCGTTCAGATTGACCCCGTCGAACAAGCCCGTCGCCGGGACGCCTTACAGGCCGTTGCAGAGGCGAAACGCGCCGCCGCCGCGGCTGAGGCCGCCGAAGCTGACTCCAGCGAAGGCACGGCGGATGGTCCGCGTGCGCCGACCTCAGGCGGCACGGATTGGTATTGGGCCGGGGTTTCACCCGCGCTTGGCTATGTCGGACCGGATCGATTGGCTGAGGCGGTCAATTTCCTAAGCGACGCGCCGGAGGGTGAAACTGTTTATGCCCCCCGACTACAGACCCTTCAGAACATGGCGAACGCGCATGGCCGTGACATTCTGCTTGCGACGATTGGGAAAGAGGTCTCGCCGGCCCTGGTCCTCGCCGTTATCGCGGTTGAATCCGCCGGGCGCACAGATGCGGTCAGTAGCGCGGGGGCGACGGGGTTGATGCAGTTGATGCCGGCGACGGCAGAACGGTTCGGTGTTTCGGACAGTTCCGTCGCCACGGAGAATATCAAGGGCGGCGTAGCGTATCTGGATTGGTTGATGAAAGAATTTGAAGGTGACCCGATCATGGTCCTTGCGGGTTATAATGCCGGTGAAAACGCCGTGAAATCTCATGGTGGTGTGCCGCCCTATGCAGAAACCCGCGCCTATGTTCCAAAGGTTCTCGCGGCGTGGTCCGTTGCGCGTGGGCTGTGTCTGACCCCGCCAGAACTTGCGTCGGACGGGTGTGTTTTTGCCGGACAGCAGGTTGCAGCGGATGGCTGAGATTGGCCCGCTCGTCCTGGATGTGGACGGTACGTTTCTGAAAACCGATTTGCTGTTTGAAAGCTTCTGGGCGGCGCTGGGGAAGCGGCCGATCGCCACTCTCGGCGTGATTGCGCGCAATATCCGCCGCCCTGCCGAGATGAAGCGCGAACTGGCCGAGCTTGCCGACCTCCGGCTGGATCTGATGCCGGTCAACCCGGATATCGCACAGCTCGCCGTCGAGGGCGTCGGCTCGGGGCGGGAGGTTGTCTTGGCCTCGGCTTCTGACAAGCAATATGTCGCGGGTCTTGCCGAAACCTATGGGCTGAGCGGTCGGGTCTTCGCCTCGGACGGGAAAACCAACCTTAAAGGGCCGGCCAAGGCCACCCAGCTTGTGGCTGAGTTCGGGGATCGTGGTTTTGACTATGCAGGCGACAGCGCAGTTGATCGCGTCGTCTGGGAGCATTCGGAAAACGCGCTGATCGTCGGCGATCGCCCGGCAGAGGCGAAAGCACTGACCGAAAGCGGGCACAGCGTTACCCAATTTGTTGCGGGATGGCGCAAACGCGATTTGATCCGGGCGCTGCGGCCCCATCAGTGGGTCAAGAACATACTGTTGTTCCTGCCGATGATCGCGGCGCACAGTTTTGACATGGAAACGCTGCTTCTTGTCGTGTTGGGCATTGCTGCGTTCTCCGCGGCGGCGTCCTCGATCTATATCGTGAACGATCTGCTGGACCTTGAAGCGGACAGGCTGCACCCGACGAAATGCAACCGACCCTTCGCAAGCGGGGCGGTCCCGATCCGCGTCGGCATGGTGACGTTTCTGGCGCTCGTTGTGATATCGTTCGGACTGGGCACGGCGCTAGGGCCGTTATTCCTTGGTGTGCTCGTCCTTTATATGCTGCTGTCCTTGTCCTACTCGCTGAAGCTGAAACGGATGCGCTGGGTCGACATCGCGACGCTGGCGGGCCTCTATACGCTGAGGGTCATCGCGGGCGCAGCGGCAAGTCAGGTCGAAGCATCGGCCTTCATGCTGGTCTTTATCTTCCCGGTCTTCATCACGCTTGGCTGTGTGAAACGGATGACGGAACTGACCCTTGCGACGTCCGATGAACGGCTGCCGGGGCGGGGCTATGGCCGCCCGGACCGGGGCGATTTGCTGAATGTCTCGGGCCTTGGGATGTTCTTCGCGCTGCTTGTGTTCTTCTTCTACAGCTTTTCAGATCAGGCGCGGACGCTTTATCCGGATCAATGGATCATGTGGCTTGCGCTTATCCCGATTGCGGCTTGGCTGTTCCGGATGATCCGGCTGGGCTATTACGGCAAGCAGGACTACGACCCGATTGTCTTTGCGCTGAAGGACAAGCGCGGGCTTGGGCTATTGCTGTTCACCCTGTCGATGATGTTCTACGCAGCAGGATACTGGCAGGAGTGGTTGGGCTTTTAAGTCGCCGAACCCATCAAACCGACATTTTTTTGAAAATCCGCTCAGGGATCGACCTGATAATCAGCATGATATAGCGCCAGAAGAACGGCGTGTAGATCACGTCTTTCTTCTTGTCGACGGCGCGCAGGATGTCCGACGCGATCTTGTCCGGTGTGGCGACAAGGAACATGCCTTCGATCCCCCACGTCATCGCCGTGTCGACAAAACCGGGTTTGACGGTCACGACATGCCCGCCAGATCGTGTCAGCCGATTGCGAAGTCCGGCAAGGTAGGTATGAAACCCAGCCTTGGCCGAGCCGTAGACGTAGTTCCCGATCCGCCCCCGGTCGCCCGCGACCGACCCGACACCCACAACGGTGCCATCGCCGCGATCTTCCATCAGCGGGGCGATCTTCTGCAAGAATTGCGCGGGGCCGGTGAAGCTGTCCATGACAGTTCCGTCGATCAGTGCGGGGTCAGCGTCAATCTCCTCCTGCGGCGGCATGGAGCCGACGAAGACCGCAACGTTGATCGTGCCTTCTTCCTTGGCTGCCATGTCGATGATCGTGCCGAACTTTTCGGGTTTGCGCGCATCGAAGGGCAAGGAGAGCGCCTTGCGTGCGCCGCGGCCTTCGCAATCGGCGGCGGTGCGGTCCATGTCTTCGGTGTCGCGTCCGGCCAGGATGACGGTATCGCTGCGTTCGGCCACTTGACGGGCAAAGGCGCGGGCCATGGCGGACGTCGCGCCAAGGATGATCCATGTCTGCATCATGATGCGTCCCTCAGCTTTAGCCTGCGCACTAGGTCTGTTTTCAAGTGCCCGTCTGGATCGACCTTTGCGACCTCGTCCTGCCAGTCAGTAAGCTGCGGATACATCGCCTTGACCCGCGTGGCAGAGGCGAGCGAGTCCTTGGCAAAGTAAATGCGCCCGCCAGCCTCCGCCGTCATCTCTTCCAACCGTCCGATCAGAATGCGGGCAGGGGGGCGGTTTCGAAAATCAACGGCCAGCGTATAACCTTCGATCGGGAAGGACAGGTGGCCAGCGCCGCCCGGTCCCATCCGTTTCAGCACGGCCAGAGGTGAAGCGAGGCCTGAATCCGCGATCAGCCCAAGCATTTCGCGCAGGACATCGACTTGGTCGGTCGGGACAACGCATTGGAATTGGTAAAACCCGCGCTTGCCGTAAAGTTTGTTCCAGTCGTGGATCGCATCCAACGGAAAGAAGAAATCGTTGATCGGCTTGACCGACGTGCGCCCGGCGCTAGGGACGCGGCGATAGTAGGCCGCATTAAAGGCTTTCACGATTGGTTTTGCCAGCACCCAACCGGGCGCATTGAACGGAACGGTCTTCGCGCGTTTCGGGGCAGGGACAAGGCCTGAGCCTGTCTCAGCCTCTTCCAATACACCTCGCCCGAGGGCATCGCCCTTCGCGGTCGCGTCGATCCAACCAACCGTATAGGTCGCCTGCGAATGGTCGAGCAGGTCGATGAAATCGTCAAACCCGTCCGCGCGACGCTCTGTCACCATGATGACGTCGCCCTTGCATGGGATCATCCGAAGCTTGGCGGACACGATTACGCCGGTCTGGCCAAGGCCACCGACGGTCGCCTCAAACAGACGTTTGGATCGGCTTGGACCGATCTGTTTGCGGCCGGACGGCGTCAGCAGGGTCAGGCTTTCGACATGCTGCCCGAAGGTGCCGACCTGATGATGGTTCTTGCCATGCACATCGTTCGCGATACAGCCCGCGACCGTTGCAAAGCCGGTGCCCGGCATGACCGCTGGCAGCAAGCCTTGCTGTGCGAAAATCTTGGCGAGCGTGCCGATCTGGCAGCCGCCTTCAACCTCAACAACGCCGGTTGCCTTGTCAAAGCCCAAGATACGATCCATCCGGGTCATGTCGATCACGTGCCCGTTGTCGTTCAGCGCGGCGTCGCCGTAGGATCGCAGCATTCCGATGGCGGGGGCGGGCGTGTCATTCATCACGCTCGTCAGCGCCGAAACCCTCTCAGGTCGTGCGATGTCGCCGGTTGCGGACAAAACGCGGCCCCATCCCGTGTAGCTATCAGTTTTCCAGCGCATTCTTCACCTTGAGCGATTGACGTTCGGCAATCGGAAAGATCAGCAGCCCGATCCCGATTGCGAACCAAAGGGTTGTGACCCGGATAATAGCGGTTGCCGGTAGGCTGACTTCGGGCGGGACACCTTGCAGGCTGAGAAGGGCGACCATCGCCGCCTCGGCCCCACCGACGCCACCCGGTGCGCCCGTCAGTCCGCCCGCGAGCGTTGAAAACACAAAGATTGCGACCGATGACCAAAGGCCGATATCCGCGCCCATCCAGCCGAGCAGTAGGTAAAAGGCATAGCCTTCGGCGAACCACCCAGCGGCCCCAAGGATCAGCGTCGAGATCAGCACTTTCGGGTTGGAGAAGTAGTGGAGCCCACGGGCCGAGGTTCGGATACGTGCAAAACTGCGCGGCCATCTGTTGAACAGCCGATAGGTGATCGTGACAAACGCCATCAGCAATTTCGGGCGTGTGGCGACCAGCGCGCCAAGCAGGGCGAGGATCGTCACCGGGATCGCGCCGGTAATCCCTGCAGCGGATAGCATCACCGCAAGACCAAGAATCAGGGCCATTGAGGCAAGATCAGATGCGCGGTCAATCAACGCCAGCGGTGCGCTCCGTTCCAGCGACCATCCGGTTTCGCGGCGAATCCAGCGCATTCGGATGAGTTCGCCAAGCTTTCCGGGTGTCACGCTCATCGCGAAACCGCCGAGGAAGTGGCGCAGATCCTGGATCAACCCGGTTTGCAGGCCAAGCGCGCGGGCAAACACGTGCCACCGCACCCCGCGCAGCAGATAATTCGCGCAGGACAGCACCAGCAGCAATGCAAACTGCGCCAGTCCGATCCGCGCAAGCTGCGCTTTGGTTTCTTCCCAACCGGTCGCGGCCGACAATCCGATCAGGCCGAACAGAACCAATCCGAACAACCCGCCAAGCACCAAAACATCCCGCCAGCGTCGCGACGGGCGGAGGGTTGTCTGGGTTGGATTGGTACTGCTCATTGTCATTGCCCGCCACCTAGCGAAACATTTGGGCGAGAATATGATGCTTTGGCAGAAAATGTAACTGTTCCGGCGCACCGCGTGAATGGATCACGCAGGCAGCCGGAAACAGTTGAAGTATCGGACATTTAGCCGACGATGGTCGCTTCTGTCGATTTGCGCAATTCATCCTCGGACACGCCATCGGCCAGCTCAACAATCTTCAAGCCGCCTTCAACAACGTCAAGCACGCCCAGATTGGTGATGATCCGGTCGACAACCTGTTTGCCGGTCAGCGGCAGCGTGCATTCTTTCAGCAGTTTTGACTCGCCCGCCTTGTTGGTGTGATCCATCACAACGACAACACGTTTCACGCCCGCGACCAGATCCATCGCGCCGCCCATGCCTTTGACCAGCTTTTTCGGGATCATCCAGTTGGCGAGGTCGCCGTTTTCCGCAACTTCCATCGCGCCCAGAATCGCCATCGCAATCTTGCCGCCCCGGATCATCGCAAAGCTTTGATCCGAGCTGAAATAGGATGTCCGGTTGAGTTCGGTAATCGTCTGCTTGCCCGCGTTGATCAGGTCGGGGTCGATCGTGTCTTCGGTCGGGAAGGGGCCCATGCCCAGCATTCCGTTTTCCGACTGCAGGGTCACGTCAACACCTTCAGGGATGTAGTTCGACACGAGCGTCGGAATACCGATCCCGAGGTTTACATACATACCGTCCTGAAGTTCCTGCGCCGCGCGCGCGGCCATCTGATTGCGATCCCACATTTTTCAGTTGTACCTCATCTATACGTTAACCTAGCCGTCAGGTTCGGGGTTGGTTCAGGCATTCCTTAGCATAGGCTTGAAACAGCAGGAACCCATACTCAGCGTTCATATGGCGCTTGTCTGCGACCGACCGCTCACCATCCCTAAGATCTGTCGCTTCGGTGGCAAACGCGCTATCGGTCAGAAACGCCCCGGCGAGCGTTTCGACAGGCTGTGGCAGATAGCGCAACCCGTTGTTCAACAGGGCGTCGTGGATGGCTTTCTGATAGCGGCGGAATATCCGCCCGCAATGCATGTGGCCTGAGACTTGGGCAAGCAGGCGGTCGTGATGCGGCCCGTCCGGCAATACATCTGCGGTCGGAAAGGCGGCGGCGGCGACCGTGATCGGATGGCTTGTGGCAAACTGAACTGCGACCTCGTCGGCACCGTCTTGGGCCAGTTGGCGCAGGCCCTCGTTGAAGAAGGATTCCGAAACCAGCCTTTCGCCATTGCTGCGGGCCCATTCGGCAACTTCCGTGCTGACTGTCATTCGCAGAACCCGCGTCAGCCGAAACCGGGGGCCGACGACCAGCACGTTATCGAATTGCTGCAAGTCGATATCCGCCTGTCCGTTGATTTTCTTCGCCATCCGCCGCGCTTTGGGGTCGTCCGCGGCGGTTCTGAAAACACCATCAAGCCCAACATCGGACGCATTGAATCGGTTTCCCGGCACCCCGAAATAGGTGATGTCTAGCATAGGATAGGCGTCCGCGATCCGATCCTTCGCCGCACGAAGGGCCGCGATGTGAGAGTTTCCAATGACCAGAATCCGTTTCACGTCCGAAACGCCTCAAGCAACGCTTCTTCGCAGATGTCGTCCGGGTCTTGGCCTTGCGTGCGGGCTGGTTCGGTTGCTACCTCAACCCCATGCGCTTGCATGAAGCACTGCATCACGGCGCGGATCATTTCCGGCGTTGGGTTCCGCAAATTGTCCGTAAAGGCACGGCCCGCTGCGGCTGGGTTGGTGACGAGTTCGTAGGACGGGAAGTAATCGACACAATCATACTCCGCCGCGATCATCCCTGCGGCGGTTCGAAGGATCGCCTTGGACTGGGTTGAGGCGACCAGAACATGCTGATCGGTCGCGGTTGCGGTCAACGGCACCGGCGAAACGGTCAGCAGCCAGTGAATATCCGGGTTAAGTTCGCTCAGATAGCTGTGGACCCGCGCGAAATCGGTCAGCGTTTCCTCAATCCCGAAATTTCTGAGGGCAAATGTCTGCGGATCATAGGCTCCGGCGATTGTGCCGGGAGCGATGGGATAGACTGTGCCGGAAACGCGATGTTCCCACGCTTCGGTCAGGCCGAGCGTGTAGACCACGACATCGGCGCTCGCGAAGGCACTCGCCACAGCCTCCAGATGTCGACGGCGCATTTCGCTGACAAGGCCGGGCGCGCCAAGGCCGTCCGGCTCAACCCCCGGCCGTTGCGCGTCGAAATACCGCCCTTCCCGTTCCCACACCGGCATGGCCGGAGTGAAAACGCCCGCTGCTTCCTCGACCAATTGGCGAAGCTGGCGCAGCGTGTAGATATTGCCGTATCGCGCGGAATAAAGGCCGTAGCCGAACCGGCGCTGGGCAGCGTCTGGCGTGCCGTCCGGCGCAGGCTCCGTATCGATCACGTTGAAACCTGCATCACCAAGCGCCGCGCCGATATGTTGTGCAAAGCAACTGCCAGCGGTCAGAAGCGCGGTATCGCGGGTGATCCGAAACTTCGGGTCATAGATATCCGGCAGGTCAAACGGATCGCTCTCTGCCACCGCGCTGCGCCAGAAGGCGCGCGCGGGCTGGTCCCGATAGGGGGACCGGCGTTGGCTGTCGTTCCCGCCGATGGATTATGCCGCCTGAACGGTGCGCTGTTCGATCCGCTTTTCGTGCTCTCCCTGCACGATACGGTGAACATAGATGCCCGGCGTGTGGATCGCATCGGGATCAAGGCTGCCCTTCGGCACGATTTCTTCCACCTCGGCCACGCAAATCTTGCCACAGGTCGCTGCTGGCGGGTTAAAGTTACGGGCGGTTTTGCGATAAATCAGGTTGCCAGACTCATCCGCCTTCCATGCTTTCACGATGGACAGGTCCGCAACGATGCCGCGTTCAAGGATGTAGGTTTCGCCGTCGAAATCCTTATGCTCCTTGCCTTCCGCAATCACTGTGCCAACGCCGGTCTTGGTGTAAAATCCGGGGATACCAGCACCACCGGCCCGCATACGTTCGGCCAGCGTGCCTTGGGGGTTGAATTCAAGTTCCAATTCTTCGGACAGGTATTGCCGCATGAATTCGGCGTTTTCACCGACGTAAGAGCTGATCATCTTTTTGACCTGCTTGGTCTGAAGAAGGATGCCGATGCCAAAATCATCAACACCCGCATTGTTCGACGCAAAGGTCAGATCCTTGACGCCGGAGTCCTTGATCGCTTGCAACAGAAGTTCAGGGATACCGCAAAGTCCGAACCCACCAGCGGCGATAAACATTCCGTCTTTCAGGATGCCATCAAGCGCCTCAGCTGCTGAGCCATAGATCTTCTGCATCACACTCTCCCGTAGATTGGTTTTGTCCAGCTTTTGATGGCGAAACGCCCGGCAAGAGTCAATGCGACGCCGCGCCGGGATAAAGGCGGTGGGGGCGGTCGCCCGCCAACCCCAAAGCCCAAACGCCCGCTACTTCTTCGCCGCGACCTTTTTCTTTGCCGCGGGTTTCTTGCGGGTGCCCTTCTTCGCGGCTTTTTCCGCGATCAGTTGCACCGCCATGTCCATCGTGACCTGCGTCGGCTCAACATCCTTCGGAAGCGTCGCATTGATCTTTTCCCACTTCACGTAGGGGCCGTATTTCCCGTCCATTACATTGACGGGGCCACCGGATTCGGGGTGTTCGCCGAGTTCAACAAGCGGCTTCGCCGCAGCACCACGCCCGCCTTTGGCGGCCTTCTGCGCAAGCAGTTCGACGGCGCGGTTCATGCCAACCTCGAACACTTCCTCGACATTTGGCAGGTTCGCATAGATCCGCCCGTGCTTGACGAACGGTCCATAGCGGCCGATCCCGGCCTCGATCATCTCACCGTCGTCTGGGTGTGGGCCGACCTGACGCGGCAAGCTTAGAAGCGTAACGGCTTTTTCAAGGTCGATATCCTCGGCAGCCCATCCTTTCGGAAGCGACGCGCGTGGTGGCTTCGGTTCTTCCTCGGTCGCCTCACCGCGCTGCACATAAGGGCCAAAGCGCCCTTTTCGGAGCGATATCTTGTCGCCATTGTCGTCGCCAAGGTATTTCCCGTCGGGGCCAATCTCTTCGCCCTCAACACCCGGCGGGCCGAAGGGGCGGGTAAAGCGGCATTCGGGGTAGTTCGAACAGCCGATGAACGCTCCACCAGATCGCGCGGTGCGCATGGAAAGCCGCCCTTCGCCGCAATTCGGGCACAGGCGCGGGTCGCTGCCGTCTTCCTTTGCGGGGAAGATATGCGGCTCAAGCACCTCGTTGATTTTCTCAAGCACCTCGGTGATCCGAAGCTCGGACGTTTCGGCAATCGCCGCCGAAAAATCGCGCCAGAACCGGTTAAGGACATCTTTGTAATCGGCATCGCCTGCCGACACCTCATCAAGTTCCTGCTCCAGATTGGCGGTGAATTCATAGCCTACGTATTTGCGGAAGTAGTTGGTCAGAAACACCGTAACCAACCGCCCTTTATCCTCGGGGATCAGTCGGTTCTTTTCTTTCACAACATAGCCGCGATCCTGAATCGTCGTGACGACCGAGGCGTAGGTTGATGGCCGCCCGATGCCCAACTCCTCCATCCGCTTAACAAGCGTCGCTTCGGTATAGCGGGGCGGCGGCTGGGTGAAATGTTGATCCGGTGTGACGCTGACCTTTTCAGCTTTGTCGCCGGTTTCGATCTGGGGCAGGCGCTTGTCGTCGTCATCGACAACGCTGTCGTCGCGGCCTTCCTCGTAAACCTTCAGGAAACCGTCGAAAAGAACGACCTGCCCGGAGGCGCGCAGTTCCACCTGACCGTCAGCACTGGCCACGTCGACGGTCGTGCGCTCCATCCGCGCGGCTTCCATCTGGCTGGACAGCGTGCGCTTCCAGATAAGGTCGTAAAGCTTGCGCTGATCCGCTTCGAGGCGGGAGAGTTTGCCCGCATCCACCGACATATCTGTCGGGCGGATACATTCGTGCGCTTCCTGCGCGTTTTTCGCCTTGTTTTTATACATGCGAGGGCTGGAGGGCACGTAGTTGTCGCCGTAGCGCGATTTGATCTCATCCCGCGCGGCCATGACCGCTTCGGGCGCCATGTCGATCCCGTCGGTCCGCATGTAGGTGATATAGCCCGCTTCATACAGCCGTTGCGCGGTCGACATCGTCTGACGCGCGCCAAAGCCGAACTTGCGGCTGGCTTCCTGTTGCAGGGTCGAAGTCATGAACGGGGCAGAGGGGTTGCGGCTGGCCGGTTTTGCCTCAACCGATTTCACACTCAGATCGCGAGAGGTGATGGCCTGAACCGCCAGCTCCGCCGCGGTTTCATTCTCAAGATCGAATTTATCGAGCTTTTGTCCGCCGAGGACGGTCAGGCGCGCCTCGTATTCCTGACCGCGTGGGGTCGTCAGCTGCGCTTTGACCGACCAGTATTCGCGGGCGTCGAACGCTTCGATCTCCATCTCGCGTTCAACGATCAGGCGCAGGCACACTGACTGAACGCGACCAGCGGATTTCGATCCGGGCAGCTTGCGCCAAAGCACAGGCGAAAGGTTGAACCCAACGAGGTAGTCCAGCGCACGACGGGCAAGGTATGCCTCAACCAGCGGCGCATCGACGTCGCGCGGGTTCTGCATCGCCTCGGTCACGGCGGATTTGGTGATCGCGTTGAATACGACGCGTTTCACGTCCGTGTCCTTCTTGATCGCCTTGCGTTTTGTCAGCGCTTCCTGAAGGTGCCAACTGATCGCTTCGCCTTCGCGGTCGGGGTCAGTTGCGAGGATCAGTTCGTTGTCGTCTTTCAGCGCATCCGCGATTGCTTTGACGTGCTTGCGGGAATCGCTCGCGATTTCCCACTGCATTTCGAATCCGTTATCTGGATCAACCGACCCGTCCTTTGGCGGCAGGTCGCGGACGTGTCCATAGGACGCCAAAACCGTGTAGTCGCCACCAAGATACTGGTTGATTGTTTTGGCTTTCGCCGGGGATTCGACAACAACAACGGGCATGAAATTCCTTCCGACTCGTCAAGCGCATTTGGCCGCGCAAGATGTGGGCCGTTGCCGGGTATTGTCAATGGCATCACGAACAGAGCGGCTGCGTTGTGCTGGTTTGGGCGCGAAAAAGAGGCGTCCGGGGCGCCCCCGATTTGGCGTGCGAACCGCCGGCGCCGCGTCGCTTTGATTCCCCGTCACATCAACCAACCAGCGCCAAAAGCCCGCCATGCTTCCGTTCGATCCGGCCATCAAGTTCAAGCGTCGTCAGTTCAGGGTTCACCGTCTTCGCCGGAATACCAAGGTCGCGGATCAACTGGTCCTCTGCCAGCGGGCTGGGGCCAAGGCGCGATAGGATTTGCTGGTGCAGGTCCGATACATCCGGCGTGGGTTTGGGGGGTGCCTCGGCTTGGCGCGCGGGCGGCTTCACGGCGCTTTCTGCAGGCAATGCGGCCCCGCCCAATTGTTCGACGATATCCTCCACAGATCGCACCAGCGTCGCCCCGTCGCGGATAAGGGCATTGCAACCGGATGCGCGTGCGTCGAACGGATGGCCCGGCACGGCGAGCACTTCCCGTCCCTGATCGAGAGCGTTTCGCGCGGTGATCAAACTGCCTGACTTCAACGCGGCTTCGACCACGACGACCCCGCGCGACACGCCGGAGATGATACGGTTTCGCAGCGGAAAGTGTCGGGCCATCGGCTGCATACCAACGGGTTGTTCAGACAGAGTCAGGCCGGATTTATGGATTTTCGCGGCGAGATCGGCGTTTTCGGCGGGATAGATGGTATCGATGCCGCCAGCGATAACCGCAATCGTTCCGGTTTCAATGCTGGCCTTATGTGCCGCCGCGTCGATACCCCGCGCCAGACCAGAAACGACCGCAAAGCCCGCTTCGGTCAGGTCAGCGGCAAGTCGCCGCGCCATGCGTGTGCCAAGGCTGGAGGCGTTCCGCGCGCCGACAAGCGCCACCATTGGCCGGGTCAGCAACTCCACATCACCCCGGGCCCAAAGCAGCGGCGGCGCATCGGGGATATCCATCAGATGTTTCGGGTAGTCAGGCGCGCCATAGCAAAGCAGCCGCGCACCGACCCGCGCCGCCGCTTTCATCTCTGCCTGCGCAACACCGATGGGGCAGGTTTCGTACTTTTCCACCCCCGCAGCTTTCGCAATTTCGGGCAGTGCCTCCAACGCACGCTCCGCCGTTCCGTGGTCGCGCATCAGTCGAAAGAATGTCGCGACCCCGACGCGCCTTGACCGGATCAGGCGCAGCCACGCGAGTTGCTCGTCTTTGCCGTTGGGTGGTTTGATGCGTTGGTCGGTGTTGAACAGATCGTCGGTCATAGGGCGCCTTTTCGTCGGGTCGTCGCCACTATGATCTGCTGATGGTTAACGGGCTGTTTACGTGTATCAGGCCGCCGCGCCGCCCACTGTCAGGCCGCCGATCATCAGCGTCGGTTGACCAACGCCAACCGGCACCCACTGGCCGGCTTTGCCGCAGTTCCCGATACCGGGGTCGAGTTTCAAATCGTTCCCGACCGCGCGGATTTGTTTCATCGCGGTCGCGCCATCGCCAATCAACGTTGCGCCCTTGACCGGCGCGCCGACCTTGCCGTTTTCAACCCGATAAGCCTCAGTGCAGGAAAACACGAACTTGCCGTTCGTAATATCCACCTGACCGCCGCCAAAGCCGACGGCGTAGATGCCATCCTTTAGGTCAGCTAGGATCGCGTCGGGCGCGGCGTTTCCGCCCAGCATGTAGGTGTTGGTCATCCGCGGCATCGGCGTATGGGCATAGCTTTCGCGCCGCCCGTTTCCGGTCGGTTCCACCCCCATAAGTCGCGCGTTCTGGCGATCCTGCATGTAGCCGACCAGAACGCCGTCTTCGATCAGGACATTCCGGGCCGACGGCGTGCCTTCGTCATCAATCGTCAGCGACCCGCGCCGATCCGGGATCGTGCCATCGTCAAGCACGGTGACACCCTTTGCCGCGACCTGCTGGCCCATCAATTCGGCGAATGCGGAGCTGCCCTTGCGGTTGAAGTCGCCCTCAAGCCCATGGCCCACGGCCTCATGCAGCAGAATACCGGGCCAGCCGGGGCCGAGCACGACGTCCATCACACCCGCCGGGGCCGGGACCGCATCAAGGTTCACAAGCGCGATCCGCAACGCTTCCCGCGCGACGCCTTCCCAATGGGTGCGTTCGAACAGATCCGCAAATCCCGCACGCCCGCCACCGCCCATTGATCCGCTTTCGCGGCGGCCGTCTTTTTCAACGATGACAGAGATATTGATCCGCGACATGGGGCGCGCGTCGCGCAGATGTGTGCCCTCGGGGCGCAGGATTTCAACCTCTTGCAACGATCCGGCGACGGTTGCCGACACCTGAACGACCTTCGGGTCGAGGCCGCGAAGGAAATCGTCAATCTCTTTCAACAGGTCCAGTTTCGCCGGAAAGCTGATTTCTGAAATCGGATCGAGGTCGCCGTATAGCCGGGCGTTCGTTCCGGTTGGTGCATCGGCCAGGGTTCCACCACCGCTGCCAACCGCAAGGTGGGTTGTTTCAACCGCGCGGGCCAGCGCCTTTTCAGATAGATCCGTCGAATGGGCGTAGCCCGCGGTTTCGCCCCGCACAGCCCGCAAACCGAAGCCTTCAGACGCGTCGTAGCTCGCGTTTCTGACGCGGCCATCGTCGAACACCAACGCTTCTGACCGCCGCCGTTCAAGGAACAGTTCCCCGTCGTCGGCACCGTCGGTCGCTGTCCTTAGTGTGGCCAGCGCCCGGTCCTTGTCGAGATTGGTTTCAAAGGGGCGGAAAGGTGCGTTCGCCATGTCAGCTCCGTCTGCGATCTGGAAAAATCATGAAAAGCGGCTGTTTGCCGCGCATGAATAGCTTGTTCCGTCGCCTGTAATATGGTTTTAACCGGGCCGGACACAATGGGATAGTGGCACAAAGGCGCTGTGTCTTTTGAACGGCGCATGAAATTTGGCTACGCTACTGGATCACAGGCGGCACGACCGCGACGCGAACAGGAAATTGAAATGCGAATCAAAAGCAAATTTACGGGTCTTCTGGCCGCTCCCCTCGCAGCAATCAGCGGTCTCGCTGCCCGTGCGCAAGACGGGATCGACGGGCTAGAGATCATTGGCGCACCGACCCAAGGCGGAACCGGGTTTCAGCCCGCCGCAACCGATTTGGCGCGTGATTTGCAATGGCTCGACTATCTGATCCTCGTCATCATCACCGGTATTGTGATCTTCGTGATGGGCCTTCTCGCCTACGCGATTGTGCGTTTTAACCGCCGCGCCAACAAGACTCCGGCCAGCTTCAGCCACCATACTCCGGTCGAAGTCGCGTGGACCCTTGGTCCGATCCTGATTCTGATCGTGATCGGCGCGTTTTCCCTTCCGGTTCTGTTCAAGCAGCAGGAAATTCCCGAAGCCGACATCACCATCAAGGTCACGGGCTACCAATGGTATTGGGGCTACGAATACATTGATGAGGAATTTGGGTTTGAGGCGTTCATGCTTGGCCGCGAAGGGCTGGAGCCCGCGGGCTATACCCAAGATGAATACCTGTTGGCGACCGACAACGCCGTCGTCGTGCCGTCCGGCAAAACCATCGTGATGCAGGTCACAGCCGCAGACGTGATCCACAGCTGGACGATTCCCGCCTTTGGCGTAAAGCAGGACGCCGTTCCAGGCCGTCTGGCAGAGCTTTGGTTCAACGTCGACGAAGGCAAAGAGGGCATCTATTTCGGTCAGTGTTCTGAGCTTTGCGGCAAGGATCACGCCTATATGCCGATCACGGTCAAAGTCGTAACCCAAGCGCAATACGACGCATGGCTTGGCCGCGCGAAGGAAGAATTCGCAGGTATCACCCAGCCGCTGACCGTCGCAGCGAACGACTGACACCCAAGCAGGCCGCCCGCCGTGGTGGCCTTGCGCAGAAGGGGTTAGCCCATGAGCGACACGAGCCTTGATTGCACCACCCGAACCGGCGAAGCCGGATTTGGCGACTATTACGCGCTACTGAAGCCGCGCGTGATGTCATTGGTGGTGTTTACGGCATTGGTCGGTTTGCTGGTGGCACCGGTTTCGGTGCATCCGATGATCGGCTTCGCGTCGATCCTGTTTATCGCAATCGGAGGCGGGGCGTCGGGTGCGCTCAACATGTGGTGGGACGCCGATATCGACCGGATCATGCGCCGCACCAAGGGCCGCCCGATTCCCACGGGCAAAGTAACCGAAGAAGAAGCCTTTGCCATTGGCATGACCCTTTCGGTAATGTCCGTTGTCATGCTGGGCCTCGCCGCGAACTGGATCGCCGCCGGGCTGCTTGCCTTCACGATCTTTTTCTACGTCGTCGTCTATACGATGTGGCTAAAGCGCTGGACCCCGCAGAATATCGTGATCGGCGGGGCTGCTGGTGCGTTCCCCCCGATGATCGGCTGGGCCGTGGCGACGGGCGGAGTTTCCGTCGAAAGCGTTCTGATGTTCCTTATTACCTTCATGTGGACGCCGCCGCATTTCTGGGCGCTGGCGCTATTTATGAAGTCTGATTACGACGACGCGGGCGTGCCGATGTTGACAGTTACGCATGGCCGCAAGGTGACGCGGGTGCATATACTCGTCTACACGCTGCTGTTGGCCCCGATCACGATTGGCATTGGCGTCACGTCGATTGGCGGGCCGATTTATATGGTGACGGCGGTTCTGCTGAACCTCTGGTTCATAAAGGGCGCGATCGACATCTGGCGCCGCGATGAAGCGATGGCCGAGGGTGACAACTACCGCGTCGAACGCGCCTTCTTCAAGGTTTCGCTGCTCTATCTGTTCCTTCACTTCGGCGCGTTGCTGGTTGAGGCCGGATTGCGCACTTTCGGTTTTGGCGGATGGTGACGATGGCGATTGGCAAGGAACATGAAATTCACAAGCGCCGCTCTGGCCGGAACACGGGGGTGGGGATTGCACTCGCCGCGTTTGTGGCGATCATATTCGGGCTGACGGTTGTAAAGGTCAAAGTGATCGACGTCGGCAGCGCTTATGACGAAAGCACGGGGGTCGCCTTGGAATGAAAGATATGTCTGGCACATCGAAAACCGCGCTTGGCCTTGTCGGGGTGGTGATCACGATGGGCGCGCTCGCTTGGGCTGCGGTCCCCCTATACGACTGGTTCTGCCGGGTGACTGGATATGGCGGGACCACGGCCTCCGCAACGGCTGGGTCTGACACCGTTCTCGACCAAGTCATCAAGGTTCGCTTTGACGCCTCGGTCGACCGCGAAATGGCGTGGGAATTCAAGCCCGTCGCCCGCGAGATGGAGTTGAAGATCGGCGAAACCGGGTTGGCGTTTTACGAAGCTTACAACCCGACCGACCGCCCCATCGCTGGCACGGCAAGCTATAACGTCGCACCCTATGCCGCTGGCAGCTACTTCACCAAGATCGACTGTTTTTGCTTTGAAATGCAGGTTCTGCAACCCGGAGAGCGGGTGCAGATGCCGGTGACATTCTACGTTGATCCTGAAATCGTTGACGACCGCGAAGCAAAATACGTGCAGCACATCACGCTGTCTTATACGTTCTACGAAACCGACCTTCCCGAAGACACGGCGAACCTCTCGACCGCGACTTCGACCTCTGTTAACTAAGGCCTCAAAACGAGGGAACCCATATGGCTCACGCAAAAAACCACGACTATCATATTCTTCCGCCATCCATTAATCCGTTCCTCGGCGCTGTCGCGGCATTTGTCATGCTCTTCGGCGCGGTTCAGTGGTTCGCGGATAACGGGCCCTGGATATTCCTGATCGGACTGGCTGGCGTGCTTTACGTCATGTTCGCATGGTGGTCCGACGTGGTGCACGAAAGCCAGGTTGGCGATCACACCCCGGTGGTGCGGATCGGCCTGCGCTACGGCTTTATCATGTTCGTGATGTCCGAGATCATGTTCTTTGCCGCGTGGTTCTGGAGCTTCTTCAAGCATGCCATGTATCCGATGGGGCCAGAATCACCCGCGGTTGACGGTGTTTGGCCACCTGCGGGCATCGAAACCTTTGATCCGTTCCACCTGCCGCTGATCAACACGCTGATCCTGCTGTGTTCCGGCGCTGCGGCGACGTGGGCGCACCACGCGCTTGCCCATGAAAACAACCGCCGGGATCTGATCAATGGCCTTGGTCTTGCCATCGTGCTCGGCATTCTTTTCACGTTCTTCCAGATATACGAATACAGCCACGCGGCCTTTGGTTTCTCAGGTAATATTTATGGCGCCAACTTCTTCATGGCGACCGGTTTCCACGGCGCGCATGTGCTCATCGGGACGATCTTCCTGACAGTCTGCCTCATTCGCGCGATGAAGGGCCACTTTACCCCCGAACGTCACGTCGGGTTCGAGGCTGCGGCGTGGTATTGGCACTTTGTCGATGTGGTCTGGCTGTTCCTGTTCGCCGCGATCTACATCTGGGGCAGCTAATCCCAATCCGCGGTTGAAAAGACCGGAGCAATACACGAAAAACAAAGCGCGGGGCCATTGGCCTCGCGTTTTCAGTTGATAGGGTCCGCACGTGGAACGCCGGATAATATTACCGCTTCTGTTTGGTCTGCTTGGGGCCGCAGTTCTGATCGGTCTTGGGGTGTGGCAGGTGCAACGGCTTCAATGGAAAGAGGGCGTTCTTGCCACTATTGAGGAGCGTCTGAACGACGCACCGATGACGCTTCAAGATGCGACGGACCCTAAATACCTCGACTACGCCCCGGTTGAACTCGCGGGGCGCTTCACCGGCAAAGAATTGCATGTGCTGGCGAGCCTCAAGCGGATCGGAGCGATCTACCGCATCGTTAGCGCATTCGAAACGGATAGCGGGCAGCGCATCCTCGTTGATCGGGGCTATGTCCTGGCCGACCAGAAAGACGCCCCCCGTCCGCCGGTTGAGGCGACGATCATAGGCAACCTCCACCAGCCGGAGGAGGTCGACAGCTTCACGCCGCCCCCCGACCTCGACGCAAACATCTGGTATGCCCGCGACCCGGTCGCGATGGCGGAGGCCTTGGGAACCCACTGGCTGTTCGTGATCGCCAGCGACACCTCCGAAGATCCGGCACCGGTCACACCCTTGCCCGTCGACACATCGGTGATCCCAAACGACCATCTTGGCTATGCGATCACGTGGTTTTCACTCGCTGTCGTGTGGTTGGGGATGACAGCCGCCATCGTCTGGCGTATCAGGCGTCGAACGCAGTGAAGGCATAAAGCGAATGCGATATATCTCGACACGCGGGGCGGCCCCGGTCCTTGGATTTGAAGACGCGATGCTGACAGGCCTCGCGCGGGACGGCGGGCTGTATGTTCCGGAAACGATCCCGACATTCAGCGCCGGTGAGATCAAGGCGATGGCCGGCCAAAGCTACGAAGAGGTCGCGTTCACCGTTATGCGCCCGTTCATCGGTGACAGTTTCGCCGACGACGAATTTCGCGCGATCATCGCCCGTGCCTACGAGGGCTTCACCCACGACGCCCGCGCGCCGCTGGTTCAGCTTGGTTCCAACCACTTCCTGCTAGAGCTTTTCCACGGCCCGACGCTCGCCTTCAAAGACTTCGCGATGCAGTTGATCGGCCAGCTATTTGAGGCATCACTGACCAAGCGCGGGCAGCATGTGACCATCGTCGGCGCGACCTCCGGCGACACCGGCTCTGCCGCGATTGAGGCGTTTCGCGGGCTGGATGCCGTCGATGTCTTTATCCTGTTCCCCGAGGGGCGCGTCAGCGACGTTCAGCGCCGCCAGATGACCACCCCCGTTGAGGGTAACGTCCATGCACTGGCCCTCAAGGGTGACTTTGACGATTGCCAGGGCAAGTTGAAGGACATGTTCAACGATTTCGAGTTTCGCGACGAAGTCGGGCTGGCTGGTGTCAATTCGATCAACTGGGCGCGGGTGCTGGCGCAGGTCGTGTATTACTTCACGTCTGCGGTGTCGTTGGGTGCTCCGGAGCGGGCCGTGAATTTCACTGTGCCGACCGGTAATTTCGGTGACATTTTCGCAGGCTATATCGCGCGGCGCATGGGGTTGCCGATTGAAAAGCTGGTGATCGCGACGAACCAGAACGACATCCTGCACCGCACGATGGAAACCGGCGTTTACGAAACCCAAGGCGTCACGCCGTCGATCAGCCCGTCGATGGATATTCAGGTCAGCTCAAACTTCGAACGGGCGCTGTTCTTTGCTTATGGCGGCGACGGCGCGGCGGTGGCACAGCAGATGGATGACCTGAAAACCACGGGGCGGTTCACGGTCAGCCAAGGCGCGCTAGAAGCGCTGCGTGAACAATTCGCGTCGGGGCGCGTGTCTGAGGATGAAACCTCCGCCGCGATCAAGGATTTTCAGCGGCGGACGGGGCAGGTGCTTTGCCCCCATTCTGCGATTGGCGCACGGGTGGCGGACGATCACCTTGGCGCAACCCCCATGGTAACGCTCGCCACCGCGCACCCTGCGAAGTTCCCCGAAGCGGTCGAAGCGGCCTGTGGCACCCACATTGCGCTTCCGCCGCATATGGCGGACCTATTTGACAAAGAAGAACGCATGACGGTCGTTGAAAACGACCTGAGGCAACTGGAAACATTGATAAAAGGTCGATTGTCTAAGTGAGTGTTGAGTTTCATACCCTTTCAAACGGGTTCCGCATTGTAACGGAGCCCATGCCCGGCCTTCTGTCCGCGTCCCTTGGAATCTGGATCACCGCCGGCGGCCGCGATGAATTGCCGGAACAGAACGGCATCGCCCATTTTCTTGAGCATATGGCGTTCAAGGGAACGACCACGCGCAGCTCCGTCGATATTGCCGAAGCGATTGAGGACGTTGGCGGCCATATCAACGCCTACACCAGCCGCGAGACGACAGCCTATTACGCCCGCGTTCTGAAAGACGACGTGCCGCTCGCGCTTGATGTGATCTCGGACATTTTGCTCAACCCCACTTTCGAAGACCATGAGATCGAAACAGAGCGCGGTGTGATTTTGCAAGAGATCGGCCAATCGCTCGACACGCCAGACGACGTAATCTTCGATTGGTTGCAGGAAGAAGCGTATCCCGACCAACCCATCGGGCGCACCATCCTCGGCCCGGCAGAGCGTGTCAGCGCCTTCACCCGCGCCGAATTGTTGCAGTTCGTCGCGCGGCACTACGGCCCTGAACGCATGATCCTTGCAGCGGCGGGCGCAGTAGATCACGACGATATCGTGCGCCGGGCGGAGGTGTTGTTCAGCGATTTGAAACGCGGCGTCGCGACCGACGCCCAACCGGCAAAATATACCGGTGGCGAGCGGCGAGAGGTGAAGGGACTTGAACAGGCGCACTTCGCCCTTGCCCTTGAAAGCGCCAGCTATCGCGACCCGGACATCTATACCGCACAGGTCTACGCGGGCGCGATGGGTGGCGGAATGTCGTCGCGCTTGTTTCAGGAAATTCGCGAGAAAAGAGGGCTTTGCTACACGATCTTCGCGCAAGCCGGAGCCTATGCCGACACCGGGATGACGACGATCTATGCGGGCACGAGCGCTGACCAGATAGCTGAGCTTTCGACGATCACCGTGGATGAGTTGAAGCGCGCGGCCGATGATATGTCCGACGCCGAAACCGCGCGGGCCCGTGCGCAGATGAAGGCCGGATTGCTGATGGGCCTTGAAAACCCATCGAACCGGGCGGAGCGTTTGGCGAGGATGACGGCGATCTGGGGGCGGGTGCCGAGCATTCCGGAAGTTGTTGAGAAGATCGACGCGGTTGATACCGCGATGGTGCGCGATTACGCGGCGCGGATCGCCGGGCAGGCAAAGCCGAGCCTTGCGCTTTACGGCCCAATCGAAGGGGCGCCCTCGGTCGCGGACCTGAAGCAAAGGCTCGTTGCCTGATGATTGGCCGTCGCCGGAAAATTCGGATTGAGACGGAGCGCATGACGCTTCGCCCTCCGGCACATGGCGACCATCGAAGCTGGGTTGATCTGCGTCGAAACAGCACGGATTTCCTGACCCCGTGGGAGCCGAACTGGGCAAACGACCATTTCACCCGCAAATCCTTCACCAACCGGGTCTACTGGGCGCAGCGGTCTATCACCAGTGGGACCGCCGTGCCGCTGTTCCTGATCCGGCGCAGCGATGATGCGCTGCTTGGGGCGGTGACGCTCGACACGATCCGGCGCGGACCGGCGCAGGCGGCAACCTTGGGCTATTGGACGGGCGCGCCCTATGCACGGCAGGGCTATATGCGCGAGGCGATTGAGGCTGTCGTTCACTACGCTTTCAACACGCTCGACCTCAGCCGGGTCGAAGCCGCGTGCCTGCCGGAAAACAAGGCGTCCCGCGGCGTGTTGGAGAAAACCGGGTTCAAATACGAAGGTGTCGCGCAAAGCTATCTTCAGATCAACGGTCGCTGGCGCACTCACGTTCTCTATGCCAATCTGCGCCTTGATCGCCGGGGCAAGACGGCCACCGGCTGATCGCTGAGTTGACCGAGGCAAGGAGCATTCATGCCGCTCAACCCTGCCGATGATACGTTTCGCAGCACCTTGGCTGGCGTGGTTGATGAGGCTGTTTTTCGCCCGCTAACCCCTGCCTATCTGGAAGAGCCGCGCCGCAGCTTTCGCGGGGCGGGCGGCATACTCGTCGCCCCACGAACGGTTAAAGAGGTCGCGGCGATTGTCAGCGCTTGCAACGCGGCAAAGGTCGGCATTGTCCCATATGGCGGAGGCACGGGCTTGGTTGGCGGGCAGGTCTTGTCCGAAGGACCGGACCCGGTTGTTCTGTCGCTGGAGCGTATGGCGAAGGTCCGCGCGACCTACCCGGCCGAGAATGTGATGATCGCTGAGGCGGGGGGCGTCCTTTCCGACGTTCAGACAGCGGCGGCGGAGGCTGACCGCTTGTTCCCGCTGTCTCTCGCGTCCGAGGGCAGTTGTCGTGTCGGCGGGGTTCTTTCGACCAATGCCGGCGGCGTCAACGTACTGCGCTACGGGAACGCCCGCGATTTGTGTCTGGGGCTTGAGGCGGTGCTGCCAACCGGTGAAATCTGGCACGGGCTAAGCAGGCTGCGGAAGGACAACACCGGATACGACCTGCGGAACCTGCTGATCGGTGCCGAGGGCACTCTTGGCGTCATTACGGCGGCCTCACTCAAGCTGTTTCCGCGTCCGGCGAATGTCGGAACCGCGCTGTTTGTCGTTCCCGACCCTGCCGCCGCGTTGTCCATGCTGTCGTTGACCCAAGCCCGTGTCGGCGGCGCCGTTAGCGCGTTTGAACTGATCCACCGGACCGGGCTTGAGTTCCTGACCGAGACCGTTGCCGAAACCCGCCAGCCTTTCCCCACGCCGCCTGAATGGATGGTGCTGGTCGAATTGGGGCTGGCTGGCGGCACACCCGCTGCCGACGTGCTGACCGATCTGTTTGAGGATGGCGCTAAGCAGGGGCTTGTCACCGACGGGCTGATCGCCCAGTCGGAGGCGCAGCGGGCGGAATTTTGGACCGTCCGCGAAATGATCCCCGAGGCGAACAAGCGCATCGGCGCGGTGGTTAGCCACGATATCTCTGTCCCGCTTGGTGCGTTGCCGGAGTTCATTGCACAAGGGTGGGCGCGCATCGCGGCGATTGGCCCGTTCCGCATCAATTGTTTCGGGCATGTCGGGGACGGCAATCTACACTACAACGTCTATCCGCCGAAGGGTGAGGCGCGCGAAAGCTATTACGACAGAAAAGATGAGGTTGAGCGGGCCGTGCATGACCTCGTCCACGCTTTCGGCGGCTCTTTCAGCGCTGAACATGGCGTGGGTCGTCTGAAACGGGCGGAGCTGGAGCGCTATGGCGATCCGACAAAGCTGTCCGCGATGCGGACGATCAAGGCGGCGCTCGATCCGAATGGAATTATGAATCCGGGGGCGGTGCTGGCGGTGCCGGACTAAGCAGTCTGGTCGCCCCACCGAAACCCCGGCAGGGCGACCAATTCGCTACGTGTGTGCAAGCAACATCCGTGGGTAACGGACGCCTCAGCTATAGGCGGGAAGGGTTACCAGAACCTTTACGCGCCCTCGAATTCGCAGAGGGAAAATACATCCATCCCGAGGGTTTCCAGCTTGGCGCGGCCACCAAGTTCAGGCAGGTCAATGATGAAGGCGCAACCCACAATTTCGGCGCCCAAGCGTTCGATCAGTTTGATACCCGCCTCTGCCGTGCCACCGGTGGCGAGTAGGTCGTCGACAACCAAGATCTTTTCGCCGGGCTGCAAGGCGTCGTCATGGATCTCCATGATCGCCTCGCCATATTCAAGCGCATAGTCCTGACTGATCGTCGTGCCGGGCAGTTTGCCCTTTTTGCGGATCGGCACAAAGCCCACCGACAATTGGTGCGCAATCGCGCCGCCAAGAATGAACCCGCGCGCCTCAAGCCCGACGACTTTGTCAATCCGCTCCCCCGCGTAGGGCAGCAGCATTTGGTCAATCGCCATCCGAAAACCGCGCGCGTCGGCGAACAACGTGGTCACGTCCCGAAACATGATACCTTCATGAGGGAAATCGACGATGGTGCGGATGTAATCTTTGACCTGCATGAGGGCTCCAGCGGAAATTCAGACCGCCCTTACACCTAAAACAGTCTGCGGCTGAGGCAAAGGCGGAAATCGGCGGACAAGGACGCAGGCTAACCCAGCACTCGTACCGCCACCGCGTCCAGTTTCGCAACAACCTCTGGGTCACGGGCATCGGGTTGCGTCAGGACCGCAAATTCCAGCGCGCGGTCGCAGCCGTGCGGGCAGGGGGTGCGGTCTGCGCCCAGCAGATTCGGCAAGCGCTGCACCATTGATCGCGCCTTGTCTGCGTTGCCCATCAGCGTTTGGATGATCTGCGTCACGTCCACTTCGCCATGGTCGGGGTGCCAGCTGTCGTAGTCGGTGATCATCGCGACCGAGGCGTAGCACAGCTCTGCCTCGCGGGCGAGTTTCGCTTCGGGCATGTTGGTCATGCCGATCACGTCGCAGCCCCAGCTTTCGCGATACATCTTGGATTCCGCGAGGGTCGAAAACTGCGGCCCTTCCATGGCCAGATACGTGCCGCCGTCATGGACGGTAATGCCGCTGTCGATGGCGGCCGTCAGGCAAGCGGCGGACAGGCGTGGGCAAGTCGGGTTGGCGACCGATACGTGGGCGACGCACCCCGTGCCGAAGAATGATTTTTCGCGGGCGAAGGTCCGGTCGATGAACTGATCCACAATGACGAAATCGCCGGGTGCCATTTCTTCGCGGAACGACCCACAGGCCGAGACTGAGATCACATCCGTCACACCCAACCGCTTCAGCGCGTCGATATTCGCGCGGTAGGGCACTGTCGTTGGGCTATGAGTGTGCCCTCGTCCGTGGCGCGGCAGGAACGCCATTTTCACCCCATCAACCTCACCCGTCAGGATTTCGTCCGAGGGCGCGCCCCAAGGCGTTTCAACCGCTTGCCACGTTGCGTCTTGCAGCCCGTCGATCTCATAAAGGCCGGAGCCTCCGATTACACCGATCATCGTGTCCATGCCTGTTCTCCTCAGTCTTTCGGGCGCGTCAGAGGGAAAATCTCTGTCACGCGGGTGTAGTCGTGATAGCCAAGCCGCGCGAGCGGCTGGTAGGTGGTGATGCCGAACATCCCGTCCTTCACGCAGTCATCGCGCATGTGGATGCCTGTCACCTCTCCGAACACGACGAAATTTGCGGTGCCGGGCAGTTCCACGATCTGCGTCAGCTTGCATTCGAGCGATGCAGGCGCATCAGCGACTCGGGCGCAGGCGATGGTTTCGCATTCCGCTTTGGTGATGCCCGCAGTTGCGAATTCGTCAACGCCTGCAGGTTTCGGGGCCGAGGTCGCGTTCATCACGTCGCGGGCGGCGTATTCCACGATGTTGACGCAGAACGCCCCGGTTTCGCGAATATTCGCGACGCTGTCCTTGGTGCCGTTCTGATCGGGCTTTGCGCTGGTCGAGGCGAACATGACCTGCGGCGGCTCATACGCGACCGCGTTGAAGAACGAATAGGGCGCCAGATTGTCCAACCTATCCGCCGAACGGCTTGAAATCCAGCCGATTGGCCGGGGTGTGACGATTGCGTTGAACGGGTTGTGCGGCAGATTGTGTCCGTCTTCGGGGCGGTAGAACATTCGGGCTCCTGATGTTTGCCCAACAGGTAACGCCGTGCTACGCCCCTTTCCAGCAGAAATCCGATCAGGGGCGTCGGTAAGGGGACAGGCCGCGTTGTTTGAGCTAAGTCAGGAAACCGCCGAGGACTGGTGGGAGGTCGAGGCGCTATATGATCTGTGCTTCGCACCGGGGCGAGAGGCGTTGTCGTCTTATCGCCTGCGGGATGACGTGCCTTGCGTTTCAGACCTGTCTTTCGTCGTGCGCGATCCAAGCGGGATCGTCGCCGGGGCCATCCGATACTGGCCGGTCCGCGTCGGCGGGCAGCCCGCGCTGTTGCTTGGTCCGGTTGCTGTCCACCCGACACATCAGGGCGAAGGCGTCGGTGGATCACTGATCCGGCATAGCCTTGACGCGGCGAAACACCTTGGCTGGACGCGCGTTATGCTGGTTGGCGACGCGCCTTATTACGGCCGCTACGGCTTTAAACGGCTGGAGGGGGTGGAGATGCCGCCGCCGACGAACCGCGACCGTGTTTTGGGGATCAGCCTGGCCGATGACGGGTGGGATGGCGTGCGCGGAGCGGTTACGAAATTCGACGTACCCGCAGTCAGCCCGGATTTATGACTGGACCCAGGCGCGGACGGCTTTTCTGACGGATTGATCGCCACGCTCCCGCGCTTCGTCAATGACTTTGCGCAGTTCGGTCAGGTCAGTGCGGCGCAGCACGCTTTTGACCGGGCCTATAGATGCCGGGCGCATCGACAGGGACCGAAGGCCCATCGCCGCAAAACAAAGCGCTTCCAGCGGTCGCCCGGCATCCTCACCGCAGAAGGAAACCGGAGTGTTGGTTTCAGCGCACCGCGCGACGATTTGTTCGATCAGCGTCAGGAAGCTGACATTCAGCGTATCGTAGCGCCGCCGGACAAGTTCGTTTTCGCGGTCGGCGGCGAAGAAGAACTGCTTTAAGTCATTACCGCCGATTGAAATGAAATCCGCCATCTCAAAAAACTGGCGCGGCGCGAAGGCGAGGGAGGGTGTTTCCAGCATCGCACCGATTTTCAGGTCTTCGGGCAAGATGTGGCCAAGTGCTCGCTCCCGCTCAACCTCACGCAGCAGCAGGTCACGGGCGGCTTTGAATTCCTCAAACTGGGCAACCATCGGAAACATAATGGAAATCGGACGACCATGCGCGGCCCTCAGGAATGCCTGCGCCTGCATCCGCATGACGCCCGGCTTATCAAGGCCGACGCGGATCGCCCGCCAGCCAAGTGCGGGGTTTGGTTCGTCTTGCCGGGTCATGTAGGGCAGAACCTTGTCCGACCCAATATCAAGGGTTCGGAATACGACGGGCTTGCCGTGGGCCGCATCCAGAACGCGGGAATAAAGCGCGGCAAGCTCTCCCCGGCGGGGAACTTTGCTGCGGATCAGGAACTGAAGTTCCGTGCGAAACAGGCCCACGCCTTCGGCGCCCGAATTTTCGAGCGATGGAAGATCCGCCATCAGCCCCGCGTTCATCGTGAGCGTAATCGTTTCGCCCGAAAGCGTTTCGGCGGGTTTTTCGCGGATTGAGGTGTAGCGTTCCTGCGCCTCGGCCTGCATCGCGATCTTGTCGCGGAAGGCTGCGACGACTGTTTCGTCTGGTCTGAGGTGAACGATGCCCTGTTCGCCATCAACCATCACGACATCGCCGTTTAACGCCTCGGTCGTGATGCGCTGGGCGTGGATCACCAGCGGTATCGCCAGCGCCCGCGCGACAATTGTTGCGTGCGACCCGACGGAGCCTTCCTCAAGCACGATACCCTTCAGGCTGCGCCCGTATTCCAGCAACTCTCCGGGGCCGATATTGCGGGCGACGAGGATCGGATTATCGGGCAGCGTGGCCCCCGTATCCGACCCTTGCCCGGTCAGGATGCGCAGCAGGCGGTTTGACAGATCGTCAAGGTCGTGCAGGCGGTCGCGCAGATAGGCGTCAGGCACTTGCGACATGCGTGCACGAGCCGATGATTGTTCTTTTTCCACAGCCGCTTCGGCGGAGAGCCCGCGGGCGATGTCTTCCTCCATCCGGCGCATCCAGCCTTTGGAGTTTGCGAACATCCGGTAGGCTTCAAGGACTTGATATTGCTCTTTATCGCCGGTCTTGGCCGTTGTCAGCATGTCGTCGACGGACACGCGAAGCTCCTCAACCGCTTCTTGCAGGCGGGCAAGCTCGGCGTGCGGATCGTCAGCGATGGGGTTGGTGATCACGACCCGCGGTTCGTGCAGGTAGATATGCCCTTCGGCAACGCCTTCCTGCGCGACGGCCCCGTTTATCATCACCGGTCGCTGGTGGCGCGCGGACAGCGCGGCGCCTTCGCCGACAAACGCGCCGAGTTCGGTCATTTCGGCCAGAACCATCGCAACGACTTCGAGGGCGTAAACCTCATCCTCGGAATATTCGCGGTCGACTTTGGACTGCACGACCAAAACGCCAAGCCGTTCGCCCAGACGCTGGATCGGCACGCCCAGGAAGGAGGAGTAAATCTCCTCCCCCGTTTCGGGCATAAAACGAAAGCCCTTTTCGCTGGGCGCGTTGGCTGTGTTCACGGGTACCGCAAAGCGCGCGACGCGGCCTACCAGACCTTCACCGATTTTCAGGCGTGTTTGGTGGACGGATTCGCGGTTCAGCCCCTCTGTGGCGCAGAGTTCCAGCGTTTCATCGTCGCGGAACAGATAGATCGAGCAAACCTCGGTCTGCATGGAGTCCGCGATCAGATGGGTGATACGATCGAGCCGTTCCTGACCCGCGCTATCTTCGGCCAAAGCTTCGCGCAGACGCCCGAGAAGCTTGCGGCTTTCGCTTTCTGTTTGTTCGGCCATTGGCCCCTAAACCGCTTTCTCCAACTCGAAAGCATCATGCAGGGCTTGGACGGCGAGTTCCATATATTTTCGGTCGATCAAAACAGAAATCTTGATTTCAGAGGTCGTGATAACCTTGATGTTGATCCCCTCGTTCGACAAAACTTCGAACATCCGGGCGGCGATACCGGACTGGCTGCGCATCCCGATCCCAACGACAGAGATCTTCGCAACATCGGTATCGGCAACGATGTCATGATAGTTGATTTCGCCGGATGTCTTTGCTTCTTCCATCGCCCGTTCCGCGCGTTTCACCTGATCGGTGGGGCAGGAGAAGGTCATATCGGTGCGACCTTCTTCGGCGATGTTCTGAACGATCATATCGACGTTTACGCCCGCATCAGACAGCGGACCGAAGATGGCGGCGGCAATACCCGGACGGTCAGCGACCGAGATTAACGTCACTTTCGCTTCGTCACGCGAATAGGCGACGCCGGCGACAACATTGGATTCCATGATATCCTCCTCGGCACAGACTAGGGTGCCAGCGTTTTCGTCGTATTCCTCAAAGCTCGACAAGACACGCAGCTTGACGTGAAAGCGCATTGCGAGCTCGACAGAGCGGGTTTGCAGAACTTTCGCGCCCAGCGACGCGAGTTCCAGCATTTCCTCATACGCGATTTTTTCGAGCTTCCGGGCCTTCGGGCTGATCCGGGGGTCGGTCGTGTAGACGCCATCGACATCAGTATAGATATCGCAGCGCTCCGCACCAAAGGCGGCGGCGAAGGCCACGGCGGTGGTGTCTGATCCGCCACGCCCGAGTGTGGTGATCCGCCCCTCGGGGCTGACGCCCTGAAACCCGGCGACAACAGCAACCCGCATGCCTTCGTCGAACTTGGCCATCAGATGTTCGGTCGGGATTTCCTCAATCCGGGCAGAAGAGTGCGCGGACGTCGTTTTGACCGGAACTTGCCAACCTTGCCAACTGCGGGCCGGAACATCCATTTCCTGCAAGGTCAGTGCCATCAGCCCGGCTGTGACGTTTTCGCCAGAGCTGACAACCGCGTCGTATTCCCGCGCGTCAAACATGGCCGACGTTTCGGAGACCCAGCCGACAAGTTCGTTGGTTTTGCCGGACATGGCTGACACGATGACGATCACGTCGTAGCCTTTTGCCACCTCAACGCCCACGCGCTTCGCCGCGCGGCGGATACGATCAAGAGAGCCGACAGACGTGCCCCCGAATTTCATCACCAACAGCGGCATCAACCTGCCCATGTCCCAGTTATTCAATCAGCCGCGTCTGTAAGCGGGAATGGGGCCAAGGGCAATAGGGGCGACTGTGAAGGCGCTAGTTGGTCTTGCGATTTGGGGTGAAGGGCAGAGGTGCGACCGGCACGCCGTCTTCGATAAGGGATTTCGCCTCTTCCGGCTTGGCTTCGCCATAGATGGCGCGGGTCGGCGCATCGCCGTCGTGGATCGCGCGGGCTTCGGTTGCGAAATTCATGCCGACATATTCGGAGTTCGCCTCGATCTCAGCCTTCAATTTCGCCAGCGCGGCTTGTTTTTCATCGTCCGGGGTGGTCAGCGCGCCCGTGCCGGGTTCTGAGACTTTGTCCCGGCCGGGGGTGACGCGGGGTGCCATGATCGCCTTTGAAACATCGGTATGCCCGCAATCAGGGCACGCAACCATTCCCGCCGCCTGAAGTTTGTCAAACCCTTCTGCGGATTGAAACCAGCTTTCAAAGCTGTGATCGTTTGCACATTTTAGCGCGTAGCGGATCATTTCGCGATTCCCAAAGAATAATTTGGACTTAATGGCATCTTACCTGAAATCAACGGGAGAGGCGTTATTTCGGTAGCCTCGTCGGGTCAAAACTGCGGATAATCTGCCCAAGTTCCGGGTCGCTGACCCGCGCCGCGGCCTTCTTTCGGCTGAACCATTTTCGTTTGCGCTGGTCGGCCTCGGGGTACGATTTCAGCAGGCGCTTCACCTTCAACGGAAAGATCGCAACGATACAGGGCAGTGTATCCTCATCATCCAGCCCCTTGGTGTATGAATAAATGCCAAGACAAACGGAACTCGCCTTGCCTTCAACGCCTGCTTCCTCAAACGCCTCCTGCGCGGCGGCTTCGACGGGGGTTGCATTGTCCATCGGCCACCCTTTCGGGATCAGCCAGCGTCCGGCACCCCGGCTCGTGATCAATAGCACCTGCACTTTGCCGTTCTTGATCCGGTAACACAGCGCACCAAACTGGCTACTGACACCGCGTTTTTGACCGGCCGTCAGCCTTATCGGACTTTGCGTCGTTCTTGCCATCGTCACGTCAAATCTACCCGTATAGGCCAAAAGAAAAACGAAATCGGCCCGCCTCAACTCGTTTTTCTTGACTATAGACCATCTGTTTTCGCCCGCAATTGGCAATGTTGCAGAGTGGCCGTGCGGCCAATTTGCGATGGAAGTTCGCTCGCAAGGCGGGTAATCGTTGCCAAGGCCGTCAGGCTGAATGAGAGGTTTCGGCGAATGTTCAACGACAAGACTATTCTGATTACGGGCGGCACAGGCTCTTTCGGTAAGAAGTATGTGGATCATATTCTGGCCCAATACTCCCCGAAGAAAGTCATCATCTTCTCGCGCGATGAGTTGAAGCAGTTTGAGATGGCTCAGACCTACAACGCGCCCGAAATGCGGTATTTCATCGGTGACGTGCGGGATGAATCGCGGATGAAGGAAGCGATGGATGGGGTCGATTATGTCATCCATGCTGCTGCACTGAAACAGGTGCCCGCGGCAGAATACAACCCGATGGAGTGTATCAAGACCAACATCCACGGCGCGCAGAATGTCATTCAGGCAGCGCTGGCGAATGGGGTGCAGAAGGTCATCGCGCTGTCGACGGACAAGGCTGCGAACCCGGTCAACCTTTATGGCGCGACGAAACTGGCCTCTGACAAGCTGTTCGTCGCTGCGAATAACATGGTCGGCCCGCGCCCGACCCGCTTTTCGGTTGTGCGATACGGCAACGTCGCCGGGTCGCGCGGATCGGTCGTGCCGTTCTTCAAAAAGTTGATCGCCGACGGTGCGAAAGAGCTCCCGATCACTCACCTCGACATGACCCGGTTCATGATTACGCTGGACGACGGGGTTGAGTTCGTTTTGAAAAACTTCCACCGGATGCAGGGGGGAGAGATTTTCATTCCCAAGATCCCTTCGATGAAGATGGTCGACCTTGCCAAAGCGCTGGCGCCCGATCTGCCGCATAAGGTGATCGGCATTCGCCCCGGCGAAAAACTGCACGAAATCATGTGCCCTGCAGATGACAGCCATCTGACGTTGGAGTTCCATGATCACTACGTCATCATGCCGACAATTCAGTTCAGCCACCCGTCCGATTTCACGGTCAATCGCTTGGACGAAAAAGGTGAACCGGTCGAACAGGGGTTCGAATATCACTCCGGCAACAACACGGATTGGCTGTCCGAAGAGGGTTTCTTGAAAATGGTGGAGCAGGTCAGCGAATGATCCCCTACGGTCGTCAGGATATTCGGCAGGAGGATATCGACAGCGTTGTCGCGGCCCTGACTTCTGATTTCCTGACGCAAGGGCCGCTGGTGCCTGCTTTTGAGGGGGCTGTGGCCTCCGCCGCGGGTGCAAAACATGCGGTTGCCGTCAATTCGGCCACTTCCGCGCTTCATATCGCATGTCTGGCGCTTAAATTGGGGAAGGGCGATCTGCTTTGGACTTCGCCCATCACCTTTGTTGCCAGCGCCAATGTCGGCTTGCTGTGCGGTGCCGAGGTTGATTTCGTCGATATCGACCCCGAGACTTTCAACATGAGCGCCGACGCGCTTGCGAGAAAGCTCGACGCGGCTGAGAAGGCGGGGCGTTTGCCGAAAGTGCTGATGCCCGTTCATATGTGCGGACAGTCCTGCGATATGGAGGCCATCGGCGACCTTGCGAAACGCTACGGTGTCCGCGTCATTGAAGATGCGAGCCACGCGATTGGCGGCCAATTCCAGAACCAGCCGGTCGGTGCCTGCGTGCATTCCGATATCGCGGTGTTCAGCTTTCACCCGGTCAAAATCGTAACAACCGCCGAGGGCGGCGTTGCCACAACGAATGACGACACGTTCGCGGAGCGGATGAACCTCTTTCGCTCGCACGGTGTCACACGCGAACCCGACCTGATGGTCAGCGATAGCCACGGACCTTGGTATTACCAGCAGATCGAACTTGGTCTGAACTACCGCATGACCGAACTTCAG
Organism: Aliiroseovarius sp. YM-037; assembly: GCF_048060095.1. NCBI lineage: Bacteria > Pseudomonadati > Pseudomonadota > Alphaproteobacteria > Rhodobacterales > Paracoccaceae > Aliiroseovarius > Aliiroseovarius sp. YM-037. Next base: position 23,369 of record NZ_JBLUOA010000002.1, on the reverse strand, counting down.
GCCGCGCTGGGCGTCGCGCAGATGGATCGTTTGTCGGAATACGTTGATCGCCGCAACCAACTGGCCGAACGCTATGATGCGGCGCTGGGAAATTTGCCGCTGAAACGTCCGGGACGGCTGGCCGACGCGCTGTCGGCGTTCCACCTTTACGTCATCCGCGTTGACGCCGAAAAGCGGCGCGCGGTGTTTGAGGCGCTGCGCGGCGACGGCATTGGCGTCAACGTCCACTACATCCCGGTCCATTTGCAGCCTTATTACAAAGCGCTCGGCTTTCGCGAAGGGATGTTTCCGGCGGCGGAGGCTTATTATTCTCAGACGATTTCGATCCCGCTTTATCCCGGTCTGTCTGACAATGATTTTGCAGCGGTCGTCGGGGCGATTGAAAAGGCGCTGGCATGAGCATTTGCTTGATCCCGGCCCGTGGTGGGTCAAAACGGATTCCACGCAAGAATATCAAAGACTTCTGCGGCAAACCTATGATCGGGTGGTCGATTGAAGCCGCACGCCGGGCCGGCTGTTTTGACCGCATCATCATCTCAACCGACGACGCAGAGATCGCTGATGTCGCCAAAACCTTTGGGGCCGAAGTGCCGTTCATGCGGCCCGATGAACTCGCAAACGACTTCGCGACCACGCAGGCCGTGATCCACCACGCGATCGAGTGGTTGGAGGCGGAAGGTGGGGCGCCCAATGCCCTGTGCTGTCTCTACGCGACCGCCCCCTTCGTTCGGGCGGAGGATATTAGCGACGCCGCCGATCTACTGACCGACGCCGATTATGTGATCCCCGTTACCAGTTTCGCTTTTCCGATCCAGCGGGCAGTCAAATTGACGCCGAATGGTCGTTTGGCGATGTTCGACCCCGACCAATACAAAACGCGGTCGCAAGACCTTGAAGAAGCCTATCACGACGCCGGGCAATTCTACTGGGGCAAGACCAATGCGTGGCGCGACGCCGTTCCGCCATTTGGAGAGGGAACCAAGCCGCTCGTGTTGCCGCGCTCGCGAGTACAGGACATCGACACGCCGGAAGATTGGGAACAGGCCGAAGCGATGTTCCGCGCCTTGGGATTGGCCGACTAAGACCTGCTTCTATTCGACAGAAGTGGGTGATTTATAAACATACATCGCGAACTCAAATGGGAACCCGCCTTCGCGGATCGCATAGTCATGCCGTAGGACTGGATGACCGCCGAGTTCCGTTTTGCAAAACGCAAAAACTTCCATCGGATCAACGTAGTATAGGCCGTCGTCAAAGTAATCGACATAGGTCGACATGGCATTGAACGCGATCCCAACGTCAGCCGCGTCGAACATGCGACGAAGGGTGTTTTCCATGAACGCCTTGTTGTCGTCCATCCTGTTGTTGAACACGCCGGACAGCACTGCGTAGTCATACCCCGAGGGCAGTTCATCCGCCGCGTGCATCAGCGATGCCTGCGCGCCGTCGTCATCGGCCATTGATTGATTGGCGAGGTCGACAAACTCCGGCACGATATCGACGCCGTGATAGCGATTAGTAAATCCCTGACCCTTCAGGAAGTGATAGAAATGCGCCAGCCCGCATCCGACATCCAGAACCGAGGTCAACGGCGTCGCAACCTGCTGGAGCACCTTGAACCGCGCCTCATGGCTTTCGGGGTCAGCATACTGCACCGCGTGAGAGCCGGGCCCATGTTTTTCAAGCAGGGACTGATAGTGCCGGATCAATTCATCATTCGACATCGGGGGCGTCCTTTGGCGTGGTCTTGGTGAGGATCATGAGGTTGCGACCTCATCTGCAGACAGGGCTGGTTTGATGCCGGATCGGACGAGGTCAAGAAATGCGTCCGGGCCGACATGCGCCAACGCGTCGATCGCCGCCATGTGGCTTTCAAACGCGCCGAAAAGCTGCGGATGGGGTGGATGGTCGTAATTCAAGAAGCAGAGCGCGGTTGCGCCGTTGGCGAATTCACCTTCCTCTGTCAGATAGTCGTGGGCGCCGACGGGCGACAAATAGGTATCCGCGTTAAAATACTCGCATATCTCAATCAACCGACCGGATCGCGTTCCGGTGCTTTGCACCTTCATATCCGAGGATCGGTAGCGTGGGGTCGATATTCCCGACACCTCGGCAATTTTGTCGATGATCGCGATGTTAAGCGATGCGACGGTTGCGCCGGATGTCTCAAACGACCGCTTCAAGATATCCTCGACCACATCGAAATGCGGCGCGCGGCCAAGATTGGCGGTGACGGTCTTGAGCAGGGCCACCTCAAACCCGGTTTCGGCCAGCTTCGCCTCGCAGATCAGCGGTTTCGACGGTTTGCGCGCAACGCCTAGGGACAGCATGATCGGCCCGTTAGGCCCCTTGATCCGGTTGCGGGTTTGCCAGCTTTGCTTTGACAATTGCACATCGTCGAGAAACACGAAGTGATCGACGCTATCCAACAGCGCGAAATATCCAAGCCACGGCAGGAAGGTCGGTTGCATGATGGCGACAGTGGTCACGGTGCAATATCTTCGCTGGTGATGGGCGACCCTTTCGAGACGGATCGCGCAAGGGTGCGCCCGACGACACCACCCCGGTCGTTCGGCGGAATGCCGGCGCCGGGCCGGACAAATCGGAAATCGTCCGGCGTGATCGTGTGACCCGCCGCCAGATCCCGAATTGCAAACGCAGAGCGGCGGCCAAGCGCCTTGGAGGTCTGCTCCGCCTCGGTCGTCTGCTTTTCCGCGCTTCCCTTGAGGGCGTGGATATCGCGGACACCGTCGGCGATGTCTTTCATGATCTCGGGCGTTGCCGAGAACCGGTGATCCGGCCCTTCCCGCGTCGGATCGTTCGTGTAGTGCTTTTCAATCGCGACGGCCCCCATTGCGGCGGCGGTCAACGGGCCGATTGACCCGATCGTGTGGTCGGAAAATCCGACCATGCGATCATAGCGCTGGCCCATCGTGACCATTGCGTTCAGGTTTATCTGGTCAATCGGGGCAGGGTAGCTGGAACAGCAATGCAGCAGCACGACCTCCCCCGATCCGGCCTTGTCGAGCACCTCAAGCGCGTGATCTATTTCGGCGAGGTTCGCCATGCCGGTCGACAGGATCAGCGGTTTCTTGGTCGACGCCACCGCCTCAAGCAGATCGTCATAGGTCATTTCGAACGACGCGACCTTGTAGATTTCACAGCCGAGCTTTTCGATGAAATCGAGATCGCGCGGGTCGTAGATCGAGGTGAACGGCAATAGCCCCAGATCGCGTGCCTTGGCAAAGAGGGGTTCGTGAAACTCCATCGGCATTCCGGCGGATTGGTAGAGTTCGTAAAGGTTTTCCTTACCCCAGACTGGATCGACTTTCATCGACGGGTGGTTGCTGGGGATCGTCAGCGAATCCGCGTCGTAGGTCTGAAGTTTCAGACAATCCCAGCCCGCCTCAGCCGCGATATCGACGAGGGCAAGCGCCTGGTCCAAATCGCGGTCGTGATTTGCGCTGACCTCAGCGATCAGCAGGGGCTTTTTATCCCGCCCGATGGCTTTGCCTTCGATGTTTAGCGTCATCAGCGTGCATTCCGGTCTTGGTTCAACATCTCTTCAATCATATTCGCGGCCCCATTGCCATCAACCACCTGCATCGCGGCCCGGTTCGGGCGGAAAAGGGACTTGCGGGTTGCTGGGTCTTTCAGGGCGGCGATTTCAGCCAGAAAGCGTTCGGTGCCGTTTGTGTCGCCATCAAAAAATATCCGGGCAAGCCCCGCGGCTTCGAACCCCTCAAGATAGGCGCGGTAGGCTGTTCCTGCCGAAAGATAAAGCCCGCTGCGCCCCAAGGCGGCGGCTTCGTAGCGGGTCAGGCCAAGACGCCCGACGACGAACGCAGCACCACCGATCAGATGGGCAAGGCTTTTCGGCGCGTGATGCAAGGCCCAGTTCGGATTCTCCGCCGCGAGCGTCGTTAGATCATCGCGGATCGTAGCCGAAAACAACGGCCCGACCACAATATCGGCGGGGATGTCTGCTTGTGCCAACTGCTGCGCAATCTTGACCGACAGTTCGTCCGGGTCCGCACCTCCACAGGTCACGAGGACGCGGCCAGCGGTCCAGCCATTGCCTGAATCTATTGCTGCGTATTCCCTTGAAATGACGGCATATTTCGGTCCGTGGCGCCAATTCGCGGCGTTGGGCGTGGAATGGAAGCGATCTGCGTTGAGGTAAGGAGTAAACAGCAAATCGGGCGACGGGGTGTCCGTTCCGGCGTAGTGATCCGGGGGCATACTGTCGATGACCCCGACAACCGCCGGGGATTTGGATAGGTTGCCGATTTCCTGCGCGGCGGCCTCGCCGTTTCCGGCGCGGCAGATGTCGGTCAGAACGTGGGTGATGCTGCTATTTGCGTTGATCCAATCCGCGCGTTGGCCATCGACAACAATGGTGTCGGGTGTCGAAAACCCCTCCGCCTCAAGAACGTTGGCCCCTTCGGGCGTGACCGCGTGCAGATGGCGTATGCCGCGGTGGTGAAGCTCCTCCGACAAGGCGAAGGCCCGCCGAAGATGGCCAAGCCCGATTGCGGGCGAAACGTCATAGCGAAGGGCAAAAACGGGGGTGGTCATCGCTCACCCCCGAGATATGGCATAAGCAGCGCAACGGTCCGGTCGCTTGCGCCTTTGTGCTGATCGTTGAACCCTTTGGTTCGGCTTTGGAACGCCTCATAACGTGCGGGGTTGTTGAAATGTGCGGCGGCAATTGTCGCCAGTTCTTGTGCGTTGTCGGCCGAAATCAACGCGCCCGCCTCGATGGCGTCATAGGCGGGGTAGGCGATGCCATATAGGCTCGGCCCCGTAATCACAGCGCGTTCGAGGGCGAGCGGTTCGATGATGTTGTGCCCACCCATCGGCGCAAGCGTCGCGCCGACAAAGACGATATCTGCGAGGGCGTAATAAAAATCCATCTCGCCGAGAGAGTCGCCGATCAGCACGTCGATGTCTTTGACAATTTCTCCGCCGCGCAGGGAGTCATCAAAAACATCGGAACGTCGGCCGCAGTTGAGTCCCCGTTCGCGCAACCTATCAAACACTGCGTCAAACCGCTGCGGGCTGCGCGGCACCCAGAGGATTAGCGGCGGGGGGGAGACCTCGGCGCGAAGCTGGTCGATAAAGGCAATCAACTCCTCCTCTTCCGCTTCGATAGAAGAGGCGATTGTAAGCGTCCGCCGCTGGCCCAGTTGCGATCCGGCCGCTTTGGCGGCGGATCGCATGTCATCGCGAATGGGCAGGTCGAACTTCAACTCACCAACGACTGAAATGCGGGCCGGATCGACCCCGGCGCGACGATACCTGTCGGCCCGTTCTTCGGACTTGGTGATGATGCGGCTGTAGAATTTCCAAAACGTCCCGCGCATCAGGCCAAAGGGCCCGGTATCGCGGACAAAGGCGCGTTCGGTGTAATTTCCGTTGATCTGGACCATCGGAATCTTACGTTGCGCCGCCTCAGCCATCAGGCCGGGCCAAAGCTCTGCCTCAACCACCACACCAAGGCTCGGGCGGTGATCGCGCAGGAAACGGCGCACGGCCCAGAAAAAATCACCGGGAATATAGCTTTGCACGACGCGGCCAGACGCAATGTCATCCGCGAACAGCGCCCGCCCGGCATGAAGCCCAGCGGGGGAGCTGTGGGTCAGCAGGATATTGACACCCTCATCAAGCAGACCCTTCACAACAAGACTCGCTGCGCGGGTTTCGCCAAGCGATGCGGCAAAGACCAGAACGCGGCCTTCGGTCAACGGGCGCACCCGGCCGAAGCGTTGGGCAAGGTTGGCGCGATATAACGGTTCGCGCTTTGATCTGATCAGCAGCAAAAGCAACAGAGCAGGAAGCGCGAGGTGCAGTAGCACTTGATAGAGGACGTATACGAAGCGAAGCCGCATCGACCACGGAAAAACCGGCAGGGTCGAGGCTTGGCCGTCATCTCGCGGATTATTGCTCGTCATCTGCACCCTGTTGGCCGGTTCCGGGGCGAGGTAGCATATTTTCCAAACCGGTTCATAGCGTAATTCACAACCGCTTCGGGGTGTTACGGTATTTTGCCGCATGATACCTATATGGAATAGTGTGCAAGTATGAGTGTCAAAGGCGCCGCACCACGCGCCCAAACCGGGAAGGGGAGCATCGAAGATGTGTGCATATCCAAGCAATTTGACCGTCAAGCCGGATGTCAAAGCGTTCTTTGATCCTGCGACCAATACGATCAGCTATGTCGTGCGCGACCCCGACTCCGACGCCTGCGCCGTCGTCGATTCCGTGATGGATATCGACTACGCCGCCGGGCGCATCACCTCGACCCATGCGGATGAGATTATTGCTTATATCGTTGAAAACAAACTGAAACTTGAATGGCAGATCGAAACCCATGTTCACGCGGATCACCTGTCTGCCGCGCCCTACATTCAGGAAAAACTCGGTGGAAAGATCGCGATTGGCGAAAATATCACCGTCGTTCAGGATACCTTCGGCAAGGTGTTCAATGAGGGAACGGAATTTCAGCGTGACGGCAGCCAGTTCGATCTGCTGCTGAGGGATGGCGACACTTACACGATCGGCACGATGTCCGCTTTCGCGATGCACACGCCGGGCCATACGCCCGCCTGCATGGTGCATGTCATCGGTGATGCCGCGTTTGTCGGCGACACATTGTTCATGCCCGACGGAGGCTCCGCCCGCGCCGATTTCCCCGGAGGCTCGGCTGCGGAGCTTTACGACTCGATCCAGAAAGTTCTGTCACTGCCCGACGAAACCCGCCTGTTCATCTGCCACGACTATGGCCCCAATGGCCGCGATATTGCGTGGGAGACAACTGTGGCCGAAGAAAAAGCGCACAACATCCACGTCGGCGGCGGCAAAACGAAAGAGGATTTCGTCAGGTTCCGCACCGAACGCGATGCAACGTTGGATATGCCGAAACTGATCATCCCATCGCTGCAAGTCAACATGCGAGCAGGGGAGGTGCCCTGCGACGACGAGGGTAACCCAGTTCTGAAGGTGCCGGTTAACAAGCTTTGACGGCTTGGCCAGAGCGATAGTTGCGTGTTTGGGTTTCACATTAGCTACATCAAGACCTATGAAGGCTGACTGTATCTCTGCGTTGTCATCGATCTGTTCTCACGCCGTGTTGTCGGCTGGTCGGCTTAATCGCGCATGACAACAGATTTGGCTCTACAGGCTTTGCTGATGGTTGTCTGGCGGCGAAAGCCAACCGGCAGGGTAACAGTCCACCCAGATCAGGGCTCCCAGTTCACCAGCCGGGAGTGGCAATCGTTCCTGTGCCAGCACAACCTTGAACCCAGCATGAGCCGACGCGGCAATTGTCACGACAATGCGGTCGCCGAAAGTTTCTTCCAGTTGCTGAAGTGCGAGCGGATCAGGCGTCGGGCATATCCAAACCGTGAAGACGCAAGGCGGATGTCTTCGAATACATCGAACTGTTCTACAGCCCGAAACGAAAGCACACGAACAACGGCATGCTGTCACCCGTTGACTTCGAAATCAGACAGCAGAAACTAAACCATGCAAGTGCCTAGGAAACTAGGGGCACCTCAGAGAGTTTCCGAGGGTTGGGGCTCAAGTGACGTCTTGCATGTCTGAGCCGCCCATCAGCGAGACCGGTGGGCTGTTTGCTCGTCGCTCAATATCTCAAAGGGTGACCGGAACGTAGCTAGCGTTTCTCCGGCGCAGGTCAGTCGCGGAAAAACACATAACGACTGCGAAGGGCGCGACAGCACCGCTTTGGCTCAGTGCGAGGCTGATGTTGGTTTGTCCGTCGGCAGAGTTTTCGGGTCTAAAGGCGCATTGCGACGCCGGGGCAGCAGGAGCCATCCACACCGTCTTCTGTGGCGAACCGGCCGCAGCATTGACACGATCCGATCAACGGCCGTTCAATCTGATAAGTCATGTATGTTGGATTAGATGGCTTATTAGTTCGACCGATCAATACCATACCAACATACCGAGACGCTTCGGTGACACGACCTAGATTGATGCTGACGGCGGTGCTCTCATAAATCTTGAACCCGACGCGACATTGTCTTGCACGTATACGATACGTTTTGAGAACAGTGAGATATACACGGGCTAGGTGGTTGTTTTACCCGATATTCTCCTGCCCGACAAAGCCGCACAGCACATCAATTGCAGCCCCAAGATCATCCGCGCTGGCGTATTCATCCGGCACATGGCTGACGCCACCCCGACAGCGGACGAACAGCATTGCGATGGGGCAGAGGTCGGCCATCGCCGATGCATCATGTGTCGCGCCGGAAGATAGCATTACCGCCTTTCCGCAGCACGCCTCAACCGCGTTGGCCAGCCGGCTGACCAACGCCTCGTCGCAAGGCTGTGCGGGTTGCGCGTAGGTGCGGTCGATCAACAGGTCGAGGGCGCGGCGCTGCGCGACACTCTCTGCGAAGGTGCGCAACGCATCGCCCGCGCGTTCCCGCACGGGATCGTTCGGTGAGCGGAGTTCGACGGTCATCCGCACTTCTTTCGGGACGGCGTTGACCACGTTGGGATGGACGTGAAGCGCGCCCACCGTTCCACGCAGATCGGGCGTCGCAGTTGCCAGTTGGTTGACCTCTGACACAATCTTGGCGGCGCCGACCAGCGCGTCGCGGCGCGACTCCATCGGTAGGGTTCCGGCGTGGCCCGTCTCTCCACTCAGGGTGATGTGGTGGCGTTCGATGCCGCAGATGGCGGTGACAACGCCAAGAGGCTGGTCTGCCGCTTCCAGCACCGGGCCTTGTTCGATGTGGCACTCCAGATAGCCAAGCGCGAACGCCGGGTCGCGTTGCAATCCGCCGATCTGATCCGGCGACAATCCAAAACCCTCCATCGCGTGCCGCAATGAAACCCTATCCTTGTCGATCATTTCCAGCACCGCCGGGTCAAACGTCCCGGCTAGCGCACGCGGCCCCATCAGGGCTGTCGGAAACCGCACGCCTTCCTCATCCGCGAAGGCCAGAATCTCAACCGCGAAGGGCAGGGCGGTGCCCTCGTCTTTCAGCCGCTGCATAGCGAGGATTGGCAGAACGACCCCCATGATCCCGTCAAACGCGCCGCCCTCGCGGACGCTGTCCTGATGCGATCCAATGTAAAATGTTCCGGCCCCCTCCGGCCCGTCCTTGCGCCCGATCAGGGTGCCGGCAGCGTCAAGGTGAACACGCAGCCCGGCCTGCTCCATCCATTCCGTCAGAATGTCGATGGCTTGCCTGTGTTCGGTGGTGAACGGCAATCGGGTCACGCCTGGACCGGGGGCGGAGGCTGCGGCGATCCGCGCCAGCCGCTCCGCCGCGATTTTCCCCCAATTAGTCAAGGATACGTCCGGGGTTCGTTAGCGTTGGCACCTGACGGCTCCATTCCGCGTAATCTCCGCTGGTCGCGCGGGCATAAAGTGCGTCGAGCGCGTCAAGCGGGGTTTCGTCAAAGTCGATGCGCAGCGTCAGCGGCGCTTGGTCTCGTGACATGATCAGAAGGGCCGCTGATTGTAGCCCGCGCATGTCGCTGCCTGCATTCTCTGCTGTGTGGAGCGAAGCCAGCAATCGGTCGGCGAAACGGCCTTTGGCGGCCAGATACCCTTCGGCCATCGCGTCTAGCACCGTTTCGTTGGCCAGCATATTGCCGGCGACGATCCCTTCCGTAATGTCAAGGCTTCCCATCGCCGGAGTGTTTGCCGCGCCCGTAAAGCTCGCGCCGGGACCGGACAGGCCAAGCGCCGATAATTGACGATGCGCGCGCCCCTCGTCCGCATTTGTGACGCCGCGCACCGCGTCGCCTGCGGACTGTCCGGATCGCAGAGCGGTCAACGCGTCCTCTCCCCACATCGTGCTGGGGGAGGCGCCTTGGCTCGCGCTCATCCCTGCGCGGGGATCGCCGCGAAGAACCCAGCCACCGACGCACAGGCTGCCGGTCGCGGCGGCGCCACCGATCGCGCCGGAGTTCGGGTCGCGCGCAAGAATCGAAAAGGTCATGGCATCTCTTTTGGCATATCCTGATCTATTTATCATGAAAAATTGACGAATGCAATTTATCATGATAAATACGAACTACACAGATAACAGGGAGACACGACAATGAAACTCGTGAATTGGACGCGCCGCGGACTTCTCGCTGCGGCCGGGGCTGTGGTGGCCCTTGGGTCCGTTACGCTGCCAACCGCTGCCCAAACGCCGCCGGGGGTTCTAATCGTCGGACAGATTGCTGAACCGAAATCACTGGACCCGGCCGCCGTTACGGCGGTCAATGACTTCCGCATTCTTGTGAATGTTTACGAAGGGTTGACCCGATACAAATCCGGCACGCTTGAGGTCGAACCGGCGCTTGCCGAAAGCTGGGCGATCAGCGATGACGGCACCGAATACACCTTTACGCTAAAATCCGGCGTAACGTTCCACGACGGCACCCCCTTCAACGCCGAGGCGGTGAAGTTCAACTTTGACCGGATGCTGGACGAGAATCACCCGTTTCACGACACTGGGCCTTTCCCGCTTTCGTTCTTCTTCGGCGCCGTCGAGGAAACGAGTGTCGTTGATGATATGACGGTCAAGTTCAAGCTGAACGCGCCTTATGCGCCATTCCTGTCAAACCTCGCCTATCCGACCGGGCTGATCGTATCGCCCGCAGCGGTCGAACAACACGGCAAGGAATTCGGGCGCAACCCGTCCGGCACTGGTCCGTTTACCTTTGCCGAGTGGCGATCGAACGAAGCTGTAGTGATCGAACGCAACGCCGATTACTGGGGCGAGGCTGCCGGGACAGAGGCGGTCGTCTTTCGCCCGATCACCGATGCCAATACCCGTGTCGCAGAAATGCTCGCCGGTGGGATCGATCTGATGGTCGAAGTGCCACCGACATCGCTGTCGCAGTTTGAAGGCGATGGGTTTGCAGTGGCTGAACAGGCTGGACCGCATGTCTGGTTTCTGATCCTGAACGCGAAGGAAGGCCCGTTTGCCGACGTTCGCGTGCGACAAGCCGCGAACTACGCGATCAATAAAGAGGCGATCGTGAACGACGTCCTCGAAGGTACCGCTGAGGTTGCCGCAGGACCGACGCCGCCTGCGTTTGCATGGGCTTACAACGCCGATCTGGACCCATATCCCTACGATCCCGACAAGGCCCGCGAACTACTGGCCGATGCGGGGGCCGAAGGAGCGGAGCTGACCTTTTACGTCACAGAGGGTGGATCAGGAATGCTCGACCCCATTGCGATGGGCACGGCGATTCAGGCGGACCTTGCCGCGGTTGGGCTGAACGTCACCATCGAAACCTACGAATGGAACACGTTCCTTGGTGAAGTGAATCCCGGTCTTGAAGGTAAGGCCGACATGGCCGAAATGGCGTGGATGACAAACGACCCCGACACGCTGCCTTACCTCGCGCTGCGCACAGATGCGTGGCCAGAGGCGGGGGGCTTCAACTCTGGCTACTACTCTAACCCAAAGGTGGACGAATTGCTGGAGTCCGCCCGCACTGCGACCGATCAGGATGAACGCGCTCGGCTTTATCAGGAAATGCAGGCCATCGTGCAGGAAGATGCGCCCTGGGTGTTTGTCGCCAACTGGAAACAGAACGCGGTGACGAGCGACCGGGTCGAGAATTTCGGCCTGGAGCCGTCGTTCCTGCTGCATCTTCAGGGTGTTGTGAAAAACTAAGACCCCCGGGGGCGCTGCCCCCGGACCCCCGGGATATTTCTGGAAAGATGAAGGGCCGCGCGTGGGCAGTTACATTCTGAAACGGCTGATCTCGGCGGTTCCGGTGTTGTTGGGCATCACGGTGATCGTGTTTCTGATCATGGCGATGATCCCCGGCGATCCGGCGACGGCGATACTCGGGTCTTACGCGACGCCCGAGAATGTCGAAAAGCTGAACCGGGATCTCGGCCTCGATAAACCGGCGGCGGCGCGGTATTTCATCTGGCTTGGCAATATGCTGACGGGAGATTTCGGGCGCAGCTATTCGCTGAACCGCCCGGTGCTTGATGAAATCACCGAACGGTTCAGCGCCACGCTGATCCTTGCCGGGGTCAGCTTTGTGCTGTGCTCTCTGCTTGGTGTTCTCGCCGGGGTCGTGTCGGCGGCGCGTCAATATGGGTTTGCCGACAAGGCGATCACCTTCACTGTTCTTATCGGGATTTCGGTGCCGTCATTTTTCCTTGGCATGATGATGATCCTGCTGTTCGCGGTAAACCTGAAATGGCTGCCGGTCAGTGGCATGTATGCGATCTATGGCGGTGGTGATCTTTGGGATCTGCTGAAGCACCTGATTATGCCGGCGCTGGCGCTATCCGCCGTAGCGACCGGGGTCATCGCCCGGCTGTCCCGCTCGGCCATGCTTGAGGTGCTGCGTCAGGATTACATCCGCACCGCCCGTGCCAAGGGAGTACCAGAGCGTCGCGTTATCATGGGTCACGCGCTGCGCGCCGCGATGGTCAGCATTATCCCGGTTCTGGGCATTCAGGCGGGGTTTGTGCTGTCAGGCTCGGTTTATATCGAGATCGTGTTCCAGTGGCCCGGCGTCGGTCGGATGCTGGTCGACGCGATCCTGAAGCGTGACCTGTTGTTGGTGCAGGGCGGCGTCGTCTTCGTCGCCGCGTGCTACGTCATGTTCAACATCATGGTCGATGTCGCGCAAAGCCTTCTTGACCCGAGGATCAAGACATGACGACGTTCCTCAAACTTCTGTTCCGCAACCGGCTTGCGGCGCTGGGTGCGGTGGTGCTTGGCGCGATCTTGCTGCTGGTCTTGCTGACGCCGATCCTGCCGCTGCAAGACCCCGACGTGACCAACACCGCCGACCGCTTTCAGCCGGTGTTCTCCGAAGGGCATGTCCTTGGCACCGACCACCTTGGCCGCGACCTGCTGGCACGATTGCTGCATGGTACGCGGCTTAGCCTTGCTGTCGGGATTGCGGCGGCGATCATTGCGGGGTCCATCGGGTCGGCCATCGGGATCATCGCCGGGTATTTCGGCGGGCGGACCGACAATATCATCATGCGCGGTGTCGATATGCTGATGGCGTTTCCGTATATCCTGCTCGCGCTGGCGATTGTCGCCGCCCTTGGTCCCGGCCTGATGAACGCGCTGATTGCGGTGGCCGCCGTCAACGTGCCGTTCTTTGCCCGCAACATTCGCGGTATCACCGTCGGCCTTGCCGGGCGCGAATTTATCGACGCGGCAAAGCTTGCTGGGATGGGCCACACGCGGATCATCCTGTCCGAACTTTTGCCGAATGTCCTGCCGGTCATCATCATCGCCATGTCCACAACGGTTGGCTGGATGATCCTTGAGACCGCGGGGCTGAGTTTCCTCGGCCTTGGCAGCCAGCCGCCGCAGGCCGATCTCGGCTCGATGCTGGGCGAGGCGCGGTCGGCGCTGATTACTTATCCTTTCACCTCCATCGTGCCGGGGGTGATGATTTTCCTGATCGTGATGTCGATCAACCTGCTGGGCGACGGGGTGCGGGACGCGCTTGATCCGCGTTTGCGCTCCGGAGCGCTCAGCCGGCCGCGCGCGACAACCATGGTGGATCGTGCGGCAGAGGTTCCGGCAGAAACAGATGATCTGCTCGCGATCCAAGACCTTGAAACGCAGTTCCATGTCGGCAAGCGCATTTACAAGGCCGTCGGAGGTGTCAGCCTGTCGGTAAGGCCGGGCGAATGTCTTGGCGTGATCGGCGAAAGCGGGTCCGGTAAATCCGTGACCGCGCTATCGGTCATGGGTCTTGTCGCGTCGCCACCCGGCGTCATCACCGGCGGGGCTGTGCGGTTTCAGGGCGATGACCTGATCGGGGCGCCTTACGAGGTGCTGCGCCAGAAACGCGGCGACCGCGTCGCCTATATCTTTCAAGATCCGCTGTCGACGCTGCACCCGCTTTACAAGGTCGGCGACCAACTGATCGAAGCGATCCAGAGCCACCACAAGATCAGCAAAGCCGACGCCCACGCGAAGGCCGTTGAGTTGTTCAAGTCCGTTCGTATCCCGAACGCCGAAAGCCGGATCGAGAATTACCCGCATGAAATGTCAGGTGGGATGCGTCAGCGTGTCGGAATTGCAATGGCACTGGCGAATGACCCGGATGTCATCATCGCGGATGAGCCGACGACGGCGCTGGATGTGACCGTTCAGGCGCAAATCCTGTCGCTGCTTGACGACCTGCGTCGGGACCGGGGGCTGGCGATCATCTTCATCACCCATGATTTCGGCGTGGTTGGGCAGCTATGCGACAGGGTTGCTGTCATGTATGCCGGACGCATCGTCGAAGAGGGACCGACCGACGCGGTTCTGGTTGCACCGGCCCATCCCTACACCAAGCGCCTGATCGCCTGTGTGCCGGAACTCGGGCAGGGGCGGAGGGAGCTTGCGGCGATCCCCGGCTTGCCGCCTTCGGTCGATGATCTGCCCCCCGGCTGCGCCTTCGCGCCGCGCTGCGACAAGGCGCAGGACGATTGCCGTGCCGGGACCGTCCCGCTTGCCGGCACAGCGCCCCGCGCCGTCAGGTGTCTTTACCCAGAAGAGGATTTGGCCCATGCCCGCGCTTAGGGTCGAGAACCTGTCAAAGACCTTCGCGCTGAAAAAGCCGCTGTTCGGCAGGGCGCAGGACGGCGTGCGCGCCGTGCGCCCGATGTCGTTCGAGGTTGCGACCGGAGAAACGCTGGGCGTGGTCGGTGAATCCGGTTGCGGAAAATCCACTTTTGCCCGGATGCTGGTCGGGCTGTTGGAGCCGACGACCGGGCAGATCGAAATTGAAGGCAAAGCGCTCGACAACGCCGACCCGGCGGAATTCGGCAAAGTGATCCAGTATGTGTTTCAGGACCCGATCAGCAGCCTGAACCCCCGCAAGACGATCCGGCAGGTCGTGGAAGCTCCGCTTAAACTACTGTATAATATGAAAAAATACAACCGCGATGCGCGAATTGCGGAGATTTTCGACAGCGTCAATCTGCGGCAGGATTTCCTGACGCGCTACCCGCATGAATTTTCGGGCGGGCAGGCGCAGCGCATCGGGATCGCCCGTGCTCTTGCCGCAGCCCCCCGGATCATCGTGCTGGACGAACCCGTCTCAGCTCTCGACGTGTCCGTACAGGCGCAGGTGCTGAATCTACTCGCGCGGCTGAAAGGGGAATTCAACCTCACCTATCTGTTCATCAGCCACGACCTTGCCGTGGTCGAGGCGGTCAGCCAGCGCGTTGTCGTGCTCTACTTCGGCTCCGTCGTCGAGATCGGTAAAGCAGAGGAGATTTTCAAATCCCCCAAACACCCCTATACAAAGCTCCTTGCCGACAGCGCCCCGGTTGTCGGACGCGCGCTGAAAGCCCCGGAACAGAAGGATAGTGAGCTTCCCGACCCGCTAAACCCACCCCCCGGTTGCGCCTTCGCGGGCCGATGTCCAAGCGCGACGGATATCTGCCGGACGACCGAACCACAGCTGACCCAGATGGGAGATGACCAGTTTGCTGCCTGCCACAACCCAATCGAAGAATGAACCGAAACAAAGCCGCCCTGTCCGTGTCGCCGAAGCGATAAAAGACTGGGTTGTTGAGCAAGGCTTGCAGATGGGAGATCGCCTGCCAAGCGAGCCTGAGATGATCGAACGCTTTGGCATGGCCAAAGGTACGATCCGCGAGGCGATGCGCATTCTCGAAGCGCAGGGGCTTGTTAAAACCCGAACCGGCCCCGGCGGCGGCAGTTTTGTGCATGAAGTGTCGAAGGAGCGGGCCCGGGCGCTGTTGGCCAATTACTTCTACTTCAAGAACCTGACGATTGCCGACATCTATCAGCTCCGTCGTGTGCTTGAACCTGAATTGGCAGCGCAGCTTGCTGGGACGCTCCCCGATGACGTACTGGCGCAGCTTGAGGCGAATATCGGAACCTACTCAGAACCCGCCAAGACGCTTGATGAGGAGCGGGAACAGCACATTTCCTCCCTTCGGTTTCACGCGCTTCTGGCGGCGCAGTCGGAGAATGACCTGCTCGCCTTTCTCATTGATTTCATGGTGAATATTCTCTCCGACCTGACGGTCTATCGACGGCTTTATTCACCTCCCAATATCCAGCTTTGGGCCAAGGGTCGCGACTACCAGATGCGACTTGTACAAGCCTTGCGCCATGGCAAAGCCGATGAGGCGCGGCAGATCATGCAAGACCACATGAAAACCGCGCAAAAGCTGATGGAGGACCAAGAGGCCGAGATGCTGCGCCGATTTATCTCGGAGTGAGGTTGGTGTTGCGCTCCAATCAGATACCGCACAGCTTATGACCGCCCTGTCGGAAACTGTTTCCAAAACTGCCTCAATCCCAGCAATATCTCGCCGCTTTTCTATGTGAGACAGACAATACGGAGAGTATTTGGGTTTTGAATAATGATCATGAATTGCAAATTCACTATGACACGCAGCGAAATTACTGCTGTGACGCGCTCGGCAGCAAATACTGCTGACGATCCATATCGATCACCGGTGTTTCAATTACGCATGTTAATTGGCGTCTAGTTTTTCGGGGTGCGGACAGTGATTGCCGATACCCTATTCCCGGCAGCTTAATCGCGCGCCCAGTATTGAAGGCGGCGCGGCGGTGGCGGGGGAAATACGAGAAACCTTGGGTGCTGCTTATGGGTCATGCCAGGCATTGCTGCAGCCGCTCCGTCCGCGAGGGCATCCACGATCTCTCGGAAAATCTAACCAATCAGTCCTGCAGCGGAGTAATTGCCTACGCGACGCGCGTTTGGCGAAGCGTTTCTAGAAACCGTTTGAATGCCGCAACACGTTCTTCACCTCAGCTAACTTCTTCGCTCCGATGGCGACGACAAGACAATTGACTGATCGCGAATTTTCAATCACGCCGCTTGGGCATTCACGGAACGGAGTCCCAAGCTGGCTCGTTGGCGGGTCTAAGGTGGATCGCCGATGTTACACAGCGATCAAATGATTGTCCCACGACCGACTCTGACGGCCCAAGGGCTTCATTTGGGCGGCGTCGATCACCGAAACTCCGCCGAGCCCGTCGGTTGCCATGAACCCTTCGGTTGCCACCGCCAGCCCGCAGACATCCGCGCGGGGCAGGCTGGTGCGAAAACCGTCAACGGTATTGAACAGATGCACGCGCCCGCCACGGGGGGAGGTGATGGCGACGGTCTCGCCCGCGCTGTCTATCGCGATGCTTCCGGCATAGCCTTCCATCGCGATCTGTTCGGGAAGGGTGGCGGATAGCAGGCGCGGAGACTCTCCGCGCCGATGCAATCCCAACAGCGGCGGCGCGTCCGCGGGATCACCCTGCCATTGCATCGCGAAGGCTGTGACGCCATTGGGACCAAGCGCGAGGTGGCGGATGGAGTTTTGGTGCAAGTCGGGCGCAAGCTCTACCTGATCGGCGATAGCTCCGTCGATCGTCAGGTAAGACAAGTTTGGCCGCATCGTATCGAGGTTCAGTTTGTCGCGACCGGAGTTGGGATGCGTTCGGATGCCACCGTTGGCCACGACAAGTGTGTTGCCATCTGCCAGCGTCTTGATGTCATGCGGCCCGATCCCGCCGGACGAAATTTCACCCACCCGCTCATATCCGGCGGAGCGGGACCAAAACCCGATGCGCCCTTCACCGGTTTCGATGTCATTTTCCGTGGTGCAGAGAAGCTCACCGCCCTCAACAAAAGTTCCGTGGCCGTAGAAATGCCGCCCGTCTGGGGCGTAGAGGCGATGCGTTATGCGACCACGCACGCAATCTATGACGAGGGCAAAGCTGCCGGGGCGGCGGGCGAAGGCGACCGCTTCGGGCGCGGTGGGATGCGCGGCGGCGGCGTGTCCACGGTCGGGCAGGGGGATGCGAAACAGATCTGCGCCGACTGAAGACAGGCCAAATAGGGCGTATTTTCCGTCGACCTCCCGCGCAGCGGCAAGGTAGGAAGGGCCGCCTGCATCGGCCCACGTCACCTGCGGAAAGGCGGAGGCGGCGATAACGCCGCCGAGGAAGCTGCGCCGGGTCGTCATCGCGTCAATCCCCATCGGCGGAGTTGAATCCAGCCGCAACGCCCAGGGCCGGGCCGATTTCGGAAATCACCGCCTGCCGGATCGCCTGAATGCGCTGTTGCAGGATTTCAACCTCAAGCCGTCCTTGGGGGTCTTCGACGCCGGCAAAGATCGGATCGTCCAACGCGTTCGCAGCCTCAAGCGCCGCGTCGAATGCGGCGAGCGTCGCGGTCGGCTTCTCATCGGTCAGAGTCGCTGCGAGATCGCGCAAAGCCTCCAGCGACAGGGTGATGTTGCGCAATGGCCGACCAGATCGCCATGCCTCGGCACGCTTTGAGCGAGGCCGGTCGAAGGAGCCCAAGGGGCGGCCAAGCCGTTGATCTGCATCGAATTCCAGAGCTGTTGTCAGTGCGGTGAACAGCGCTTGCGCCGCTTCCCGCTCCGTCAGGAAGCGGGTGTTGCCCGCGTCTCCGGCGGCGCGGAGCGTTTCGGCGAATCCGTCCTGCCATTCCGATTGAATATCCCCGGCTAATTCGGCCAAATTGCCCGCGATGGCGGCGGTCAGAGTGCAGGTGTAGCTGCCAGCCGCATAGCTCGACAGCGTTTCGTCATAAAGCAGGCGTTCAAGCGCGAACATCCCTTGGGCGGCAATGGAGACATCGGCGTAAGTTTCCGCACTGCCCACAACCGGGTCTTGATCCGCGATCAGGCGGCGCAGGGTCTTGTCGGTCAGGCCGCGCGTGTCGGGCCAAAACGCGATGGCGAGCACGCGGCCCCCTTCCTCCGCCGGACCCAGACGGATGTGGCTGATGCCCATCCAAGCGTCGAAGGTGGATTGAAACGCGGACCGCAAGGCTTCGGCGGTGCAATCCTGTTCAGCGGCATCGGAGAGCGTTGCAGCTTCGGTCGCGAAACGCGCATAACCGGGCAGGATGTGATCGTCGATCACAGCATCAACTCCGGCAACAGCGGGCGATGCAAGGGCAATCAGGGCAGCAGCGAGGACTCGCATCACAGGCTCTCCAGATATCGGATCATGGCGTCACGGTCTTCTCTCGGCATCTCGACCACAAGGGATTTCGCGGCCTCGGCCTCTCCTCCATGCCACAAGATCGCTTCAAGCAGATTGCGCGCGCGCCCATCGTGCAGGAACCGGGTGTGGCCGTTCACCTGTTCGGTTAAACCGATCCCCCAAAGCGGCGCGGTCCGCCATTCGCGACCCGACGCGCGACCTTCGGGTCGGTTGTCGGCCAGCCCTTCACCCATGTCGTGCAGTAGCAGGTCGGTATAGGGCCAGATCAACTGAAAGCTCTGCTCTGGCTGGTCCTCAAGTCGATGGGTGACGTATTTTGGCGTGTGGCAAGAGGTGCAGCCGGTATCGTAAAATACTTCTTTGCCGCGCAAGACCTGCGGGTTGTCCACATCACGCCGGGCGGGCACGGCAAGGTTGCGGCTGTAGAATGTCACGAGGTCCAGCCCCTCGGCATCAACCTCTGTCACCCGGACGTCGCCGTCGCCATGCGGCCCGGCCCGGCAGTCGGGCTGCGCATCCGTGCAATCGCCGAAGGGGGCGCCGAAGATCGGGGTCGAAATGCCAATATCGCCAGAGAACGCAGCGGCGGATTGTTCGCGAATGGTCGGTGCGCCGGCCTTCAGGCCAAAGCGACCCAGCATTGGCCGGTCATGTTCGAACGACCAGACGATCTGCGCGCGGCCGGATATGCCATCGCCATCCGCATCGTCCGGGTCTTCGGCCGCGAGGATGTCGGCGGCTGGAATAGCCTCCAACAGCCCCAGACCGATCATCTGGGGTGCGATGCGAGGCGACAGCATCGCGCCCTCTGCCAGCGGGCCGTAGCTTAAATTCTCCGCCGTATAGGTCGGTTTCAGAAGCGTGGCGAACTCGCCGTCTGACAGGGCGATTTCAACCTCTTCGTATTCAATGCCCAACCGATATTCCGCCGCGTGTCCTTGCACGCCAAAATCCTGCAACTGACCGCCATAGACTGGATCGGGGCGGTTGCGGGGTGTGTCGTCTCCGACGGATAACAGAAAGGCTTCGATCTCGCTCATCGCCTCGTCCGCTGAGGCGGGGACGGAGACTCGCAGGAACATCGACACGGTACTGTCGTCCGGGTCTTCAGGCGGATGGCCGCGCCCGTCCTTCAGGTGACACCGCTGGCAGGACCGGGCATTGAACAGCGGGCCGAGTCCGTCTGAGGCAAGCGTAGAGGATGGCGAAGACACCCAAAGCTTGCGAAACAACCCGTTGCCGAGCTTGAAGTCCAATTCCCGCTCGAACGAGATATTGGCTGACGGATGCGAAAAGGCGTTCGTGTCGGTTCCGGCAGGCACCGTCGCGGCACCACCGGGGTTGGTTTCGAACGGCTCGGCGGTGTCGAAACTGCTGGTTGGCTGCGTAACGGTGTCTATCCGCGCCTGCTCGGCCTCGGTGCGGGGCACGACATTAAGATGCGGCAGGTCAAGTTCCGCCCCCGCCAAGGCGGCAGGCGCGCCCAAAATCACTAAAGCCGCGCCGAGTAGATAGCTCCGTTTCACGCCCATTTGCCTTGCCGTCTACTGGAACACAGCGTTCGGATCGTCGAGGCTGTCGGACCCCTCAAACGCGATCTGATCAAGGCCGAGCGCTGAAACCGCGCGCTCAATCCCGCGTGTCTGCGCAATAAGCGCATCGACAGCGGACATGATCAGCGCTTCGCCTTCGGCGCTGTCACGGGCGAGCATCTGGTCGTAGCTGAACCCAACCTCAGCCGCGGTTTTGATCTGGCCGAGTTCAACCATCGTCGCGTTAAGCGCATCGGTCAGCCCGGCATCAACATCCGCATCAGCCGCGGCTACCAGGTCGGAGAGTGAGGGGCCGGAGACCACAGAACCATCAATTCGGACATATTCGCCGACATAGACATTCCGCATTCCCAATCCATCGTAATAGTGGCTGTTATGCGTGTTGTCGGAAAAGCAGTCATGCTCCTCTTCCGGGTCGTCCAGCATGATGCCCAGTTTCATCCGTTCGCCCGCCTGCTCGCCATATGACAGGCTGCCCATCCCGGTCAGGATTGCGTTGATTCCGGCACCTTCGTCGGACATCACGATGCTACGGGCCTCTCCACCCTCGGCCCATTGTGCGGCCATCCATTCCAAATCGCTGACCAGAAGCTCCGTCGCGGCCTTCAGGTATTGCCCGCGCCGGTCACAGTTGCCGTTGGTGCAATCCTCGCCGGTCGCATAGTCGGTCCAGGGGCGGTTGCCCGCGCCGTGCTCGGTGCCGTTCAGGTCTTGGCCCCAAAGAAGGAATTCGATCGCGTGATAACCGGTGGCGACGTTCGACTCGACCTCATCCGCCTCGTGAAGCGCGCCTTCCAGTAGATCAGGCGTGATATTTGCCGCGTCAACCTCTTCGCCCGACAGGGTGAAGGTGGCGTTCGCAACAACGTTCAGCGTCGCGTACTCGTTTTCGTCCGACGCGCCGCCATACGACGCATCGACATAGTCGATCAGCCCCTCATCCAGCGGCCAGGCGTTCACCTTGCCCTCCCAATCATCGACGATCGCGTTGCCAAAGCGATAAACTTCGGTCTGCTGGTAGGGCACGCGGGCCGCCAGCCATGCCTGTTTCGCCGACTCGAGGTTTTCAGCTGACGGGTCGCCAATCAACGCCTCAACGGCTTTTTGCAACGCCTTTGCGGTCGTCAGACTGTCGCCATAGGTCGCCTCTGCAATATCGGCGTAAGTGTCTAGAACGGCCGCCTTTTCAACTGCGAAAGCGGGCAGGGCGGTCAGCGCCGTGGTTGCTAATGCGGCCAGTAGAGTGCGTGGCATAGAAAGTCCTTTCGGTGCGTTTGGATGTCGGAGCAGGTGGGTTGAGTGACGCGGGCCCGTGAGTGGAAAATAGTGCGGCCCGTGAGGGGCTTGAGAATCTCACCGAAAAACTGACTGAAAAAGTAAGGTATGTCAATTCCGATTATTTTAGTAGGTTATTGCGGAACCATGGAGCCTCGACGTATCGCTCCGCACCGCGATTTCATGATGAAAAACTTCGTCTCTGAAGAAGGTGTCCAGCCCCATTTCTACGGGCCATTCTTGAGCAGTGTTTCCGGAATGGACGGGCGCATGTTTAGGGCCTGATGAGCTGTCTTAACCATTTGAGAGCTGTCTCTGACGAAAGCTTGAACGTTGCGACTCAACTTTTCAAAATGAGTACTTTGTCGAACCAAACTGCCACAGAAGTCCGCTTCGCTCTTTTGGCAAACAGCGGAACAGAGACTAAAATGAGACTGGCGTGGGTCACCCAGCGCAATGGCTGGCGGAACTCGTTGAAAGTAAATGGAGGCGAGTACCGGAATCGAACCGGTGTACACGGATTTGCAAGACTAGGTATAATGCTGATTTGATTATACTTTGTGTTTAGATTCGACCTGAAACCGGCCGGAACATAGGGTGAATGTTTAGACACTCTTCAGCAGTCCAGTGTACCTGACGTTGCGGGCTACCGGTAGAAAGCCCACAATCAAATTTCCGCCTAAATAAAGTCACTTTTTGAGGGAAAGTTGGCTCACGATTTCAATCGTGAGGGCATCAAAGTGCTTAGGCTAATCTTCCGCGTATTCTTCCGTAGCGCTTCTCCCAAAAGAAAAATTCGACCTCCGTCAACGAATATTGTGACGCCCGATTTCCAGCGCCGTGTTCTAAAACGACAAACCCAAAGTTCTGCCTCTCCTCAGCGACCGGTAACTAATCCCCGAACGCAGCCTAGCCCGCAGCTCGAAACAACGCTCACGGGCAAGTGCTATGTCGTAGACGGGGACACTATTCGGATCGGCAAAGTCAGCTTGCGTCTGGCGGGAATCGATGCGCCGGAGCTTGAGCACCCTTGGGGGCAAAAAGCGAAATGGGAATTGGTCAGACTTTGCAAAGGACAAGTCATCACGGCCGAGATTGAGCCAGAGATTTCGTATGATCGTGTGGTTGCAACGTGCTTTCTACCGGACGGACGTGATCTCAGCGCGGAAATGGTCCGAAGAGGGTTAGCTCTTGATTGGCCGAAATTCTCCGGTGGGAAGTATTCGCACTTGGAACCGGATGATGCCCGTAAGAAACACTGGAAAGCTGCCGCGAGGCAGCGGGGGCATATGCACGTTTTTAACAAGTAGGAGCAAAGCGGTCCTTTGCAGACGTTTCTGGCAGCCAGTACCAATGTCCGCTTAAGGTTTCTAGCGACGACGGTACAAGACCTTGCAGTTGCGAATTGAACTGGTAGTGTTGGGCCACTCTTAGCTGAGTGTTTCGGAGGAACGCTCTATGCCGGGCGATTTGCCAGGCTGTACTTGATTGAACGACATTGGGCGCCGACTTCGATTGGTTTTGTCGGCCCCGGTCTTCG
>NZ_JBLUOA010000001.1:1413941-2151033 GCF_048060095.1 Aliiroseovarius sp. YM-037 | reverse complement strand
GTCGGCGCCGAGGCGAAGACCGGGGCCGACAAAACCAATCGAAGTCGGACGCTTAAGTAAGAGAACTTGAATGGACCACCCCCTGCGCAGCGATGATCACAAGTCGCTGCGCAGGAAGCTATACAAGCTGATTTCAAACGGCTTCACTATCCCACGACAGAGCAACATCGTTTTCGTTTGTGGTGGCAGCGAGCTCCACCACATGCGCCGTCGCTTTCAGGAAGAATTTGAGGCGCTTCTGCCCGACCACGAATTCTTCGAACCTGAGTTTGCGATGCGTAAGTACTGGACACTCGGAGATAGCGAACCGTTCGACATTACCACATTCGAAGAACTGATCGGGAACCTATCCCACTCAATCGTAATTTTCCCCGAGGCGGCGGGCTCACTTGCCGAAACAGGCTACTTTTCTGCCCGGCCAAACATCGCCAAGAAGATTCTGCTCGCAATAAACGCGGCACATCTCACCACTGACAGTTTCATATCAATCGGTCCCGCGAAGAAGATAGCCGATGTGTCCATCTTTCAACCGAACATTCAATTCGACTATGAAAATCCAAATTTTTGTCTCATTTCACAAAGACTACTTGACCGAGCGCCGCTTCACGCGACCAGACGGGCGCTGCGGATCAAGGCGTTTTCAGATATGGATAGTTTTGAACTATTTGGGATTATCCAGTCTATGGTTGCGTTACTGAGTATTGCGACAGTCGACGACATTGAGTTCTTTCTTCGCGGCTTGTTTGCCGGGCACATTGGACCGTCGAAGGCAAAGCAGATTGTTTCAATCCTCGTAGGTTCAGGGCGGCTCTCGGAAATCGGAGACTACGGCCATCTTAAGGTCAAAGACGAAGGTAGTTTTATCCTGCAAATCAAGGACGGAGCGAGGACCGAACGCGATGTTTTGATGGTCGAACTCTCGGCGGTCTATCTGGGGGCGGACCCAGAGTTTTCCTCATTGCTGGGGACCTGACATGTTGATCGAACTCCTCAGCAAGACCTCCAACATACCGGAATCCAAACTCCTGAGTTTGTCGTTGACGGCAAGTCGTCGTTACAAGGTCTACACAATTCCGAAGAGGTCTGGCGGCGACAGGTTGATTGAGCACCCCAGCCGAGAGTTGAAAGCGGTTCAACGCTGGATCGTGCAGGCTTTGTTCGCCCGGTTTCCGGTGCACGAGGCAGCAACCGCCTACCGGAAGGGTACAGGAATTAGAGAGAATGCAGAGCGGCATCGCCAAACCAAGTTCACGAACAGATACGACTTTTCGAGCTTTTTCCCTTCGTTCTCGCAAGACCGTGTCATTCACTACGTGTCAGAGCAATCCAAGAACCTTGGGATCGAACTTACACAGCGCGATTTGGACTTTGCCGGGAATATCGTGTGTCGACACCGAAGACTCACGATTGGAGCGCCGAGTTCCCCGGCGATCACAAACACGATGATGTTCGAGTTTGATCGACGAATGCATGAAGTATGTCAAAGGCGAGGACTCGTATTTACAAGATATGCTGATGACATTTTTGTCTCCTCTTTCGAGCCCAGAGAGCTAGGAGGATTGGAGGCATTGATCGTGCAAAGTAAGCGCGACATTCCCCACCTGCGGTTACGGTTGAACCACCAAAAGACAACATATCTCTCGAAGAAGTACAGCAGGAAGATCACTGGAGTCGTCATTACTCCTCAGCATACCTTATCAATAGGTAGGGAGCGAAAGAGAGAAATTAAGGCACTCGTACACAAATGGATCAAAGGCGATATTGAACCGCAGAAATTCTACTATCTGAAGGGTCTTTTCGCTTTCGCGATTGATATTGAGCCCCAGTTCGAGGCGCGACTGATAGAGAAATACGGGAAAGCACATATACAGCGTCTTAGAAGCGCCAAATTTGATCTTCCGATTGGGCTCATTTAGCGGAAGGTCGAGTTTTTCGTCTGTTTTTCTGGGCAATACCAGACATCTGTCGTCAGCGCAGCGAACTTCCGCTTCCAAACACTCGACCGGACAGGCGTTTAGAAGGCATCCTAGACGCGCTGGATAAGAGTTCGGCACCCCGACCCTAGCGAGAGACGTTCGCGGGCTTCAGTGGCCGCGAAAATCACATTCCGCCATTTTGGAACTGATTTGAGCGTCAAGGAAGAGAGTTTCAGAGTTCGGACCAATTTCAACGGCTGATCGCAATCGCCAAACGCAGCCCCGATTCCCCGGAGACTTTAAGTATCGGAGGGGGAGCGGGGCGGGCAGACCATGCATACACCCGCTTGATCCTGTATGCATTTAGTGACACCTTTTCGCCGTTCAGAGGGCTCAGATTCCAACTCGAACACTTCGCTTGAATGCCTCTCACGTGCGATCAAAATTCCCGATTGAAGCTGTAGCGCATAGCGGCCCGAAAAACCGTCAAGCGTTTTGGTGGGTAGAGGGCTTTGTGGTAATTATTTATCAGAGAGTTCGGCAAATTTGTCACGCTTCTCTGTATGCACTTAGTGACACCAGTCTCCGGTTCTAAGAACAAAATCTCTGGCGGTTGTTGCCGCAGAATCCGAGCTTGCCTAGAATCTCGATCAGAACAGTTTGCATGGGCGACATCAGCACATTCACCATAACTGGTGCGCGAACTAAACGAGATTGAAAGGCACTCGGGTTGGGACAATGGCGGCAACGAGCATCGAGCAGAAGGCACTGGGATTGCTCAACGCCTTTGAACGCGCCGGGAAGGCGGTCAGCCGGGTAACAGTTGAAGGCCGAAAAATTGAGATCGTGCTTTCGATGCCCGTGAAGGACGATGAATTTGATAGGATTGATATGCGCCATGACAAAACGTGAGCTTCCAAAACACGTCTACAAGCAGCGAAACGGTTTATATTTCCAGCGCCGGGGCTGGCGCTCTACAAAGTTCCAAAACGAATTTGGTACTCCTGAGTTCTGGCAGGAGTATGCGGGAATTCTGAACGGTGAAGTAAAGCCTGCTCGGGTGATTGCGCGAACCTTCGATGCGTTGATTAACAGCTATCACAAGTCACCACGCTACCGGGGTTTGAAGCCTCGAACGGCGCTGGATTACGACAAGTATCTGAACTTCTTTCGGGAGCGTATGGGGGATGCAAATCCAACAGCCATGAAACGTAAGGATGTGATCCGGCTACGTGATGCAAACGCCGAGAAGCCATACTTCGCCAACTATTCGCTGCGGGTTTTGCGCATCCTCATGGAGCATTGCGTTGACTTGGGTTGGCGGGATGACAACCCGGCAAAGGGTGTCTCTGAAATCAAGACCAGCAAGAAAGAGCGGGAGCCGTGGCCGCAGGCACTCTTGGACACCTACAGGGCAAGTTGTCCTTTGGGGTCCAGAGAGCGCTTGTTGATGGAGCTTTGTGTTGGCACAGGTCAGCGGATCGGCGACGTTCTCGAAATGCGCTGGTTCGACATTCAGGACGATGGCTTTGTCGTCCGGCAAAACAAGACCGGCAAAGAGCTTTGGATTCCGATCCTCCCAGAATTACAAGCTGCGCTCAACGCTGCTCGTCGCCACTCTGTTTTCATTCTGACCAACGAGCGGGGAACGAACCGGTGGTCCTATCGGGGTGCGTCACAGGCGATCAGAAAGGTCAGGGAAGCAATTGGCGCTCTCGACTATGATATTCATAGCTGGCGATACAATGCTGCTTGCGAACTCGTTCAGGCAGGTTGTAGCGATGACCTGGTTGCCGCCGTGACCGGGCAAAGTCCTGCGATGGTCTTGCACTACACCAAGAAGGTGCGGCAGAAGATCAGGGCTATCGAGGCGCAGCGTAGGCGAACACGTAGAACACCGAACTGAATAGAATTAACTGTCGCATGGGAAGGCGCGGCTCATAGCAAGCCATATGGTGCTTGCAGCGCTATAATGACGTGTCTCAGGCGTGTCTTCCAGATGACCCAACGCAAGATCTACCAGCTGGTCTAGGGTAGCCTCCGGCGGTACACACGCACTAACAATTCCGGATCCAATAAATCTGCTGTCACCATAGTGCTGGACGTCGGAACCCATGTTGACTGATCCAAGAATGAATCCTTGGCAAAAGCTGACGTCCTCTGGCGAACTTCTTCTGCAAATCTCAAGAAGTTGGTTACCACTCAATCCAGCCAATGCAGGAAGTGTGGAGGCCAAATAAATCAGTGTTGTTGCTAATTGTTTCATGTATCGCCCAGTCGTTTGATTGTCGGCGTAATTACTGTCCAAAACTTACGCATCCCGTCGTTCTTTTGAGCGCCAGTCCTTCCGAAAATTCGACCGTCAATATCTTCACCTAGGAGTGTAGATAGTTCGGCACAATGCGAACAGAACAAAAACAGAATGTTTAGACATTTGTTTAGACTCGGCTGCGCAAAGCTACGGAAACTGCTACTAAGTTATTGAAAAGATTTGGAGGCGAGTACCGGAATCGAACCGGTGTACACGGATTTGCAATCCGCTGCGTCACCACTCCGCCAACTCGCCGTATCGCTTTGTGGTAAAGGGTTATTATGGTGTTCGAAAAACGGGCGCAAGTGGTGTTTCTCGACATTTTCTCGACATTCGTGTTTTGGTTGCGTTCTGTTCTCACTGATTTTCCGCGCTCAAGCGGTGATCGGGGGCGTCTGCTCTGTTGCTGTCCCCGGGGTTCTGTGGCAAGACAGTCTGACCGAAACTAGACGAATGAGTTTAGTCATGACCGATTACGCCAAACGCCGTTCGATGATGGTGGATACCCAAGTTCGCCCGTCTGACGTTACCAAATTTCCGATTATCGATGCGATGTTGACTGTCGCCAGAGAGTATTTCGTGCCCGACAGCAAGCGCGAGACGGCGTATGTCGGTGAGAATATCGACCTTGGCCAAGGGCGGGTGATGCTTGAGCCGCGCACGCTGGCCAAGATGCTGGATGCGATTGACGTGCAGCCGGATGAAATGGTGCTCGATATCGGGTGCGGGCTGGGATATTCGTCCGCGCTTCTTGCGCGGCTGTCCGAGGCTGTTGTCGCGGTTGAAGAAGATGCTGACATGGCGGCTGAGGCCCAGTCTCTGTTGTCCGCCAGCGGGGCTGACAATGTTGCGGTGATCGAAGGCATGCTGGTCGAAGGCGCGACAAAGCACGGGCCTTACGACGCGATTATCTTGCAAGGTGGCGTGGTGCACGTTCCCGAAACGATTTTGGATCAGCTGAAGGATGGCGGGCGGATCGCCGCGCTGTTCATGGAAGGCGCGTTGGGCGTCGTTCGGATCGGTTATAAGATTGATGGCGCTGTCACGTGGCGCTTCTCGTTCAATGCCTCTGCGCCGGTTTTGCCGGGCTTTGAAGGGGCAAAGGAATTTGCGCTCTGACTCGATATTCGGCACGATCTGGTAGATTCTGAGGTCAAAGGGATGAGTGTCATGAAGGCCTCAAAAATCCGAGCCGGGATTCGCAGTTTGATCGTGGCGGGCGCGATGGGTCTTAGTGCGGTGAGCGCTCATGCTGAAACGCTGACGGACGCGCTGATCTCAGCTTATCAGGAAAGCGGATTGCTCGATCAGAACCGCGCGCTCTTGCGGGCCGCGGATGAGGATGTTGCGCAAGCTGTGGCGACCTTGCGCCCGGTCATCGGCTGGACGGCGCGGGCGACCTACAGCCACGACCCGGTCAATCTGTCGGGCGATCACCTGACGCAGTCGCTTGGGTTGTCGGCGGACTTGACGGTCTATGATTTCGGGCGCAACCGCCTTGCGATTGAGGCGGCGAAAGAAACCGTGCTTGCCACGCGGGAAGCGCTGGTTGGGATCGAACAGCAGGTTTTGCTGCGCGCAGTTGAGGCGTTCATGAATGTGCGCCGTGAGGCGGAGTTCGTCAGCCTTCGCAATAATAACGTCCGGTTGATTACGCAGGAATTACGCGCCGCGCAGGATCGGTTTGAGGTTGGTGAGGTGACGCGAACCGACGTGTCGATCGCCGAGGCGCGGCTGGCATCTGCCCGGGCTGGCCTTGCCGCCGCCGAAGGTGCGCTTGCCCAGGCGCGCGAAGAATACAAGGCCGCCATCGGGCGCTATCCGGGGCAGCTTGCCTCACCCCCAACACCGCCGCAGACCGCGCGGTCGATGAGTGCTGCGCAGGGCATAGCGGTGCAGAACCACCCTGACGTGCGCCAAGCGCAGCGCGAAGTCACCGTGGCGGAATTGAATATCCGGCGGGCCGAGGCGAATTTCCTGCCAAACGCGACGTTGAACGGCCAAACAACCGTCGATCAGGACGGGGACGCCAACGCGACGCTTAGCCTGAACTTGGGTGGTCCGATCTACCAGGGCGGGCAGCTAAAATCGCTGCGCCGCCAATCTATCGCACGGCGCGACGCCAGCCGGGCCGCGCTGCATTTGGCGACGCTGTCGGTTGCGCAGAATGTCGGCAATGCGTGGTCCTCACTGATCGTTGCGCGGGCGAGCATTGAGGCGACGGATCGGCAAGTTCGCGCCTCTCGCGTTGCCTATCGTGGTGTGCGGGAAGAGGCAACGCTCGGCGCGCGCACAACGCTCGATGTGCTCGATGCCGAACAGGAATTGCTTGATGCACAGGCCAACCGAATCTCTGCCGGGGTGGATGCGCAGATTGCGTCATATCGCCTGCTGGCTGCGATGGGACACCTGACGGTGCGCCACCTCAACCTCGGGATCGCGACCTATGAT
This sequence comes from Aliiroseovarius sp. YM-037, assembly GCF_048060095.1. NCBI lineage: Bacteria > Pseudomonadati > Pseudomonadota > Alphaproteobacteria > Rhodobacterales > Paracoccaceae > Aliiroseovarius > Aliiroseovarius sp. YM-037. The sequence goes on along the minus strand of NZ_JBLUOA010000001.1, from coordinate 2,144,355 downwards.
CCGGCAGATTACTACAACGCTGTTCGAAATGCGCCCACACGACCGATCAGCGAACAGGGTCAGCGGCTCGACGGGGTTTTGGAGCGGCTCAACAGAAATTAGAATCCTTACTATCTGTTGTGTGGAATCGCAGGTAGGTCTACTATCCCTGTGGGGCGCAATCGGGAATAACCCATGTCAGAACCTGTATCTAACTCTGAAATCGAAGACGTGCTGTCTTCCATTCGGCGACTCGTGTCTGATGACGCGCGTCCGACGCTCAATCGGTCGGGGGCGTCGACGGCACCGCCGGAGGATGAGGCCGGGCGGCTTGTTCTGACGCCCGCGTTCCGCGTGGCGGAGGAGGCTGAGGTTGCAGAGCCTGCCGAGGTGGAAGAGCCGCCAGCGGAAACCCCCGCTGACGAAGTGCTTCAACTGAACGCCGAAGACCACGCGCCCGCCAATATGGATTGGGCCGCCGATCCGACACCGTCAGGGCTGAGCGCGCTTGAACAAACGATCGCAGAGCTGGAAGCAGCCGTCGGCGACCGCGAGGATGAGTGGGAGCCTGACGGATCCGAGGACGAAGACGAATCTCTCGACCGGATGCCAACCTTTGATCAAGTTGCGGCAAAAGTCGTTGGAATTGATTTCAAATCAAAGCAAGAGCCTGCGTTCGAGTCCGAGATTTTCGAAGCGGTCGAGGAAACCGCGAAAGAGCGGTTGGCCGCGGATGAAGATTTCGACGAGGACGGTTTTGCTGACGAAGACGCTTTGCGCGACATCGTCGGTGAAATCGTCCGGCAAGAGCTTCAAGGCCCGCTGGGAGAGCGCATCACGCGCAATGTCCGCAAGCTCGTCCGGCGAGAGGTGCAGCGCGCAATGGCTGCGCGGGATATCGAATAGCACTCACTGATCGTCGCGAAGGCTCGATAGGCGACGCCTATTGTTCGTCATCCGATCTCACCTATGCTGTTCCAGAACGGTTGCGGAGCGAAAGGGTCGATCAGTGAACACGCCTGCACATCTCATACTGGGCGCTGCGGTGTTTTCAAAACCCCGGCAGGTGGCCGTGACTGTCGCAGCGCTGTGCGGTTCGCTCGCCCCGGATCTGTCGCTTTATATCATGGCGGGATGGTCGATCTTTATCGCGGACATTCCGGCGGAAACTGTCTTTCGCCAGCTTTACTATTCGCCGGAGTGGCAGGGGATATTTGCAATCGACAACAGCTTTGTCCTGTGGGGCATCGCGCTGGCGGTCGCGCTGTGGACGCGGGCGACGACCTTTGCGGTGTTCTGCGGCGCGGCTTTGCTGCATCTGGCGTTTGATTTCCCGCTGCACAATCACGATGCGCGAATGCACTTCTGGCCGCTCACCGATTGGGTGTTCATCAGCCCGCTATCCTATTGGGACAGCCGCCACTACGGCGGGGTGATCGGGCCGCTAGAGATTATGCTGTCGCTGGTTGCGTGTATCGTCCTGTGGCGGCGGCATTACGGCACCGCGTCGCGCTGTGCGATTGCGGTCGCTGCAACTGCGCAGATCGCGCCTGCCTTTATCTGGGCGTGGGTGTTCGCAACCAGCAACGGCTGAAACGAAAACAGGCGCCACGATGGGCGCCTGTTTTCGTTCATATGCGGTATGCTGTCTGCCTAGGCTGCTTCGGCCTGCTGACTGCGGCGTTCGCTTTCTTCGCGCGACAGGGCGACCGATGTGCGGACACCTTTCGACACGAATTCCATCAGCCCGGCAACAACGCGTTCGTTCGGGTCGATCCCCGCGCAGGACAAAACCTCGCGCCCGTCGCGCGAGCGCGCCCAGCGCGCAATCTGTTCGGGCCCGTTGCCATATTTCTTGTCGTCCGCGATGGCATCATCCAAAGCGGCCAACACAACTGCGGCGAACAACTTTCGCGCCCGATTGCCTTGCTCGTGGTTAAAAGCAGTGCCGTCAACGAAATCCAACATTCGTCGTCCTCTTTATTCTTGCTCTTGCGTTTGGTGGCTTGGTGCCCAATATGGCGAATTCTGAACGATTCGGTATGCCATTTCAGACATGCCTGCTATTCACTGGTTGCATAGCTGTTCGCTGATTTCGCCGTCTTGCGCGCCCATTACCTCCCATATATAGGTTCCGCCAAGAAATCATCAAGTTTTTGTCAGGACTCCGCCACAATGCCGAAAATCAACGGGAACGAAATCAGACCTGGAAACGTTCTAGAACACAATGGCGGCCTATGGGCTGCCGTTAAGGTCGATCACGTGAAACCCGGCAAGGGCGGAGCGTTCGCTCAAGTAGAACTCCGCAACCTGCGAAATGGTTCCAAACTAAATGAACGTTTTCGCAGCGCCGATAAGGTTGAGCGTGTCCGGCTTGAACAGAAAGACCAGCAATTCCTGTATGAAAACGACGGAATGCTCGTTTTCATGGATACGGAAACTTACGATCAGATCGAACTTCCGGCCGATATTCTTGGTGAAAGACGCCCGTTTTTGCAGGACGGAATGACCATCACGGTGGAGTTTTACGAGTCCGAAGCGCTGAATGCCTCGCTGCCGCAAAAGGTCACCTGCAAAGTGGTTGAGACGGAGCCTGTCGTGAAGGGGCAGACCGCAGCCAACAGCTTTAAGCCCGCGATCCTCGACAATGGTGTGAAGGTCATGGTGCCGCCTTTCGTTGGGCAAGACGAAGACATCATCGTCAATACGGAAACGATGGATTACGCCGAACGCGCGTAACGACCGCGATTTTTCAAAACTCAGACGGGGGGCAGGTTGATGCACAAATTCACCGCGCCGCCCGTGCTTGAAACAGATCGCCTGCGCTTGCGCGGGCATCGCGCGGATGATTTTGACGAAAGCGCCGCGATGTGGGCCGATCTAGAGGTCGTGCGATACATTACCGGAGAGCCTTCAACCGAGTCGGCCTCATGGTATCGCCTTCTGCGCTATGTCGGGCATTGGCCTGTCGTTGGTTACGGTTATTGGGTGGTTGAGGCCAAGGACGACGGACGCTTTGTCGGAGAGGTTGGTTTCGCGGACTATAAGCGCGACATCCAACCATCGCTTGAAGGGATGCCCGAGGCCGGCTGGGGTCTGAAAGGCGCTGAGCACGGCAAGGGGTATGCGTCAGAGGCGGTGCAGCGGATCGTTGCGTGGGCGGATACGGCCCTTTGCTGCGAGCGGACCGCCTGCATATTAGACCCTGAGCACGCTGCATCCATTCGCGTGGCTGAAAAGGCGGGTTACGAAACCCTCACCTTGGCAGAGCTTAATGGCCAGCCGACATTGATCATGGCCCGGACTCGCCCCGCGACGAGCTAGGGCAGGCGCACTTTCGCGTCTGCCGCCGTCATTTCGTCCGACACGCGCTGAAACCGCAGATAGGCAATGCCTTTTCCGTCCGCTTGGGTGAACAGCGTGCCCGCGGGCTTGCCGTTCGCTTCAATCGTCGTGCCGACGGGGCCGGAGCCTTCGACCAGCACCGTCGTCAGCCCCTTGGCGAGTTCTGTCTTATGCTTCATACGTGCGGTGACCTCTTGCCCGACATAGCAGCCTTTCCGGTAGTCAACGCCGTTCAACCGCTCAAACCCCGCCTCAAGAATATAGGTGTCGGGCGTCAGCTCGATTCCAGTTTCGGGGATGCAATGGGCGACGCGGATAGCGTCCCAGTCGACCGTCTCCTCCTTGCCCGGTGTTTCGGTGTAAAGCCGCCAGCCGAGCGCCGTATGGCGCGGGTCGGCCAGCGCCCCCTCGGGTGCGTCACCAAGCCCGCACCGGACGGACAGTGTCGATCGTTCAATCGCCACATCCGCCCGCAGTTTATACATCGACAACCGGCGGAGCAGTTCGTCCGCCAGCGTCGTCTTTACATCCAGCACGATCCGGTCGCCTCGCTGTAGCAGCAGAAAGTCGGCGAGGTATTTCCCCTGCGGCGTCAGCAGCGCGGCGTAGACAAGGCCATCCGACAGTTTCGCGATGTCGTTGGTCACGAGCCCTTGCAAGAAATGCTCCCCATCATTGCCAGTGATGTCGAAAAGCGTGCGGTCGGTCATTTCGCGGTCCTCATTTGCCTCAACCTGTCATATAGGATGCCGATAGGAAGGAAAGCAGATGCGGGCGCCGATTTCGATCATCATTCCGACGCTGAACGCGGAAAAAGAGCTTCCGCGCGTGCTGGCGTCGTTGGGCGAGGGGCTTCAGGCGGGTCTGATCCGCGAACTTGTTGTGACGGATGGTGGGTCGAGTGACGCAACACTCGCCATCGCAGAGGCGGCGGGGGCCTTGGTCGTGAGCGGCGATGCCGGGCGCGGTGGGCAGCTTGCGCGCGGGGCTAATGTAGCGGCGGGGGAGTGGTTGTTTTTCCTTCACGCCGACAGCCAGTTGGCAGAGGGCTGGGCGGGCGTTGTTGTCGAGTACTGGCGCACAGAGCAAAGCGCCGCGTGCTTTCGCTTGCGTTTTGCCGCACGCGGATTGATGGCACAGATCGTCGCGGGCTGGGCTAACCTGCGGACGCGGCTGTTTCGCTTGCCGTATGGCGATCAGGGGTTGCTGGTGCGGCGGGGCGACTATGATGCGGTCGGAGGCTTTCCCGACATACCGCTGATGGAGGATGTGGCGTTGGCCCGTGCTTTGCCAAAGATCGTGATGCTGCCAGTCACCATCGAAACCGGCGCGGATCGTTACTTGGTCGAGGGGTGGCTTCGACGTGGCACGCGCAATCTAAAAACGCTAATCCGCTATCTTCTGGGGGCCGATCCAAAGGCATTGGCGCAGGATTACGCCCGCCGCTGATTACCCGTCTTCCGACTTGATCTGTAGCGCGTGAAGGTCCGCATAAAGCCCACCCCGCGCGAGCAGTTCCGTATGCGTGCCTTCGTCAATCACCTGTCCGTGATCCATCACCACGATCTTATCAGCGTTCTGGATGGTGGACAGACGATGCGCGATGACCAGCGTTGTGCGGTCTGCGCTTAACTTTTCAAGCGCGTCCTGCACGGCGGCCTCTGAATGTGCGTCAAGGGCAGAGGTCGCCTCATCCAGCAGCAGAACCGGAGCGTCGCGCAGCAGGGCGCGGGCGATGGCGACGCGTTGGCGCTGCCCGCCCGACAGGTTGTCACCCCGCGGCCCGGCCGGGCTGTCGAGGCCGTCTGGGAGGTCACCGAGGAAGTCCGCGACATGCGCCGCATCCAGCACACGTTTCAACCGATCTTCGGAGATGTCCGGCTGGCCCAGCAGGATGTTCTCGCGGATGGTTTCGTCAAACAGCAGCGTGTCTTGCGAGACGACCGAAAACAGCGACCGAAGTTCGCCCAACGACAGGTCCGTGATATCGCAGCCGCCGATTGTGACCGTGCCGGATTGCGGCTCTACCAACCGGGTCAGCACGTTGAACACGGTGCTTTTGCCCGCGCCGGACGCACCAACAAGGGCGGTGGTTTTACCCGCGCCCGCGGTCAGGTTCAGGCCGTTGAGGGCAGGCAAATCGCCAAAGGCGAGCGATACATTCTCAAGCCGAATTTCCGCTTCATCGCGCGCGGGCACCTTAGCCGGGCTTTCGACGGCGATGATCGTCGGCTTTTCGTCGAACAGGCGGTAAATACGCTCAAGGCTCGTCGCCGCGACCTGCCATGTGCCGGCGATCCCACCGAGCCGCCGCAGCGGTTGGAAGGTCAGCGACATGGCGGTGAAAAAGCTCATGAACTCGCCAACCGACTTTTCGCCAGCGATAATCTCCTGTCCGCCGATCAGAAGCACGCCGAAAAAGCCAAGTCCGGTCACGATGTCGATCATCGCCGGGATCGTGGCGCGGCTGGCGGCGGTTTTGATCTCGGCCCGGACGATCCGATCGACGATCGCCTCAAACCGGCCCATCTGGTAGTCTTCCATCTGGTTCAGCTTGACCGGATTGATGCCGTGAAACACCTCATCAAGTCGGGTGGAACGATGGCTGGCTTCTTCCCGCAGTTGCCGCGTCTTGCGGCGGATATAGCGTTGCAGCGCCGCCGTTGGCAGGATTAGTACCGGGGCTGCGACGATGGCAACCAGTGTCCAGACCCAGTCAATCGACAACGCCACCGCGAACAACCAGATCAGAGAGAAGAAATCCCGCCCAACGCCCTGAATAATAACCGACCAGACGTTCTGAACGGCAAGGGTGTCGCCCTGTACCCGCTCCATCAATGCGCCTGGTGGGTTCTTTTGGAAAAATCCGCTGTCGAGCGTCATCAGATGCCGCAGCAGATCGACCTGCATTTCGGTTGAGGATCGTTGCGAAATACGGGCGAGCACGGTTTTCTTGATAAGTTCGCTAATGCCGCGAATGGCGAACAGGCCGAAGATTACACCGCCAATCCACCAGATCGCGCCGGAATCTCCGCCAACGAACACCTTGTCGAACATCGGTTCCAGCATCTTTGCGAGAACGGCAAGCGTGCCACCTTCGATCACCATCAGGATCAATGACAGGATGAGCCACGGACGGTGCTTGGAAAGATAATCGCGCCAAAGCCGCCCGAGCAGGCGGCGAGAGGAATAAGGGTCGTCTGAGGGTGCAGTCACGGACGGCTCTTCTTGCTGGCCACGGGTCGATAGGGTCTACCCCGATCTTTCGGACCGTGCAAGCCGCGCTATCCCCGGCGCGATGGGATCAGAGTGTTGAGGCCGACCGAAAAGACAAGCGCCGGGATCATGCCAAACACGGCCCACAGCGCGAAAAGCGTTGAGAACAGCAGAACAAAGGCCGTCACCAGAAACGGGTTGGTGTAATTTTCGACGGGTTTGACCGGATGTTCGCGCATCGGTACCTCTGACAGCGGGTCCGGTCAGCGTAGCGTGGCAGCGCCACGTTGGCAAAGTCACGTTCGCGTCAGGCGGCAGCGGCCTTTAACGCGCGGGGCAATGCCTCCGCCAGCAGGTCCAGATCGGCCTCGGTGCCTGCCGAGATGCGGATGCAGCGATCCTGCGGCGCGACAAAGGGCATACGGACAAAGATACCGTCCGCGACCAGCGCTGCCAGAACCGCGCGAGCGAAGTCTCCGTCCCGTCCGCAGTCGACCGTTACGAAGTTCGTGGCAGAGGGCAGGGCGGTCAGCCCGTTATCCGCCGCAATCTGAGTGATCCGATCGCGGGCAGTCGCGACCTTTTCGATGATCTTGCTTAGGTAATCCTGATCGCGAAGCGCCGCCAGCGCGCCGATCTGGGCACTGCGGTTCATGCCAAAGTGATTTCTGACTTTGTTGAATCCTTCGACCACTTCGGGATGACCGATGGCATATCCGACACGCGCCCCGGCCATGCCGTAAGCCTTTGAAAACGTGCGCATCCGAATGACGCGCCGATCCGTCGGGTCAGTCGGAGGCGCGGTCCCTTCGGGCGCGAATTCAACGTAGGCTTCATCAAGAACGAGAAGGCTGCCGCCAGGCACCGCTTCGATCATCTGGGCGATCACATCGGCAGAGTGCCAGGTGCCCATAGGGTTGTCTGGGTTGGACAGATAGATCAGCTTTGCGCCGGATGTGCTGGCCGCTGCGATCAGCGCGTCGGGGTCTTCATGGTCGCCCTTGAATGGCACCTTCACAAGCGTCCCCCCAAAACCCGCGACGTGGTAGTTGAACGTCGGGTACGCCCCTTCAGAGGTCACGACCTTGTCGCCCGGTCCGACGTAAAGCCGCACCAAATCGCCGAGAAGCCCGTCGATCCCGCAGCCCATCATCACGGATTCCACCGGGATTTCATGGTGTTGGGCAAGGGCGTGGCGCAGGTCGTGGCTTTGCGCGTCGGCGTATTTCCAGATTTCCGGTGCTGCTGCCTGCAGCGCCTCTATGACCTTGGGGGATGGCCCGAATACGTTTTCGTTTGCGCCAAGCCGGGCGCGAAAGGCGGCTTTGGCGGCGCGTTCCTGTGTTTCCGGGCCGACGAAGGGCACGGAAGCGGGTAGGTTGGCGGCAAGCGGGGTCACGCGGGGGTCAGTCATACCGCGAAATAAGCGCAAACAATCCGGCGCGGCAAGGTTGAAACCGCCCGGATCATGTCTAGATGAGAATGAGTCGCAAGTTTGGAGGCGAAATTGGCGAAACTGACACGGCGCGGTTTTATCGCGATGACGGCGGCCACCGGGGTGGCGCGCAGCCTGCCTGCCATATCGACACGGGTCGGCGGGCGGCGGATTTTGACGCTGGTTTATGACAAGTCGCTTGGCATGATGCGCGCGGTCGAGCGTTTGGTGCCGTGATCGGGCTAGGTGTCCGCGTCGGAAAACGTCATTCGCGTCACCTGTCGGTAGGTCTGATCAGGTTCTATCGAGATGCTGGGAAAGCCTGCGTTATTTGGCGCGTCGGGCCAGCGCTGTGCCTCTAGCGCGATGCCGGCATAGGGTGCAAATCCAGCCTCATCCGTATTTCGCGCGTCGTAGACTTGCAGGCCGGGTTCGGTTGTTTCCAGTGCCATCGCGACACTACCGGACGCGACAAAATGCGCGGCGGCCCGCAGTTCGCCAGAATGATCCGTCAGGCAGAAATTGTTGTCGAGCGGGGGAGTGGCCGCCTCGACCAACCGCAACTCCCGAAAATCGTAAACAGTGCCATCGACGGGAAGAACCTCGCCCGTCGGAAGGCCATCAGAGTCCGTCGGCAGCATATGCCCTGCGTTGATTTGCAACTGGTGCCCCTCGAACGTATCCGCCCCGGTCAGGTTCCAATAACTGTGTCCCGCGACGTTCATCAGGGTCGTCTGATCGGTCGTCGCCTTGATCGTCATCGTCAGGCACGCGGGTGCGTCGATTCGATAAGTGACTTCAATCTCGCGGTTCCCCGGAAAACCGCCCTCGCCATCGGGCAGGGTCAGGGCGAGCGTTACGGACGCCTCATCCATTGCAGCAATGCGCCAAACCTTTAGATGAGTCCCCACACTGCCGCTGTGCAGCAGATGGCGACCGTCTTGATTGGCCTCAAACTGGTGCATCCGCCCGCCAATCGGAGCGCGAGCGTTGGTAATCCGATTGACCACCGGGCCGATGACGGACCCGAAATAGGACATCGGCCCCTCATAAGGTGCAAGCTCCGGCGCTGTAAGGACGAGGCTATGAGGATGCCCCTGCAATCGCACGTCATGAAGCACCGCACCCCATGTCAGCACCGCCACGCGCAACCGTCCGGCACCGATCTGAATGCGGTCGACGGGTTGGTCGTCGGTGGTCGTTCCGAAGGGTTCGGATGTCATGGCAGATCGGTCCAGACGGCCCCGGCAGGGGGAACGGAAATACCATTAAAAGTAATCTGTTCAGGCGCGTAGTTTATGTAGAAGCGATGGCTTTCCGTATCGCGAATGCGCAATCCGTCGGGCAAGTCATGCGTCTGAATACCGACCCCATCGCAAAGATCGCGAACGATTGCCCGGAACGTGTCTTCGTCCGGCCACCCGGCGAGGTAGTGAAGATCACCCGCGTGCACCAAGGCTGGCGCGCCGCTTTCGGTCTGGCGCACTATTTCAGCCTCGCCTTCGATTCGCTCCACCCAATGCACGAACCGTCCACCATCGCTCAGCGGGATGTCGGTGCCGGGCGGCAGGCTCTCCGCTAATGTCACGGTCGCGTCTAAGCCGGGCAGGTTTGGACCCATTGGGATTGGTATCGACAACTCAGCCGTTTTTGACCCACTTCTCGGCCCGATCAGCGCGGTACCTTCGAAGGCTGCAAGCGCGTTGCGAAGCGCATCGGGAATGGTCATCAAACCGGGCGCGAGCACCAGCTTGTAGGCGGACAGATCGGTGGTGTCGGGTGGCAAAATATCAATCGATAGCCCGCACTGACGCAATGCGCGATAGGCGCTAAGGGCGAGGCGGAACATATTGAAATCCGCGCCTTGCGGTTGCGCCTCCCACGCCCAGCACGACTCGTAATCTAAGATCAGCGCAACATCAGCTTTCCCGGTTCCAACATCGGGTAGGGCCTCAATCTCTCGCTTGATCTCGGCCAGTTCGTCCAGCGCCGGGGCGGGCTCCCCATCCGTGCGGAGCAGTCCTGCGTGCATCTGCTCTTGCCCAAACGGAGCCTGCCGCCAACGGAAATAACACACAGCCTCCGCCCCATGGGCGAACGCTTCCCACGTCCAAAGGCGGACCATGCCGGGCAGCGGCGCCGGGTTATAGGGCGCCCAATTCACCGGGCCGGGCTGTTGTTCCATGACCCACCAGCGCCCCTTGCCGACGGTGCGGTAAAGGTCGTGGTGAAAGGCCTGCATGTCCGGATCACCTTGGCGCAGAAACCGCGCCTTGTGGTCGTCCGACGCTTCCAGTCGGTCGCTGAGGAACCCGATCGGATAACTGTCCCACGTCGCGATATCGAGGTCTCGGCCCATCGCGTAGTGATCGAAATCCGTCACCCGGCCCATGTAGTTGTGCAGGATCGGCGCGTCAGAATGGGCGCGGATCTCATCCACCTGAATTTTGTTGAGGGCGATCACCTGATCGGAACTGAAGCGCCGAAAGGCGAGCTGATGCGGATGGTTGGCCTCCGTCACCGTTTGATTTGGCAGGTCGATCTGGTCAAACCTGTCGTATTCCATCGACCAGAATACATTACCCCAAGCGCGGTTCAGCGCGTCCGGCGATTGATACCGCCGGGCAAGCCAATCCTGAAACGCGTTCCGCGCGGCGTCGGAGTAACTTAACACCGTGTCGTGGCAGCCATATTCGTTATCCGTCTGCCACGCGGCGACATGCGGGTTCGCGCCGTAGCGTTCGGCAAGCAGGCGCGTGATCCGGCGGCTTTCCTTGCGGTAGCCTTCGTGGCTGAAACAATAGTGACGGCGCGATCCGAACTTTCGCGGATGGCCGTTTTCATCCAGCGCCAGCATGTCAGGATGCTTGTCGAGCATCCAGCGGGGCGGGGTCGCCGTCGGCGTGCCAAGCACGACGCGTAGGCCGGCGTCGCCCAAAATCTCAATCGCGCTGTCGAGCCAGTCGAATTGCAGATCGCCCGGTGCCGGTTCCAGCCGCGACCACGCGAATTCACCGATCCGCACCCAAGTCAGGCCGATCTCGACCATTTGGGCCGCGTCCTGCGCCCAGCGTTCTTCCGGCCAGTGTTCAGGGTAGTAGCAAACGCCGAGCGTTCGTTTCATAGGATGACCTGATGTTCTCTCTGCCCCTTGGCATCGACGGGGGTTACGAAAGTTTTGCCCGCGTCGGGCTGCTTTGCAAGGTCATCGTCGCTGAGGCCAGTCGCGGCAGAGGTGCAAAAGAGCTTATTGAGGTCCGCACCACCAAAGGCAGGGCAGCTTGATTGTCCGGCGGGGAAGGCAACGGCATTTAAAAACTGACCGTTCGGGCTGTAGCATGCCACCCGGAACCCGCCCCATTGCGCGTTCCAGACGTTGCCTTTTTCATCCACGACAGCCCCGTCCGGGCGCCAGTTTGTATCGCTGAGGTCAAGCCAGACTTCGGGCTCACGCTCCGGCCAGCCGTCGGGTTCAGAGAGCCTCACCCGCATGATTTTCTGCGTTGGCGTGTCGGTGAAATAGGCATAATCCCCATCCGGCGAAAAGCAGATCGCGTTGGAAATCGTGATCGGTGCGAACAGGGTTCGCAATTCACCCTTGTAGTAGCGGTAAATCGCGCCTGCGTCCTTTTCACCGTTGATCCCCATCGTGCCAATCCAAAAGCCGCCCCACGGATCGGCGCGGCCATCGTTGGAACGAGTGATCGGGTTATCAGCCTCAAGCCGGCAGACCGTGTCGTGCTCTCCGCTTTCGATATCAAAGCGGCTGAGGGCGCGGTCGGAGGCGAATAGCAGCGTGGAGTCGTCCACCCAACCCGCGGCGGAAACGTAGCTGTCGAACTGCCATTCTCGCCCGTCGGCGAGCAAACGATGGCCGAGGATGTCGAACCAGAAAAGCTCCGCGCGCAAGGGATGCCAAAGCGGCCCTTCGCCCAAGGCGCAAACGCGTGCGTCGTGGATCATTTCAAAGCCTCATCATAGGCGGCGACGATATCGCGCGTCCGGGCTGCGACATCCGCGACACTGCTGTCGGGTGTGTAAAGCGACGCGCCGATGCCGAACCCGCTGGCCCCGGCTGCGACCCATTCGGCGAAGTTGCCCGGACCCGCGCCGCCAACGACGTAGACGGGTGTTTCGGACGGCAGCACCGCGCGGATCGCCTTCAGCCCCGCGACGCCAAGCAGGTTGGCGGGGAAAATCTTCAGGCCATCGGCCCCCGCCTGAAGGGCGCCGAAACATTCCGTCGGGCTGAGCACACCGGGAAAGCTCTGCATCCCCGCGGCCTTGGTCGCCTTGATAACCCCGGCGTCGAAATTCGGCGACACGATCAGCTTGCCACCGGCGCGGCCAACCTCGGTCACTGCATCGGCGGTCAGCACCGTGCCTGCGCCGATCAGGGCGTCGTTGCCAAAGGCGTCGGCCATCGCCTTAATGCTTTGATACGGATTGGGAGAGTTCAGCGGAACCTCGATCCGGTCAATTCCGGCGTCGATGATTGCGCCGCAAATCTCTGTGGCCTCATGCGGTTCGACCCCGCGCAGAATGGCGATCAACGGGCGGCTCATGCGGTTTCCTTTAGCTGGCTGTAGGCGGTGGAAAGCCCGGCGAGTGTCATGCGGCTCGCGTCGACAAGAGTTATCGGAACCCCTTGGGTTTCCAGCGCTTTTTTGTAGGTTTCGGCAAGCGATTGCGCCCCCAGAATGGCAACCTGTTGGCCAAGCCAGTAGGGGCGGGCGGCGGCGAGCTCTGCCCCGATCAACGTTCCGGATAGGCGGGCGCGGGCGGAGGCACCGTCAAGGTCGTTCAGCAGGCTTTCCGCGCGAAGGGAAAACAATCGCGCGGCGATTTGCTCGGGCTTGCTTATTGTGTTGGACAGGGCGTCGTGGAAGGCATCGTCGTTCCAGCCATCGGCGGCGACCGTGTGGCGCAGGACGGTTTGCTTTGAAATGGTCGCGAACAACTCTCCGGTCAGGAACGTCTGAAAGCTAACGACTTCTCCTGCGCTGACATGGGCCCATTTCGTATGAGTGCCGGGCAGGCAGATGACTCCGTCCCAGTTGGGATTCAGCGCGAGGAACCCGGCGATCTGCGTTTCCTCACCGCGCATTACATCGGCGGGGGATGTCTGTCGAATACCTGGAATGACAAACACATCGACTTGTGGGTGGGACACCGGTGCTTTCACAAGATTGCCGGATAGTGCGGGGCAAGGGGTGGTGGCATACGGTGCCTCAACCCAACCCTGCCGCGATCCGACCATGCCGCAGGCGATGACCGACGTTTTTTCCGCCGAAAGCCAAGGGGTGATGAGGTCGAGCAGGGCGGCTTCAAACGCCTCGCGCGCCAAGGTTCCGGCGCCGTGTGCGGACTCTGCGGATGCGATATGGGTGCCAGACACCGTCATCGCCCATGCCCTCAGGTTTGATGACCCCCAATCGACCGCGATCCAGTCGGCATATGTCGTCGCGCTGTCCGTCATCCGGTCACCACCACGCCTCCGTCAATGACCAGGGCTTGGCCGGTCATCGCTTTTGAGGTGTTCGAGGCGAGAAAAAGAACGCCATCGACGATGTCGCGCGGCTCTAGCGGATCGGGCAGGCATTGACGGGCGAGATGGGCGGCGAGGCCTTCTTCCGTCACCCACATATCCTTTTGTTTCTGCGTCAGAACCCAACCGGGGGCGAGCGCGTTGACGCGGATGTGGTCGGGGCCGAATTCGCGGGCGAGCGACCGGGTGAGGCCATTGATGCCGGAATTCGCCATCGTATACAGTGGATAACCCGCGTTGCCCATCATGTAACTGATTGAAGAGAAATTGATAATCGACCCGCCACCCGCTTTGCGCATCGTCGGTGCGGCGGCTTGACAGGCAAAGAAATAGGCCTTGAGGTTGATGTCGAGCATTTTGGTCCAAAACGTCTCATCCACCTCATTCGCAGAATGGCGGGCGTCGTTCGCGGCGTTGTTTACAAGCGCTTTCAGGGGGCCGTGGCGTTCGGTTGCTTCGTCAATCGTCGCCTTCAGCGCGGCGATGTCAGTGATGTCGCAGGGCATGAAATGCGGGCGATTGCCGTCGTGTTTTTCAGCCATTTCATCGCAGAACGCTGTGGCGTCTGAGCGGCCGACAAAAGCGACCTTGGCCCCTTGTTCAAGAAAGCCATCGGTCAGCGCGGCCCCAATGCCAGAGCCTCCGCCGGTGATGTAAACCGACGCGCCTGAGAGGTCGTGGAAGGTGGCAGTTCGGGTCATCAGATGAGTCCTCCGAAGGTCGATAAAGAGTGTATGGATCGCGTGTGGATCACGAATGGGTGGCATAGCGCAAGTATAGCCGGATAGCCCTTGTCCCCGTCGCGGTCGGCAGAATTTGAGTATTTATGGCAAGATGAAATCATAGCTTGGTGCCTTCAAGAACCCACATGGATTCGGGGAAGCTCCACGGGAGGGTGATCCCGTTATGCATAAGGTAAGCACCGGAAAGTTCGATCGGCCCGGTTTTGAGCGCGGGAGTGCCGCGTGACAGGGTGGAGAGTTCGTCGCGGTTCACGAGGTCGATCCGGTAGGTCGCCTTCGGGTCGAGTGCGGTCAGGCGCAGCGGGCGCGGTGCGATCTGGGTGCTGGTGTTGGCCTTGCCAACGAACGTCACAAAGCGGGAGGCATCGGGGGCCATTTGCTGTTCGGCGAGCACCGCCGCATCCGGGCTGTCAAGGCGCAGAATGTCAGCGCGATAGAGCCAGTCGCGGTTGTCTTTCCACCATTGCGTGATGGTCTTGAGGGTTTTAGCCTCATCTTCTGTCAACTCGCGGGGGTCCATTTCAAAGCCCATGTGGCGCTGGGCAGCGACCCACGCGCGGAAGGCCATCGGCAGGGTGCGCCCGGAGGTGTGGCAGCGGCGTGGGCCGACATGGCTTCCGGTGACCGCCATTGGCAGGAAGAGGGCGGCGTTGTGCTGCATCTTCAGCCGTTCCAGCGCGTCGTTGCTGTCAGAGAGCCAAATCCGCTGGGTGCGGGACAGGATGCCAAAGTCGATACGTCCGCCGCCGGAGGCACAGCTTTCGATCTCCACGGTCGGGAATTCCTCGCGCAGCCGGTCGATCAGCCGGTAGGAGCCGCGCGTCTGCGCCGCATCCGGCGCGGGCAGGACGCGGTTATGGTCCCACTTGATGTAGTCGATGGGGTGATCGCGCAGGATCGTGGCCATCCGTTCATAGATGAAATCCCGCACCTCTTTCAGCGCCATGTTGAGCGCCTTTTGCTGGCGGCCAAGCGTTTGATCGGCGCTGCCGAGCGCCCAGTCGGGATGGGCGCGATGCAGATCGCTGTCGGGGTTTATCATTTCCGGCTCGAACCAGATGCCGAAGCTCATCCCCAGACTGTGTACATGGTCGATCAGCGGGTGCAGGCCGTCGGGATATTTGCGAGGGTCGACCTCCCAATCCGAAAGGGCGCGGGTGTCGTCGTCGCGGTTGCCGAACCAGCCGTCATCCAGCACGAAGCGTTCCGCGCCAAGATCGGCGGCGCGGGTTGCGATGTCGTTGAGGGTATCGAGCTTGTGATCGAAATAGACCGCCTCCCAGCAGTTGTAATGGACGGGGCGGGGCGCGCCGGGTTTGGTCCACGCGACGATCCGGTCGCGCAGGTGGCGCTGGAATGCGATGGCGCAGCCGTTGAGGCCGGTCTGCGAATAGGTCAGGTAAAGCGGTGCGGTCTGGAAACGGATTGCGGCCTCCGTCTCCATCCGGGCGGCGTGGCCCCATTGGATCTGGCGGCGTCCGTCGGGGAGTTCCTCGGCGATCATCCGGTGGCCACCAGACCAGCCGTAATGGAAGGCATAGGCCTCGCCCTTCGTATTCGTCGCACCGGTGCAGGGGACGATCAGGCCGGGGAAATGTTCGTGCCCGGTGCGGCCAGTGCGGTTTTCGCGGTAGCGGATGCCGGGGGACCATGCGGTGCGGTTCAACTGAAACTCTCCGCACCAGCGGCCTGTGACGTCGATCATCTCGTCCGATTGCTGCGGACCGGGAAAGACCGGCGCGGCCAGCCAGTGCAGGTGCACGGGCCGGGTCGCCTCAAGCGTTGTTTGCGCGGTGATGATGCTGGTTTCCGGGTCCGTCACGAAATCGAAGACCAGCGTCATCGCGTTGTCCGCGTCTGTGTAGCGCAGCGTAAGGTCTTTGCCGTTCTCAACGCTTTCAAAGCAGAACTTCGGCAACAACGGCGTGCCGTCCGTGTCGCGCACGATCAGGCCGGGTTGGCCTGGGAAGGTGCGGCTGGCCTCGGGTGACAGGCTGAGATCCGGGTTTTCATCCAGCATTCCGCCCGTCACGTCCAAGGCGTGTGCCGCGTGAAGCGCCATCAGGTCTTCGTCACCCGGCAGGGGTGCACCCCAATACACCACTTCGGGCAGCCTTTCGCGGCGGGCCGCCAGCACAAGTGTCTGGTGGCCATCATCAAGTCGATAGGTCTGAGTCATTATTTACTTACTTTACGGCGCCCAGCGTGAGGCCTGCGATGAAGTGTTTCTGCATGAGGAAGAACATGGCAACCGGTGGAAGGGCTGCGACGATCGATCCGGCGCTCATCAGGTGGTAGGCCGCCCTGAATTGCGCGTTAAAGCTGGTGATCCCTGCGGTGACGGGCTGGCTTTCCGCGCCCTGTGTCAACACTACCGCCCAGAAATAGTCGTTCCAGATGAAGGTGAAGATCAGAACCGCAAGCGCTGCGATAGCCGGCTTCATCAATGGCAGCACGACATACCAGAAGATGCGCCATTCCGCGATGCCTTCGACGCGCGCGGCTTCGATCAACTCGTAAGGCAGCGCGCGGATGAAGTTCCGCATGAAGAGGGTGCAAAACCCGGTTTGAAACGCGACGTGGAACAGGACTAGCCCGGTTTTTGTGTTGTAGAGCCCCATGTCGAGCGTCAGGTCACGCACCGGAACCATCAGGATTTGGAACGGCACGAAGTTGCCCGCGACGAACAGGAAGAAGATCCAGATGTTCGAGCGGAACTTGTAGATGCCAAGGGCAAACCCCGCGAGGCAGGACAGCGCGACCGCGCCGATCACCGTCGGGACGGTAATCAGGACCGAGTTCAACATGTAGCGCGGCATGTCGGAGTTGAAGAACACCTGGCCGTAGTTGCTGAACGCCTCAAACGATCCGGGGAGACCCCAGTAGTTGCCTTGGGTGAAGTCCGTCGCTGGCTTGACCGAGAAGATGGCGACTGCGATCAACGGCAGCAGCCACATGATCAGAGCGACCGGGATCAGCGACTGATAGGTCAGTTGCCAGGAGCGGGATGTCTTCTCAATGGGTGTTGGGAACATCTTAGCGCACCTTCTCTTCTTTCCACATCGACCACAGGAAGTAGGCGATGAAAATTAGCATGATAAGGAACAGGACAACAGCGATAGCCGCGCCATATCCCATGCGGAAGCCGTATTCAGACAACGCTTTCTCGAACATATAGAACGACAGGACGCGGGTCTGACCGAACGGGCCACCGCCTGTCATGATCGAAATCAGGTCAAACGACCGCAGCGCACCGATGATCGTCACGACGAAGGCGATGAAGGTCGCGGGCTTTAGCTGCGGAATGATGACATACCACAGCATCTTCCAGCCTTTGGCACCATCAAGGCGTGCCGCTTCGACTTGCTCGGGGTCTACGGCGTTGAGGCCGGTGAGGTAGAGGATCATGCAATAAGCGGTCTGCGGCCAAAGGCCCGCGGCGATGATCCCGTAGGTCGCCAGCGTCGGATCGCCTAGCACGTTAATCGGACCCATTCCGAAAAAGCCAATGATGCTATTAAACAACCCTTCATTCGGTAGGTAGAACCACGAAAAGACGAGGCCGACGACCACTTGCGAGATCACGAAGGGGAAGAAGAACAGCGATTTGTAAATGCGGATGCCCCGGACCGTCTGGTTCAGGAACAGCGCGATGAATAGACCGCCGGGAATCGCCAGGAGATAGAGCACCAGCCATTTGAGGTTATTCCAGAGCGAGACTTCGAACGCGGAGTCGCCGGTCAGTTCGACGTAGTTCGACATGCCGACATAGCGTGCCTCGCCCAGACCATCCCATGCGTAAAAGGACACCACGAAGCTTTGGTAGATCGGCCAGATCACATAGACCGCGAAGAACAGGATCGCCGGGGCCAGGAACAGCCACGGCGTGATCGCGATTTCGTTTCGCTTGTACCAGCCGCGCTCTGAAGAAGCGGTAGGGGTCACGACGGGGGGGGCAGTTGTCATCGACACGTCTCCTCGGTGGTGCGGCACATACGGCAACCCATCGGAAATGGGCTGGCGAATGGGTCGAAAGGGCAGGCCGGGCGCCCGGGGGGACGCCCGACCCAGGATCAGATTACTGGTAAACCCGCTCGCGGACGGACTCGAGACGGTTCAGGATGTCGTCGAGGTTGTCAGGGAAGACCATGAACTCTTGAAGACCCTGCATCGCTTCGGCTGCCATTTCCGCCGGGAAGTCGCGGTCAAAGAACTGCGCAACACCGCCGGGGCTGTTGGATGAAAGCATCTCGAAGCCTTCGTTCAGGAACTTGTCGTCATCGACAGACGCGCCAGCGTTGACCGGCAGTTGGCCAAGGTTTTCACCGTTGTTAATTTCGGTCTGCACGTTGGACGACACCACAAAACGCAGGAATTCGCGCGCGTTGTCTTTGTTCGACGCGTTCGCCGGGATGTGGAACGTATCGGTCGGCGCGTCTTCGGCCAGTTCGACATCCGGGTTGATCGCCGGGAACTGGTAGAAGTCGAGCTTGCTATCGTCCAGACCAGCTTCGCGCAGCGGCGCCACGGCAAAGTTGCCTTTCAGGATCGCAGCCGCTTCGCCGGACACGATCGCGGGCAGCGATTCCTGCCAGCTATAGGACTGGTGGTTGTCAACGAACGCGCCCATGTCCAGAAGCTCGCGCCAGTTGGCGAAGGTTTGACGCACGCGGTCATCGGTCCACGGGATTTCGCCACGGGCCAGTTCCATGTGGAAGTCAAAGCCGTTGGTGCGCATGTTGAGGTAGTCAAACCAACCGCCAGCGGTCCAGTAGTTCTTGGTCCCGATCGTGTAGCACTTGCGGCCTGAATCGATGATCGCCTGACAGTTGGCCTTCATCTCTTCAAAGTTTGCAGGCTCCGTCAGGCCCAGCTCTTCGTAGATGTCTTTACGGTAGTAGATGCCCCACTGGTAGTAGGTATAGGGCACGCCCCACTGCTTGCCGTCGATGGTCATCGCACCTTTGGTCGAGGCGAGGTTTTCCGCGATCTCGGGTTCTTCCCAAAGGTCAGAGACGTCTTCGAACAGACCGGCCGACACGTAGGGGCTCATCCGGTTGGCCGCATACCACGTTGCCACGTCAGGCGCGTCGGCGGTCAGGAAGTTGCGGATTTGCGTCTTATACGCCTCACGGTCGATCACCGTGGTTTCGATGTTCAGGTCCGGGTGCATTTCCTGAAAGTCAGCGATCATCGCTTCCATCGTCGCCCGGGGTGCGGGGTTGGATGTATCAAGGAAAATTTTCAGATCACCGCTGAGTTGATGGCTTTCAGCAAATGCGCCGGTCGCCATCGTAGCAGCAGTCGCAAGCGCCGCAACGGACGCTTTCATGATGGAATGCATGGTGTTCCTCCCTAGTGCTTCCAGTCGATTTGAGTTCCAATATGTGAAACTCGGTTTTGCTTATTGATACTAAACCGCGACTCTCCTATGCTTGTCAACATCGTTCAAGCGTAACACCGATCACAACCTGATGGCGAAGCGCGGCGCGATAAGGGAGGATACAGATGGCTCAAAATGCCGGAGGAGGCACTGTAGGCAAGGCGTTGCGCGTGCTTGATCAAGTCGCGGCACATGGTGCCCCCGTGCGATTTTCTGAGCTGTTGGCGGCTTCTGAATATCCCAAGGCAACGCTGTTCCGATTCGTGCAAACACTGACCGATCAAGGGATGTTGGCTTACGATCCAGAACGCCAAACCTACGCGCCCGGCGTCCGTTTAATGCGCCTTGCCCATGCGGCATGGGCGCAATCATCGCTCGCCCCCATTGCGCGACCGTATCTGGATGGCCTTAGCCGCAAACTCGGTGAAACCGTGCATCTGGCGCAGCTAGACCACGCGCAGGTGCTTTACGTTGATAAGCGAAACGCCGCCCAACCGATTGAGATGTATTCAGAGGCGGGCAAAGTCGGCCCGGCTTATTGCACTGGCGTCGGCAAGGCGATGATGGCGTTTCTGGATGACGCCATGCTCGACGGCGTCATTTCGCAGCAGTCGTTTCACAAGTTTACGCCGGGAACACTCTCGGGCTCGGACGCGCTGCGGGCAGAGTTGAAGGAAATCCGCAGCAACGGATACGGGTTTGACCGGGAAGAACATGAACCCGGCATCATTTGTGTGGCCGTGCCGATCCTGACCCCGCGGGGACGGGTGCTTGGCGGGTTGTCTGTTACAAGCTCCACCACGCGGACCAATTTGGCCGAGATGGAAAAACTGGTGCCGGACCTGTCCGCCACTGCAAAGAACATTGCCGAAGAAGCGCAAAGTTGGCGTTTTCCGGATCATCAGAAATCAGAGACAATAGGGGTCTAAACTATGTCAGGTGTTACGCTAGGCAACGTCATCAAACGCTACGGCGACGTGCAGGTTATCCACGGTGTCGACTTGCAAATCGAAGACGGAGAGTTCTGCGTTTTCGTCGGACCGTCGGGCTGCGGGAAATCGACGCTTCTGCGAATGGTCGCGGGGCTTGAGGAAACGACCGAAGGCACGATCAGCATCGGTTCGCGCGACGTGACCCATATGGACCCGGCGCAGCGGGGCGTGGCGATGGTGTTCCAGACCTACGCGCTTTATCCGCATATGACGGTGAAGGAAAACATGGGTTTTGGCCTGAAGATGAACGGCCATCCGAAATCCGAGATCGACCAGAAAGTGGGGGAGGCGAGCCGTATTCTGAAGCTTGATGACTACCTGTCGCGCAAACCTGCCGCCTTATCCGGTGGTCAGCGTCAGCGGGTGTCGATTGGCCGCGCGATTGTTCGCGGGCCGGAGGTTTTCTTGTTTGACGAACCCCTGTCGAACCTTGACGCCGAATTGCGGGTTGAGATGCGCGTTGAAATCGCGCGTCTGCACAAGGAAATCGGCGCGACGATGATCTATGTGACGCACGATCAGGTTGAAGCGATGACGCTGGCCGATAAGATCGTCGTCCTGCGCGCGGGTTATATCGAACAGGTCGGTGCGCCGATGGAACTTTATCGCGACCCGGACAGCAAGTTCGTTGCTGGTTTTATCGGCTCACCTGCGATGAACTTCTTGAATGGCGTGGTGAAAGAGGGCGGTATCGACGTGCCCGCGCTTCAGACAACCGTTCCGGTGAAACTGCCTGCCGATCATGTGGGCCGAAGCGTCACGATCGGCGTGCGCCCCGAGCATATTGAGGTTGATCGCGCGGGCAAAACCCACTCCGTCGATCTGAGTGAATCGCTTGGCGGCGTGTCCTACGTGTATCTGATGTCCGAAACCGGCGAGAAAATCGTGGTTGAGGAACGCGGCGACGAACGGTCTAACGAAGGCGACACCGTCAGTATGCGCTTTGACACCGGGCATGTCATGGTTTTCGACGGTGAGACGGAAAAGCGCATCCGCTTTTAGCGCGGTCACGAGTTACGATTTGTTATCAGTATATTGTGTAAGAGTGTTCAGGTGGCGCGAGACCCTTTACCGGGCGCGTCTGCCTGATCTTTTCAGCGCAAGCACCGCTGGCACGTAAACGCTTAGAAACAGCAGCCGCATCACATGATGGATCGCGACAAAGGCCGGGTCCGCGCCAAGGATCGCGCCCATCGCCACCATTGTTTCCAGCCCACCCGGCGCAATGCCGATCAGCATGTCGACCGTTGAAATCCCCGTCAGTTTCGACAGCAGGATCGCTACGCCGAAGGATATTAGCAAACCCACAAAGGTCAGGGCAAATCCACCAATCGCCGCGTGGCGCAGCATGCCGGGGGTTACGCCGCTGAATCGCGTGCCGATCAACGTGCCCATGATGACAAACGCCGCGATGGATAAGGGCTGCATCACCACGCCGGGGGTTAGCCCGGTGCTATGCCCAATGCCCGAACAGATCATCCCTGCCAGCAGAAACGCCGCCGGAACCCTCAGCCGCAGCATCACGAGGCCGACGATGAAGGACATCGCGGCGAGCAGGCCGAGGTGAAGCAAAGATAGCGACTCCCCGACCCGGATCTGCAACGTCATATCCGCGTCGGTCAGCAGGCCAATCAGGATCGGCACCATCAGCGTCAGGATCAGCACGCGCATGGATTGGATGACCGAGATGACAGCGGTATTCGCACCGATATCGGTACTGAAACTCAGCACATAGGACAGATGACCGGGGCTTGAGGCCAGCAGCGCGGTGTTACGGTCAAAGCCAAACACGCGTTGGAACATCACGCTGCCCGCATACATGATGACCGCAACGCCGGCGCACATCCCGATCAGGCTGATCGGCCAAGCACGGGCGGCGGACAGAACCTCTGGCGTGACGGAGGAGCCGAGGGTGATTCCGATCAGCAGGAAACACGCATCCCGCAGAGCGGTCGGAATGCGGCAGGTCACACCGAACACACCAGCCAGCGAAACGAGCGCAGCCGGGCCAGTCAAAAAAGGGGCGGGCGCGCCGATGACCCAAGCCAGAACCGCGCCGACAACCCCGATCAGCAGCGTGGTAAGAACGACCTGCACTGGATCACCCTTTTACTTGGCGGGTTGGAGTCAGTTCACCTCTACCTCACCCAGCAGTGCGGCCCAAGAGGCGCCGTGCATATCGCGGTCGGTGATGGCCCCCTGAACGGCGGGGCGGGGCAGGCTGAACTTCACGACGTTCAGCGACGGGATTTCAAAACGCTTGATGTCCGCCGCATCGGTCTGGAACACGGTTGCGACACGCTCGGTCGATAGCCCGTCGCAGACTTGCGCGAAGGCGTCAGGCGTGCCGCAGAACAGATCGACGGTTAGCCAAAAAGGCCCCGCGTTCTTGCTGCGGACTTTTTCGACGATCCGACGAAGCTCAGGCACCCTCGTGCACCTCAAGCGTGAAGGCGTCCATCGGGTCAGACAGTTCAAGCACGTGATTAAGGGCGAATTCGTAGATGGCCCCCCGATTGAGTTCGGCGGGCGAGAACGGAAACGCGAAGGTCGGTTGTTCCTCTTCCACCGTCAACGGGTGGTGCAGCAGGTAGGGGTTCAGCACCTTGCCAATCTCCATCGCGAGTGCTTCGGTTTTGGCCGTCACGATGCCAAGCACGCCGATTTCGGGCGCGTCCCCCGCGCGAGTTTCAAGTGCGCCAAAGCTCGCACTTTGCCCGATTAGGCGGAGTTCAACGCTGTAATCATCGGGGGACAAAGCCAGCCGATCCTCAACCTTTGCGCGGCATTTCTGTTCAATGTCGGCCGCCCAGTCGGCGGCGTTGGCGACGTAGTGCGGATCACGCAACAGCACCATCAGCACGCATTGGAACCCGGCGCGCCGCGCGCCTTCAAGCTTGACCGTGTAGCGGTCGGACGGCACCCATTGAGATCCTGTGACCCGAACGGTTTTGTCGTCGATAGCGGCATAGTGGGCGGCGGTCACGTCAAGATGCCCGCCCGGTTCGTAAAGGATGAACGGGTCGCTGTTTTCGTAGAGCATATGGGCGGAAACCGTGTGCGGGGATGCCTTCGCGCCGTCGGCCATCGGGGTGACGGTGAACCCGTCCGCGTCAAAGTCGATCAGGATGACTCCCGATTGCGGTTTCGTCGCACAAAGCGCGCCGCACTCGCCGACCTTCGCCCCGTGCCACGCCGCGCCCGCGTGACAGCCGTGCATCAGCGGCAGTGCCGCGATAATCGCCGTATCGGTTGTGCGGCCCGCGATGATGATGTCGGCGCCGGTTTCGATTGCCTTGGTAATCTGCTCCGCCCCGGCAAGGGCGACGATGTTGGTGCAGGTGCGGATGCTGTCCTCCGTCACCTCTGGCGCGTGGGGCAGGGGTGTGACGCGGCCATTCCCCATCGCGGCGGCAATCGAGTCCGGCGGTTGGGAGCTTCGCAGCACCGCGATTTTCGGCGTCTGCCCCAGATCGCGGGCGATTTCGCGGGTGATGTCGAGCATCCAGTCAACCGCACTGTCCGTGCCGCAAGTGCCTGCGGTGCCGATGACAAGAGGGATGCCCGCCTTCGCCCGCGCCTCAATCAAACCGCGCCATTCGATCTTGGTGGACGAGCGGGAGTATTTCGACACCCCTTCGCCCAGATAGGCCGGGCCGGAATCGGTTGATCCGCCATCAATCGCGATGATGTCAGGCGTCATCGACAGCCCGCGTTCCAAGGCGACCTTGTCGTAGTTCAGGCCGAGCGCGCCGCTTGGCACCAATACGCGAATTTTGTCAGTCTGTGACACGTTGGGGCTTCTTTAAAATGTTGCGCAAGAACATCGGCGCGACGAACCCGGCAATTGCCGCGATCCACAGGCCAGTGGCGATCCAGCTTGAGAAAAGGTAGGTTACGTCGCCGTCGGACAGGGTCATGGCACGACGCAGCGCATCCTCCATGTTGCCGCCCAGCAGAATGCCCAGAATTACCGGCACAGTCGGGATATCCAGCTTGCGCAGGAAATAACCCAGCACGCCGAAGCCGATCATCAGCAACAGGTCGAAATAGCTGCCGGACAGGGAATAGATGCCGACGAACGAGATCATCGTGACCCCCGGCAGCAGGATCCAGGCGGGCACCGACAGCACTTTGACGAAGATTTTTACCATCGGCACGTTCATCGCCAGCAGCACGAAATTGGCGATGAGAAGTGATGCGATCAGACCCCAGACGACCTCTGGCCGCTCGGTGAACAGGGTCGGGCCGGGGGTGATATTCAGCGTCATCAGCAGCGCCAGTAGCACCGCGGTGGTGCCCGAGCCGGGCACGCCGAGGGTTAACATCGGAACCAGCGCGCCACCGGCGGCAGCGTTGTTGCCAGCCTCTGGCGCGGCGATGCCCTTGGGAACCCCGGTGCCGAAGCCGCCCTTTTCACCGGCGATGGATTTTTCCGACATGTAGGCCATGAATGACCCGAGCGATGCCCCCGCACCCGGCAAGATACCGGCGACAAAGCCGACGCCTGAGGCGCGCAACATCGTCCATTTCGTCGACATGATGTCCTTCCAAGGAATACGCACCTTGTCGAGCTTGACCCCGATGGACGATCCCGCCCCGTGGCTTTCGATGAAGAAGAACACCTCGGCGATGGCGAAGAGGCCGACGATGGCGACCAGAAAGTCGATGCCGTCGTAAAGATGCAGGTTGCCCCCGGTCATGCGCGGCAGGCCCGAGGAACTGTCGACACCGATCATCGCGATGCCGAGACCGATGCAAGCGGCGAGCGCTGACTTGGCCTGATTGTTCGAAGCCATCCCGCCGAGCGTGCAGAAGGCCAGCAGGTAAAGCGCGAAATACTCGGCCGGGCCGAACAGGAAGGCCACGCGGGCCAGCGACGGCGCCAGCAGCATCAGCCCGATCGTGGCCAGTAACGCGCCGACAAAGCTCGCGACGCCCGATAGCACCAGCGCATCGCCGGCGCGGCCCGCTTTGGCCATCGGATAACCGTCGAGCGTCGTCATCAGTGCCGGCTCGTCGCCGGGGATATTCAGCAGGATCGAGCTGATCCGCCCGCCGTACATGGCGCCGTAATAGACTGATGTCATCAGCACCAGCGCGCTTGTGGCATCGAGGCCCATGGTAAACGTAATCGGGATCAGGATTGCGACACCGTTTGAGGGGCCGAGCCCCGGCAGCGCGCCGATGATCGTGCCCAAAAAGCAGCCGCAGACCGCCAGGAATAGAGTGTAAGGCGACAACGCGATGCCGAAGCCCAAGCTGAGATTCGCAAGGATGTCCATATCAGTGCCCCACGAACGGAATGAGAATGGATATCGCGTTCCACAGCTTTTCCGGGGTCGGAATGCGGTAGGCAACGATATTGCCCAGACCGAGGGCGTATTTGAACAACACGAACAGCCCCAGCGACAGCCCGAGGCCCGAGATCGCGGCGGGTCCGGCACGGGGCGAGATCTGATAGCTGAGGATACCGGCGGCGAAGATCGTGGGCAGGATGAAGCCCAGCGGCGTCAGCAGCACGGCGTAGATCGCCAGCACCAGCACTGCCACGCCCATGGACAACCACGTGCGGGACGCTGGCCAGTCCGGATCAGGGTCCGGTTTGAAAACCATCACCAGCGAACAGATCGCCGCCACACCGCCGATCATCAGCGGAAACAGCTTGGGCAGCCATTCGCCAGAGAACTGGTTTATCTGAATCTGTGTGGCAGCCGCGAGATACGCGACTGCCGTGATCAGGGCGATCAGACCGAAAATACGGTCTGAGGCCATTACTGGGTGACCCCCAGCGCTTTCGACATTTCAGCGATGTCCGCCACCAGCCCGTCAACATAGGACTGGAAGTCGCCGCCGACTTTGGTGAACGGGGCAAGGCCGTTGTCTTTCATCGCCTGCGCCCATTCTTCGCTGTCAGCGACCTGCTGCAACTTGTCGGCCCATTCCTGGAACCGCTCGTCGCTGATGCCCTTCGGCACGTAAAGGCCGCGCCAGTTCACCGCCACAACGTCGTAGCCTTGCTCTTTCGCTGTTGGGATGTCGTCAAAGCCCGGCACGCGTTCTTCGGTCAGCACCGCCAGCACGCGGATGTCGCCGTTTTCAAGAAAGCTGACGACCTCGGACATATCGCCGGTCATCGCTTGGGTGAAGCCGCCCACCGTTTGGGTGATGGCATCCGCGCCACCGTCAACGCCGATATATTTGACGGCGGTGATGTCGGTGAAGCCCGCTTCTTGCAGTATCATAAGTGGTTTCATGTGGTCGAACCCGCCAACGGCAGAGCCACCAGCGAAAGCGACCGAGCCGGGATCGGCCTTGATCGCGTCAATAAGATCGTTCAGCGACTGATAGTCACTATCGGCAGCCACTGCGATGATGCCGGGGTCCGCGCCGATTGCACCGACGAAGCGAACTTGGTCGGCCGTCATGCCCGCATAGGCGTTTTGCGCAAGGCGCGTCGTTGTTGCAGAAGACGCCGCGACAATCAGATCGGGGTCGTCGCCGCGTTCGTTGACCACGTTACCGTAGGCCAGACCGCCGCCGGCGCCCGGCATGTTGGTGACTTGCACCGGCTGGTCGACAGCACCGATGTCAAACATGATTTTGCCAATCTGACGGCAGGTGAAATCCCAGCCGCCGCCGGGGTTGGCCGGGGCGATACATTCGGCGGCACTTGCCGCACCCACCGCACCGGTTGCCAGCACGACACTCGTCGCCAGCACTTTGAATAAGCGTTTTGTCATTCGTCTCTCCCTATTGACGGGCGGAGTTGATCTCCGCCTTGTGATTGCGGAGTCCAGTAGAGGGACCGGCGCACGTTCCGTCAAGTAAAGGAAGTGGTGCAGTGCGAATTTTAAGCACGGAGTCTCAATATCCGGGACGTGTCGGGGTTGCAGTGCGCAAAAAGGAAGCATCCGCAGGTGTTTCGCCAGCGGGTGCTTCGGGGTGTTTGGTTAATGATAGCGCGTTAGCCGCGATTCATACGGTTTTCGATCAACTCATCCACCACCGACGGATCGGCAAGGGTCGAAGTATCGCCAAGCGCGCCGTAGTCGTTTTCGGCGATCTTGCGCAGAATCCGACGCATGATCTTGCCAGAGCGTGTCTTGGGCAGCCCCGGCGCCCACTGGATCAGGTCAGGCTTGGCAATCGGGCCGATTTCGGTGCGGACCCATTTTTCAAGCTCTTTCCGCAACTCCTCCGACGGTTCAATCCCGTTCATCAAGGTCACGTAGGCGTAGATGCCTTGCCCCTTGATGTCGTGCGGATAGCCCACGACGGCGGATTCCGCGACTTTCTCGTGCGCGACGAGAGCAGATTCAACCTCCGCCGTGCCCATGCGGTGGCCGGATACGTTAATCACGTCATCGACACGCCCGGTGATCCAGTAGTAGCCATCCCTGTCCCGGCGGCATCCGTCGCCAGTGAAATAGTAGCCTTTGTAGTCGGAGAAATACGTTTTCTCGAACCGCTCATGGTCGCCATAAACGGTGCGCATCTGGCCGGGCCACGATTGCTTGATGCACAGCACACCTTCGGCTTCGGTTTCCGTAATCTCCTCACCCGATGTCGCGTCTAGGATCACAGGTTCAACCCCAAAGAAGGGTAGGGTGGCCGACCCGGGCTTCGCTGCTGTCGCGCCGGGCAGGGGGGTCAGCATGTGACCGCCGGTTTCGGTCTGCCACCATGTATCAACGATGGGCACTTTGCCCTTGCCGACGACGACGTTGTACCAGTTCCACGCTTCTGGATTGATCGGTTCACCCACAGTGCCCAGCACCTTGAGGTCAGACAGATCGCATTTCGTGACAAAGTCGTCGCCCTGACCCATCAGCGCCCGGATCGCGGTCGGCGCGGTGTAGAACTGGTTAACCTTGTGCTTTTCGCAGACCTGCCAAAAGCGCGACGCGTCGGGGTAGGTCGGCACGCCTTCGAACATCAGCGTGGTCGCGCCGTTCGCCAGCGGGCCGTAGATGATATAACTATGGCCCGTGACCCAACCGACATCGGCGGTGCACCAGAATACATCGCCGTCGTGATAGTCGAACACAATCTCATGCGTCATTGAGGCGTAGGTCAGATACCCGCCGGACGTATGGACGACGCCTTTGGGTTTCCCAGTAGAGCCTGACGTGTAGAGGATGAACAGCGGATCTTCGGCGTTCATCTCCTCCGGCGGGCAATCGGCCGGGACGTTTTCGGCCAGCGCGTTGTAGTCGTAGTCGCGCCCGTCGGTCCAAGTCGTCTGGCCGCCGGTATGTTTGACGACAAGGCATTTCACCTTGTCCTTGCAGTGCAGCAGCGCGGCGTCGGTGTTTGATTTCAGCGCAGTCTTGCGCCCACCGCGCGGGGCTTCGTCCGCGGTAATCACGACCTTCGCGTCGCTATCATTGATCCGATTGCCAAGCGCATCGGGTGAGAATCCAGCGAACACGATGGAATGAACCGCGCCGATCCGCGCGCAGGCGAGCATGGCGTAGGCCGCCTCCGGGATCATCGGCAGGTAAAGCACGACGCGGTCGCCTTTCGTCACGCCAAGGTCTTTCAGCACGTTCGCCATGCGGCAGGTGTTTTCGTGCAGGTCCTTGTAGGTAATGTGCTTGGCGGGCGTGTCGGGGCTATCCGGTTCCCAAATGATCGCTGTCTGGTCGCCACGGGCTTTCAAGTGGCGGTCGATACAGTTCGCCGCGACGTTCAGCGTTCCATCCTCAAACCACTTGATATCTACAGAGCCGAGCGTGAAGTCCGCGCTTTTGACCTTGGTGAAGGGCGTCATCCAGTCCAGACGCTTGCCATGTTCGGCCCAGAATGCGTGCGGATCATCGATCGACGCTGCATACATCTTTTCGTATTTTTCTTTGTCCACATGGGCATTGGCGGCAAAGCCCGCTGCGGGCGGGTAAATCTTGTCGGTCATGGAAGCCTCTCTTGTCCCTCAGGTCGGTGCGTCTGGCGAAATCAGATAGCCAGATATTCGGCACGCAACTCTTCGTTGTCCAGCACCTCTTTTGCGGTGCCGTCGAAGACGACCTTTCCAGTGTCGAGGATTACGGCCCGGTCGGCAAGTTCAAGCGCACGGATCGCGTTCTGTTCGACGATTACCGTGGTCATGCCCTGTTCTTTGATGATGTTGAGCGTTTTTTCGATCTCATCGACGATCACCGGGGCAAGGCCCTCATACGGCTCATCCAGCAGCAATACCTTGATCGACCGGGCAAGGGCGCGGGCGATGGCAAGCATCTGCTGTTCGCCGCCGGACAGGGTCACGCCTTCTTGTTTGCGGCGCTCGCCAAGGCGGGGGAACAGGTCATAAAGACGATCAAGCGACCAGCCGACGGGTTCGACGATCTGGGCGAGTTGTAGGTTCTCCTCAACCGTCAGGCCGGGAATGATGCGGCGGTCTTCGGGGACAAGGCCGATACCGGCGACAGCCGCTTCATAGGATTTCTTGTCGTGCAGGCGCTGGTGATCCAGCCAGATTTCCCCATGCGTCAGCGCTGGATCATCCAACCGGGCAATCGCCCGAAGGGTTGAGGTTTTACCCGCCCCGTTCCGGCCAAGAAGGGCGAGGATTTCGCCCTCATGCACATTAAAGCTGACGCCCTGAACGATATAGCTTTCGCCGTAATAGGCGTGGACATCATAGACCGAAAAATAGGCCGGAGCGGTGGCGGCCTTATTCTCGTGGCGGCTGAAATCGGGTTTTTCGTTCATATCTTCGCGTCCCTTATCCATGCGCCTGGCCAAGATAGGCTTCTTGTACCTTCGGGTGGCCTTTGATGTTTTCCGGCGTATCCTCAACCAACGGCGTGCCCTGGGCGAGCACGGTGATCCGCTCGGCCAGCGAAAAGACAACGTGCATGTCATGTTCGATGATCGCCATCGTAATGTCGCGCTTGTCTTTGATCTCTTTCAGCAGATCGATGGTGTTGTTGGTGTCCGCGCGGGCCATGCCAGCGGTCGGTTCATCAAGCAGCAGCAGGCGCGGGTCTTGCGCAAGGCACATCGCCATTTCCAACCGCCGCTTGTCGCCGCGGGAAAGCGAGGCCGCCGTCATGTCGATCTTGTCGAGCATGTTGACGTCATCCAACATCGCGCGCGCCTTTTCGACAATGTCGGTTTCTCGCGAAACCGTTTCGAAGGCGTGCATCCGGAACGATCCGTCGCGCTTGGCGAAACAGGGGATCATCACGTTTTCGAATACGGTCAGGTCGCCGAAGATTTCCGGCGTCTGGAACACGCGGCTGATGCCCATCTGGTTGATCTCATGTGGTTTGCGGCCAAGCACCGACTGGCCGTCAAACATGACCGATCCGGTGTCCGGGATCAGCTTGCCCACGAGGCAGTTCAGTAGTGTGGACTTGCCCGCGCCATTTGGCCCGATGATCGCATGAACCGAATTTTCCGCGACCGACAGATTCACATCCCCGAGTGCCTGAAGGCCACCGAACCGTTTGCCGACATCTTTGACTTCAAGAATACCCATTTCCGTATCCTCCTTACTCAGCCACGTGCGGCGCTTGTTTCGGGGCGTGCTCTCCGTCATCGCCCGAAGTGCCAGCGGATTTGCGGCGGAACAGGCGGCCGATCCGCTGACCCGCTTCGACCAGTCCACCCGGAAGGAAAATCACGACCAGCATGAACAGCAGGCCCAGAGTCAGGTGCCAGCCCTTGCCGACGAAGGGGTGGATGATGGTAACGACGAAGTCCTCGATCCCGTCCGGCAGAAAGCTGAACCAGCCATGCAATACGTTGTCGTTGATCTTCGAAAAGATGTTTTCGAAATACTTGATGAATCCTGCACCCAGCACTGGCCCCATCAAGGTGCCCGCGCCGCCGAGGATCGTCATTAGAACGACCTCGCCAGAGGCTGTCCATTGCATCCGCTCCGCCCCCGCAAGCGGGTCCATTGAGGCAAGAAGACCGCCTGCCAATCCGGCATACATGCCAGAGATCACAAACGCCGCCAGCGTGTAAGGGCGGGAATTCAGCCCGGTGTAGTTCATCCGCTGTTGGTTTGATTTCACTGCCCGCAACATCATGCCAAAGGGCGAACGGAAAATGCGCAGCGACAGGTAGAACGCGAGGATCGCGATGATCGCGCAGAAGAAATACCCGTTGTTGAAGGTGAACTGCCAGCCGCCGACTTGCGGTTCCCAAAAGTTTTCACGCATCACGATGCCGAAGAAATGCGGCACGTTCGGCTCATTCGCGCCCAGCAGCACCTGCGGATCGCTCGTGTAAACCTGAAGCCCGGTTTCGCCGTTGGTGACAGTGGTTCCGATGAACCGTCCGGCAAGGTCGGAGTAGGAGATCGCAAACATCATCTGCGCGAAAGCCAACGTCAGGATGGAAAAATAGATGCCAGAGCGGCGGAGCGAGATGAACCCGATGCCAAGGGCAAAGATGCCCGACACGACGATAGCCACCGGCAGGCCCCAGATCACGTTGTAATCCAGCAGTTTATACATCCAGACGACGGAGTAGGAGCCGATGCCGAGAAACGCGGCATGGCCGAAGGACAGGTAGCCGGTCAGCCCGAACAGGATGTTAAAGCCGATGGCGAAGATGCCGAAAATCGCAAAGCGTTGCATCAAGTCGGGGTAGCCCGCGTTGAACTGCGCGAGGGCTGATCCTTCGGGGAACGGCTGCAGCAGGATCGGTGTGAACAGCGTCAGCCCGATCACGATCAACAGGAATTTCGTATCTCTTTTGTTGAGACCCAGCATAAATCAGTCCTCCATCACGCCTTTGCGGCCCATAAGCCCTCGGGGGCGGGTGAGCAGGATTAAGATTGCGACCAGATAGATGATGATCTGATCGACGCCGGGGACGATCGCCTTGATCTCGTTCATCGATGCAAAGCTTTCGAGGATGCCAAGCAGAAAGCCGGCGAGCACCGCCCCCGGAAGGGAGCCCATGCCGCCGACGACTACCACCACGAAACTCAGCACGAGGAAATCCATACCCATGTGATAATTGGGTGAGTTAATGGGCGTATACATCACCCCGGCCAGACCAGCGACCGCCGCCGCCACGCCGAACATGATCGTGAACCGCTTGTCGATGTTGATGCCCAGCAGGCCGACCGTTTCGCGATCCGCCATTCCGGCCCGCACCACCATGCCGAAGGTGGTGAATTGCAGAAAGGCAAAGACCCCGCCGATGATGACGACTGCGAAGAAGAAATAGACCAGTCGCCAGTAGGGATAGATGATGACGTTTGGGTCAAAGCCCAGCAACACACCGAAATCGAACGAGCCGCGGAAGGCGTCCGGCGCCGGGGTCGGGATCGGGTTTGCGCCGTAGTAAAACTTGATGATCTCTTGCAGGACGATGGCAAGACCGAATGTGACGAGGATCTGATCGGCGTGGGGACGCTTGTAGAAATGCTTGATCAGGCCGCGTTCCATGATGAAGCCGATGGCCACCATGACCGGGATCGCAAAAATGATGGCAAGGGGAACCGACCAGTCGATGATCGCTGCCCCGGTTTCCGCGCCGAACCAGCTTTCGACATAGGGGGTTTCGACCTTCATCGGGTTGCCGAGGAAATCGGTTTTGGTTTCGTCCAGCTTAACGCTCGATAGCGTCAGCAGCTTTTGCACCGTAACCGCGCAGAATGCGCCGATCATGAACAGTGCGCCGTGGGCAAAGTTTACCACACCAAGCGTGCCGAAGATCAGCGTCAGGCCAAGGGCGATCAGCGCATAGGCTGAGCCTTTGTCGAGGCCGTTGAGAATTTGAAGCAGGATAGCGTCCATTGGTCCCCACCTTCAGGAAAGTTGCGGCAACGCGCCCGCCATGCGGGGTGCCGAAGACCGGCCGCGCATTGGCGCGACCGGCTGGGTTTTTGGTGTCGCTTACGCGCCCGGGTTACATTCGCCCAGATCGCCGCCTGCGAACATCGGATGGTCCGGTTCGTAGGTGACTTGCTCGGCCGGAGTAACTTCGACGATTTCCACAAGGTCGAACTCGTTTTCCGGGTTCTCCTTGCCGCGCACGACAACAACGTCCTTGAAGCACTGGTGATCGCCCGCCCGGTAAAGGGTTGGGCCGTTGCCAAGGCCGTCGAACTCAAACCCTTCAAGCGCTTCTGCAACCGCGCAGGGGTTGAAGCTGCCGGCGCGGGTCACGGCGTCGGCGTAGATCAGCGTTTGTGCATAGCAGGTCTGTGCTGCCTGGCTCGGCGGGAAGCCGTATTTTTCGCCGAACGATTTTACGAACGCGTTGGTGCCAGCATAGCGGTCGCCCAGTTCGTTTTCGATCTTCCAATCCCAGTTCTGAGAGCCCGGAATACCAGCGATGTTCTGACCCGCACCGCGCGCCATCAGCTCCGAATACAGCGGCACGACGATTTCGAAGGTCTTGCCGTTGGCTTCTTTCTCACGAAGGCCGAACTGCACTGCGTTGGTCAGAGAGTTGACCATGTTGCCGCCGTAGTGGTTTAGAACCAGAACGTCAGCGCCGGAGTTGATGACCGGTGCGATATAGGACGAGAAGTCTGTCGAGGCGAGCGGTGTGCGCACCTTGTCAACGGTTGTCCAGCCCATCGCTTCGGTCGCCGCTGCAATCGACTCTTCCTGCGTCCAGCCCCATGTGTAGTCGGCGGTCAGGTGGTAGGCCGCGCGATCTGCGCCGTAGAGTTTTTCAAGTACGGGCGCGAGCGCCGCAGCGGACATGTAGGCGTTAAAGAAGTGACGGAAGCCGTTCGCCTTCTTGTCTTTCCCGGTCGTGTCATTCGAGTGGGTCAGACCCGCCATGAAGATCACGCCAGCCTCTTGGCAGAGGCCTTGAACCGCGACAGCCACACCGGAAGATGAACCGCCGGAGATCATGATTGCGCCGTCTTTTTCGATCATCGAGCGGGCCGAGGCACGCGCGGCGTCAGATTTCGTTTGCGTGTCGCCGGTCACAAACTCGACCTTCTTGCCGAGGATGCCGGAACCGTCGAGGTTCTTTTCAGAGAAGGTCGCAAGCATACCGCCGTCGCCTTCGCCGTTCAGATGCTCAACCGCAAGCTGGAAGGCGCGCAGTTCGTCTGCACCCTCATCCGCGTAAGGGCCGGATTGCGGCACGTTAAAGCCAAGCGTGACCGTGTCGCCCTGCGGCGCGTTGGTAAAGCCGGAGTGACCGTCGGCCCAGGCAGAGCCATCAAAGATCGTGGGCATCGCAAGGCCAGCGCCCGCGAAGGCCCCGGTCTTCAATAGGCCACGACGTGTCGGTGTAAATTTGGACATAGAAATCCTCCCATTGGATTGTCTGCGCCGATGCCTCCTCCGCATGCGGCGCTCACCTTTTACAGGCTGGCCATAGTATCGGTTGCTTTCTGAAAATTTTTCAACAACTGCTTTGAACGAAACAATATTCTTGTTAATATATCGACAAATTTCGGGTTGTTTTTGTAAATAAGTTTGCAATAAGTGCCGGAAGTCCTTGTATCGACGGAGAATTTCATGCCGACACGTGTTCTGACGGGCACCCGGATCAGGAACCGCCGCTCTGCCTTGGGGCTAAAGCAGACAGAGGTCGCAACAACCATAGGTATATCACCGTCCTACCTCAATCTCATCGAACATAATCGGCGCAGAATCGGGGGCAAGCTGCTGGGCGACCTAGCCCGCGCCTTGCGGGTCGATGTTGCGGCACTGTCTGAGGGGGCGGAAACCGCGCTGCTGACGGGGCTGCGAAGTGCTGCCGCCTTGTCGGTTGAGCCGCCCGCAGAACTTGACCGGGTGGAAGAACTTGCAGGCCGCTTTCCCGGTTGGGCCGAATGCCTCGCCGCGCATCAACGCCGGGTGGAGCAGTTGGAGCGGACCGTTGAAACCTTGTCCGACCGCCTGACGCATGATCCCTACCTTTCGACGT
Source organism: Aliiroseovarius sp. YM-037 (assembly GCF_048060095.1). NCBI lineage: Bacteria > Pseudomonadati > Pseudomonadota > Alphaproteobacteria > Rhodobacterales > Paracoccaceae > Aliiroseovarius > Aliiroseovarius sp. YM-037. The sequence goes on along the minus strand of NZ_JBLUOA010000001.1, from coordinate 2,108,846 downwards.
CCATGCACGATGTTCTGTCGACGGTGACGTCGATCCGCTCCACCGCGTCGATTCTTGCGGAGCCGGGGGATATTGACCCCAATTGGCAGGCGCGGTTTCAGAAGAACATCCACGAAGACGCGCGGCGCCTGTCCGAAAGCGCACAGGCGCTCGTCACCTATCTGGACGGGGCGGGCGATGCGGAACGGAGCCTGATTTCGCCACAGGAGGAATTGGAGGACTGGCTGGACGATATCGGTGGCTACGTCGCGGGACTTGAGGATGGAACGGCTGAGGCTGAGGATTTGGTTGCCGCCAACCGCCACCTGACGACCGATGCGGCACGGCGGGCGGCCGCCGCATACTTGGCAGGCTACACTGCAGATGCCGAAGCCTTGCCGATGCAGCCCTTTCGGGAGGCTGCGGAGGCGTTGCACTTCGACCCGATGCGCCTTGCCGCGCAATTCGGCGTTTCCGTTGATCGCGTATTCCGGCGACTTGCGACCCAGCGGTTTGAGGACGACGATCAACGTATCGGTCTTGTTGAATGCGATGGCTCTGGCACATTGACATTCCGTCGGCCCATCCCCGGATTTCAACTGCCGCATTTCGGCGCAGCGTGTCCGTTGTGGCCACTTTACCGCGCGTTGTCGCAGCCCGCGGTGCCTGTGCGGATGGTGGTCGAACAGGCGGGGCGGGATACCCGTAAACTGATCGCGTTCGCCTTTGCGCAGATGAGCTATCCGGAGGGTTTTGACGGCCCCGCCGTTCTGAAGGCGCAGATGGTTCTGGTGCCGTCCGACCTGATCGGCGCCACTAGCGGGATGGGGATGGAAGTTGGGCAAACCTGCCGGATTTGCCCGAAACCCGACTGCGTCGCCCGGCGCGAGGAGTCGATTTTGAGCGACCAGTCTTAACGCCTAATCGGGCGCACCGGTCGGTTTGAAGTTTTGACAGTTGCAGAGGTAATCGCGATAGTCAGCGGCAGAAAGACTACGGCACTGTCAGGGGAGGGCAGATGGCACACACCGTTCTTTTGATCGAGGATGAGCAGAACATCACCGAGGCGATCCGCTTTATCCTGTCGCGAGAGGGGTGGCGGGTCGAAACCCATTCAAACGGCAGCACCGCGCTTGAGGCGATCCAAAGGGTTTCGCCGGATGTTGTTGTGCTGGACGTGATGCTACCGAACCGGTCGGGCTATGACATCCTGAAGGATTTGCGTGCCGATCAAGCGACGCGTGATCTGCCAGTCTTGATGCTGACCGCGCGGGGGCAGACAAAGGACCGCGAATTGGCCGAACGGCATGGCGTCAACTGCTTCATGACCAAACCGTTTTCCAACACAGAGGTGGTGGAAAGCCTGCGCGCGCTCGTCAGCCCATGAAGGAGCCGGGCGAGCCGCTGTTCCTTGCCGACGAAGGATACCGACGGCGGCGCGCGACCGATGCGGTGCGTTTGCTGCCGTTTCTCGGTCTGCTCCTGTGGCTTGTGTTTCCATTGTTGCGCGATCCCGCGACGACGCCCGAGAATGAGACTGCTGGCGCTGTCCTCTACGTCTTCGGCGTCTGGATCGGTTTGATTATCTGCGCGGCGAGCCTGTCTCGCCCCCTGCGTGAACCCCCGGATGACGTGGATGATCAGTCCGCTCCGGAGACCCAGCCATGATGGTCGGCTTCAACGCGCTGATCGCGGTGTGCCTTGCCTATGTCGCGCTTCTGTTCGTTATCGCGTTCTTTGCGGACAGGCGGGCGGCGATGGGGCAGGTGGGGTGGCTGCGCTCTCCGGTTGTCTACACGCTGTCGCTGTCGATCTACTGCACGGCGTGGACGTTTTATGGCGCGGTTGGGTATGCGGCACGGTCCGGGTTGGAGTTCGTGTCGATCTATCTGGGGCCGACCCTCGTGATGGTTGGGTGGTGGTGGCTGGTGCGCAAGCTCGTGCGGATCGGTCGGGTGCAGCGGATCACGTCGATTGCTGACCTGATCTCCTCCCGCTATGGCAAGTCGAACCTGCTCGGCGTGCTGGTCACGCTGCTCGCCGTGATTGGATCGACGCCGTATATCGCGTTGCAACTGCAATCCGTCACATTGTCCTTCGCGGTTTTTGCGAGCGATAGCACGAACGTCTGGACGCTGCCGGAGCTTAACGCCACCGCGCTTTGGGTGGCGGCGGGGCTTGCCCTGTTCACCGTTCTATTCGGCACGCGAAACCTGGACGCCAATGAGCGCCACTATGGCGTTGTAACCGCCATTGCGTTTGAAGCTGTGGTCAAGCTTGTCGCGCTGGTCGCCGTCGGCGTTTTCGTCGTCTGGGGCGTGGCCTCCGGGCCGGGCGATATCCTCGCCCGGATCGAAGCATCGCCCATCGCCGAATGGGATATGAAGCCGGGGCGCTGGGCGGGGCTGATCTTTCTGTCCGCCGCGGCCTTCATCTGCCTGCCGCGAATGTTTCAGGTGATGGTCGTCGAAAACTCCGACGAACGGAACGTCGCGACCGCGTCTTGGGCGTTCCCCCTTTACCTGATGTTGATGAGCTTGTTTGTCATCCCGATTGCCGTTGTCGGGCTGGACCTGATGCCAGCCGGATCGAACCCGGATTTGTTCGTGCTGACCTTACCGCTCGCGCTCGGGCAGGACGGGCTCGCCTTGCTCAGCTTCCTTGGCGGGTTTTCGTCTGCAACGTCAATGGTGATCGTCGCGGCCATTGCATTGTCAACGATGGTGTCAAACCACATCGTTATGCCGATCTGGCTGGCTTCGAGGCCAAAGGGGGCGACCGTGTCAGGTGATGTTCGGCGGGTGATCCTGATGTCCCGGCGGCTGTCGATTGCTGGCGTGCTGGCGCTTGGCTATGTCTATTTCCGCTATTCGGGCGGCGGTGCCGCGCTCGCCGCTATCGGCCTGATTTCCTTTACCGGGGTCGCTCAGGTCTTGCCATCCTTGATGGGCGGTCTGTTCTGGCGCCGGGCGACGCGGATTGGGGCGGCGGGCGGCCTCGTGACCGGGTTCGCGGTCTGGGCCTACACCTTGTTCCTGCCGTCAATTGGCGGCTTGGGCCTGATGTCTGAGGCGTTCCTTTTGAACGGCCCGTGGGGCGTCGAGTGGCTTCGCCCACAGGCGCTGTTCGGGATATCGGGGCTTGATCCGCTGGTGCACGCGGTCGTGTGGAGCATGGTGCTGAACTCCGTCGTGTTCTGCGTCCTGTCACTGCTCAGCTTCCCGACACCGCTTGAACGGTTGCAGGGCGCGCAATTCGTCAATGTCTTTAACCATTCGACGGGGCCAAGCGGTTGGGTCTCGGGCGAGGTCGGCGCCGAAGACCTGTTGGTCATGTCACAGCGGATCATCGGGTCCGATCAGGCGCAACGGATGTTTCAGCAGGAAGCGGACGCGCAGGGGAAGGTCGGGTTCCTACCCGACATTTCACCTGATTTTCTTGAGCGGCTGGAAAAGGAACTCGCCGGATCCGTCGGGGCCGCCACCGCCCACGCGATGATCGGGCAGATCGCCGGCGGGGCCAGCGTGACGGTCGAAGACCTGCTGGCGGTCGCAGATGAAGCCGCGCAGATCATGGAATATTCCAGCGAGCTTGAGGCGAAATCAGCAGAGCTGGGCCACACCGCGCGCCAATTGCGCGAGGTTAACGCGAAGCTGACTGAAATCTCCGTCCAGAAAGACGCGTTTCTGAGCCAGATCAGCCACGAACTTCGCACGCCGATGACCTCAATCCGCGCGTTTTCCGAAATTCTGCGCGACTCCGGCGATGTGAGCGCTGAGGAACAGCAGCGCTATTCGTCGATAATCCATGGGGAGGCGATCCGGCTGACCCGCCTGCTGGACGACTTGCTAGACCTCAGCGTTTTGGAAAATGGGCAGGTTGTTCTGAACACCGCCAAGGTTCAATTGCACGACGTGTTGGAGCGCGCGGTTTCGGCCGCAATGCCATCGGACGCCACGGGCGATCTGAAGATCATCCGCGACCTCGATAGTGAGAAAGTCGACCTCGTTACCGACAGTGACCGTCTGGCGCAGGTGTTCATCAACCTCATCACCAACGCGCGTAAATACTGCGTAGCAGAGGAGCCGTGCCTGACGATCCGCGTGCGGCAGGTGGGGGATCAGGTTGAGATCGACTTTGACGACAACGGCGAAGGCATCCCGGCGAAGAGTGAGCCGTTGATTTTTGAAAAATTTTCTCGCCTCACGGATAATCAGGCGGCGGGCGGCGCGGGCCTTGGCCTCGCCATCTGTCGAGAGATTATGTCGAACCTCGGCGGGTCGGTTCGCTATCGGCACGGAACGGGTGGCGCGTCGTTCCGGGTGACGCTGCCGCAGGGCGCGATGCCCGAGCAGGCGAAGGCGCTTAATGGTGCCGCGTAGAAGTCGCGTGATCGGTAACTGAATCTAAACCTCACCACGAAATGATCGGGCCTCGTCAGTTGGGGCAAATCGGAATGACGGATAATCAGGCATCTTCTGTCTTGCAGCGGCTTGCGTCGAAGGGCGCCGCACGCGGGCCAGCTGCCATGACGCCGATCAAGGCGCTGCACATCGCCGTATCGCGCGCGGCGGAGCGGGGTTATCAACTGCCGCTTACGGTAACGGAAGTGCGCGAGTCCGAAGAAGGGCTTTCGACGCTATGTGAGCAGTTGTCGGATGAATCTGTCTTGGCGTTGCTTCGGGCGAAGGACGGGGCGCAAGGGGTCGTGTCGCTCGATCACGGATTGCTTGCGGGGTTGATTGAAATCCAGACGACGGGCCGGATCACGCCAGCCGCGCCAGCTCCGCGTGCGCCAACGCGCACCGATGTTTCGATGTGCGAAGGCTTCGTCAACCACGTCTTTTCGTTGCTCGAACAGTTGTTGGATGCGGATCACCGGGGCGCGTGGTTCTACGGCTACCGTATGGGGCCGCGGGTCGAAACCACGCGCAAGCTCGGGCTGCTGTTGGATGATGGGCCGATGATGGTCTTACGCCTGACGCTCGATCTGGGGCAGGGGGCGAAGACGGGCGCAATGCTGCTGGCGTTGCCTGCCGATATACGGGCGGCCGCGGCGAACGGAACACTTGCACCCGATGCGGAGGATTGGCGCGAAGGGCTGCGCAACACGGTTCTCGGCAGCGAAGTCAATCTGGACGCCGTCCTGCAACGACTGACCCTGGCGCTCAGTGATGTGCAGCGGTTGGAGGTTGGCCAAATGCTCAACCTGTCGGAACGGGCCTTGTCCGACGTGCGACTAGTGGCGTCGGATGGATCAACGGTCGCTGTCGGACGGCTTGGCAAATTCCAAGGCGCGCGTGCGCTTCGCTTGAACGGTGAAGAGGTCGGCCAGACCTTCGCGTCGCGGCGGCCTTTCGATGCGGCGGTGTCAGCATCTGCCGGGCAGTCCGCGAACACCCCGCAGCAGGTTGGGGTCAGCGCTGGCGAAAATCCCGTCCCGGATGGCGTCGCAAACCGGGATACGACTGCCGCAGAGTAATCGATCGATACCTCGGGCAACGACCCATCGCGGGCGATTGCCCGCCCGAACCCATTCAATTTCACATCTGACGTATTTCCGTTGCAAACGGCGGTTACGTTGATTTGCGTCAAGGCGCGCTTCTACCGGTGGGTGTAAACTAACATCGGGAAAGGAGACGTGTAATGACGACAATGGAAACACGACGCGAGGTGCTGACAAAACGGCTTTCTGAACTGAAAAACCGCCTTCACGAAATCGAAGAAGAGCTCGAATCTCACAACTCCAAAGATTGGGAGGAGTTGGCCGTCGAGCGTGAGGAAGATGAGGTTTTAGAGGGGATGGGGCTATCCAGTCAGGCGGAAATCCGCAAAATCGAAGCCGCCCTTGGGCGGATTGATGCGGGCGAATACGGCCTCTGCGCAAAATGTGGAGATAAGATCACCAATGAGCGTCTTGATGTGTTACCCTATACTCCGTTCTGCAAATCCTGTGCTGTATAACGGTATGAGCCGATACCGAAGCATCCAACCCTGGGGAGAGTTAAATGACCTTTGAAAATCTGAAGGCAAGTGCAGTTTCGTTGATGGACGAAGTCGAACGGCGACCAGCCGATCCACGTGTGGTGCAGGCCCGGTTGCGGGCAAAAATGGCCGAGTTCAAAGCGTTTGGGCAGCCTGTGCCGTCAAAGCTGAAATCCCTCTACCACAATGTTGAGGAGGAGATGGCCGAGGCGATGTTTGACAATGTGCCTGTCTGAACACGCGCCACGCAATCTAATCTCGCGCAAGCATTTGCGGTGTTTGCATTATTTTCCCGGACTGCCATAATCCCACCAACTGTTGCGTGGGGGAGAGCATGGATCAGGCCGTAACGGTGACAGTCGAGGATGGTGTCGCCGTCCTAACAATACAAAATCCGCCCGTGAATGCGTTGAATGCGGCCGTCAGAACCGCGCTTGTTGACGCGATTGATGAGGCGAACGCCGATCCGCGAACCATCGCGATCGTGATTATTGGCGACGGCAGAACCTTCTCCGCCGGTGCGGATATCGATGAGTTCGGAAAACCGTTCGTTTCGCCTTGGCTGCCGGAGGTTTGCAACCGGGTTGAGGCATCGGCGAAGCCTGTCGTTGCGGCGTTGCACGGCACGACGCTTGGCGGGGGATTTGAACTCGCGCTGGCGGCGCATTACCGGATTGCGGACCCGAGGGCGCGGGTCGGGTTGCCCGAGGTCACGCTTGGCATTCTGCCGGGGGCCGGGGGCACGCAGCGCACGCCGCGACTGGCCGGAGCGGCCATTGCGCTTGACATGATGTTGTCAGGCCGTCCGATTTCGGCGGATGAGGCGGCAAGCGCTGGTCTGATTGACGAAATATCCGACGGCGATGTGCGGGCGCACGCGATTGCGTTCGCCGCCTCGCTGACCGAGCACGCACGTCGCCCGACGGGAGAACGGCGTGATGGATTTGCTGACAGCATCGAATACGAACAGGTGATCGCAGCGGCCCGGCAGGAGTTTGGCCGCTCGCCCCTGATCGCGCAGGGCAAGATCATTGATTGTGTTGAAGCTGCGCTTTTGCTGCCGTTTGAGGGCGGTCTGGGGTTTGAGGAATCTGCGTTCCTCGATTGCCTTGAGACCGATCAGTCCGCCGCCCTGCGTCACGTGTTCTTTGCCGAACGCCGCACTGCTAAAATACCGGAGCTTGAGGGCGCGACCCCCAGACCTGTCGAACTGGTCGGGCTGGTCGGGCGCGAACCGATGGTGGTCAATCTGGCCGCGTTGCTGCTTGATGCGGGCTTGGGCGTCGTGCTTCTGGAAAGCGGCGCGACCGCGCTCGCCGATGCGACGGGGCGGGTGGAACGGGTCTATGACCACCTTGTCAGCGGCGGCAATGTGACAGCACATGATGCGGCAGAGCGGCTGTCCCGGCTGACCGGCGTTTTACAATATGACGCGCTGTCGAGCGTGGATATGGTGATCGAAGCGACACCCGAAGACATGGACATCAAGAAAAGCGTGTTCGGCTACCTCGACGGTGTTCTGAAGCCGGGCGCAGTTCTTGTGACGACAACGTCTTGCCTCGATGTGAATGACCTCACGCAGCATATCTCGCGCCCGCAGGATGTGTTGGGCCTGCATTTCAACGGGCCGGGCGCGTCGGCAAAACTTGTTGAGGTGGTTGTTGGGACAACGACTGCGCCGGATGTGGTGGCCACTGGTTTTGCGCTGGCGAAACGGCTGGGCAAAGCGCCGGTCCGCTCAGGCATCGCGGATGGGCTTATCGGCGGTGCGGTGATGGCCGCCAGTCGACACGCCGCCGATCTGTTGGTTGAGGAGGGCGCGACGCCCTACCAGATCGATGCGGCGATGCGGGCGTGGGGCTTTGCCCTCGGCCCATATCAGGCGCTGGACGCTGCCGGGCTTGATAACGAACTCGCCCGTCGTGCGCGGATGGCACATCTTTGGGACCCCACCGCGAAAGTGGTGCAAATCACCGATAAGCTGTGCGAGTTGGGACGTTTCGGGCGGAAGTCCGGCGCCGGCTATTACGACTATGCAACCCAAAACAGTCCCGGCACCGAAAACGACGAAGTGATGGCCGTCGTCGCGCTTGAGCGTCAGGCGAAGGGCATCGTTCCGCGAGAGGTCTCGCAGGCGGAGATTCAGGACCGCCTGCTCGCTGCGATGGCAAATGAGGGTGCCGGGCTGCTTGACCGCGGGATCGCCCACCGCCCCTCTGACATCGACGTCGCGATGATCCACGGCCACGGCTTTCCGCGGGCGCGGGGCGGGCCAATGTTGTCCGCCGACCTTGCCGGATTGCTGACCGTGCGAAACCGTCTGCGCGATTATGCGATGGATGATGTGTTCTGGACGCCCGCGCCGCTGTTTGATGAGCTTATCAAGAACGGGCAGGGGTTTGATGCGCTGAACACGGTCTAGCCAAGGAAGATCCCAACGATCACCATCATCAGACCGATGGCTGACACCAGCAGCGCCGCCATGTTCAACACGACGACACGTTGAAGGCGCGCGCGCATTTCTTCGCCTTCCAACCCGGCGCGTTTCGCGCGAAACGCCAGAAGGATGCAATAGATCAATCCCGCGAGGCCAAGAAGCGACACCGCCGCGCCAAGCCAGATCAATACCTCCATCGCCTTATTCCTTTGCCGTTTCCAAAGCGGTCGTTCGAAAAAGCGGGTATCCAATGCGTCATCGATGTGCAAGCCCTTGCGGTGATCCCGGCGGGCGGATAGTCAAAGGCTCCCAGCTATGAAACGAGGCATCAGATGAACGATTTTTCCGCAGACAGCAGCTATCGCGTGACCGCAGATGAATTGCGCCAGTTCATTGAGCGCTTTGAACGGCTGGAGGCCGAAAAAAAAGACATCGCCGAGCAGCAGAAAGAGGTGATGGCTGAGGCGAAAGGCCGTGGCTACGACACTAAGGTCATGCGCAAAGTCATCGCGCTGCGCAAGCGTGATGCCGAAGACCTCGCCGAAGAAGAAGCCGTGTTGGATATGTATAAGCAAGCGCTTGGAATGTCCTGATTTTTCGGGCTTGTCGTAGGCGGTGATCTGCAAAACTACGGCGACGGCCCTTCCGCGCTGATTCTGGACAGCCCAAACGCTTTCGGGTAGTCGCACCGTTATGACCGACGCACCCACCACGTCTGACCAAAACGTCCCCCGTGCAAAAATGCTGCGGGTCGGTTTGATGAGCGGCTGGTCGTTCGGCGCAGCGATGATCGCGGTGCTTGTGATTTGCCCGATCCTCGCCGTGGTGTGGATCGCGTTCAATCCGACTGAAAATATCTGGCCGCATCTGATTTCAACCACGCTGCCGCGATACCTGTCAAACACGCTGATCCTGATGTTTTCGGTTGGGGCATTGTCCGCCGCCGTCGGAACGGGCGCGGCTTGGCTGCTGGTGATGTATCGGTTTCCGCTGTCACGCTGGCTGGAATGGCTGTTGCTGCTGCCGCTCGCGATCCCGGCCTATGTCGGGGCCTACGCGTTGGTCGATTTTTTGGAATACGCCGGACCCGTTCAAACCGCGATGCGGGATGTGTTCGGCTGGGAAAACTCCCGCGATTACTGGTTTCCCCAGATACGGTCGCGCGGTTCTGCGGTCGTCGTACTGACCGGGGCGCTGTTTCCTTACGTCTACCTGCTCGCCCGCGCGGCGTTTCGCGAACATTCCGGCACGAGTTATGAGGTGGCGCGGGCGTTGGGTGCTGGGCCAATCGCCCGTTTCCTGCGGGTTGGCTTGCCGCTGGCGCGCCCCGCCGTTGCGGCTGGCGTTGCGATCGTGATGATGGAGACGGTCGCCGATTTCGGCGCGGTTGAGTATTTTGCGGTTCAGACCCTCACCACCGGCATCTTCAGCACTTGGTTGGAAAGCAACAATGCAGGCGGCGCGGCACAGATCGCCGGAGTCGTCCTGCTGCTTGTCCTGCTGCTTGTCGGCATCGAAAAGACCAGCCGCAAGAAACACCGCTACCATAATGCGCCGAAGCATCAGCGCCCGACAATGAAGGCCGAACTGCGCGGCGCGAAGGGATGGTTCGCAACCGCGCTATGTTCGATCCCCTTCGCCGTTGGGTTCCTGCTGCCCGCCGCTGTGATCGGGGCGCACGCGCTCGACAATGCCGACCTGTGGCTTGACGCGAAATTGCTGGCGGCGCTTGGGAATACCATTCTGGTCGGCGCGTCAGCCGCCATCGTCACCGTCGCCGCCGCACTGTTCATGGTTTACGGCGTGCGGCTGACCGGGCGGCGGTTGCCGCGCCTTCTGCTGCCAGTCACGACAATCGGCTACGCCGCGCCCGGGGCGGTTTTGGCGGTTGGTATCCTTATCCCTCTGGCCTGGCTCGACCATCGCTTGGCCGACGCCATCCTCGCGATCAGCGGGTCCGATCCCGGATTGCTGATGACCGGCTCCGCCTTCGCTTTGGTCTACGCCTACGCAGTGCGGTTCTTCGCCATCGCGCAAGGCGCATCCGACGCCGCAATGGGCCGCATCTCACCCAGTCTGCCAATGGCGGCCAGGTCGCTTGGCCGAAGCGCTGGCGGCGTGCTGCGCGAAGTCCACGCGCCCTTGATCAAAGGCTCCGTCGCGACGGCGCTGCTGCTGGTGTTCGTCGACTGCGTGAAAGAGCTTCCGGCGACCCTGCTGTTGCGCCCCTTCAACTTCAACACGCTATCAACCCGCGTCTATGAGGAAGCCTCGCTCGAAAACCTCGAAACCGCCGCGCCGGCTGCGGTTCTCATCATCATCGTGGGGCTGGCGGCGGTTCTGATCCTCGCCCGATCAAACAGATAGGGCGGCGGTTCGGGAAGATTTGGCAGAGCCATCGGCACCACCAAAAATTCCACAAAACCCCCATTGCCCTTGCCGTTCAACTGCTGCTATATCGCCCTCGTCTGGCGAAGGTCCGACACAGGACCGCTCAACGGTCTGCCCCTATAGCTCAGCTGGTAGAGCAACTGATTTGTAATCAGTAGGTCCGCGGTTCGAGTCCGTGTGGGGGCACCATAGTTTCTTGCAAGTCTCAGAAATTAAATATTTTTTCTGAACCTCGTTAATCAAATCCACCCCTCAGTCCACCCTCTACCGCGTAGACTTCGCTGTTGAGCGGTGCAACGCGTTGCAATGCCGAGTATTCCATCTGTGTTGCTTGACGGTCTTAGCATTTTGGACAGCGGCTTACACTCGCCCCAGACTTTTCCACACCTATGAGGTTTGAACTACGGCGTGTCAGGCAGACAGTGATAAACGTCTCAGTTCCCAAGCAGGACAGTCTTCCAGATGCGACGCCAACCAGCAGGACGCCGAATTGGCAATTCACCAATCTCAGTAGGCGATGGGCTTCGCCAGCGTATGTCAGTAAATTCCATTGTTTTGCATTTTGAGCACTCGAAGGGCGGGATGTGGCAGGGGTGATTGTGGTCAATCACTTCGATTAGATCAGTTGCCAAATAGTGGGTGCATCTACGGCAGAGATTACAGCGTAAAACCATCAATTCCCCATTCTTCGCAGCGTCCGTTACGGTTCGAAACGGCTTTGCGGGGTGTGCAGTAATTGGTGGGCGACCTGCGGGCATAGGCGCAATTCTATATCAGAACAAAACAGGAACGCTAGTCGTAGTCGGTCTTGCCGTGCCATATTCTAGACCCTAGCATAACGGAATGTGCAACCTAACTAGCAACACCACGGCACAAGAGGCGATGCGCCAACTATTTGACGTCAAGCCCTCGCAAGACCGCTTGGGAAACTATCGCCCGCAAACAGCAATATTTCCTCGGTATAGTGCGCCAGTGGTGCGTCTAACGGCAAAAAATGAGCGCGAATTGAAATATATGCACTGGGGGTTCCTGATGCCCCAAAAATCCAAGAAGACAGGCAAGCCGATAATGCCGAAGGCCGTGAACAACGCACGTGACGACAAAGTGCAGTCAGCTCCATATTGGCGGTCTAGTTTTGAGGAGCGACGGTGTCTTGTCCCGGCAACATCGTTCTGCGAATCCAAGGGTAGGAAGCCCGCGACATATTATTGGTTCGGCTTGGCTTCAGATCATCCTGATGACCGACCGCCATTTGCGTTTGCGGGTCTGTGGCGTAAATTCGAAGGCAACTATCGTGATGAGCTTGTAGAAATTGAAACTCATACAATTGTGACAACTACGGCCAATGACATTGTCAGACCAATTCATCCTGACAGGTCGCCAGTAATTCTGTGTCCTAGCGAATACGAAGTATGGTTGATGGGGAGCACCGATGATGCCGCAAAGCTGCTCCGACCCTATCCGAGTGACGGGATGAGAATCGTAAGGCATGGCGAGGGACTGAAGGCGGATGAATGAGTTGGTCTGCCGACAACGTATCAGATGCGGCCCTAGACTGCCCCAAAAGCGGAGAAAGTAAATTGCAAGACGAAGTAGAAGAACTAGAAGAACCGTCAGGAAACTTTACGGTAGATTTTTTTTACCGAGGAACAGATTGGTTACGCCGAAGAACTTGCCATGAAAACAACCCTCAATGAAGACGAACGTGGTTGGTCTAAGCGTCTTGCGATACGGTTAGAATTGGCAGAGGCATATGCAATGCCCAACCGCGACCCCTTCAACCCACCAACAAATGCAATTGAGCAATTGCCGGAAGGCGAAAAGTTCAATGCGCGGATTGAGTTAGCCAAGCGATTTGTTGGCGAAATTGAATTTCATGCAGACCCGGAGTTCTCAATATTGATTGCGGAATTAAAGCTGACGGACTTGGTCGAACCAAAAGACCCAACCACAGGGCTAAAGCCCCAGCCAACCTCTTGATGAAAATCCGGAAAATCGTAACTGCAACAACTAGGATCAAGGAAGCAAATTCCAAATGAAAGATGTCGAATACGTTGAGGCCATGCTGTCGACGGAATACGAGACAGAGCACTCCAATGAAATTCCCTATCCTAAGCTGGATGAGGTCATTGGCGGGACTACGTTTGAGTATTTGGCGGGACGTGTCGAAGGAGAAACACCAAACGGAAGCAAGAGCCGCGAGGGGCACGACTATCTGTGGTTCAAGTACGACAGGAAGTCGATACTTTCTCACCGCTTCATTGCGGCGATAACGCTAGAGAAATGGATACCGAGGGACTTTGACGTGGACCATATAAACCACAACCCATCTGACAACAGACCTATCAATCTTCGGATTGTGACCCGCCGAGACAATGCTGGAAACAGGAGAACAGCTCTCCTTTCAGAATTGGCTGACCTCAAAGCGGTTTCTCTGGCACTCAAAGAGCGCAAACCTGCAATAAAACCGGAACCCAAACCGGAGCCGCTGCCTGTTAGTGTTAGCCCTCCGCCTGACGTGTCGTTCGACGAACCAGTTCCTCAGACTATTTACACAGGGGAAACCAAGCCAGCAACTCACGGTGGTAAGTGGCATAAAACTAAAGTTGGGTCATGGCATTTGATTTTCGACTGAATCCAGATGCCTATCAAATACATTCGACCTGCTGGGTAATAGAATTCGAGTAATTGCAGAGAAACCAATTATGGAGAACTTTGCGGTATTGCGATGACCACGAGCGACCACCAATGTCCGCTGGAGTGTCGTCAGACAGATAATTGTGGTTCGATCAGCCACAAGCACATGCGCCGGTATCTGGACGAGTTCACTTTCCGCGCAAACCATCGCAGGGAGGCAAACCTGATGTTTGATCGTCTTGTAGCGGCGTTTTAATCACCTGCGAGGCGGTTTCATCGAACTCCGCCTCGCTTATCGGGCCGACACCTTCAGCCTCGGCTTGGACGATGAACTCGTCTAGTCGCCCCTGTTCTAATGCTTGTTGCAACGTTAACATCGTGAAGATTCCCTCGTGTCGAGATTAAGTTTTTGCTATAATTGCTATATTTCGGCCAAGTCGACAAGATGGTGATATGCACGGCGAGCAACTAGAGCTAGACCTTCAACCTCCACTCCCAAGTCTAACACAGCTTTGGACCCCGGACGACATCTTTGGGGAACAAGACCCCTCAGTGGTTCTTGGGTTCAAAGAAGACCCAAGGGTGGAACGAAAGCGAGCCAAGATAAGTCAGAAGGCGTTGGCCGACTATGTTGTTATGTGGGCGAATACACAGCCCCATGGTGGTCTCGTTTTGATCGGTGTTGAAAACGATGGCTCGGTATCGGGCTGTAAGGCTGTGGCTGTTGAACATTTAAATGCCTTGAGGACTGTGGGAAGATTGGTTCCTGATGCACGGTTCGAGTTTCGCAATCTCGCAGTCAAAAACTCAAAGGGAGAAGACGACTACATAGTGATGCTCAGAGTCTTCCATCGCGAGAATAAACTAGTAGAGAATGTATCGGGAGATGCCTTCATACGTGAAGGCGATGAGAAGCGAAAATTAACGGAAGCCGAAAAAAGAGAAATAAGACTGAACCGCGGCGAATTGGATTTTGAGTCCGAAGCATGCAGCCTATCTTTCCCTGACGACTTCGCCACGGAAGTAATGGCGCAGTTCAGAACATCTTATCTTAACAAGCGACAGCTACCTTCGCGCTATAACGTTGAAGATGTTCTACAGCTGGCGAACCTAGGCAAGAAATCTGCTGATGGGTTCAAGCCAACTAACGCATGTGCGATTCTATTTGCACTGAACGCCAGGGCTGTCATGCCAGGCTGCTTTATCCGCGTTTTGCGATACGATGGACCAGAAGAGCGCTTTGGCCTCAATCTGAACTCTGTCGCGGACCGTGTCTTCGAGGGGCCTCTGGCGCAGCAAATCCAACAAGCTGAAGAATATATAGGAACACAAATTCGAAAATTCACCCGCCTCGGATCAGATGGAAAATTTGCTAGCAAGCCGGAATACCCGGACGAGGTTTGGCTGGAAGCTGTCGTAAATGCAGCAGTGCACAGATCATACAACCTGAAACAAATGAACATCTACGTGAAGATGTTTGAAGATAAATTTGTAGTCGAGTCTCCTGGTTCATTCATGCCGCCGACAACTGGTGAAACGGTCTATGAGTCCCATAACCCGCGAAACCCCAAACTGATGTGGGGGCTATACTATTTCGACTACGTTCAATGTGCATTTGAAGGCACCCGACGCATGAGGGAAGGGATGCGGCAGGCGAACTTGCCTGACCCCGTCTTTATTGACCGGCAATCGGGAACCTTTTCAGTAACAGTGACCCTTGAAAACGACGTGGAACACCGCAAACAGTACGTGCGATCAGAAGCGGCGGCCTCAATCAACCCAGAACAATATGATGGCCTTTCGGAAAGCGAAAAGATGGTGGTCAACTACCTAGCTGAAAACCATAAGGTGAATGTTACCGATGCTGGCTTGGTCATTTCTCAGGACTGGCGCGGCACAAAACAAGTTCTGGATAGTTTGGTGAGTAAGGGAATTGTTGATAGGTCACCGGGGAAGCACAGGAGCCGCCATCGCTTCTACTTCTTGAAGCGGAAGTAACTTGCCTCAAGGGGATACACCCCAAATATTAATGAGCTACGTGAAACTAGGGAAGAAACGCGCCTTCTCTCAAATCAGAATTCCAGCGATGTTGAATTTGAGGATGACGACCTCGACGACGAGGAGGAAATCGAAGATTAGCGAATTGCGTCGCTTTGTCTGCTAGTAACGTTTTCTAACATTTGACGACCAGTTAAACTACTATCTTCTAAGCTAGTGAAAAACTAGGCAATCCTTTGACTGTGCTCGTAGAATGTTCGTCGGAAAATTAGTTGCAACCCGTTGCGTCACCACATCCGGAGCCTATGTCGTCAATCCGTTGAAGACTGCTTGCCAAGGGATTTCCCGTCGGAGTATCGCGCATTGAATTCCGGACTGCCTCACCGCCTTCGTCACGGCTACGTAGGCGCGATCTACGGCCCCGTCAGGAACCGACGCGGCTTCCGCCAACCAAAACAGCATTGGGGCGCATCGGATGTGGTTGTAAGCGAACTGGGCGGTTCTATCGTGGCGGATTAATCGACCATAAGCACCGGGTCCATCGTAGTCTTGCAGCCAACCTTGCCAATGCTCTTTCTGCGACGAATACCAAGCGGCACCATAACCGACCCCGACAGCTAACTCGTGCTCCAACATCTTATGTTTTGGCGTGCCCTCATCTAGCTGGTCGATCTGTCGAAGAAGCTGGCAGGGTGTCATGTTCTTTGCTGTCGGGGTGTTGTTCATACGCGGAGCATAGAGGGTAGGTGAATGCAGGAAAGGCTAAATTAGGTCAGATAGGGTCACGAGCGAGGACCGATTGTTGGCGCGGTAAATTTTGCTTTCTCCCCGGATTTCTACTGCGCGAAGACCGCTCGCGCGGTCGTAGCGTGTATTCTAACCAATAGTAACTGTGTGTATTCTTACTGTTTGTATTCTTACTCCTGTATTCAGTCTTCGTTTAATGGACTTCTTGGAGCCGTTTATTGGATTTCTCAGGTTCATATATTGAACGCCTAGGAATGCGCTCAAGGCACTCCTAGGCTATTGGCTGGTTACTCGAAATTGCACCAGTTCGTATGTAGCCAGATGCGGGTCCGGTCCCGATGGCTTTTTCTGCTGATAGCACCCGCCGCTTCTAATGACCGCAAGGAATTATAGTATGCCGTCCTTCCAACTCCAACGCCAGCATACTCCCGGTCGCCGTAGAGCACGTTATCGCCGCATGCAACGAAGTCGCCGCGACCCCAACCTGCGCTCCGATCAACGATGTAGGAAAGAACAACGAACTCGGTTGGGGTCAAGTAACGCCGCCAGTGTCGTGAAAGCGTCTGGTATATCATCAGCTTTTCAATGGCAGTGAGCATCCGGTTTCCTCGAAGTTTCTCTTCCAGCCGGGGCGCGTTTCGAGGTGAGACTTGGGAGACATTCGCTAAATAGTCGCTCATATCCGCACCTCCGTATCAATATTCCAAGCGATCTGAGACATGAGCACATAGCGCCCATGCGTGCCCGGAAAACTGCCATCGTTAGGCTCGCGATAAGTTGCAATCTCGACGCCACGTTTGCGGAGTTTGTAGACATATGCCGCCAGCCTTATTCCGGGAGCATATTGCAACGCGGTGCAACCCGTGCTTCCCGCTGCATCGAGTTCCAGCAACATCCACAGTTCCCGACCGCTAATCGAAATAATAATGGGTTTTTCGTTGTTTGTGACGACACAGGTCTTTCTTGCCCACTTGTGGGATGGTTTTCTCATAACCGGTTCCTCTTGATTGAAGGAGCGCGTCGGACGGGCTATGCTCTGACTGCAATACTGAGTGTAAGTGAGCCCTGTCCGCTACGGCGTTCGGGGGTTTCTTAAGCGCTGCGCTGAGCTTCGAGCCGTTGCAGTGCTTCGTTCACTTCGCTTTCCTTAAAGCGAGATAAGTTCCCAATTTTGATTGGTTTGGGGAGAGTGCCGTCTTCAATCCGGCGGTAGATTGAGCTTTTGCCCAATCCAAGTTTCGCGGCAAGGTCGCGAAATGTGAGGTATTGTTCGTGCATCATTGGTCTCCAACTTGTTTCGTATGGAGTCAACGTGATCGATGGGGTTTCACACCTCATTAGAAAAGTTTAAGCGCGATTTTTCGAATGCTCAGGTGAATGGCTGTAGACTAGAACGCGACTGCAATATCGCATCAGTCGCTCGCAGCAGATCGCCTTCAAGTTTGGCGCGCTTTGTCCAAATTTCGGTGGCCGTATCCAGTGTCATGCGGACAGAGTTGGCTTCACCCGAGCTTAGGTATCGAAATGCGGCTACGACAACTTCTGCTCCAGACGTGACTTGAGAAGCACTCGACCCCTCACGAGTTTCTTTCGACTTCGTGGGTTGAATACCTAGTTGGTCTGAAAGAGCCTTCATTGCGGTCAATACTGCAACATCGCGTCGCCACCGTTTTATCGACGTTACGCCGGATTTGTTGCCTCTAGATTTGCGCGGTTCAGGGAAGCTGCCCTGTAAGACAAGGGATGAGAAATGAGCAAGTGGTTCGGGTAGTACTTCACCCCGACCGATAGCAGCTCCGCAGAGCATTTTCACCAGATGATATGCCTCTTCATCTTTGCTCGCCGCGTTCAGTAGCGCAGTCGCGCTTGCCTCGGGTGCCCTTAGGGCGGCTTTGCCCGATTTCTGATTGGCAGGCTCAACGGTGACGCCAAGTTCAATGCAAAGCATGTATGCCGTTGGTCCAAGCCATGACAATTCCTCGTTCCATAGTTGGAATGGCCCAATCATTTCTATTGCTAATGCTACCGGACGAGAAAGTCGCTTTCTTGTATCAATCTGCATTGGCCCTACGCTCCAACTTTAGAACTCTCGCATTCTGCCCAGTCACATGCGCTGCCCAGCGTTCCATCAAGACGCTTCTTTGCTCCAGAAAATCTGTCCGGCGATAAGAACGCTCCACCTTGCCACCCGTGACATGAGCCAGCGCCGTCTCAGCGACGTCTCGGGACACGTCAGTGGCTTCAGCGCACCATGTTCGAAAACTGGACCTGAATCCATGTGGGCGGGCTTCCAGACCGCACGTCTTCATATACTTGGACATAGTGGCATCAGAGATAACGCCTTTGCGAACGCCGGGAAAAAGAAAGCCGTCCCGAGCGAGCAATTTCGCGGCTTCGACAACTCGTTTCGCCTCGGCTGACAGTGGAACGCGGTATTCCTTGCCAGTCTTCATCCGGTAACTGGGAATGATCCACGTATCGCCTTCGATTTCACTGAGGTTCATGTGCCGAGCTTCAGTGGATCGGACAGCGGTCAGGATTACCAGCCTCAAACAAAGTTGCGTGACGGTTCCGTCGGATAGGCTTTCATAGAAGGTCGGGACGTCGCCCCACGGCATGGCCGGAACGTGCTCGGGTTTGTGGCGCGATTTTCCTAGCAACGCGCGAGCCTTTTCCGTCGCTTGAATATCGACATTGAGGCCCATCGCGGCTCCGTGTTTGATGACAATTCCGAGGCGGTTCATTGCCTTCTTGGCAGTTTCAGCTTTCGTGTGCCATATCGGAGCCAGCGTGTTCTTGATATCCAACTGGTCGATGTCTTCGACAGGCATTTTGCCGAGCTTGGGTAGGACGTGCAGCTCTAGCGGCGAAAACCAACGGCTCGATTTACCGTCGTTCTTTAATTCAGCTTTCCGTGCTTCGAACGCCGCTTCGGCAACAGATTGGAGTGTATTATCGGCCTTCATATCCTCTCGACGGAGCCGTTCGCGTTCTTTGATCGGGTCTTTGCCTTGTCTAGCCACAGCACGCCATCTGGCAGCGCTTGTGCGGGCCTCTCTTAAATCGACGTTTTGAAGCGCTCCTAACCCCATCTCGCGACGTCGCCCGTGAACTACGACACGCAGAAACCACTGCGAACCGCCGTCTGCTCGTTTGTGCAACCAGAGACCATTTCCATCCGAGTATTTCCCCGGAGGTGCCGTTTTCACCTTAATCGCAGTAAGCTTGTGAAGCGCCGCCACCTGTCCACCTTTCTATCCACCCCCAAATACGGGATAGTATGGTGCAAGCTGAAGTGCAACGATACATTTATCGTAATGCAATCAAGCATTTATGTCGTGAAGCGGAATGCCCTGAAACCTCATGAAATAAGACTCCAAAGCCGTGTGGGGGCACCATTAACTTACTGTTTTGAAATAATAAAATGCTCTGTCGCGGTCGACTATTGCCCAGCCGATACGCCAGCCGTCCTCACACTCATTATAGCAGATCAAAGCTCCGTTTCGGCCCCGGCTTCCCGGTCTTGCCCAATAAGGCCGTCAATTTCTACCACCACACCTTTTGGGAGTGCCCCAAAATCCAAGGCACCGGCGATGCCCTCAATCTGCTCCACCGTCCGCGCGCCGGGGATGGGGATGTTCTTGCCGTTCTTCGCCCACAGCCAGCCAATCGCGCCCTGCACCAGGCTGCGACCGTCGACGGTCAGCAACTCTCGCACGGCGTCGAGTTTCTTCAGGAAATAGGGATTCGCTTGCGTGTCCTTGAAATATTCGATCACCAGATTGGAACTCGCCCGGATGTCGCCAGCCTGCATCGTCGCGCCAGTCCCGTATTTCCCGGTAAGCAAGCCCATCGCCAACGGCGACCGGATAAGGGCGTGAAGTTGGTTTTTATCGACCACGTCTTGAATTTGCGGAACATCCACAAAGACGTTCATCGCATGTTCGACAGCTGCAAAACCCGGCCTTGATGCGACCGCTTTGACGCTTGCTGAAAAATCAGTGCTCCACCCATAGGCGCGGATTTTTCCGGCGTTGCGTGCTTTTTCCATCTCGTCGAAAACCGCTTCTGCTTCGGACACGGCAAGCTTGTTGTCATGCAGTAACATCAGATCGACGCAATCTCGCCCCAGCCGGTCAAGGCACTGATCAATCGCGGGGATGATGCGCTTCGGATCAGTGTCGCCAAAGGTCAGTTGCTTGGAGTCTTCATCAATGGCGATGCCAATCTTTGTGACGATCACGGCGTCTGGCCGGTCTGTCAGGGCGTGTGCCAACAGGCGTTCGGAATGACCGGCCCCATAGGCGGCGGCCGTGTCGAAAAGGGTGATGCCCCGATCCAATGCGGCGTGGATTGTGCGGATCGACTCGTCGTCGTTGGCCTTCGTGTAGCCCAGTGACTCTTCGCCCGAATACATCGCGCCACCTATCGGCCAGCACCCCATTCCAAGCGGTTGAATATCTGTGTCGAGAAATTTCATCGTCATGCTCCATCTTGTGACAGGCACGAAGTAAACAGCTTGGCGGTTCCATTGGAATGAAACGTAATGTAATGATCATTTCATGAATGAAACGAAATTCGATTGGGATGATTTACGTCTGTTCCTTGCTGTGGCCCGCGCAGGCGGTCTTGCCTCCGCGACCGCATCGACCGGAAAAAGCGCGCCGACATTGGGGCGGCGGATGCTTGCGTTGGAGCGTCGTCTGGGTCGCGAATTGTTTCGGCGGTTGCCAAGGGGGTATGAGTTAACCGACGACGGACACAGCCTGTTGTCGAAGGCCACCGCGCTTGAACAGGACGTGCAGCCGATCATCGCGTCTGGTTCGTCGCAGGCTGTGCCACTCGTCAAAGTTTCAGCCGGGCTTTGGGTTACGCATCGGCTTTGCACAAAGGTGGCGGAGATCATTGGCCCGGACCCGGTTCGGTTAAGGTTTATCGCTGATGACGAAGTGGCCGATATTGGACGGCGGGAAGCGTTGATCGGCATAAGAAATCGGCGACCCACGGGGGCAGGGCTGGCGGGCCGGAGGGTGGCGCGGGTTCACTTCGCCACCTACGCCCGCAACGAAAGAGTCGAAACATACGTGCAGGTCGTCGGATCGACCCCCTCCGCCAAATGGGTGCGATCGGTTGCTGATGGCAAGAATACGATTGAGGTTACAAATTCCCGAAACGCGCTGGATCTAGCTTTGACGGGGGCCGCGCGAGCGGTGCTGCCGACGTTTATTGGGGATCGATTCAGCGAGTTGAAGCAAATCTCACCCATTGTGGAGGAGTTGGAGCACGATCAATGGCTGGTGACACATCACGAAGACAGGTTCCTGCCGGAAGTGCGTCGGGTCATCGATAGAATCTACACGATCCTGAGGGCGCAAACGCAAGGCAGCTAACTTTTCTAAGCAACCCTTGGCCGTATAACGGGAAACAGAAAGCGGGAGCCTTACCGGATACCTTTTTGGGTATCAGCAAGGCTCCCGTTTGGATTGATGCGAGTTGGTCATCATAGGTAGAGGAACCAACGCCGCTGTTTGGGATCGACCCGTTTCGGTGGATAACCAAGCTCAGTCAAAGCGATAGCGTCCAAACCTCGCGTGATTTCCTGATGCTTTCGGCGGGCTTTCTGGCGGCGGTATGCGTTGACCATTGTGTTTTCGATGCTGTTGTACATTGGGTTTCCTTTCATGGTGGGATGTTCGCTGGCGCGGACCTTCTGGAGAGCCGCACCGAGCAGTGTCGGGGGTTATTTCTTGATGACGATTTCAAGGTAATCGCCGGGGACTTTGACTGTTCCGTCGGTGGCGACGTTCATGCGGTCGACCAGCGCGATGATGTCATGCTCAAGCGCATCGCGCCCCTCGGTATCCAGCGCCAAGAACGCTTTGTGCACCGGACCGTAAAGCGTGCGGAACAGATCCACGAAATGCTGCGCATCACGGTAGCGGAAGTTGAACTGGCGCATCCGGCAATCGATGGATGTCGCCGGAGCAAAGGTTTCTTCCAGCCAGCTGATGTCGCCCCAAAGCGCGGGTGATTTGACGCCGGGCGGGGGTGAGACGTGGCCGCCGAGTGTCTTGAACAACTGTCCGATGAACCCGGACGGCGTCCAGTTTGCCATCCCGATGGAACCGCCGGATTTACACACGCGCAGCAATTCCGCCGCTGCCTGTTTCTGGTTCGGCGCGAACATAACGCCGAATGTCGATACGACACTGTCGAACGCCCCGTTTTCGTAGGGCAGTGCTTCGGCATCGGCGGTTTCGAACGCGATGTTCAGGTTTTCGGCCTGCGCACGGACACGCCCCTTTTTCAACAGCGTCGGCACGTAGTCGGTAGACGTCACCTTGTGCCAACGGCGTGCCATGGCCAAAGTTGCGTTCCCGTTGCCCGCGGCAACGTCAAGCACCGTCGCGCCGGGTGCAAGATCAAGGGCTTCTGCCAGATTTTCGCCAACGATCTGAAGTGTTGTTCCGACGACCGCATAATCGCCAGAGGCCCACGCAGCGTTCTGCTTGGATTTGATGGCGACGAAGTCAGGTTGAATATCAGTTTGAAGTGTCATGGTGTTTCCTTTCAGTGCGCATCGCGCTTAGCTTCCGGCGTGATTGCCGATGGGCTACTCATCGCAGGCCACCGCAAACGCTGCTTGAGCGGATCAAGGGGAAATCGGGGGGAGTTTGAGGGGATATGCCTAAGCTACCCTAAAATACCCCGCCATTTGTCAAATAACCCTGTTTCGTGCATCCTGCGCGGCGGAGGGTGTGGTGGGCGCGACATTGGACTTCGGCCATTTTTCGATCGACACGGATGCGTTTGCGCTGCGCGTGAACGGCGCCCCGGTCGCGGTTGAGCCGTTGGTCCTGGACCTCATCATCGAATTGACCCGCCAGCCCGGCACTTTGCGCACGCGCGATGATCTGATCGAAACGGTCTGGAAGGGACGTATCGTTTCAGACACAACCATTTCGACCGCGATCAAATCCGCACGAAAAGCACTGGGCGACACGGATACCGACAAACGAATAATCCGCACCGTGCGCGGCCGCGGCTTTCAGTTTGTTGGTGACGCGACTGGCGGGCAGGGGAATACGGAAACCCCGATGGCCACGAACCCAGAGCTACCGATTTTGCGCATCGACGTCGCAACACTGGATGACTCTGTCTCGCCCGCTTTGTCCCAAGCGCTTACCGCGCGACTGCGTGCGGTCTTCAACCGAATTCCGTTTTTGAACATCGTCGCGCCGATCAGCAACGGGGGCGGGTCTTCCGCACCTGCATCAACTCATCTGATCGAAATCGCACTCTCATCAATAGACGAAGTTATCTACGCCGATGTGAGCCTATCGGATACCAAGAGCGGACTTCAAAAATGGGCGCGTCACTTTTCAGTGCCATCGCAAGACGTGATCGGAAACCTGCTGGCTGAAATCGGTTCGAAGGCAGAGCCGCAAATCCTGATGGAAGTGTCGGCGTATCTGGCGGCGCGGGATAACGACGAACCTAGGGCGCTGATCCTGAAGGCAATGCAGGTCATTGCCGGGCGCGGTTGGAATCCGAAAACCATCACCGTTGCGTCGGACCTGCTGGAGCGGTCGATTGCTAAAGACAATACGATCCCGATCGCCCACGCGATCCTGTCGCTGTTGAATGCCATTGGCTATCGCGTGGGGATGCTGCGCCATGACGACAGTGCCGTGAAGCGGGCAATTGAAAGCGCGGAAATTGCGCTGTCGCTGGAAAGCCAGAGCTCGGCCGTCTTGGGCCTTGCGGGGTGCGCCTTGTGCGATGTCGGGCAGCTTGCCCGCGGAGAGCCGATTATCAATCGCGCCCTCGATCTGGACCCGATGAACGGGCACGCCCATGCGGCAAAAGGCGCGGCGTTGATGATGAAGGGGGATTTCGCGGGCGCCGTGTTGCCGTTGCGAAAAGGCATCGAAATCAGCCCGGCAGACAGTCGGCTTGCGGTTTGGGGTGCAGTGCTTGCGGCGGCAGAGCTGAGAATCGGACAGATCGAAGACGCGCGGCGAAGTGCAGAACAGGCCATGTCACGCGATGACGTCAATTACCTTCCGCGACTCGCGGCGGTCGCGGTCCATCTGGTTGCGGACGATAAGCGGGCGTTCAAAGCAGCGCTAAAAGAACTACTGCGCGTTCATCCTGATATTACTTCAAACGAGGTGCTGTTCTTTGTCGGACAAGATGCGAAAGATGCGATTTGGCCGATTATTGAAGCTAAGCGCGAATAACCGGAACGCCCCGCCAAACCCCTACAAAATCCCCGGCAGGTTCAACCCGTTTTCGCGCGCGCAATCCTTTGCGATGTCGTATCCCGCGTCGGCATGGCGCATCACTCCGGTCGCGGGGTCGTTCCACAACACGCGCTCTATCCGGCGGTCGGCATCCTCGGACCCGTCGCAGCAGATCACCATGCCTGAATGTTGGCTGAACCCCATGCCGACTCCGCCGCCATGATGGAGCGATACCCACGTCGCGCCCGAGGCGGTATTTAGCAGCGCGTTCAGCAACGGCCAGTCGCTGACCGCGTCAGAGCCGTCCTTCATCGCCTCGGTCTCTCGGTTGGGCGAGGCGACGGAGCCGCTGTCGAGGTGATCGCGCCCAATGACGATGGGGGCGGACAATTCACCATTGCGGACCATTTCATTGAACGCTAGCCCTAGCTTGTGGCGCACGCCAAGGCCGACCCAACAGATGCGCGCGGGCAGGCCTTGGAACGAAATCCGCTCCCGCGCCATGCCGAGCCATGTGTGAAGGTGTTCGTCGTCAACAAGCTCCTTCACCTTCGCGTCGGTCTTGTAGATGTCCTCCGGGTCGCCCGACAACGCGCACCAGCGGAAGGGGCCGACGCCGCGGCAGAATAGCGGGCGGATATAGGCGGGGACGAAGCCGGGGAAAGCAAAGGCGTTGTCCAACCCTTCTTCTAGTGCCATCTGGCGGATGTTGTTGCCGTAATCGACGGTGGGAACGCCCGCCATGTGGAAATCGACCATCGCCTTGACCTGCACACGCATCGACGCCCGCGCGGCTTTTTCGACGGCCTTGGGATCACTTTCACGCTTCTGCCGCCATTCGCCCATCGTCCAGCCTTGCGGCAGGTAGCCGTTGACCGGATCGTGGGCGCTGGTCTGGTCGGTCACAACATCTGGCCGCACGCCACGCTTGACCAGTTCGGGGAAAACGTCGGCGGCGTTACCAAGCAGCGCGACAGATTTCGCGTCTCCGGCCTTTGTCCAACGCTCAATCATCTCAAGCGCTTCGTCGAGGCTTTCGGTTTTTTCGTCGACGTATTTGGTGCGCAGGCGGAAATCGATGGAGTCTGGGTTACATTCGACCGCCAGACAGCACGCCCCGGCCATCACAGCGGCAAGCGGTTGTGCGCCGCCCATACCGCCAAGGCCGCCCGTCAGAATCCATCGCCCGGACAGATCGCCGTCATAGTGTTGACGGCCAGCTTCAACAAAGGTTTCGTAGGTGCCCTGCACGATGCCTTGCGACCCGATGTAAATCCATGACCCGGCGGTCATCTGGCCATACATCGCAAGACCTTTCTTATCCAACTCGTTGAAGTGATCCCAATTGGCCCAATGCGGCACGAGGTTGGAATTCGCGATCAACACGCGCGGCGCGTCCTTGTGGGTCTGGAACACACCGACGGGTTTGCCGGATTGAACCAGAAGCGTCTGATCCTCCTCCAGCTCCTTCAAACTGGCAACGATCGTGTCAAAGTCATTCCACGTCCGCGCCGCGCGCCCGATGCCGCCATAGACCACCAGTTCGTGCGGGTTTTCCGCCACGTCAGGGTGTAGGTTGTTCATCAACATCCGCATCGGTGCTTCGGTCAGCCAGCTTTTGGCGGTGATTTCGGTTCCGGTAGCGGGAAAGACATCGCGGGTGTTCTTGCGGGGATCGCTCATGTCGTGCCTCCAAGGGTCGGGGCCAGGTTGGCCAAGGTGGTGAGGATGGTTTTCAAATGCGGGCGCAAGGCCGCGGCGCGGTCCGTGTCGTAGGTCCACGGCGCGGCTTCGGCGGCCAGATAGGTCGATTGCGCAAGCTCCATCTGTATCGCGTGAATGCCGGTTTCGGGTTGGCCGTAACGCCGGGTCGTCCAGCCGCCCTTGAAACGGCCATTTGTGGTTGCGGAGTATCCGTCGGCACTCCGGCAAATCCGCTCCACTGCCATCTGGATACGGCTGTCACAAGTCGCGCCCATATTCGTTCCGATGTTGAAGTCGGGCAGGGTGCCGTCGAACAGATAGGGGATGCGGCTGCGGATGGAGTGGCAATCGTACAGGATCGCCACCCCGTGGAGCGCGTAAACCCGGTCAAGCTCTGCCCGCAACGCCGCGTGATAGGGTGCGTGGAAGGCCACCCGCCGCGCCTCAATCTGGTCGGTGTCGGGCGGGGTGTTCCAAATCTCCTGCCCGTCGAAATCGGTCAGCGGCACCAGCCCGGTCGTGTTCTGGCCGGGGTAAAGGCTCTGCCCGCTCGGGTCGCGGTTCGCATCGATGACGTAGCGGTGGAAGATCGCCCGCACGGTCGTCGTGCCGGCCAGCAAGCCATCGTAAAGTTGGTGGATATGCCAATCTGTGTCTTCCAACCCCTTACCGCGCGCATTCAGGTTTGCGGCAATCTCCGGCGGAACATCGGTGCCGGTGTGGGGCAGGCCCAGCACAATCGGGCTGTCGCCGCGCGTGACCTCAACGGGTATCATGCGGAGAGGTCCGGTATAGCGGTGCCGGTGCTTTCCACGACCGCGCCTGAGCGGATGAGGAGCGCCGCCTGCTCCAGATCAGGGGCGAGGTAGCGATCCTCGGCCAACGTCGGAACGGTTTGCCGGAGAACCGCGATCACCTTCGCTAGCGCATCGCTCGTCGTCAAAGGCGCGCGAAACTCGACCCCCTGCGCGGCGCAGAGGAGTTCGACCCCCAAAATACGTTCGAGGTTTTCAACCATCCGACCCAAACGAACCGCGCCGTGGGCGGACATGCTCACGTGGTCCTCCTGATTGGCGCTGGTCGGGGTGCTGTCCGTCACACAGGGATTGGCGAGGTGCTTGTTCTCGCTCATCAGCGCGGCGGTGGTAACTTCGGCAATCATGTAGCCTGAATTCAGGCCGGGGTCCGGCGTCAGGAATGGCGGCAGGTCAAAGCTAAGCGTTGGGTCCACCATCAGCGCCACCCGACGTTGCGCAATCGCGCCGATTTCTGACAGAGCCAGCGCGATCATATCCGCAGCAAAACCAACGGGTTCAGCGTGGAAGTTCCCACCGGACACGATCATATCGGCACCCGCCAGAACCAGCGGATTGTCGGTGGCGGCGTTCGCCTCAACCTCCAAAGTCCGGGCGGCCATACGCAATATGTCCATCGCCGCGCCTGTGACCTGTGGCTGGCAGCGGATGCAGTAAGGGTCCTGGACGCGGGAATCGCCTTCGCGGTGGCTTTCGCGGATTTCCGAGCCACTCAGCAATTTGCGCATCGTGGCGGCGGCGTCGATCTGGCCCGCATGACCGCGCAGGGTGTGGATTTCGGGCTGTAGCGGCGCGGTGGAGCCCATGATCGCGTCGGTCGACAGCGCCGACGTGACCAGCGCGCTTTGCATCCCGCGCCACGCGCCGAACAGCCCGGCCAGCGCAAAGGCGGTGCTGAATTGCGTGCCGTTGATGAGCGCTAGCCCTTCTTTCGCACCAAGCACGACGGGGGCCAGCCCCGCACGTTTCAACGCCTCGGCACCGGGGAGCGTTTCGCCCTCAACCTCTGCCTCTCCATGCCCCATCAGAACGGCGGCCATATGTGCAAGCGGGGCAAGGTCGCCCGACGCCCCGACGGACCCCTGCACGGGGATCACCGGGGTGACGCCCTTGGCCAGCATCGCTTCGATCAGGTCCACGATCTCAAGCCGCACGCCCGACGCCCCGCGCCCGAGGCTGAGCAGCTTAAGCGCCATCATCAGCCGAGCATGTCCGCGCGGGATTGGATCGCCAACGCCGCAGCAATGAGAAAGGATCAGGTTGCGCTGTAGGTCGGCCGTATCCTCCGCCGCAATCTTGACGCTGGCGAGCTTGCCGAAGCCCGTATTGACGCCGTAAACTGCCGCGTCCCCATTCGCAGCGGCTGCAATCCGCGCCTCTGCGTCCTGCATGGCCGGGCGGCAGGACGGGTCGAGCCGAATGGCGGCTTCGTTGCGAAAGACAACCTCAAGATCGGCCAGGGTGACGGCGCCGGGGGTGAGTGTGAGGGTTTTCATTGCGTCGCCCCTACAATCCGCGTGTGAAGCGGGTTGAACCCGATGCGGTAGGACAGTTCGGCCGGGTGTTCGACATCCCAAACCGCCAGTTCGGCGCGTTGGCCTTCGGTGATCGTGCCGACATCCGTCAAACCAAGCGCACGGGCGGCGTTGACCGTTACGCCGCGCAACGCCTCCTCCGGCGTCATGCGAAACAGGGTGCAGCCCATGTTCATCGTCAGCAGCAGAGAGGTCAGCGGCGACGATCCCGGGTTGCAATCCGTCGCAAGCGCCATCGGCACGTCATGGTTGCGGAAGGCGTCAACCGGCGGTGCCTGCGTTTCGCGCAAGGTGTAGAACGCGCCGGGCAGGATGACGGCGACGGTGCCCGCATCCGCCATCGCTTCGGCTCCGTCTTCGTCGAGGTATTCGACATGATCCGCAGATAGCGCACCGTAACTTGCGGCCAATTTCGCCCCGCCGAGGTTGGAGAGTTGTTCGGCATGTAGCTTCATCGGTAGCCCCAGTTCCTTCGCCACATCGAAAACTCGCGCGATCTGGTCGGGTGAAAACGCGATGCCTTCGCAGAAACCGTCCACCGCGTCGACCAGCCCTTCGGCATGGGCAGCGCGCAGGGCGGGGATGCAGACCTCATCAATGTAGGCGTCATCGCGGCCCTTGTATTCCGGCGGCGTGGCGTGGGCGCCGAGGAACGATGTGCGCACCCGAACCGGGCGCTTGGCGGCAACGGCCCGTGCGACGCGCAGCATCCGCAGTTCGGTGTCAACGTCGAGGCCATAGCCCGACTTGATCTCCAGCGTCGTGACGCCTTCGCCGATCAACACATCGGCGCGGGTCAGTGCATTGGCCAAAAGGTCATCATCAGTCGCATTCCGGGTGGCGGTCACGGTCGACACGATGCCCCCGCCAGCGCGGGCGACCTCTTGGTAAGATGCTCCGTTCAGGCGCATCTCGAACTCAACGGCGCGGTCACCGCCATGGACGATATGCGTGTGGCAGTCGGTCAGGCCGGGGGTGATCAGACGACCGTCCAGTGAAACCTGATCAAAGCCGTTAAAACGGCCGGGCAGATCGGACTGCGGCCCGACCCAAACAATGTGCCCATCCCGCAAGGCAATCGCGGCGTCCTCAATCAAGCCGTAGGGCGCGTCGCCCCCCGCCATCGTCGCCGCCTGAAGATCGATAAGCACTTGTCCGGAGTTCGCCATGATCGGTCAACCTTCTGCAAGAATCGTCTTTTCTGGTATAAATTATCATGTAATATGTCTATACATAAAATCCTTTAGCATGGGAATAACCGGGTGATTTTTGCAAAACAGGCATTGCTTGGCGAAGTTTGGGCAGAAGACGTCCGGCTGACCGTTCAGGATGGGATGATTGCTTCGGTCGATGTGGGGGCGAAGCCCTCGGCGGGCGACGCCCGCGTTGACACTTTGCTGCCTGCGCTTGGGAACCTGCACAGCCACAGTTTTCAGCGGGCGATGGCGGGTATGACCGAGTATCGAAAAGCCGGGCGGGATAGTTTCTGGACCTGGCGCGACCTGATGTATCGCTTCATGGATCGCCTGACACCGCCGCAGATTGAGGCGATTGCGGCCCTCGTTTTCATGGAGATGCAGGAGGCGGGTTATGCCGCCGTCGGTGAATTCCACTACGTGCACCATCAAAAGGGCGGCGCGCGGTATGGCGATATCGCTGAGTTGTCACACCGCATCTTCGCCGCTGCATCGCAAACCGGCATCGGCCTGACACATCTTCCGGTGCTTTATACCTATGGCGGGGCCGGGCAGGTGGCGCTGTCCGAAGGGCAATTGCGCTTTGGCAATAGCGTTGATGAGTTTCTGGCGTTGGTCGATTCCGCAGGCGCTGGGCTGGGGGATCTACCAAGCGACACACAGATCGGTATCGCGCCGCATTCGCTGCGCGCGACCTCCCCGGACGACCTGCAAGCCGTTTTGGCGGGCCACGATAGCGGGCCGATCCACATCCACATCGCAGAGCAGCCAAAGGAAGTGGTCGATATCGAAGCATGGCTTGGCGCGCGGCCCGTCGATTGGCTGCTGAATAATGCGTCCATCAACCGGGATTGGTGCCTGATCCACGCGACCCACATCACGGACGGCGAAACGCAAGCGATGGCCGAGTCGGGTGCCGTTGCGGGCCTTTGCCCGATCACAGAGGCGAATTTGGGCGACGGTCCGTTCAATGGCCCGACCTATCTGGGGGCCGGTGGGGCGTTCGGAGTCGGGTCTGACTCCAACGTGAATATCTCTCTCACCGAAGAACTGCGCACGCTTGAGTATTCGCAGCGTCTCCGGGATCTGGCGCGGAACGTGATGGTCGCGGGTGAGGGATCGGTCGGCCACACGCTTTACACTGGAGCGGCGCTGGGCGGGGCGCAGGCGCTGGGTCGGAACGCGGGAGAGATTGCGGCGGGCCGTCTGGCCGATCTGGTTGCCATCGACAGCAGCGACCCAAGCCTTTGCGCCCTGGCGCCGGATCAAATCCTTGACGGGCTTGTCTTCACGGCCAAGGACAATGTCGTCACCGACGTATGGTCTGCCGGGCGCCATATGGTGAAGGGCGGGCGGCACGTCGCGCGGGACAGCATTGTCGGCACCTATCGCGGTGCCATCGCTGACCTGTTGGAGTCTATCTAGCCACGCCGCATCATCGCGTTCAGCGCGGGGTAGTCGATCTTTGATCGGTGGCGACGGTCAAGCGGGATTTCACTGACGACCCGGACATCATCCAACCCCAAAGCTACGGTCTTGCGGGCGCAGTCGGTTTCGTTGATCCCCGCGCCTTCGATCACCAAAACCAAGCGATCATCACCCGACCAAAGTGCGGCGCGGGTGACACCGGGCCAGCTTTGTGCTGCGACCTCAACCGGGAAGGGGTGGATGCGGTGGCCGTTCTTCGTCGCCACCGCGGACAGCCGACCGAGCAGCCAAAGCCGCCCTTCATCATCCAACCGGCCCGCGTCGCCGGTGCGGTGCCAGATCGTGTCGCCCTCGCGAAGCTTCGTGCTGCGGTCATCGGCGGGGTTGAGGTAGCCATTATTCACATGCGCACCCGCGACCTGAATCTCTTCGTCAACGATGCGCAGGCGGATGTCGGGGACGGGCTTGCCAGCCAGCAACCCTCCGCCCGTTGCCATCGTGTTGTGGTCAGCAGGGAACAGGTCCGCCCAGTCGAGTTCGGCAATCGGCTCCGCCTCGGTCGAGCCATAGACGGAAACGACGCGCAATCGCGGCTGGTTGCTTTTCAACCGTTCAACCAAGCCCGGAAAGACCGGACCACCGCCGGTAAAGATCGTGTGGACGCTGTCAGGCAGGTCGAACCGTGACAGCGTTTCGCAAAGCGCCGGGGGCAGCAGCAAGCGGGTCGCCTTGTTCGCGTCGATCCAACGTGCAAGCGCATCGCCAGTAACATCATCCTGCTGACCCGCCCGCCAGTTCGGGAGCACCGATGTGCGCCCCGCCGCGAGGTTGAGCAGGACAAAGACCGGAAAGGCGACCAGATCGACATCATCCTTGTCGGTCGTCAGCAACGGATCGACCGCCGCCTTCTGCGCCATGAGGAAACCGTGACCGCGCAAGATTGCCTTTGGCGCACCGGTAGAGCCTGAGGTGAAAGAAATCAGCGCCGGATCATCGTCAGTCAGGGGGGCAGGAGCGTGGGCGTCGGTGTCGGACGCCCTTGGGGCCAGCGTCTTGCAGCGCCAGAGTTGCGGCAGGATCAACCGCAGCCAGCGGTATCGGCCGCTGCCGAAAAACGCGCGGGGCTGGGTGGTTTTGACCGCGTGGCGAAAGCCGCGCAGGCCCATTGCCGGTTCGGGAAAAACCACCGTGGCCCCCAATGACCAAGCCGCCGCCAATGCAATGTAAAGATCAATGCCGACGGGCATCGCCACGATAATCCGATCCCCGCGCGAGATGCCGTTTGCCGCACACCGCGCAGCAAAGCCCATTGCGCGGGTGTGGAGGTCTTGAAAACTGATTTCTCCGCCTGGCTCAACCAAAGCGGTGCGCGACCCGAACCGATCAGCTGCCTCGGCAAAGACGGAAACGAGGTCAGCCATCGATTCGTAGGCCCATCAGATCATAGCGGCGGAAGACGGTCGCTCCGTGCATCCGGCTGCGTTCGGCGGAGTCGTTGTCATCGTGGATCAGCGCATGGATCGCGGTTTTGAAGCCAAGGTCATGTGCTGCCTGATGAAACGCCTTGCTCAGCGCGCGTCCGGCACCCGGTTGAAGGCTCGCGTAGGTCTTGAGGATAACGCTTTCGGGCGCTTGGCCTTCCTGAAAATTCGGGATGCCGAATAGGAAGCCGACCAACTCCCCCGTCGCGCTGTCTCGCGCCAGAAGGATCAGTTCTTTCCGAAGAAGCGGGACGAACGGCATATACATTTCCAGAAACACTTCGCGGCTGATCGGGGTGTAGAACGCGTTGTCAGAGAACGCTTTTATCGAAAGATCGTAAACATTTGAAAAGTGTTCTTCGGGTTTTGTTCCATCCCACGTCGTGACCTCAATCCGGTCGTCCGCCTGCGGTAATGTGGCAAGCGTGTCCGCCACCGACGCGCTGGCTGAGAAATAGCGGCCAATCGTATCGAACCCGGCCTGCTTGAATGCCTCGGCGTCATGTGAATTTGACGTTGGCTCCATCAAAAACGGGGATCTGCCGTCGCTTTCCGACACCAGCCGATAGCTGTTCCACGTGTTGCCGTTCATCGGGCCGATCACGGCGCTGAACCCTTCAGTCGCGACGGTTTCCGTTATCTGCCGAAGCAGGGCCGCGCCGGTTTCTGCGTCTTCGCAACGGAAATCCCCGATGCTGGCCGTCTTCATGCCGTCCCAACGCGGGGCATCGCGGTAGATCGCGGCGCGGGCCCCGTCGGATTTGATGACGTCCTTGGTCATAAAATGCCCCTTTGTGCGACGAACAGGAAGTAGAGCAAAGCGGGCGGAAGCGCGCCAAGTGCCGTCACGGTCGCACTGCGGGCCGTGGCAAACAGCGCCGGACGCGCGGCGGCGAAGCCCGCGCTGGCGGCGACGCAAAGGGCGGCGATCAGGCCAAGGTTCGGATGCCAATGCGCCTTGACCGGGTTGGATTGCACCACGGCCCACCACAAGGCGTAGAACAGAACCGCCGCGATGCAGGCGGTCAAGGCTCTGATCCAGGGCGCATGGTCAGCCGCCCAGAGCGTCGCGAACCCCGTGGCTGTCGCCGCAGTGGCAAGCGCAAAGAAGTTGAGCGCATTGGCCCCGACCGCTTCGCCCGCCGCTAGAAATCCGAAGCTGACAAGCGCAAGCGCTGCGACGATATCAAGATCGGGGAATTTTTCGGCCGAGGGGACGGCCATGCGCGCGCCTGCATGTGTTGCAAGCATCAACACGGGGAGCAGGGCGTTCTGGACCGTGGTCACGGACAGCAGCATGAACGCCGCGATCACGTAGACGCGGGCGGCGTGCGTCGACAGGCCCAAACGCGGCGCAATGGCCAGAAAGCCGATCATTGCGGACAGGAACAGCCCCATGCGGATCGTCACGTCGACGGGCGACGCGTTGATCGTCGTGGCAAGGAAAACCAGAACGCCCATCGGCAGGAACAGGTTGTCAAACCCGCGCCAACTGTCGGCCTCAACCAAAGTCGCAAATCCTGCAATAACAACAGCTAAGACAACGACATTGATCCGAGGAACATTGCTGAGCAGCAAAAGGCAAACCATCGCAAGAACGAGCGTCACGAGAAAGAACGCCGTGCTGCCCTCAACGCTTTTCAGCCCGTCTTCGACTTTGAAGAACCGTCTTCCGTAGGTGCTACCGGCCAAGGCGGCGGCGGCATCGCCAAGCGTCAGAACGGCGAGCGGCAGGACATAGAGAACCGGCACCCGATCGGATAACAGAAACACGAGGCCAACCGCGATCACGAGGAGGAATTCACCGTAGGAACGACGCTCAACACTATGAAGAGACGCGCCAAATATCCCGAGGGCAGGCAAGCGCAGCGCGACCATCACAAGCAGCGTCATGCCGAGCAGAAGGTAAACCGGCCAATCGTCCGTGAACAGCCACGGCAGCACCATCGCAAGGCACCCTGCGCCGACATGAACAGTTTTGCGCTGCACCTCAGCCGTCCATTGCCAGCGCGTGCCCACATGGCGCAGCACGGCCATCCCGGCGAGCAGCAGAGCAATTGCGCCGAATGCGACGGCTATTTGCGCGGTCGCGGTCACAGCACCTCCTCAACCACGAAATCGGAGTAGAAAAACGCCATGTCGGCGGCTTTCAAGCGGTCTTCCAGCTTGGTCAGGGTTTCAACCTGATCGGCGAAGGTGTCGGGCCTGCGCCGGGGGGCCATCATGTTCCAATAGACCAGCCGCGTGCCGGGGGCGGCCATATTCAGAAGGCCGCCGTAAGCCTCGGCCATTGCGTCAGGAGACATATATTCAAAGATGTCGGACAGGTTGAAGCCAGCGATACCGGTCTGGTCGAGCGCTTCCATCGGGCCAAGGTGGGTTTCGACGCGATCAAGGCGGTCGCGGATCGTGTCGTAATGTTCGGCCCGCCACGGCAGGGGCAGCGCATCGCCGTGGGTCGTCGTCATGATCCAGTGCAGATAGGGGTTCTGCGACGGGTCCGTCGTGACGCCCGCATGCCGCACCCGGCGCAGCACGTGATCGGCGACGCTGCCATCGACGTGATCGAAGAACGCGGCGTCGCGGCCCATCCGCCCCATGACGAAGCGGGAAAAGAACAGGCGGACCAGCCCACGCCAGCGCCATGTGTTGAACCGGGTGTCGAAGAACTTGGCCCGGTCGGTGGGGTTTCGCGGAGTGAAGATGTCATTGACGGTTCGGCGCGAATGAACAAGAGGCAATAGGTATTTGGAAAATATACGAAAATATTTTTCAAACTTACCAACACCACCAGCGCCACGGGCGATGACTTCGGGTTCCAGCGCCTTCCAAAAAGCGCGAACGTCATCTGTCTGTTCTGCCAACGCTTGGTCCAGTAGCGCGCCGCGTCGGTCGCTTGGTCGGGCGCCCATCAGCTCCAGAAACGCGCCGTGGTCCAGTGCCCGTATCGCGCCGATCCGAAGATGCAGGCAGTTCAATTGCGCAGGCGACAGATCCACCGCGATCACGCGGGCGGGGTCGAGTGTCAGCAAGGCCAGCGCGTTGTCCCCGGCAGAACAGATCGATACCAGCGTGGCACCCGCGACGTCGCCCATTGCCGCCGTCAAAACGTCTGCGTCTTCCCAAAGCTGGGCGTAGCGGATCGCGTCAAACTTCGCGCGGCTGGCGATGGAGGCGTCAGTCATTGCATTTCCTGACCTGTCCGGTGGCCCCGTCAACTTCGATCATATCGCCTGTTTGCAGCCAGCGTGTTGCGTCGCCAATACCAACCACGCAAGGGATGCCAAGTTCGCGGGCCACAATGGCAGAGTGGGAGAGGAGCGAGCCGCGTTCCACCACGATCGCCGACGCGTTGGAAAATACTGCGATCCAGCCCGGGTCGGTATTGCGGGCGACGAGGATATCCCCGGCGGTGAGCGATTCTGTGCGCGGGTCTTGGATCACGCACGCCTTGGCGCGGATGGTTCCGGCGGAACATCCGGTGCCTGTGCGGACCTCTCCGGTCGGTGGGGGCGCGTTTTTGGTGGGCAGCGATTCCGACGCGAGGATAGCCGCGCCGCGAAGGGTGATCCGTTCCGGCGGATCGGGGCGGGGTTCAGCCTCTTCCATCTCGCGCGACCGCAAGGCGACGAGGTCGGAGAGGTTGGCGGACATCCCGGCCCCTTCGATTGCGCCGAGCACCTCTTGCAACGTCAGGTAAAAGATGTCGCGCGGATCGTTCAGGCGACCAAGGGCGTGAAATTCCCGTCCGATGGCTAGGAAAACACGCCGGGCGTGGCCGAAGATGCGGGTGCGTTCAAAACGCAGGTTTTCGCGATCCCTGACCCGCGCCCGCGCCCAGTTGCAAAGCGCTTTGGCCAAGAAACGGCGGATCGGACGGCCCGGAAGCAGGGCGTTCCAATCGGGCTGCGCGCGCTCCTCATGCGGTTTCATTTCGCGTGATGCACCGGCCCGCACCGCCGCGATCAAGGACGATGGATCATCGGTGAGCGGAATACTCTCAAGCTTCAATTCCTGTGTGCAGCGGTCGCCGAATTTCGCGATGTAGGCGTCGAACTCCGCACGAAGGTCGGGGTGGGCTTCAAGCCCGTCGAGGCCGTGCGCCGACAGCGCATCCTCCGCGCCGCTTTCCCTGACCATCGCCGCCATCCGCGCAATCCGTTGCGCGGGTTCTGCCGAGATGATGTTGCCTTGCCCGATCATGATGTCGTTGTGAAAGGCCAACCCCTTATCGCCCGCCCAACGGCCCAGCAGCGCCCGCGATGCGCCAAAGCCGATCATGCACAGGAAGTCATTGACCAGCGGCGCGTCCCATTTATCAAGTAGGTTGCTTTCGATGGTCCGGTATTCCCCGGCCAGGGCGACCAGTCCGGCGTCTGACAGCGATGGGCCGGTCGTCAGCGCGGTTTCCAGTCGCGCCATAAAGCGGCGGCGCGTGCGGGACAGTAGAATGGCTTGGCCGACGAGGCCGCCCGCCACCCGCATCAGCCGTGCGATTTCAACGATCTTGCGCGAGCCTTTCGCGGGCGGTGGGCCGATGCTTTGGGTCAGTTCCTCGGGCAACGGCTCCGACACGCCCATCATGGTTTCCATATAGCCCCGGTTCAGCGAAAAGCCGGGCAGTAAGGCCAATGCACGATACCAGTTACCGAGATTGTAGTAGACCCGCCCATCGATCCGGCAGAGGAGGTTTGCGAAAATCACCGCGTTTTCACTGATCTGGCGATCCGACAGGCCCAGCAGTGATACAAACGCCCGGTAAACACGGTCATAGCTATAACTCGCGAAGGAGTAGGTGAGGGGGCTGACGAGCCCTGGATAGCTTTCGACAATGTTTGAGTTATCGAGCACGACAAGGCCGTCGTCAGCGTTCGGCGCGGGGCGAAGAGGTGTCGTGATCGGGCGCGACTGAAGGATATGGAGCCGGTCGCCATCAAGCGCCCATTCGATGTCTTGCGGGCTGCCAAAGGCGGTTTCCGCCTTGCGGGCGAGGTCTGCGACGCGGCGGGCATCCTTGGCTGTCAGGGCGGCCGGAGTCTCTGGCCCGTCGATCACGTTGCCGCCGGTGGATAGCGTCCAGTCCTCTCCGTCGACTTCGCCGCTCACCAATGCGTCGGCCAGACCGCTGACGGCGGAAACGGTCGTGCGGTCGCGGCGTCCGCTGACCGGATCGGCGGAAAAGGCGACACCCGCGGCGCGGGCCGGGATCATCCGCTGAACAATGACGGCGGGCGCGGTGCCTTCGCCGGTGCCTTTCAGGGCACGGTAGGTTTCAACAGTTTGTGAATGGCCGGAGTCATAGACCTTGCGGGCCTGCCGCGCGATGTCCTTCGCCGCGACGTTCAGGACGGTGTCAAACTGTCCGGCGTGGCTGTGATCCGCGCCGTCCTCATCGCGGCTGGACGACCGGACGGCGAAAGGGCCGGGGCTGAGGGTTTCGACGGCTTTGGCAATCGCGGCGGACAGGTCTTTGGTTTTGGTGCTTTGAAATGACGTTTCCGGAATGACGAAGAAGTCCGGAACGTCAAAGCCCTTCGAAGCCAACCGCGCAAGGTTCGCCGCCTTGCCACCGACAAGCGCCACGTC
Organism: Aliiroseovarius sp. YM-037; assembly: GCF_048060095.1. Classification (NCBI taxonomy): domain Bacteria; kingdom Pseudomonadati; phylum Pseudomonadota; class Alphaproteobacteria; order Rhodobacterales; family Paracoccaceae; genus Aliiroseovarius; species Aliiroseovarius sp. YM-037. The sequence goes on along the minus strand of NZ_JBLUOA010000001.1, from coordinate 2,070,681 downwards.
TGTGGCATCGGTTGATGTGATCGTCAGGTCAGTCATCCGACCCCCGTGAATAGCGGAAGGCAGGCAATGACGCCGTAGCACAGCAGCACCCACAGTCCGGCAGCGTTGTCCACGCGGCTTTGCCATTCGGCAGTCGGGTTGCGGCGGAAGGATGAAGCGACCCAAGCGCAGCCCGCGCAGCCAGCAAGCCCGACAAGCGCAACGACAAGAGGCGCGCCAGCAGCCAAACCGATTGCGATCAGGAAAAATAGCGCAAGCGCGACGACGCAAAGCCAGATCATCGCTGACCGCTCCGCCCCCCACAGCCCCGAATAGCTATCGACGCCTTCACGTTCGGACTCCAGCGCCCAAACCTTGCGCCCGATTTCCAGCACGCAGCCGTTGATGATCGACAGGACAAGGAACAACCACAGTGCTGGGGCCGGGCCGCCCGCTGGCACCCATTCGATTCCGGTCAGCATCAGGTCGATCAGCGGCATGATCGCCATATGGCTGACCAGATAGATCAGTGGCCGCGCCTTCAACCACTTCGCCACACCAAATTCGGCGGTCATCAGGGCAAGCCACGCCCAGACGAGCAGCAGCAGCCAGAACACACCCGCCGCCCAAAGCCACGCAACAAGCGCCGCGACGGGGACCAGCGCCAAGCCGATGCCAAGGATCAGGCGAAGCGAAACCAGCCCGCGCGGGATCGGGCGTTCGGGGCGATACCTCGTGTCATCGTCGTGGTCCTTAAACTCATCCGTCGCACGCATCTGGAAAAAGATGATGAGCGCGAGCAGAAGCCCGACGGCATATGCTCCTATCCCCGGCAACTCGCGCCCGGCGAATACAGCGGAGACATTGATGCTTGCCGCCGCGAAAACGGCAAGCAGCGGCACGGTTCGGATCAAGGGGAACCGTTCGGCCTGATAGGTCCAGAGCCTTTGGCCAACGCTCACGCGCCACGCCTCCGCGCGAGCTTTTCGTGGGCGTTGGTGAAGTGCCCCGCCGACATCGCGGCAACGATTGAGATTTCACCGCACAGGCACAGCGCCGCCGCAACTTCGGCAAGGGCCGCGCCGTTGCCCGGCCCGTCAAGGCCCATAACCCGAAGGCTCGCGGATTGGCTTGGCAACCCGGTGCCGCCGCCGATGGAGCCGACAAGAATGTTGGGCATCGTGACCGAGCAGAACAGATCATCCCCACGGGATTCCATTCGCGTGAACCCTACGGCACTTTCTGCGACACAAGCGGCGTCTTGCCCCGTCGCGATATAAAGCGCCGCCAAGCCATTCGCATAATGCGCCTGCGCGCCAAGTTGCCCGGACAGAAGAGAGCCGAGGTTCGCGACCCGCCCGTAATCCAGCATTTCACGCACATTGGTTTTCAACACGCTTTCAACAACATCTGCGGGCAGAGTGACGGACGCGCTGACCTTCCGGCCGCGTCCGGTCAGTGTGCCAAGCGATGAGGCTTTCTTGTCGCCGGAAAAATTTCCCTCGACATACCATTTTTTGATCGCGACCGGGCAATGCGCCGCCGCGTGTTCGCAAAGCGCATGGGTCGCGATTGTCACCATGTTCTGCCCTGCGGCGTCGCCCGTCGTGTAACGGCAGAGGAGAAAGACAATATTGTTGTCGATCATCGGCTCAAGCGACACGAGCTTGCCATAGCGCGTTGTCGCCTCAGCCGCCGCCTTCAGCGCGTCGATATTGGTAACAACCCAATCGACGAATTGCCCGGCCTGATATAGCCCGTCAAAGATGAATGCGGGGCTGCGCAAAACGCCTTCGTAAAGCACGGCGGTGCTGACGCCGCCCGCCCGCGACGCGGCCAACGCACCACGGGCGTAGGAGGCGACAAGCGCGGCCTCGGTCGTCGCAAGCGGAACGGCGTAGTCGCCGGACGCATTCACCCCATTGATCCGAAGCGGCCCGACAAGGCCGATCGGCATTTTCACGGTGCCGATGAAGGATTCGATATTGGCGGAGTATTTTTCGGCTGTGGCGAGCGTTTCTTCGTCAGCCAGCGCGTTTTGCGTTTCAACATCTGCCGCGAGACGCTTCCAATAGCGCAGCACCGACGCGCGGGTTGCGGACCGGACCGGGCGAAACGGGCTGTGCGTATCGCTGCGCGGTTGCAGTCGCTTTTTGTCGTCCGGCGTGGAAAACTTGCGTTGCACACGCCGCAACATCTCCGTCACATGAAAGGGGATAATCAAATTTGTTTGCCCTGTTGTGGCGCACCGGAAATTGGTCGCCGACAATATGTCTGCTTCCGCCTTCAGGTAATCTACAAGTCGGGCTTTTTTTAGACAAGTTCGTTGAGGGTAAGGTTTTCCCACCGGCGGCGCGACAAAGTTCTGTTGACAGATCGCAGGGTGCGCAGGTTGATAGATCTGCAGAAGTAAGGACCGCGCAATATGCAGATATATTTGAACGACGAACGGCGACTTGACGCCCTGAAGGATCGGCTATCAGACGTGCCGTTTCCTAGCGTTGATGTGCACCGGGTGCGGGCGCTGTTGAATCGCTGTCCGCCGGCAAGGGAAACGCCGCTGGTGGCGTCGGCGGATATCGCTTCCCGCGCCGGGGTCGCGTCGGTCCATGTCAAGGACGAGCGCACCCGCATGGGCCTTGGCAGTTTCAAGGCGCTCGGCGCGGCTTATGTCGTCGCGACGGATGCAGTGAACACCGACGCTGATGATTTGACCAAGGCGCTGTCGGGCACGACCTACGTCACCGCAAGCGCGGGCAATCACGGCATGTCCGTCGCAGCGGGCGCGCGTGCGTTCGGAGCCGATGCGGTGGTCTATATCGCTGAAACCGTGCCGGAAGGTTTCGCCAACCGCTTACGCGACAACGGCGCAACGGTCGTTCGAGAGGGCGAGGATTATGCGGCGAGCATGGCCGCCGCCTTGGCTGCTGCGGACAAAAACGGCTGGCATCTTTTATCCGACAGTTCGTGGGATGGTTATGTTGAGGTGCCGCATCGCCTGATGGAAGGTTATCTGATCCTGATGGAAGAAACCCGGTCCGCACTTTCCGCGCCGCCGACGCACATCTTTCTACAGGCGGGTGTCGGCGGGCTCGCCGGGGCCGCGGCCGCAATGGCGCGCGAATATTGGGGTGCGGACCCGATGATTGTCGTGGTGGAGCCTGAAGTCGCCCCTGCGCTGATAGAATCCGTCCGCGCCGGAAAACCGCTTTATGCCGACGGCCCTACCTCGTCGATGGGGCGGCTTGATTGCAAGGAACCATCGCTGATCGCGCTGAAGGGGCTCGCGCGGGATGCCGATGCCTTCGTGACGATATCCGAGGATGAAGCGGCCCACGCCATGCCGTTGCTTTCTGACGCGGGCCTTGCCACGACACCCTCGGGCGGCGCGGGCCTCGCCGCGCTTTTGTCGGTTGGGGAGCATCGCGAAGCGCTGAAAATCGGGCTGGACAGTCGCATCCTCACTATCCTCAGCGAAGAGCCGGAGTGATGGTATCCTCACCCCGCGGATTTGACGTTTCGGAGTATCAAGGCCGGGTCAACCGTGCCCAGACGCTGATGGGCGAGGTGGGGCTTGATGCGATACTTCTGACCACAGAACCGGATTTTCGCTATTTCACCGGATTCCTTACTCGGTTTTGGGAAAGCCCAACCCGCCCGTGGTTCCTGATTGTCCCGGCGTCCGGTGATCCGGTTTGCATAATCCCGAGCATTGGCGCGGCGTTGATGGCGCAAGCATGGGTTGAGGACGTGCGCACATGGCAATCCCCCGATCTGGTCGATGATGGTGTGTCGCTATTGGCCCAGACCTTGCGCGACGTCGTTGGAGCCTCTGGTCGCGTCGGCTTGCCGTCCGGCTCCGCGACGCATCTGCGGATGCCGCTTGCGGATTACGCGCGGCTGAAAGGCGAACTCGACCCGATCGAGCTTGAAGGCGACGCCGAGATCATGCAGCGCCTGCGGCTCGTCAAATCCGACGCCGAGATCGCCAAGATCCGCAGCGCCTGCCAGATCGCTGACCGCGCCTTCGCCCGCGTTCCTGAGATTGCAGCGGTAGGCCGCCCGCTCGACGACGTGTTCCGCCGGTTCCAGATGCTGTGTCTGGAGGAGGGGGCGGACAACGTCCCATACCTCGCCGGGGCTGCGGGGCAGGGCGGGTATGGCGATGTGATTTCCCCGGCGACGGCCGAACTGCTGATGGTGGGCGACGTGTTGATGCTTGATACCGGCCTTACCCATGATGGATATTTCTGCGATTTCGACAGGAACTTCGCGATTGATACCGTCAGCGCAGAGGCCGCCAGCGCGCACGCGAAATTGATTGATGCGGCCGCCGCCGGGATGGACGCCGCGAAACCCGGCGCAACGGCGGCAGACCTCTTTCGCGCGATGGATCAGATCGTAACCGGCGGCAGCGGCACATCTGCCGTGGGTCGCCTGGGACATGGGCTGGGGATGCAGCTAACCGAATGGCCGTCGCTGATCCCGGAGGATCAGACCGAACTTTGCGACGGCATGGTCCTGACGCTTGAACCGTCGATTGAGGTCGGCGCAGGCCGCATGTTGGTGCACGAAGAAAACATCGTGATCCGCTGCGGTGGCGCTGAATTTCTGTCCACCCCTTCTGGCCCGGCGATGGCGGCGATCGAATGACCGATCTTTCCTTCACCCTCGATACGCTGACGCCGAAACGGCTCGGCCTCGTCGTGCTACAGACCGACGAAACGATCGAACAAGATTTTCGCAGGCTGCTGCCATCTGACGTGAGCCTTCACGTGTCGCGCATCCCCAGCGGAACCGAGGTCACGCGCGCCACGCTCAAGAAGATGGAGGCGCACCTGACAGCATCCGCCAGCCTGTTTCCCCGAGCCGTTGAATTTGATGCGACCGGCTACGCCTGCACTTCTGCCGCGTCGGTCATCGGCCCGGCCCGCGTCGCCGAACTCGTCGCGTCAGGCACAAAGACTAGGGCCGTCACTGATCCCGTCACGTCACTGGTCGCCGCGTGCCGCGCCCTCGGGCTAAGCCGCATCGCCTTGCTGTCACCCTACGTCGCCGAGGTATCAGACCGCTTGCGCCGCGTGCTTGCCGAAAACGGTATCGAAACCCCCGCCTTCGGTTCGTTCAACATCGCCGACGACGCTACCGTCGTGCGGATCTCAGGTGCGTCCATCAAAGACGCGGCCTTAAGGCTCGTCAATCAACAGGAGGTTGATGCGATCTTCTTGTCTTGCACGAATCTCAGAACGCTCGATCTGATCGAGGAGCTGGAAGCCGCGATTGGAAAGCCCGTTCTGTCGAGCAACCAAGTGCTCGCCTGGCATATGTGCGGTCTGGCTGATGCGGGCGATTTACCGGGCTGGGCCGGGGCGTTGGCGGAGGTGACAGTGCGCTGACACAGACACTCGGGGAGCGGGTGTTGCGGCTAGGTTTGTGAATTCCAGAACGACCGAGTAGCCGTGGATTGTACCATTGATATTCAACTTTGAGAAAAGTAAATGGTGGCCGGAATCGGCCCCTGAAGAGCATCCTTCTCTCACACAGCGTTCGGCCAACTTACGGCGGAATGAACTTAATCGATACCGCCGTACACCCGTTCGCCAAGACAGAAGTTGGTGGGTTCAAGGTAGCTTTTGAACGAAATTCGAACGGACGATACGCTCAACCAAACAGCGCAAGGATATCCTTCAACTGATGCACCACCGCCGCTGGCGATGTGCGGGCGCGGATATCGTGCATAACATCCAGTCCACGCACCCATTCGCGGCCGCCAAACATCTCTCGGGCCTTGGCGATACCGTCGCTGATCGCCGCTTCTGAGGTGTTTTCGATCAGAAACGGATAGTCTTCGCCCAAATAGTCAGTGGCATCGTCAACCTGTCGATTGACCAACACGTTTGCGCCGACCGCCGCCGCGTTGAAGCCTTTGGTGAATGGTTTGGCCATTTTGGACTCGACGCCCGGCCGCGCGACTGGCCCTCGGACACCATAGTGCATGGGGCATTGCTGCATTGCCTCAATAGCTGATCCAAAATCCACGTCTTTCCCATAGTCGGGAATAATCACGCCAGATTGTAGTGAGCCAGGCATGATCGTATTCGACAATTTTCCGAAGTAGCCAATATTGAAAGATGTCGGTGCCTTGTCCGCGGCCCTCAGACGAGGGTCGGCGTGATGCGCGAGATGGACGGCTTGGGTGCCACGGGGGTTGTCCGAAAGCGCGGCTAGTCTCGCCGCCAGGATTTTTTCGCCCTTGTAAGACGCTGCGATGTGAACATCGGCGAGGGTCAGCGTCGCCTCTGTGGCCGGAACGTCGAGGTGATCTATGCAGAGGCCACGCACACTCTTGCGCAGAACATCGACAGCCTGCGGAGTGAACGCCGCCAGCGTGTTCTTGAGAAGGATGACGATGGCCCCGTCAAGATTTCGGGCGAACCGTCGCTGACGGACCGCGAACCTTTTTCGAGGTGGGGCCAGAACCTCAAAACTATAGCCGTCCCCGGCATGTTCACGGGCGAGGGCAGCAAGCTGATCGCAGCGCATGATCTTGCCGCCGGAATTTATATGGCCGGGGCGATGTAGGAAAACGACCCGGATCAAGGGCGTCCCAGATTGATTGTGGCCAAAGAGGCGTCCCCGAACTGCCGAACTTAACGAATTAATAACCTAACTCTGAACGCAGTCCAGAAACATTTGTCCGCTGATTCTTGGGACAGCCAGCGCAGCAACACAGTGAGTGCCGCGGGGATAGGTGATTTCGTTTTCGGGGTGCTTGGTAGCGGAGGAGGGACTTGAACCCCCGACACGCGGATTATGATTCCGCTGCTCTAACCACCTGAGCTACTCCGCCAAAAGCGAGGGTCGGAATAGGCGGTGGCGGGCGGGGCGTCAAGTGAGAAATTGGGGTTTGGGGTTGGAATGCTTGCGGTCTGCGTGTTCGACAAATCGGTTCAACGAACTGTGGTTTTTCGGGCAATAACGCTAAAGGTCCGGTCGGCCCGCGGCGGGAGCGGCTGACACCGTGTCACCAACGCTGGAAAAGGTCGCGAAGTGCGCGCACCTGATCGGCGAGGACGGCGATATCCACGCCAACCGCGGTGAACGCCGTGCCCGCGTCGATAAACCGCTTGGCCTCTGCCGGATCAAGCCACAGGATGCCGGACGGCACGTCTAATTCAGCGAGTTTTGCCAGCGCTTTGTCGATCTCTGCCAGAACATCGGGATGGTTGATCTGGCCGGGCAGGCCCATGCTCGCGCTGAGGTCCGCCGGCCCGATGAAAACACCGTCAACGCCGTCGGTCGTGGCGATCTGTTCCAATTCGCCCATTCCAGTGATGGTTTCTACTTGTACGATCAGGCAAAGCTCGTCTTCGGCCTTGGTGAAGTAATCCTCTACCGCGCCGTATCGCGTCGCGCGCGTCGATCCTGCCATGCCGCGAATGCCACGCGGGCTGTAGCGCATCGCGGCGACGGCGGCTTCGGCCTCCTTTGCTGATTGGATGTAGGGCACCAGCAGCGTTTGCGCCCCAAGGTCGAGCAACCGTTTGAAAAGCACCGGATCATTCCCGGCGGGGCGGACGATTGCAGAGACTTCGGGGTATTGTCCGATGGCCTGAAGGGCCGGCAAAACCTCAATCGTTTCAATTGCCGCATGTTCGCAATCGACCAAGACCCAATCGAACCCGGCACCGGCCAGCAGCTCTGGCACTGTGCTGCTGCTGATCGAATTCCAGATCCCCAGCTGATGCTGTCCGGCCTTCAGCGCAGCCTTGAAGCGGTTGGTCGGGTTTTTCATCGGACGATCCCTTCTGCGTCGGTGCCCAGAGGGTAGTTTTGCACACCCGGCCTGAGAGAGCCAATGGAGATCGTCTAAAGAGACTTTAGGATCGCGTCAGCGCTCGAAAGATAGGCGTTCTTCTTGTCATCGCCCATCCTGTCCCACGTCCGATAGACTTGTGCCAGCCGTGGATTGCCGCGCAGTTTCTTTTCGTTGCGGATCAGGAAATTCCAATAAAGCGGGTTGAACGGGCAGGCGGTTTTGCCGGTCTTTTGTTTCACATCATACCGGCACTTGCCGCAGTAATCGGACATCTTGTTGATATAATTCCCGCTGGCAGCATAGGGCTTGGACCCCAACAGGCCGCCATCGGCAAACTGGCTCATCCCGATCACGTTGGGGGCTTCGACCCATTCGTAGGCGTCGAAATAGACGGCCAGATACCATTCATGCACCTCATGTGGATTGACCCCGGCCAGCATGGCGAAGTTTCCCGTCACCATCAGCCGTTGGATATGGTGGGCGTATGCTTCGTCGCACGTCTGGCCGATGGCGGCGGCCATGCAAGCCATATCCGTGTCGCCGGTCCAGTAGAAGGCGGGCAGCTTTGTTGTCGCGCCAAAGAAATTTTCTTCGGTGTAGCCCGGCATGTTCAACCAATAAACGCCGCGAATATACTCCCGCCAACCGATGATCTGCCGGACGAACCCCTCAACCGCGTTGAGCGGCGCGTGTCCTTCGTAATAGGCGCGTTCTGCCCGGCGGCAAACCTCAAGCGGATCAAGCAGGCCAGTATTGATGTAGAGCGACAGGACGGAGTGATACAGGAACGGCTCTCCATCAAGCATTGCGTCTTGGTAATCCCCGAAGGACGGCAGCGCATCGTCTATGAAGGTAGCGAGCGCCTTCTCAGCGCCCTCACGAGTGACCGCGGACCAGAAGGGGCGGAGCGTGCCGAAATTATCGGGAAACTCCGCCTCAACCAGATCAAGCACGTCTTTCGTGATACGATCCGGCGAGATACGCAGGGGGCGGGGCATAAACAGGTCGCCCTTGGCCGGCTTGCGGTTTTCAGCGTCGAAGTTCCACTTGCCGCCCTCGGGCTGATCGCGGTGCATCAGAAGACCGGTTTTCTTCCGTATCTCGCGATAGAAATACTCCATCCGCAATTGCTTGCGCCCCTTCGCCCAATCTTGGAATTCTGCATGGCTGGCGATAAAGCGCGTGTCGTCGACGCATTCGACATCCGCGCCAAGCTCATCCGCCCAAGTGTCAATCTCGGCCTTCAGCCGATACTCGCCGGGCTCGGTCAGGATGACGCCCTTGGCACGGTGTCGGGTGATCGCGCGCTTCACTTCTCCGCGCAGGGAACCGGCGTTGTCGGGGTCGCCAAACTGCGTGTAGTCGACAGACCAACCCTGCGCCTCAAGCTCCTTCGCAAAATGGCGCATGGCCGAGAAAACAAACGCGATTTTCTTTTTGTGATGGGCGACATAGGTGGCCTCTTCCGCTACTTCCGCCATCAGAACGATGTCTGTCTTCGGATCCGCACGTTTCAGCGCGTGCATATCGGGGGATAGTTGGTCGCCCAAAATCAAAACGATCCGCGGGTGATCTGTGGATTGAGGTTCTTGACCACTCATCGAATTCTCCGGCAGTAGCGCTGATTGCGGCGCTGTTTTTGCATGAGGAGGCTACGATGTGGGCGTGTTAGCGGACCATTCTTCGGCTAGGGCGCGTCCACAGCGACGAACTAAAATGATAGACTGTGCGATTAGCAATCGCGTCGGCCAAACGCGGACGGTTCATCGACCGACCAAAACGAAGCTTCGGCGGCTGCCAAACAGAACTATTCAAGAATGGAAAAATGGTACTCCCTAGGGGAATCGAACCCCTCTTTCCAGGTTGAAAACCTGGCGTCCTAACCGATAGACGAAGGGAGCACCGTTGGTGAGCGGGTATTTAGCGTCTGATGTCGGGTCGCACAAGAGCAAATTTGGAAATTTTTCTGCCGGATTTCAGAATTTGTCGCGCGGCGGTTAGCCGGCTTTTGATGCGTCTTCCAGGCGGAGTTGAACGCTCGTTCGGCCGCGAAACTGGTTGAGTTCAAGGCGGCCCGCAAGATGGAAGCGCGCGCCGCCGTGGTTTTCAAGCGCGGGGCCGAGTGCTGTGTCAAACGCGCCGAAGGAAATCGCATCGATCCGCGCGCCCAGACCGTCGCCAAAACTGATTTTGAGGTGGCTGTCACCGACCCGCTTGGCAAAGAAAATCTGCTGATCGGGAAAGACATAGCGGGGGGCGGCGGCCCCCGCGCCAAACGGGCCAGCACCCTCGATTTGGTCGATTAGGTCTTCGGTCGCGGCACCTGGCATCAGGACGGAGTCGAGTTTCAGATCGGCTGGCCCCTGAGTGCCTGCACCCTGACGCTCCAACAATTCAGACAGGCGGGCCATTGCAGCGTCAAGCTGGTCGCGGGCGACTGTCAGGCCAGCGGCCATCTTGTGCCCACCGCCCTTAAGCAACAGCCCTTCAGCGGTGAGCTTTTGGATAGATGCGCCAAGGTCGACGCCAGTGACGGAACGCCCCGATCCTTTGCCTTCATCCCCATCAAGGCCGATGACGATTGCGGGTCTGTTCGTCGCCTCCTTCAGACGGCTTGCGACGATACCGACGACGCCGGGATGCCAGCCTTCGCCAGCGGCCCAGACCAGCGGGGCGTCAAGCCCGCGTTCTTCGGCTTGGGCTAGGGCGGCGTCGCGCACGGCGGCTTCGACGTCGCGCCGCTCGGTGTTCAGATCATCCAACCGCTGGGCCAGCGCTTGCGCCTCATTCGTGTCATTCGTGGCAAGCAGCCGCGCACCAAGATCGGCCTGTCCGATCCGCCCCCCGGCATTGACCCTTGGGCCAAGCAAAAAACCAAGGTGATAGCTGTTCGGTTTGCTATCCATCCGCGCAACGTCTGACAGGGCGACAAGCCCGGGGCGGTTTCGTTGCGCCATCACCTTCAGCCCCTGGCGCACCAGCGCCCGGTTGACGCCGATCAGCGGGGCGACATCCGCAACGGTGCCAAGCGCGACGAGGTCGAGCATGGCCAGAAGGTCCGGCCCTTTGTCGCCCGCCTCGCGAAGCTGGCGGCCCGCCTCGACCAGCATCAGGAACACGACGCCGGCGGCGCACAGATGGCCGAGCGTTCCGTCCTCGTCCTGCCGGTTGGGGTTCACGACGGCGAGCGCCGGGGGCAGCGTTTCGCCGCCAAGGTGGTGGTCGAGCACGATAACGTCGGCCCCCTTTGCCGCCGCGATCGGATCGTGCGACAGCGTTCCGCAATCCACGCAGACGATCAGGTCGTGATCCTTGGAAAGCGCTTCCATCGCCGGTTCATTCGGGCCGTAGCCTTCATCAATCCGGTCGGGAATATAGAGCGTCGCCTGCTGCCCTTTTTGCCGCAGCCAGTCGATCAGCAGCGCGGCAGAGGTTCCGCCATCGACGTCATAGTCGGCGAAAATCGCGATCCGTTCCTGATTGGCGACGGCTTTCAGGAACCGTTCGGCGGCGTGATCCATGTCTTTCAGGCTACGGGGATCGGGCAGCAGGTCGCGAAGCTGCGGTTCAAGGAACGCTTTGGCCTCCTGCGGTTCAACCCCGCGCCGGACGAGCGTGCGGCACAGCGCGCCGGGCAGCCCCGTCGCCTGTTCCATCGCTTCGGCGAGGCGTTCGGCCTCAATCGTCGGGCCGACCCAACGCCGCCCGGTCAAGGATTGCTCGACACCAAGGAATGCGCTCACGGCAGACGGCCCAGCAGCGTTTCGGTTGACACGACGGTCACAAACTCTCCGCTGATATGCGCGACGGCAAGGTCGTGGATCATTTCGGGGGATGGGGCGTCAGCACCCGGTTTCCACGACATATCCGCGCTGGCCGCAAAGGCGGCGCAGGCATCTTCGGCAAGTTCGACGTTAAACCCGAGGTTTGCCGCCATCCGTGCGGTTGTTGACACGCAATGCGGCGTGGTCAGTCCGCAAATCACCAGATCGGTCGCATCCATGTCCCGCAGCCGGTTCAGCAAATCCGTTCCGATGAAGGCGGAGTTCACGTCCTTACGGATCACGGTTTCCCCGGCGCCGGGCGCGACCTCTGGCTTCAGCGCGTTGCCGGGCAGGCCGGGGCGCAGGGGGCTGTCAGGCTCCGCACTCATGTGTTGCACGTGGATGACGGGGGCGTTCGCCGCGCGCCAATGGGCCAGCAGCGCGCCCGCCTTTTGTTCGGCGTCGGGATTGTTGCGCGCGCCGAATTTCGGGTCGTCGAGGCCTTTCTGGATATCGACCAGAAGAAGCACCGCTGCCATGTGTCGCCCCTTTTAGCTGGTCGGGTTCCGGTAAGACATCCGCCGGACAGAGCCGGTCTTGGACCGCATCAGCACAGTTTCGGCGGTCAGATACCCGACCTCGCGCTTGATACCCGGCACGAGCGATCCATCGGTCACGCCGGTTGCGGCAAAGATAACGTCCTGCGTGACCATGTCATCGCGGTTGTAAATCCGGTCGAGGTCTTCGATCCCGGCCTTGGCGGCGCGGGCCTTTTCGTCGTTGTTGCGGAACAGCAGGCGGCCGAAAATCTGCCCGCCCATACATTTCAACGCAGCAGCGGCCAGCACGCCTTCGGGTGCGCCACCTGATCCCATATACATATCGATCCCGGTCGTTTCAGCCTCGGCACAGTGCATCACGCCCGCGACGTCACCGTCAGTAATCAGGCGGATCGCAGCCCCGGTGGAGCGGACCTCGGCGATCAGATCCTCATGGCGCGGGCGCTCAAGGATACAGACGGTGATATTGTCCGGCTCACATCCCTTAGCGGTTGCCAGAGCGGACACCCTTGTTGCTGGCGGCATGTCGAGCGTCACGATCCCCTCGGGATAGCCGGGGCCAATCGCGAGCTTATCCATGTAAACGTCCGGCGCGTGGAGCATGGAACCACGCGGTCCCATCGCGATCACCGCCAGCGCGTTCGGCATGTCTTTCGCGGTCAGCGTCGTGCCTTCCAGCGGGTCAAGCGCGATGTCAACGCCGGGGCCGTTGCCGGTGCCGACCTCTTCACCGATGAACAGCATCGGGGCTTCGTCACGTTCACCTTCGCCGATCACGACCACGCCGTTTATGTCGAGCAGGTTAAGCTGCGTGCGCATCGCGTCGACAGCGGCTTGGTCGGCGGCTTTTTCATCCCCCCGGCCAATCAGACGGGCGGATGCCAAAGCGGCGGCTTCGGAAACGCGGGCGAGGCCCAGCGACAACATGCGATCGTGAAATTCGACCTCAGAGACCATGCGAAAATCCTGTTTCAAAGGTTCTGCCATCCGACGGGCGCCGGTGGCGTAGGGGTAGGTTAGACAGTTTCGATGCGGATCGCTACAGGGTCTTGCGCAAGAACCCCTGTTCCGCCCAGCCCGGACAGTGCGGCATCCAGCGCAGACCGGGTCACTTTGTGCGTCACGATCAGAACCGGCGCGGTTTCGGCGGAGTGTTCGTTCTGCCGCATCCGGTCGATTGACACGCCCGCTTCGCCCAGAACGCTCGACACTTTGGCCAGTGCGCCGGGCTTATCTTGCAGCTCCAACCGCAGGTAGTAGGGGGCGGGGGCCGTGGATTTCGCGGCGCGGGCCGGTTCCAGCGTGGTGGCGGGCTGGCCGAATGTCGTCAACCGGGTGCCGCGTGCAATGTCGATGATGTCGGACATGACGGCGCTGGCAGTCGGGCCTTCGCCAGCGCCCGCGCCGCGCAAGACAATCTGGCCGACCGCGTCGCCCTCCAGAATGACCATGTTCGTCGCGCCTTCCAACTGACCGAGCGGTGAATCGGCGGGCACGAGGCAGGGGGACATCCGTTGCTCCAACCCGCGGCCCGTCATCTGCGCAACGCCTAGCAGTTTGATCCGATACCCCATATCGGCAGCATGCTCGATATCTTCGATTGAAATGCGTTCGATGCCCTCAAGCTCAATCGCATCAAAGCAGACCTTGGTGCCGTATGCGATTGAAGCGAGCAGGGCGAGCTTGTGCCCCGCGTCGATCCCGCCGACATCAAGCGTCGGGTCCGCTTCGAGGTAGCCGAGGCTGTTCGCCTCCTCAAACACCTCTTTATAGGGCAGGCCAGCGCCCTCCATCCGGGTGAGGATGTAGTTGCAGGTGCCGTTCATCACGCCCATCACTCGGGTGATGTCGTTGCCTGCCAGCCCTTCGGTCAGCGCCTTTACGACGGGGATACCGCCTGCGACCGCAGCCTCAAACCGGACGACACGGCCGTTGGCTTCGGCGTCTTCGGCAAGTTCCTGTCCATGCAGCGCAAGCATCGCCTTGTTGGCGGTCACGACGTCCTTGCCTGCAGCCAGCGCAGCCTCGCAAGACGCCTTGGCCGGGCCGTCGCTGCCGCCCATAAGTTCGACGAACACGTCGATATCGTCGCGCTTTGCCAGCGCGACGGGATCGTCTTCCCAATCATATCCAGAAAGGCTGACGCCCCGGTCCTTGTCGCGGTTGCGCGCGGACACTGCGACGATTTCAACCGGGCGACCAGTGCGCGCGGCAAGCACGTTTGCCTTTTGTCGCACGATCTTGATGACCCCGACACCAACGGTGCCCAGACCTGCAATGCCAAGGCGCAAGGGTTCGGGCATGAGAAGTCTCCGTCTTTATTGGAAGGTTTTGGGTCTGTTAGCGGGATTCCTGCGAAGGTTCAATCTGTAGCAGCATCCCATGCGGGGCTAGTTGATCGCCGTCCCCCGCAACGCCGCCGCGCGGGCGCGCAGACGGGCGGCCCGTGCCCTTAGAATATCAATCTCCGCCTCGGAGTCTTCGGCCCCGTCGCCATGCGCCAGCAACGTGTCGATTGGCAGCAATGTTGGGTAGTCTGCAGCATCCGCTTGTGCGGACCGGTCGCTGCCGACTTCGGGAAAATCCGAACAACCGGCGATCAGCAATATTCCCAGACAGGCGACAAGGGTGTGTTTCATTCACGGCTCCGGTTCAGACCTGCGCACCTTACGTCAGCACCAGCGCGCAAAACAAGCGAGGTTTCGGGCGGTCGGCGCGGTTTGGGTTTGAAATGAACGCACGTTCATATAATGAAGACCCTATGGCTCGCAAGACCGGTTCACATTCACAGATCACAGGCCCGAAAGTTCGGGCGGCGGCGCAATCGTTGTTTGCGCGCAAGGGGTTTGCTGCCGTGTCGATGCGCCAGATCGCGGCCGAGGTCGGCGTTCAGGCCGGGGCGCTTTATCTATACACGCCTGATAAGCAAACCCTGCTTCTGGATCTCATGGAAACCCATCTGACCGAGCTGCTTGCCGGGTGGGAGGATTCGGACCCAAAAGGCGACGCGCAGGATCGGCTAGAGGCGTTCGTGCGTTTCCATATCCGCTTTAACCTCGACCGCGCAGACGCTGTTTTCATTGCATATATGGAGCTTCGGAACCTCACCGACGAGAACTTCGCCAAGGTCGAGGCGCTGCGCGGGCGCTATGAGGATATGCTGGAAGATATCCTGCGCGACGGTCAGCGGGCAGGTCGCTTTGACATACCGGATACAAAGCTCGCCACCCTCGCGGTGATTGCTATGTTGACGGGGGTCAACACGTGGTTCCGCGAGGGCGGACGGCTGTCGCGCGACATGGTCGAAAACGTCTATTGGGACATGGTGCGCAAGGCGGTCGCGACGACCTAGCTAATGCGCCGGTTTGATGAAAGTCCCGTTCCGCAGGTCGCTGAACGCGGTTTGCAGTTCCTCGCGGGTGTTCATGACGATTGGCCCGTGCCATGCAACAGGCTCGGCAATTGGCGCGCCAGAGATCAGCAGGAACCGCACGCCGTCCGGCCCGGCCTGCACGGTGACTTCATCGCCCGTGCCGAACTGAACAAGTGTCCGGTTTCCCGACAAATCGCGGATGTTAAGCTCCTGACCCATAACCTCTTTTTCTAAAAGAACGCCCCGCGGTTTCGACGCATCGGCGAAGGCCGCCGCCCCGGCGAAGACATACGCGAAGGCATGGCGGTAAGTGTCTATTGGGAAAGTCTTTTTCACACCCGGTGGGATGGATATATCGAGGTATTGCGGTTCTGCCGCGATCCCGTCGACCGGGCCGGTCTTGCCCCAGAATGATCCGACGACAATCCGCACGCGGGTGCCATCGTCATCAATGACTTCGGGAATATCGGCGGCTGTCACATCTTGATAGCGCGGAGCGGTCATTTTCTGGCTGGACGGCAGATTGCCCCAAAGCTGGAAGCCGTGCATCTGGCCCTTGGCGTTCCCCTTCGGCATCTCCTGATGCAGAATGCCAGAGCCAGCGGTCATCCACTGGACATCGCCCGCGCCAAGTGTGCCTTCGTTGCCAAGGCTATCGCCATGCGCGACGGTCCCTTCCAGCACATAGGTGATGGTTTCGATACCGCGATGCGGATGCCATGGGAATCCAGCCTCAAAATCCGCGGGCTGATCGCCCCGGAAATCGTCGAACAGCAGAAATGGATCGAAGGCCTCTGGGTTATCAAAACCAAAGGCGCGGTGAAGTTTGACTCCGGCCCCCTCAAGGGTCGGGCGGGCGAGGGTGGTGTTGGTCACTGGACGAATAGACATGGGTGATCCCCTTTCAAATTTGAACATAAGTCGAAGGTCGCCCAAGTCAAAGTGCAGCAGCGCACACTGTGTGTGGTCGTGTGCAGCGCTGATCTATGTCGCATTCGGACCCGACGGCGCGGTCCGCCACCGCTACGGTCCTGAAAACATTGGGAGCGTGAATGATGGCAGCGGAATTGTCGGTTGGGTTTATTGGTTTGGGGAATGTCGGCGCGAAGCTGTCCGGCAGTCTGTTGCGCAATGGTGTGAAGCTTAGCGTTCACGATCTCGATCAGTCACTTGTCGATGGGTTTGTTGAACAGGGCGCGACGGATGGCGAAAGCCCGGCAAAGATGATGGACTCCTGCGATGTGGTCATCACTTGCTTGCCAAGCCCCGCAACCTCCGCCGCCGTTGTCGAAGGCGAGGGTGGTCTGCTTAGCACCCTCACGCCCCGCAAAATCTGGATGGAGATGTCGACAACCGACGCGGCAGAGGTCGAACGCCTCGGCGCGATGGTTCAGGCAAAGGGCGGGCTGGCCGCTGATTGCCCGGTGTCCGGCGGCTGTCACCGGGCGGCGACGGGGAATATCTCGATCTTCGCGGGGTGTGAGCGGGACGCCTTTGAACAGGTTCTGCCCTTGCTGACCAAAATGGGGCGGCGCATCCTTCACACCGGGCCGCTTGGGTCTGCGTCGGTGTTGAAGGTCATCACCAACTACCTTGCCACTGCCAACCTCATCGCGTGTTCCGAAGCGTTGACGGTCGCCGCGGCCGCCGGGATGGACCTCAAGACGAGTTACGAGGCGATCCGAATATCCTCTGGCAATTCCTTCGTCCATGAAACCGAAAGCCAGGTCATCCTGAACGGATCACGCGATATTTCCTTCACGATGGATCTTGTCGCGAAGGATATCGGGTTGTTTCAACAGGTCGCTGACAGGGCAGGGGTCGCTCTCGACCTTAACCCGAAAATGATTGAAGTTTTTCAGGACGGCATCGCACGCTATGGCCCGAGGGAACTGTCGCCGAACATCATCCGCAGGCTTGAGGATGCGACCGGCCTCGATATCCGCGCGCTGGGCTTTCCGGCTGAGATGACGGATGATGAGCCGGAGGAGATCGGGGCTGAGGTGATCGTCTGACGCTCGACCTTTTGCGGGGCAGGCTGTATGGGTCGGCAACTGCAAGCGAATTGGATTCTGCGTGACCGATACATCAGACGCCGCCGGCCCCGACATCCTCGCGAGGATACGTCCGTCACAGCCACGGCGGATCGTTACGTTGTGCATATTGTTATCGCTCGGCGTTCTGGTGATCCTGATTGCATTCCTGCGGCCACCGCCCGAGTTTCATTGGCGCATATTGCTCTTGCTGTTCGGGGGCGTTGTCATTTGGTTTGCCGACCTGCTTCGCCGTGCGACGTTGAAATCGCTGATCCTGACCAAAGACGATCTGCGCGACAGCAATGGGCGGTTGCTGGTAAGGGTCGAGGATATCGTCAGCATTGATCGAGGCGTATTCGCAATCAAACCATCAAACGGCTTCATGCTGAAAACGGCGACCTCCATGGATCGCGCTTGGGCGCCGGGGGTCTGGTGGCGGATCGGCAATCGCATCGGGGTAGGGGGCGTCACCCCCGCAGGCGAAGCAAAGTCGATGGCCGAGATTATTACGGTGATGTTGGCGCAGCGCGGATAGCGCTACGCCTCTACGCAGGTGTCCCAGCAAAGGCGGGGTGCAAAGCGCGGGCTTGTGACAACGAAATTGTCAAAGTCCAGCGTCCGCAGGCCCAGACGGAACATCGGTTCATACGTCATGTGCGTTTCCACGATGATGACCGTATCAGCATGTGACATGGCCGGGATACGCGGCACGATTGCGTCCAGCGATTCCGTTGTCCATGCTTCCTGGCTTTTTGTGGATTCTGACCACTCGACCTCAAACTGCACATCGTCTTCGTCCCACGTCACGACGGACACCCTGATCCAAGTCGGGTGGGGGGAGGAGGCGAGGAAGTCGTAAACTTCGTTCAACCCGTCCAGATAGGCTTGGTTGACCGGGTTGGTCTGGCGCGACAGCATATCTGAAATCGTGTAGGCGGCCTTCATATTCGCGTTCTTCGTGCGGAAAGCGTCGAAGAAAACGAAGGTTGAGACATAGGCCCAGATCAGCAGCGGGAACATCAGCAACGCTTCTAGCGTCACGCTCGCGCGGCTGTCCTCAATGAACTCTTGAATGCGGATTTTGATATACTGTTTCAGCATGATACTCACGACGGTTCGTTGACGAAGGCAGAGGTTGAGACCAGCGCATAGCCGCCCCTGTCGTCGACTGAGGGCAGGCGAAGGCCAATGCCGGTTGAAATAAAGACCGGGTCAAACACGGCGCAGGCCCGCACCAGCATCATTTCGCTGCTGCCGCCGGATACAAAGGTTGTTACCGGTTGAATGACTTCGTCACGGTCGACGCACGTCGCGCCACCTTGCAAGGGTTGCCAGGTCACGGTGCTGACCGGGCGCAGTTCCAACAGCACCGCGTTGCCGCAATCTGGGATGACAAGCGCCTTGCTACATACCGTGTCTTTCAGTTCCTGATGCGTTGGCGGATTCCATGTGCCGAGACGAAGGTCGCGCACGGCGAGGTCCAAAGACCGCTCCAGCATGACGTGCCGGGTCATCATGATCCCGCCCTCAAAGGCCGACAGGAAGACGATGATGAAGATCGGGAACATCATCACGAATTCTAGAGTGGCGTTCCCCCGAACGTCGGACCGAAGCCGCTGTAGTAGGCGCTTTAGACTTGTCATTGGGTCAACCTCAGCGATGTGATCTCTGCCGCGATTGCCGCGAACGCATCCGATATGTCGGTGCCCTGAACATCAAAGTAATGCGATGGAGAGGATGCGCAGTCGAGCAGGGCGGCCTGACCCCCTGATGGGGCTTCGAAGGCAATCGCGTAAACCAGAATACCGGTGTTGCGGGTCTTCGCGCAGATCGTCGAAAGGCGAGAGTCTGCCTGACTACTATTGACGATCGGATCGACTGCCCATTCGGGCCCCTTATACTCGTTGTAGCTGATGTAACCGCGGTCGTAAGCTTCATACATCAGATAGCTGTCGATTCTTTTGTATTCGAAGGTCGCGTAGATTTCGGACCAACGCACGCGTGTTACGGTGTCGGTGCTTTCGGGCGGGATCACCTCAAGGCCATTTTCGTCGACGATCACATCGTCATACTCATCATAGCCGTAGGGGTGGGTCAGTTCGCGGTCGCTCCAACCGACATTCAGGCGGAAGAAGGAGTCGTCCCGCTGGGTGTCGGTGTTGCCACCATCATAACGGATCGAGAACCGGTTTTTGTTGTTGTTGTAGGCCTCGTGAAGCGGCTGACCGACATATTGGCGTTTTACCCAGATGTTCGACCAGCCATTACGATAGTGGTCACTGTCGACATCGTATTCCGTTGTATTCGCACCATCGGACATCACCACAACAACCTTCAGGCCTTCGCCGTAGACTTGCGGACGACCAAAAGAGATTGCGGGCATATCACCGGTTGCCATCATATTATTGAAGACCGGGCGCGCGGACGGGTCGAGCAGTGCAGCGCCCCATTTCATGCCCATGTCGATGGCGGTGTTACCATATGCGTCCAGATCGTCGATCTTGCCTTGCAGGTAAGATACATTGTTCGACCCAACGATGATTTCGTTTCCGCGATACGCCACGGTTGGGCACCAAGGCCTATTGATCGGCTTGGAGCTGCCGCTGCCATATTCAAAGTGCGTCACGAGGTCGAGCGGCGTTGTCGGAGAGATCGCGAGTTCGTCAAACGCACTCGACGGGAAGCGCGGGCAGTGTGAATAGAGGCCGTCGCTGGTGGGCGCGAAGTGCGAATTGACCAGATTGTATTCGGCACCCAGACGCGGGCCAAGGCTGACCGTCGCGTTGTAGGGGATGATATTTACCGTTGTCAGGCTCGGGTCCAGCGGTTCCTTGGTGGTGACCGCGTCAACAAACTCTTTCGCTGCGACTTTCAGGTTCTGAATGCGGCTGCTGCTGTTCATGGAACCCGACACGTCGAGAACCATGGAAATTTCGATATCCTGGTATTGTTCAACCGCGGTGCCACCGGCAGCGGCGACCAGGTTGTTGCGGCCCATGTTGTCCAGCCAGTATTTCATCCGGCGGCGATCGGGGTGATCGGCGGGCGGCTGGTTGGGTGGATTGAATGACATGAACAATGTCGGAATGCTTGCACGGGTGTCTGCAGTGACGGAACGGTAGTTCAACGCCTCCTGCACGTTAACGGCGACCAGAAAGTCCGACATCCCCGCTTTCGCGAAGTAGTCTTCAACAACACTCTGCGGGTCAAGATCGTTGTCGAGGTCGGCCGCCGCAAGAATTGCGCGGTCGACGGTGTTCTGAAGCGTCGTCCGGGTGGCTTCATAGCGCATCAGGTCGATGGCCATGCCCGTGATCATCAGCATGAGGACAAACATAAAGAGCGCAAAAACGGTCAGTGACCCGCGCTCGTCTTGCTTAAATTGCTTGGCCCGACGAATAATGGATATACGTCCGGTCTTTTCGGCACACTCGCCTTCTGTTCCGGAAATCGGACCCATTCGAAAAACCATTTCCTAACCCTTTCATGACACGGCCTAAGCCATGCCCCCACACACACGACTATAACGTGCGCCAAGCCATGTAGCTTCAGAGATGTGGCCAAAATTGGGCAACGATCTGTTGTAACTGGTAAATTCAACGTAAAAATCGGGGTTTTGACGATGAGCCTCTGAATCACTGTTCAATTACCGGAGACAAAGCCCCCAAATTGACGGAATTGGCATCAATTCGGCGCAGTCTTTAGGGCGCGAATGCTGACCCAAATATGCCCCGAAAGTGATTCCTTTGAGGATTTCCGCTGGGATGCGCGCGGCAAAACGTCTTAGTGTCGCAGCAGGTGTAAGGGGCAGGGGCGATTCCCTAAGCCCAGGTTTGGAGGAAAAGAATGACAAATCTCAAAGAGCCGAGTTTCCGAGAGTCAGTCGATCTGATGTTCAACCGAGCGGTTGCGCTTATGGACCTCCCGCCGGGGCTTGAGGAAAAGATACGGGTCTGTAACGCGACTTACACCGTCCGGTTCGGTGTCCGCCTTCGCGGACAGATCCATACCTTCACCGGGTATCGGTCCGTTCACTCCGAACATATGGAGCCGGTCAAAGGCGGTATCCGCTATGCCATGGGCGTCAATCAGGATGAGGTCGAAGCGCTTGCCGCGCTGATGACCTACAAGTGCGCACTGGTCGAAGCACCCTTTGGCGGGTCGAAAGGTGGCTTGCGGATTGATCCACGCGAATACGAAGAACACGAGTTGGAACTTATTACCCGACGGTTCGCCTATGAATTGGCGAAGCGCGATTTGATCCATCCCAGCCAAAACGTCCCCGCCCCCGACATGGGTACGGGCGAGCGTGAGATGGCGTGGATCGCTGACCAATACAAGCGGATGAACACGACTGACATCAATGCTGTCGCTTGTGTCACGGGTAAACCGCAAAACGCTGGCGGCATCGCTGGCCGGGTCGAGGCGACCGGGCGCGGCGTTCAGTATGCGCTGCAAGAATTCTTCCGCCATCCGGAAGACATCAAGGCGGCGGGGCTGAAAGGCACGCTGGAAGGCAAGCGGGTGATCGTTCAGGGTCTGGGTAACGTGGGTTTCCACGCGGCCAAGTTCCTGTCGCAGGAAGACGATGCGATCATCACGGGAATCATCGAACGAGACGGCGCTTTGTTCAACCCCGACGGGCTGGATGTCGATGCTGTCCGCGCTTGGATCATGAAACACGATGGGGTGACGGGCTATCCCGATGCCTCACACCACGCCGACGGCGCGACTGTGCTGGAGGAGGATTGCGATATCCTGATCCCAGCGGCGCTTGAGGGCGTGATCAATATGTCCAACGCCAAGCGCATCAAGGCGCCGTTGATTATCGAGGCTGCGAACGGCCCGGTGACGGCGGGTGCCGATGACATTCTGCGCCAGAAGGGCACGGTTATCATTCCCGACATGTATGCCAACGCGGGCGGTGTGACGGTGTCTTATTTCGAGTGGGTCAAAAACCTAAGCCACATCCGCTTTGGCCGGATGCAGCGGCGGCAGGAAGAGGCGCGACACCAACTGGTTGTGGATGAGCTTGAGCGGCTCGACCGCTACCTTGGCGATGCGTGGTCGATGACGCCGCAGTTCAAGGACAAATACCTGCGGGGCGCGGATGAGCTTGAACTGGTACGCTCCGGCCTCGATGACACGATGCGGATCGCTTACCAATCGATGCGAGAAGTTTGGCACTCCCGCAAGGATGTCGACGATCTGCGCACGGCGGCCTACCTCGTGTCGATTGGCAAGGTCGCGGCAAGCTATCGGGCGAAGGGTCTGTAGGACCGCAAAGATCACAAAGTTTGGATCGTGCCCGCAGTTGTCGGGCGCGATCCATCCAGAACCGACAAACCCAGTCGCGAAGTGACAACTTCTTGTCGCGCAGCGATGGGGAAGGCATGATCCGGTTGGTCATATTGCCAGTATCAAAGTAGGACTGTGGCTGATCGGTTAGGGAGGATCATGCGCTTTTCCGCGTGGCAGGTTCTGAAACAAGGTTTGACCGGAAACGCCGGTTGGACCCCTCATTGGCGCAGCCCGGAGCCGAAATCCGAATACGATGCCGTTATCATTGGTGGCGGAGGGCACGGCCTTTCCACGGCCTACTATCTGGCGAAGAACCACGGCATAACCAATATCGCGGTTCTTGAAAAAGGCTATATCGGGGGCGGTAATGTTGGCCGGAATACCACGATTGTCCGCGCCAATTACTTTCTGCCTGGCAACTCCGAATTCTATTCGCATTCCCTGAAGCTTTGGGAAGGGATGGAGGCCGACCTCAACTTCAATGCGATGCACAGTCAGCGCGGACTGATCAACCTGTTCCATTCGGATGGCCAGCGCGACGCGTTTGCCCGGCGCGGCAACGCGATGGTCAATCAGGGGGATGATGCGGAGCTGCTGGATCGCGATGGCGTGCGTGAGCATCTTCCTTACCTTGATTTCGACAACGCCCGGTTTCCGGTTTATGGCGGGCTGCTGCACAGGCGTGGTGGAACGGCACGCCATGACGCGGTCGCATGGGGCTACGCTCGCGGAGCTGACCAGCGCGGCGTTGATATCATCCAGAACTGCGAAGTGACCGGGATCGACATTGAAAACGGACGTGTGACTGGGGTTCAGACGACGCGCGGCGCGATCCGCGCGAAAAAGGTCGGCATCGTTGTCGCCGGTCGGTCCGGTCAGGTCGCTGCGATGGCTGGGATGCGGCTGCCAATTGAATCCCATGTTTTGCAAGCCTTTGTGACCGAAGGGTTGAAGCCCTGCATCGACCACGTCGTCAGCTTTGGCATGGGCCACTTCTATATCAGCCAGTCAGATAAAGGCGGTTTGGTGTTTGGCGGGGATCTCGATTTTTACGCGTCTTACGCCCAACGCGGGAACTTACCGATGGTCGAGCATGTGATGGAAGCCGGGATGGCGCTGATGCCGATGATCGGCAAGGCGAAGGTCTTGCGAAGCTGGGGCGGGATCATGGACATGACGCCGGACGGATCGCCCATCATCGACAAGACCGATACCGACGGTCTGTTTATCGATTGCGGTTGGTGCTACGGCGGGTTCAAGGCGGTGCCGGGGTCCGGTTTCAGCTTTGCGCATCTGATGGCGACCGGACTTCACCACGAACCGGCGGCCGGGTATCGGTTGGATCGGTTCCGCACCGGGCGCGGCCTGATGGATGAGGAGGGCACCGGTGCGCAACACAATCTGCATTAGCATTTTCGGAGAGGGTCGGATGCCTTCGGCGAGGATATTTGCGGAAAGCGGTTTTGCCGGGGTGGCGCAATGAGGATCACCTGTCCGATATGCGGTGAGCGGGACCGGCGCGAATTTTACTATGTCGGGGATGCAATCGCCTTGGATCGGCCCGCGCCGGATGCAGGCGACGTGGCGTGGGATGACTACATCCACAATCGTGAAAACCCGGCGGGCGTGACAAAGGATCTTTGGTATCATGAGGCGGGCTGTTCGGCTTGGGTTGTTGTCACGCGCAACACGGTCACGCATGAGGTTCTGTCGAGCGTCTTGGCGCGGGATCTGAAACAAGGGACCAGCGCATGAGGATCGCAGATCGTGGATTGGTGGATCGTCAAGCGCCGATTCCGTTCCGGTTTGACGGGCACGAGGTGCAGGGCTTTGCCGGTGACACGGTGGCTTCGGCGCTGCTTGCCAATGACATCAAGCTTGTCGGGCGCAGTTTCAAATATCATCGCCCTCGGGGAATCCTGACGGCCGGGAGCGAGGAGCCAAACGCGCTTTTGACTGTTGGCGAGGGCGCGTCGCAGACACCGAACGTGCGCGCGACAATGCAGGAGGTTCATGCAGGGTTGGTGACGCGTAGCCAGAACGCGTGGCCCTCAGTCTCTTTCGATGCTTTGGCGGTGAACGATTTGCTGTCGCGCTTTCTGTCAGCTGGGTTTTACTACAAGACCTTCATGTGGCCGCGGTCCTTTTGGGAAAAACTGTATGAACCAGTGATCCGCCGGGCTGCTGGCTTAGGCGGGCTTTCCGGTGTCGCAGACAGCGAGACTTACGAAAAAGCCTTTGCGTTTTGCGACCTGTTGGTCATTGGTGGCGGGCCTGCCGGATTGATGGCGGTGCTGACGGCGGCGCAAGCGGGGGCAGATGTGATCCTTGCCGAGGAGGATAACCGCCTGGGCGGGCGTTTGCTTGCCGAGGTGGAGGAGGTCGACGGCAAGCCGGGCCATGTCTGGGTTGACGAGATCCGCGCCGAGCTTGAGGCGATGGATAACGTGCGGATCATGCGGCGCACGACCGTGACCGGAGCTTATGACCAAGGAACATACGGCGCGCTGGAGCGCGTGACGCACCACATAGCAGCGCCCGACGCCAACGCGTCGACGGAGTGTTTTTGGCGGATCGTGGCGAAGCGCACGGTGCTCTGTGCCGGTGCTTTGGAACGTCCGATTGCGTTTCCAATGAACGACCGACCGGGAGTTATGCTCGCCGGGGCGGTTCGGGCCTACCTCAACCGATGGGGCGTCGCGCCGGGGCAGCGTGTGGCGGTGTTTGGCAACAACGACGACGCGCATCGGACTGCCCGCGATTTGGTTGCTGCGGGGGTTGAGGTTGCGGCGCTGATCGACAGCCGCGCAGACGCCGATATATCAGCGGATTACCCTGTGCTGACCGGGGCCGAGGTTGTCGGCACGAAGGGGCGGTTGGGGCTGCGGGAGGTTTCCGTGCGCACCGGGTCTGGCACGCAGACCATCGCCGCGGATTGCCTCGCCGTGTCGGGCGGCTGGAACCCCTCGGTTCATCTGACGTGCCACATGGGCGGGCGACCGACATGGGATGACACGATCAGCGCGTTTGTTCCGACGCCGGGCAATGTGCCGGGGCTGACCGTCGCGGGCGCGGCGGCAGGTGTATTCACCACGGCAGAGGCGCTAGCCTCTGGCGCGAAATGTGCGGCGGAGGCGGTTGGCGATCTGGGATTTAACGCTCCGCCAGCGAAGCCGCCTGTGGCGGAGGACAGCCGCTACGCAATCTCTCCGCTTTGGCAGGTATCGGCGAAGGGGCGGGCGTGGCTTGATTTTCAGAACGACGTGACGACCAAGGATGTCGCGCAGGCGGCGCGGGAAAATTACCGGTCTGTCGAGCATATGAAGCGTTATACGACGCAAGGCATGGCGACGGATCAGGGCAAGAATTCGAACGTTAACGCACTGGCGATTTTGGCGGATGCGACCGGGCGATCCATACCGGACACCGGGACGACGACATTCCGCCCGCCGTATACTCCGGTCGCCATCGCGGCGCTTGGAGCGGGCGCGCGAGGGAAGGGCTTTGCGCCGGAACGGTTCACCACGTCCCACGACGCAACCATCGAACGCGCCGCGCCGATGATCGAGGCGGGGCTTTGGTATCGGCCAAGCTATTTCCCGAAACCCGGAGAGCAGACCTGGCGCCAGTCCTGCGACCGAGAAGTTAATATGGTGCGCGACAGCGTGGGGGTTTGCGATGTCTCCACGCTTGGCAAGATTGACATTCAGGGCAAGGACACCGCCGCGTTTCTGGATTTCGTCTACATCAACACGTTATCGACACTGAAGGTTGGCCGCACGCGCTATGGGCTCATGCTCAGGGAAGATGGGCATGTGATGGATGACGGAACTACCGCGCGGCTCGGCGAAAACCACTATGTCATGACGACGACGACGGCGGCGGCGGGGCAGGCGATGCGGCATCTGGAATTCGTGCACCAATGCCTGCGGCCGGAATTGGACGTTCGGATGATCTCGGTCACGGAGCAATGGGCGCAGTTTGCCGTGGCGGGGCCGAAATCTCGGGATCTGTTGAACGGTTTGCTCGACGTGCCAATCGACAACGAAAGCTGGCCGTTCATGGCGTGTGGCGAGGTGTCGATATCGGGTGTTGACGGGCGGTTGTTCCGTATCTCGTTCTCAGGCGAACACGCCTACGAAATCGCTTTTCCCGCGCGTTACGGCGACGCGCTGTTTCGGGAACTGGTTGCGCGGGCCGAGGGTCTGGATGGCGGCCCCTACGGCATGGAGGCGTTGAACGTTTTGCGGATCGAAAAGGGATTCATCACCCACGCTGAGATTCATGGTCGCGTGACCGCGTTCGACATCGGCATGGAACGGATGATCAGCGCCAAGAAGGATTGTATCGGCAAGACTGCGGCGGCCCGACCCGGTTTGGTGGAGGAGGACAGAGAGCAGCTCGTCGGCCTGAAACCAGTCGGCACGGTCAAGCAACTGACCGCCGGCGCGCATCTGTTCAACGAGGCGGATGAGGCGGTTCGGGTCAACGATCAGGGCTATATAACCTCCGTCGGGTTCTCGCCCACGTTTGGTTGCTTTCTGGGGCTTGGTTTCCTGAAACGCGGCCGCGCCCGTCACGGAGAGGTCGTGCGCATGGTCGATCACCTGCGTGATGTCGAAACGCTGTGCGAGGTCTGCGATCCGGTCATGCACGATCCAAGCGGGGAGAAGGTTCGTGACTGAGTTGACGGCAAAAACTCCCTGCGATGGCCTGCTGCCGATCACGATTGGCGATTGCACCCTGTCAGAGGTTGAGCCGGATCGGATCACATCGGTCGCCTTCTATGACGGGCAGGAAAAGGCAGTTGGAAAAGCGCTGGGCCTGCCGATTCCGCCGCCCAACAGGACGACGGGCAAGGGGAACGCGCGGGCGATTTGGTTCGGGCAGGGGGTGGCGATGGTGCTTGGTGCTCCGGTGCCGGGCGACGTTGCGAAATATGCTGCTATCACCGATCAGTCCGACGCGTGGGCGGTGATGCGGCTGGAGGGCGCGGCTGCGGAAGATATCCTCGCCCGTTTGGTTCCGGTCGACCTTCGGTTGGCCAAGTTTGCGGTCGGCAGCACCGCGCGAACCGAGCTTCAGCATATGATGGCGTCGATCACACGGGTCGATGAACACGCGTTTGAGGTTATGGTCATGCGATCCTTCGCCCGGACGGCAGTGCATGATCTTGAAGGTCCGATGCGGACACTTTCGGCCAGACCGTAGCGCACAAAGGCGCTGGGCGACGATTTCGGTATCTGGACAAGTGACCCGGCTTCGCCTGATACTGCGCGGATGAGTCTGCCCCCCGGTTTCCTTGACGAACTTCGCACCCGCACCAGCCTGTCGCAGGTTGTCGGGCGCAAGGTGATGTGGGACAGCCGAAAATCCAATCAGGGCAAGGGCGATATGTGGGCGCCATGTCCCTTTCATCAGGAAAAAACCGCGTCTTTTCATGTGGATGACCGGAAAGGGTTTTACTACTGCTTCGGTTGTCACGCGAAGGGCGATGCGATTTCCTTCGTGCGGGAAACCGAAAACGTCGGCTTCATGGAAGCGATTGAGATTCTGGCGCGGGAAGCCGGAATGCCCGTGCCCAAGCAAGATCCCCAAGCGCAGGCGAAAGCGGATTACCGCACCGAACTTGCCGAAGTGATGGAGCAGGCGGTCCAGTATTACCGTCTGCAACTGAAAACGGGTGGCGCCACGGACGCCCGCGAATACCTGGAACGGCGGCGGATGCAGCCCGCGACGCAAGACACTTTTGAGATCGGATTTGCACCAGACGCCCGGCAGGGTGTTTTCCAGCATCTGACCGGCAAGGGTGTGTCGCCGGACCTGATCGTTGACTCGGGTCTTGCCGCGCGGCCCGATGATGGCGGCCAGCCCTATGACCGCTTCCGCGACCGGATCATCTTTCCGATCCGGGACACGCGCGGGCGGGCGATTGCGCTGGGCGGGCGGGCGATGTCACCCAATGCGCGCGCCAAGTATCTGAATTCGCCGGAGACTCCGTTATTCGACAAGGGGCGGACCCTCTACAACCAGGGTCCCGCGCGGGAAGCCGCGGGCAAGGGCCAGCCGCTGATCGTCGCCGAAGGGTATATGGACGTGATCGCCTTGGCGGAGGCGGGGTTTTCCGCGACCGTCGCGCCGCTTGGAACCGCCATTACCGAAGATCAGATCAGGCTGCTCTGGCGCATCGCGCCAGAGCCGATCATTGCGCTTGATGGCGACCGCGCCGGACTTCAGGCCGCGATGCGGTTGATCGACCTTGCGCTGCCGCTGCTTGAGGCGGGTCAATCACTACGGTTCGCGCTGATGCCCGAGGGCGAAGACCCCGACGACCTTCTGAAAGCACGCGGGGCGGGCGCGATGCAAAAGCTGATAGATCAAGCGCAGCCAATGGTCAGCTTGCTGTGGCGTCGCGAAACCGAAGGCAAGAATTTCGACAGTCCGGAGCGGAAAGCCGCGCTCGACAAATCGCTGCGTGCTGCGATCAAGACGATCCGCGATCCGTCGATCCGCAACCACTACGGTGAGGAAATCAAGCGCCTCCGGTGGGAACTGTTCGGCAACCGTCGTCCGCAACAGGGCGGGTTTCGCAAATCCAAGGGCGGGTTCAACGCGCCGCCAATGGCACCGCTTTCCGGCACTAAAAGCTCCATCCTCGCGGCGGGCGCGCGGGTGCAAGAGGCGCTGCACGAAGCGGTCATTCTGGCGACGCTGTTGCTGCACCCCGATTTGGTCGAACAATTCGAGAGCGAGCTTGAGCGGATGGAACTGTCCACCCAAGATCACAACGCGCTGCGAACCGCCCTGCTGCGCCACGCCGGGGAGGGCGACGACTGCCGCGCAAAAATTGAAGCGGAAATTGGCGTTGATGCCCTTGAAAAACTGCTGGCGGCAAGCCATGTCAGCCTCGCCCCCACCGTGCGAAACCCAGGCGATATCGAAATAGCGGCCTTATGCGTCGCTGAGGAACTCGCAAAACTCGAAGCACGACGCGGCATAACGCGAGAGATTGAGGACGCCGTTCAGGATTTGTCCGGTGTTGCTGATGAAGGGCTGACCTGGCGATTGGGTCAAGCCGCCGAAGCACGCAACCGTGCAGAACGGTCAGAAACGGAAGATACGGCGGAGTATGACATTGCCGATAACGGTGCAGCACTGAACAAAGACGAACGCTCGCGATTCGATGAACTGCTGAAGAAGATCACATTTACCAAGGGGTCCGGGGGCAACACCTGAGGGCTTTGGTAGGTTAAAACTAAACAAAACAAGGTAAACGGGTTGCGAATCACTTCGTCCCGTTATTGATTCGTTTCAGACCGAATCAGCCGCCTTCGCCGAGGAGCTTTGAATGGCCGCCAAGGATACCGACGACAACAAGACCGACGACAAGGACAACGCTCACTCACTAGACATGAGCCAGGCCGCGGTCAAAAAGATGATCGCCGAAGCGCGAGAGCGCGGATTTATCACCTACGACCAGCTTAATCAGGTTCTGCCGCCGGATCAGGTCAGCTCCGAACAAATCGAAGATGTTATGTCGATGCTCAGCGAAATGGGCATCAACATCATTGAGGATGATGAAGCTGAAGACGACGAGAAGGGCTCGACCGAAGTGGTCGAAACATCCTCGTCCCGCGAAGTGGCGGTTTCGACCACCGAAACGGAAAAGCTTGACCGCACAGATGATCCCGTTCGGATGTATCTGCGCGAAATGGGCTCGGTCGAGCTGCTGTCCCGCGAGGGCGAGATCGCGATCGCCAAACGGATTGAGGCGGGTCGCAACACCATGATCCTCGGGCTGTGCGAAAGCCCGCTGACCTTTCAGGCGATCACGATCTGGCGCGACGAACTTCTGAACGAAGAGATTTTGCTGCGGGATGTCATCGACCTTGAAACCACGTTCGGCAACACGCTGGGCGAGGAAGAGGAGGAGACAGAGCCGGTCGTCGCCAACGTCAATCTGAATGGCGCGACAAAGCCCGAAGCGAAATCCGATCAGCCGGAGCTTGATGCAGACGGCAACCCGATCAAAACCGAAGACGATGATGACGACGACGATGACGAGCAGGCAAATATGTCGCTCGCCGCGATGGAAGCCGCGCTTAAACCGCGCGTGCTGGAAACGCTCGACCGGATCGCCGACGATTTTGCCAAGCTGTCTGACATGCAGGACGCCCGGATTTCGGCAACCCTGAACGAAGACCAGAGCTTTTCCGACAAGAACGAAAAGACCTATCAAAAGCTGCGGGCGGAGATCGTTGAACTCGTCAACGAACTCCACCTCCATAACAACCGGATCGAAGCGCTGATCGACCAGCTTTACGGCATCAACCGCAAGATCATGTCGATTGACAGCAACATGGTCAAATTCGCGGACCAAGCGCGGATCAATCGGCGGGAGTTCATCGACGCCTATCGCGGGTATGAACTTGATCCGACATGGCTGGAACGGATGGGCGAAAAGCCCGGCCGTGGCTGGCAGGCTCTGCTGGAAAGATCGACGGACAAGGTCGAAGCCCTAAGGGCCGAGATGGCGCAGGTCGGCCAATATGTCGGCCTCGACATCAGCGAATTCCGCCGCATCGTCCAGCAGGTCCAGAAGGGCGAAAAAGAGGCGCGTCAAGCCAAGAAGGAAATGGTTGAGGCGAACCTGCGGCTCGTGATTTCGATTGCCAAGAAATACACGAACCGTGGCTTGCAATTCCTTGATCTTATTCAGGAAGGTAACATCGGCCTGATGAAGGCGGTCGACAAGTTCGAATATCGCCGCGGCTACAAGTTCTCGACCTATGCGACCTGGTGGATCCGTCAGGCGATCACCCGGTCCATCGCCGACCAAGCCCGCACGATCCGTATTCCAGTCCATATGATCGAGACAATCAACAAACTGGTCCGCACCGGTCGCCAGATGCTGCACGAAATCGGCCGCGAGCCGACGCCGGAAGAACTGGCCGAAAAGCTGCAAATGCCGCTGGAAAAGGTCCGCAAGGTGATGAAAATCGCCAAGGAGCCGATCAGCCTTGAAACCCCGATTGGGGATGAGGAAGACAGCCAGCTTGGTGATTTCATTGAGGATAAGAATGCGGTGCTGCCGCTGGACAGCGCGATTCAGGAGAACCTGAAGGAAACCACGACGCGAGTTCTGGCGAGCCTTACGCCGCGCGAGGAACGGGTTTTGCGGATGCGTTTCGGCATTGGCATGAACACCGACCACACACTCGAAGAAGTCGGCCAGCAGTTCAGCGTCACACGCGAAAGGATTCGTCAGATCGAAGCCAAGGCGCTCCGCAAGCTGAAGCACCCCAGTCGGTCGCGCAAGCTACGAAGCTTCTTGGATCAGTAATCAAAGCGGCGCCTTCGGGCGCCGTTTTTCTTTGCCATGGTGACGCCGACTTCATTCCTTCCTGACGATCTGCAACACGCGCTTTCCGACCGCGATTTGATCGTCTTTGATGGCGAGTGCGTTTTGTGCTCTGGCTTCTTCCGCTTTGTGCTGCGGCACGATCAGAAAGAACGGTTCGCCTTCGCCGTCGCACAGTCGAAATTGGGGGAGCGTCTGTATCACGCGCTGAACTTGCCGACGGATGAATACGAAACCAACATCGTCATCATCGACGGGCTGATCTACCAACGGCTTGATGCGTTCTGCCATGCAATGCGCGCCATTGGCGGTGTTTGGGTCGCGCTGTCCGTGCTGCGCTTTCTTCCGGGCCCGATCAAAGATTTCCTCTACCACCGCATCGCCCGCAATCGGTATCGGATCTTTGGTCGTTATGACACCTGCATGATGCCCGATCCAACGCTTCGGACACGGTTCGTTGACGGGGGCTTGGCACCATAAATTGGCGCGACGATTGCGGCGACCAAGCCAAGATTTCTTAACGTTGCCACGCAAAAAACCTTCCATTGCCACAACCCGCAGTTAAGCTGTCCGCATTCTGATGAGAGGAGTTTTATTATGCGTTCGGTCTTTTTCTGTCTTACTGCTTTGTTTGTGCTCAGTTTTGCGTCTTCGGCATCCGCCCACCATCTGTGCCCCGACTACCGGTATGAGGAAGAGGCGACGATATACGCCAGCGCGACCCAGCTTTTTCAGGCCCAGCAATACAGCCTTCGGGCCGGTGGCGACCACGAGGTCACAAGCTGCAACTACTATTCCCAAACCGGCGAACGGATCACCGGGCATTTCATCCGCCAGCCTGACTTCCAACTGAACTATCAGAAGGACGCGAACTTCAAATTGATGTTCCGGGTGCAAAGCGCCTGCGACTCCGTTCTCTTGGTCAACACGGGCGCTGGCAACTGGTATTGGGATGACGATGACGCGGGCAATCTGGATGCGCAGATCGTGCTGAGCACTCCGTCGAACGGTGTCTACGATATCTGGGTCGGCACGGTCGGCAGCGCGAATTGCGACGCGATCCTGCATCTGGAGACGTTCAAGAAGTAACGTGGTGAAGCGCTCGGCAGGCCGCAAGATAAGCCGGGCCAACGTGCATCGTTGAATATCTCAGTCCAAACCGAGGGTCCGGGTCTATACGAAATCACCCGGCACGTGCTCCGGCAGGTTGAAGGCGCCGGGGCATCGGCCCGTCTGCTCACTCTGTTCGTGCGCCACACGTCGTGCTCTCTTCTCATCCAAGAAAATGCCGACCCTGATGTGCAGACGGACCTTGCCGCGTTCTTCGAAAAACTGGTGCCACCATCGGATCATCCGGCGATGGCTTATCTACGCCACACCTATGAGGGGCCGGACGATATGCCCGCCCATATCAAGGCGGCTTTGTTGCCGGTCAGCCTGTCCATTCCAATCGAAAACGGGCGTCTGGCCCTCGGCACATGGCAGGGCATTTATCTGTTCGAACACCGCCGCGCGCCGCATGTCCGTCAGGTCGCCCTCAGCATTGTTTAGCGGTGTCGAATTCGCTCTACCCAAAACCTAGAGTTGGCCCTATAGTCATTGTGGATAACTGGGGACGAAACTCAAGGGAGAGGCCATGCGCTGCCCATTTTGCGGTAATGTTGACACGCAGGTGAAGGATTCCAGACCGGCTGAGGACCACGTGGCGATCCGTCGCCGCCGGTTCTGTCCGGCTTGCGGGGGGCGGTTTACAACCTACGAAAGGGTTCAGCTTAGGGATCTTGTTGTGGTCAAAACCAATGGCCGACGAGAGGAGTTCGACCGCGATAAACTCGAACGCTCCATTCGCATCGCGCTTCAGAAACGCCCGGTAGAACCGGAGCGTATGGATCAGATGATTTCCGGTATCGTGCGGCGGCTGGAAAGCATGGGCGAAACCGACATTCCGTCAAAAACGATTGGTGAGATCGTGATGGAGTCGCTGGCCCGGATCGACACCGTCGCCTACGTGCGATTTGCGAGCGTTTACAAGAACTTCCAAGCTGCGGACGACTTTGACAAGTTTGTCAGCGAATTGCGCCCACCGACCCCACCGGAAGAGTGACCAATCAGCCCGACGAAATCTGGATGGCGCGGGCGCTTGCGCTCGCGTCCCGCGGTTTGGGCAATGTCTGGCCCAATCCCGCTGTCGGTTGCGTGATCGTCAAGGATGGACGTGCTGTCGGGCGTGGTTGGACGCAGCCCGGCGGCCGCCCTCATGCAGAGACTGTTGCGCTGGCGCAGGCGGGCGATGCGGCCAAGGGCGCGACCGCCTTTGTCTCGCTCGAACCCTGCGCCCACCACGGCAAAACCCCGCCCTGCGCGGACGCACTGATCGCGGCAGGCATTCGGCGGGTCGTCAGTGCGGTAGAGGATAGCGACCCGCGCGTCGCGGGCGGCGGGCATAAGGCGCTGCGGGACGCGGGCGTTGAGGTGACGAGCGGCGTTATGGCCGACGACGCCCGCGCGCTGAATGTCGGGTTTTTCAAACGGGTGGAGTCGGGCCTTCCTGCGCTGACCCTGAAACTCGCGAACAGCTTTGATGGCCGTATTGCAACCGCGACGGGCGAAAGCCAATGGATCACCGGACCGGAAGCGCGGCGGGCGGTCCACGCCATGCGCGCGCGCCACGATGCGGTAATGGTTGGCGGCGGCACCGCGCGGGCGGATGATCCATCGCTGACCGTGCGCGGGCTTGGTATTTCGCATCAGCCGGTTCGAGTGGTGGTGTCACGCAGGCTTGACCTGCCGCTGGATGGGCAGCTTGCGAAAACCGCGAAAGAGGTGCCGCTGTGGTTATGTCACGGGCCGGACGCTGACCCCGGTTTGGTGGATGCCTGGAACGGGATCGGCGCGCGGCTGGTGCTGTGTGACCGAAACGCGACGGGGCAGCTTGATCCGGTATCCATCCTGCAGGCGCTCGCGGTAGAGGGCCTGACGCGGGTGTTTTGCGAAGGCGGCGGGGCGCTTGCCGCGTCCTTGCTGAGCGCGGGGGTGGTTGATGAGCTTGTCGG
Source organism: Aliiroseovarius sp. YM-037 (assembly GCF_048060095.1). NCBI lineage: Bacteria > Pseudomonadati > Pseudomonadota > Alphaproteobacteria > Rhodobacterales > Paracoccaceae > Aliiroseovarius > Aliiroseovarius sp. YM-037. Next base: position 2,035,435 of record NZ_JBLUOA010000001.1, on the reverse strand, counting down.
ATTTACCGCCGGGCTTACGCTTGGGGCCGAGGGGCGACCGGGCATCGGCTCTCTGGGGCTTGGGCGTCTTGGAGATGCGCCCCAGTTTGCATTGGTCCAATGTCGCCCGATTGGGCCGGACATCCTGCATCGCTGGCGACCGATCGGTCAGCGCCACAGATGGGCGTAGCTGGCAAATATACCCTGAAGTTTCGATAGCGCGCGATTGAACGGGCCATTATTCGGCAATTGCCCGTCTTTCAATCGGTCAACGATAACTTCGACCGGGCAGGGCCGCCCTGTCACTGGGTCGAGGTATCGCGGATAGTCAATCAGCGTGGCGTGGACGAGGCCCTCAAGGCCGACATTCACCGTTCGGCGGTCAGTGACCGGTCCGCGATCATTCGTCAGACCCCATCCTGCATAAAACGGTGCGCCGAGGCAGGTGACGGCGGTGCCGCGCAGCAGCGCCTCAAGCCCCAGAAGGGAGGTCATGGTCCAGACGCGATCGACCGCATCGATCAACGCGATTGGATCCGTATCGGTCAGAATTACATCGGCGAGGGGCAGGGCGTCTGTTTCCGCGATGGCACCTGCCCGCAATTCAGCCTCAACATCCGGGTGCGGTTTGTAGAGGATAACCGCATCGGGATTGGCGGCGCGGGCGGCCTTGAGCAGATCGAGGTTCGTCTTGACCTCACCGCACCCCAATCGGATCGACGCATCGTCTTCGACCTGTCCGATCACCGCGATCCGATGGCCTTTGGGTAGCTCGGTTATGCCGTGCGCGTCGAGGTTATATTTCGATATCCGCGCCGAGGTCAGGCGTCGGATCAGTTTTCTTACGCGGGCCTCGCAAGCTGGCGAAAGGTCGACCCGCGCCGCGATCAACCGTTCTAATCGGCTTTCCCGCGTGGGGTCGTAGTAGATGCCAAGATCGTCAACGACGAGCGACAACGCAGGCACCAGCTGCGCCCCCAAGCCCTTTGAACGGACAAAGCCATCCTCAACCCGCAACACCGGAACATCGTCAGCGGCGCTGCGCAATGCCTCCGTTTCCTTGCTGGCCCAGACCAGCATGCTCCGGCCCTGCTCACGGGCGCTGGCGGCGGCCCGGTCCGGGTCGTTTTCAAACCGCAGCTTCGCTGCCCCGCCGAACCATTTCTGGAGCGCTGCGCGTTTCCACAGGCGCATCCCGACGGCGATGTGGCCGTTACGGTCATCGCGCCACGCGCGGGCTTCCGCCTCTAGCGTGCTGATCGCGTCCTCAAGCTCGCACAGCTTGTCGCGATAGGGGTCATACCATGTCGGGTAAAGGATCATCGCCGCCGCGAACAACTGCGCCCGCGAAAGCTGCCGTTCCCGTCTCGGGACGGGGTTTTCATCCTGCGTCAGCCCCCAACCGGCGTAGAAGGGTTGTCCGAAGACGCGCGGTTTGTGCCCGGCATAGATCGCTTCGAACCCGAACTGGCTGGAAACGGTGTAGACCGCCCGTGCTCCTTCCAGCAGGGGCCATGGTGAAACGGCTTCGTCAAACAGGCGGACTCGTCCGGTGGCGTCGGATTGATCGAAATAGCCGTCCCGGTGCCCGGCCAATGTTTCCGGGTGCGTTTTGATCAGGATGCGCGCGTCCGGGTGTTCGGTTTGGGCGAAGACGAGCATTTCCCTGAACGTCGCCTCGGTCGCGCCGCTGCTGGTGACAGAGGCATCACCGCGCGTCTGGTCTATGACCAAAACATAGCCCGGATCAGGGACAGGTGCTGCGGAATCGAAGGCGTTGTATTTCGACAGATGCGCGTCTTTGATCCGGTCAACCGCGTCGCGGGCACGGTTGAGCATAGCGGTATCGTCAAGCGGGTGGGTCGCCAGCAGGTGCTCAAGATCGCTCGGCGCACTCGGGTCGAAATGCACGCCGCGCGTGTCGAGGTTCAGGCCAATCGGGGCGCTTCCCGACCTGCCCGGATGGACGGACCGCAGAAAGGTATCTTCGACACGCAGGATCGGAGCATCGCGCCGCTCTGCCACAGCCTCACCCCGGGGCGACGTTGGGCTTTTGCCCCAGACACCGACCAGATCGTTGTCGCCCGGACGACCCAGCCGGATTTTGTAGCCGGAAAGTTCAAGAATACGCCGGATCCGTCCGTCGGTCAGAAAACCGCCGCTGTAAACGAATAACTGCCGCGGCGTGGTATCCGCGGCAGTCGTCAGATCCAATTGGACTGACATAGATGGATCAGTTGGTCGCCAGATTGTTCAGCGTGTCCACGCTGTTCAGCGAACCGGTCAGGGCGGAGATGGTCTTGTTCCAGCGCACGAACGGGGCTTCGGTGACATAGATCGTATCGCCATCGCGAATACCGAAATCGCGCGCCATGAACATGCCCGTCGGTTCTGTCAGATCAAGGACATAGGCCATTCGCTGCGTGCCTTGCAGATCGGTGCGGCCCAGAACGGCGTTCGCGACCGCTGCATCTTCGTTCCTGAGAACGAACATACCGGTCGGGTCCGCGACGTTAGAATTCAGCCCGCCAACCTGCGCAACCGCTTCGAGTGCGGACAGCGTTTGGCTGACGAAAGGCACGCGGTTCTGACCGCCTGTCGCGCCAAGAACGGTGTAGGTGCGGGTATCGCCTTCGACCAGAATACGGTCGCCGTTGCGTAGCGCGATGTCGTTGGAGGCGTTGTCGTAAAGATCTTGCAGCCAGATTTTGCTGCGGTGGCTGCCGCGAGTGACCGTGATCGTCGCGATTTCTGTTTCGACATTCACACCGCCGGCAGCAGCGAGCATACCTGACAGCGTCCGTGTCGGGCGCTGGATCGGATAAACGCCTTGGCCGTTGATGTCACCGACGACCGAAACGGTCGCGCCATCGCCTGCAATCCGGCGCACGGTGACTTGCGGATCGGGTGTCTGGTCTTCCAGCTTTTCGGTGATGATCCGGCGCAGCGCCTCGGGTGTGTTGTCCGCTGCGCGAATCCGGCCGGCATAGGGGACAAAGATCATACCGGCGCTATCGACCTGAACCTCTTCAAGTGCGGCGGGGGCGCCTTCGGTCGTCAGGATGCCGTCCTGCACGTTTTCCCAGAAGGTGAGGCCCAGCGTGTCGCCCGGACGGATCGTATCTGCGCCAAGTTGCCCGGCGTTGCGGAAAGAATCGCTGAACCCATAGGCGGGCGTCACGGCTGTCGCGTTCGCAACATGATCGGTCACGGCGACGACGAATGCGTTGCCTTCGTTCTGGACCGAACCTGCGAAAATCTCATTTTTTGTGGGGCCAGAGCGCGGCAGACCACAGGACGCAACTGTGCTTGCGATAACCAGAATCGCCACTTTCGACGCTAACCGCGAAGACATGCTACTCACCCTAATGGCTCCTTACACACAGACGTGCCTCAATTTTCACGGGAAATTAGCGGAAGGTTGGCGAAATGACCATGGGGTGTTTCGGCAAGGTTAACTCACCGCATATAACTGTTGCCTCGGTGCCGCGTTGCCGGACAAAAGCGCATCATACGGATCTTCGGGGGCGAGCATCAGGTCAATCACTTGCCGCAACAATTGCCGCCGCCCGCGACCGGAATAGTAGCCTCCGGTTATCTGTGATGTTTCAAGAAGATAGTGGCGATAGTCGCGATAGGCGCGGGTGTCAGGGCGGGTCGGTTGCGCGAAGAAGTCGGGCAGGGTCTGGGTCGAAACAAACTCAGGTTTCGCATAAACCGCATCGCCAAACACCCTAAGCGGCAATCCGCGCCAGAGAACTTGCTGCGCGGCGGTCGAATTTACGGTGATTGCGCTGCGGGCATAGTCAAGAAGGCGGGCAAGTTTGCCACCGCGCACGTAATGCACGCGATCCGCAACATTATGTTCGACCGCTAAGCGTTTGATTTCACGCCGTTGTGGGGCGCGACCATCCTCAAGCGGGTGGGCCTTGAAAACAAGGTGATGGTGCGCCGGGGCGCCTTGGGCAAAGCCCGCGATGGTCACTTCGAAGAACTCGGCCATCGTGTTGAACGGGCTGTGCGCCTGAAAGCTCGAATCGTGCTCTAGTTGTAGAAGGACCAGATGAAACGGGAACCCGCCGCGCTTGATCCGCTGGGTGGCGGCAATCCGGTCAATCGCCAGAAACGGCATCAGCAGAAGGCGTTTCAGGTAAAGCTGGAATTCCCGTGAGACGGGCAGTGCGCGGTGTGGGCGGAAGTTGCGAAAGTCACCGTTTCTGAGCAGGACATGCGCGTGGTAAAGCGCCCCATAAAATATGTGGTGCCGCATATCGCCCCAATGGGACGGGGCGTCCGGCAGGTCAAGGTCGATCTCCTCAAGCGCGGATTGCATTGAGGCGACGTCAAACTCCATCAGGCGGGAATGGCCGTTGGAGCCGCCCCGTTCATACGTCACCCAATAGGGGCGCATGTAGCCTTCTTCAAAGATATGGACGGTCAGCCCGGCGGCCTTTGCCTGCGCGACCGCTGTGGCGTGAATCGGGCGGGTGTCGCCGTAAAGAACGATGTCGGTGATCTGTTTCTCGGCCAGGATCGCATCGAACCGGGCGGGCCAGGCGTCGGGGGCATCCTGAAAGGGGATGAACGACGTGGAATCTGACCAGAACGCCCGATCCCCGGCATTAAAGCCGACGCGCCACACCTCGGCGCCGGTGGCCTGCATCATGCGACCCAAGCGATCAAAAAACGGGCCGTGCGGCCCTTGCAGCAGCAAGAAGCGGCGGCCTGATCCGGTTTTGACACTCATTACTGACTTCTTTCGTGGCCTCTTGTTCACTTCGATAATCTCAAACCGGCGTTTCACCAAGAAAAATGCGTATTCGCGCGGTCTGTTTCAGCCCGCGATGCTTGCGCCCCGCGCCTGCAAGGGCTAGGTGACGGATGAACTGAACCGGGCGAAAGGCACCCATATGTTCACGGGTATTATCACTGACGTTGGCCGTGTCGAAGCGCTTGAGAAGCGCGGCGACCTTAAGGCGCGTATCGGGACGGCATATGATGTGGCGGGGATTGAGATTGGCGCATCCATCGCGTGCAATGGCGTCTGTCTGACTGTGACCGCAACCGGGGCGGAGCCTTCGGGCTGGTTCGAGGTTGATATTTCCGCAGAGAGCGTGGCCAAAACCAATATCGGCGCATGGCAGGTCGGCACCCCGCTGAACCTCGAACGGGCGCTGAAGGTCGGCGACGAACTCGGCGGGCATATCGTGTCGGGCCATGTGGACGGCGTGGCTGAGGTGATCCGCATGGAAGATGAAGGCGACAGCACCCGCATCACATTCCGCGCACCGGATCATCTGGCCGGATTTATCGCGCCGAAAGGGTCGGTCGCGCTGAACGGCACGTCTTTGACGGTGAATGATGTTGATGGCACCGAGTTCGGGATCAACGTCATCCCGCACACGAAAGAGGTCACGACCTGGGGAACCATCGCCGTCGGGGACAGTGTGAACCTCGAAATCGATACGCTCGCGCGGTATGTCGCGCGGCTTCAGGAGTGGGCCGGTAAATGAGCGAACTGACGGGCGCGATCTCTCCCATTTCCAAGATTATCGAAGACGCGAAGGCTGGGCGGATGTTCATCCTCGTCGATCATGAGGATCGAGAGAATGAGGGCGATCTTGTCATCGCGGCGGAACATGCAACGCCCGATGCGATCAATTTTATGGCGACGCATGGACGCGGATTGATCTGCCTGCCGATGACGTCAGAGCGGATCGACCGACTGGGGCTGCCAATGATGGCGGTCAACAATTCGTCCCGCCACGAAACACCCTTCACCGTGTCGATTGAGGCGCGGGAAGGGGTCAGCACCGGGATTTCCGCTGCCGACCGTGCGCTGACGATTGCGACGGCGATTAATGAACAGAATACGATGGCGCATCTTGCGACGCCGGGGCACATCTTTCCGCTGCGGGCGCGGGATGGCGGCGTTCTGGTTCGTGCGGGTCACACCGAAGCCGCCGTTGATGTTGCGCGTCTTGCTGGCCTCAAACCCGCAGGCGTCATTTGCGAGATAATGAACGAAGACGGCACGATGGCGCGGTTGCCGGAACTGCTGCTCTTTGCGGAAAAGCACGGCCTCAACATCGGCACCATAGCTGACCTGATCGCCTATCGCCGCCGCCACGATCATCTGGTCAAGGAAACGCACACGCAGCAAATCACCTCGGCCTATGGCGGGGAATGGACCATGCGCGTCTTCACCGAACAGACCGAAGGGACGGAACATGTGATCCTCGTCAAAGGCGATATCACGACGCCGGAACCCGTGCTTGTGCGGACCCATGCGCTAAAGGCGCTGGAGGATGTGTTGGGCATCGGCATCGACGGCGATGCAGAACTGCCCCGCGCGATGGAGATTGTTGCGAAAGAAGGGCGGGGCGCGATTTGCCTGTTCCGCAATCCACGGGCCAAGCTGATCGAAAACGATGACGACGGCCCGCGCACGATCAAACACACCGGGCTTGGGGCGCAGATCCTGTCGGCGATGGGGCTGCACGAACTTATCCTGCTGACGGATTCCCCCGACACCCGCTATCTGGGGCTGGAGGCGTATGACCTGTCGATTGTCGGCACCCGCCCGATCACAAAGGACTGACCCATGGCTGGCCAAGAACAGCACTACATCCTGCCGCGTCCGAGCTTTGATAAGACCGTAAAGGTGCTGATCGTGGTTGCGCCTTACTACAAGGACATTGCGGATAACCTCGTTGCCGGTGCGCAGGCTGAGATTGAGGCGGCGGGTGGTACGTGGGATATCGTCGAAGTCCCCGGCGCGCTTGAGGTTTCGACAGCGGTTGCAATGGCAGACCGGCAGTCGAACTTCGACGCCTACGTCGCGCTTGGTTGTGTGATCCGGGGGGAAACGACGCATTACGACACGGTGTGCAACGACAGCTCTCGGGCGTTGCAATTGCTTGGGCTTCAGGGGCTTTGCATCGGCAATGGCATCCTGACCGTCGAAAACCGCAAACAGGCCGAGGTGCGCGCCGATCCGAAAGATCAGAACAAGGGCGGCGGCGCTGCGGCTGCGGCCTTGCATCTGCTAGCGCTCAGCCGTAAGTGGGGCGCCCAGACCAAAGGCATCGGGTTTAAGCCATCCGGCGAAAGCTTCCGATTGGCCGGCGATAATGACGGACCCACACGCGCATGACCCAACCTGACGCCCCCCTTTCCGGCAACCAGAAACGCAAGATGCGGTCCGCCTCGCGTCTGTTCGCGGTTCAGGCGCTGTTTCAGATGGAGGCGTCGGACCAGAGCTTTGACGCCGTCCGGCGGGAGTTTGAAGATCACCGTTTCGGCGAGCATCTGGAAGAGGGCGAAATGGCCGAGGGCGATATCGGCCTGTTCCGCAAACTGATTGAGGATGCGGTGACCTTTCAGGGCCGGATTGACCAGATGACCGATCGGGCGTTGGTCGCGAAATGGCCAATCGCGCGGATTGATCCGACTCTTCGGGCGCTGTTTCGCGCCGCCGGGGCGGAACTGATCGAAGGTAAGGCACCGCCGCGGGTCGTCATCACCGAATTCGTCGATGTCGCCAAGGCTTTCCACCCCGAGGGGAAAGAGCCGAAATTCGTCAACGCCGTGCTTGACCACATGGCCCGCGAGGCGAAGCCCGAAGCGTTCTAGGCGGCTGCGACGATCTGCTTCTGGATATCGGGCGGCCGACGGCTTATCTTATTAGTTGAGCAATGAAGGAGTGCGCCATGCCCCGCCCTGTCCGTCTTTACATCAAGAATGTGATTATCGGCTTTCTGCTGGCCGCTGTCTTTGTGGCGTTGCTGCTTTGGGCGAATGTCGGGAATCTTTGGCATCTGATCAGCACCAGCGATATTGGCTGGATCGCGGTCGTGATGCTGGTGATCTTCAACGGGATCGTCTTTGCGGGTGTGCAATTCGGCATCGTCATCATGCGGATGGGCCACGATGACACGCCGTCGGGCGGCAAGCGCCAGCAACCGCCGTTGATTGTCGAACATGCCACCATTCCGGTGCCAGTCGACCGCTAATCGCACTGTTTGATGGGTGACGGGACCGCCGCGACCGTGTGGTTATCTCATTCCCGAGGACCTGTATGTACAGGTGGGCGCCAGGTAATCAGGCCAGGGCCAGAACAGAGCCAGCTCCCTCGGAATTGCTTAAGGCCACCGGAATGCAACCGTGTCACGAGAAGGGCAGAACCCGCCACCACCCCACATAGGGGTTGGCCGCGGGCCCGGCAAGCCTGATCGCAGGTTTTATTCTTCCTCGTGAAGCGATGCACGCATCCGCCCCATGTGGTCGTCCCAACCTTTGTCGAGGGCGAGTGTCAGGCCAAATGCTTCGGCCCCTTGGGGCAGGCCGCTATGTTCAAGTGACAGGTGCGTGCCGCCTGCGACCTCTTCCAATGTCCATTTGACGGTGCTGATTGCGTCGCCCATCGGGGCAATCGTAAAGGTGTATTCCAGATAATCGTGTGGCGTCGCGGTCAGAACCTTGCCCCACATCAGCTTGTTGCCGCTTTCCGCGCCAAACATCTCATATTCCTCCCCATCCGAGAGCGGTTTTTTCGGCACATGAAACCAGATCGCCAGCTTGTCGGGGTCGGTCAAATAAGCCCAGACCTGTTCCTTGGTCGCGTTCAGGTAAATGGATTTTTGAATTACGGTATCGGTCATTTACTATCCTTTTCGATGGCGGTTTTCAGGTCTGACAGACGATCATCCCAGAAGGCATCAAAGTAGCTGAGCCAATCGAGAACGGGCGCCATGCCCATTGGGTTGAATTTATTGATCCGCTCGCGCCCACGGGCGCGGACGTTGATTAGCCCACCGTCTGACAGCACGGTCAGGTGCTTTTTGACGGCGGCGCGGGTCATGTCGAAATTGTCCGCGACCTCTGCGATTGTCATGTCCTGACTGCGTAGCATCAGCAGAATGTCACGACGTGTCGGATCAGCGAGGGCGCGGAAGGTGGCTTGCGTTTCGGGGGGCATTTTATCCTCTAATAATACCGAACGGTATCATTAATATGAAACCCAATGGTATCATGTCAAGCGAAACTCTCGCCTTGATATTTGTTCACGAATTGTTCATGTTTTCGGAATGGACGACGCAATCCAACCCGGCCAGCTTCTCGCGCGTGGCGTCAGCCGACATCTGCGGCACCATGCCTTTGTTTCGGTTGAGGAATTCGTTCCCGACCGTGGCTTGCGCGTTGACGTCATGGCGCTTGGCCCGAAGGGTGAGCTTTGGGTCGTCGAATGCAAATCCTCCCGCGCGGATTTTCAGACAGATCGCAAATGGCAGGGCTATCTTGAGTGGTGTGATCGCTATTTTTGGGCGGTCGATACAGAGTTTCCGACCGAACTGCTGCCGCACGACACCGGGCTGATTATTGCGGATGCCTATGACGCGGAGATTATCCGCATGGGGCCGGAAACAAAGCTCGCCGCGGCCCGGCGGAAAGTTCTGACGCAGAAATTCGCACGGCAAGCGGCGTGCCGGTTGCAAGGGTTCAAAGATCCGGGTGTGGCCGGGCTTATTTCAATGACAGGTGAGGAGGACGTGGAATGATAAAATATCTCTACCCGAACGGCGACTGGTGTTATCGGGCGCTGCACACTGCGCACGCGGTTTATCACGATGAAGATGGCAAGCTGATCGCGCGGGCGGAAAAGCCCGACGGCTCTGCGCTGTATGAGTTTGAGATTGTCGGATTTGAGCTGATCGAACCGGGGCAGGTTTATACCTGACGGGCAGTGCGACGGTTCAGGATTTCGCCATCGCCTCGGCCCGCTTGGCAGCGGCAAGGATTTCTTCGGCAATCTCGCGCGCTTCTTCGGGGTCGAAATCAAGCGGCAGGTCGACTCCGTTACCCTCAACGTAGATGCGCACCATTCCAAGTGTTGTCGGGCCAATCTGTAGATTGGCGGCAATATCGCTTTCGCGGTCGATGCCCATTTTTGCCTCCATCAATAGCGTCGTTCACCTAGCGCGCCGCCATGCGATTGGCAAGGTCGGCGGTTGGTTTGCCGGATTCCGGCCCGCCATCGTGCCGTCGCGGGGCGGCACTGGCGGCGTGTGTTTTGCGTTGCATAATTCGTATTGGAAACTGGCGTGCAACCCTCTTGCAATCGCGCAATAGTGGCGCTAAATCAGCCGCAGTGCCGCCTTAGCTCAGTTGGTTAGAGCGCCTGATTGTGGATCAGGAGGTCCCTGGTTCGAACCCAGGAGGTGGTACCACTCCCCAAGCCATACCTAGTTGGACGTTGCCCCTTCGATCTGGAACGTCTGGCGAATGTCACCGGTCATCCGGTCAAAGATCAGGATTTCATTGGCGTCTGTCACAACGGCATACCAATCCTGCGCCTGCGTGAATGAAACAGCGGTGGCCCCATCGGGAAGCGTGATTTCGTTGGGCAGGGGGACCGACGCGGGCTGTAGCCGGATGACAAGCAGGGCGATCACGACTACAAGGCCGACAATCATCGTGCCGGTCAGAATCGTAACGAGACGGCGCAAAAATTTCAGATTGGCCGGCAATGTGTCGTTGTCCGGTGTCGGAGCATCCATCATGGCTGACGCCTCTTCCTTATTGGTAACGGTCACGATTGCCGCAGACCCGCCTTCGCGTCTTGATAAGGCGCTTGCCCGCGATGTGCCAGAGGAAGCATCGCTAAGCCGGTCACGACTGGCAAAGCTGATCGCGGCAGGCAAGGTCGTGCGGCAGGGGCAGGTCTTGGACGACCCGAAGGCAAAGGTGGCCGAAGGCGACGAAATCACCATTGAGGTGCCGACCGCCGAGGAAAGCTATATTGCGGCGGAAGCCATCCCCTTGGATGTCGTGTTTGAAGACGAGCACCTAATCGTCGTCAACAAACCCGCCGGAATGGTGGTGCATCCGGCACCGGGCACACGCTCCGGCACGTTGGTCAACGCGCTGCTGGCGCACTGCGGCGATACGCTTTCCGGTGTGGGCGGAGAGAAGCGCCCCGGCGTCGTGCATCGGATCGACAAGGATACCTCTGGCCTGCTGGTGGTGGCGAAGTCCGACAAGGCGCATCACGGTCTGGCGGAGCAGTTCGCCGCCCACACCGTTGATCGGCACTATTATGCGGTGGTTCATGGCGTGCCCGACGCGTCCGATCCACGCTTGCGCGGCGTTCGCGGCGTGAGTTTTGAGGCAAGCAATGTCATGCGGGTGACGACCCAACTGGCGCGCCACAAGCATGATCGGCAAAAACAAGCGGTGCTGTTCAGCGGCGGGCGTCATGCGGTGACGCGGACGCGGTTGGTTGAAACCTTCGGCACGCCCGCGGTTGCTGCGCTGGTGGATTGTTGGCTTGAAACCGGGCGCACCCATCAGATCAGGGTGCATATGGCGCATACCGGGCACGGGCTGATCGGGGATCAAACCTATGGCGGGCGGCGGAAGTTATCGACTAAGGCGGTGGGCAAGGGCGCGGCGGATGCGGCGCGGGCGTTCCCTCGGCAGGCACTTCACGCCGCTACTCTCGGATTTGTGCATCCGGTCAGTGGTGAAATGCAGCGGTTTGAAGCGCCATTGCCACCCGATATGGCTGCTTTGATTGACGCGCTGCGTGGTCGCGGCGACGATGGGTAAATCCCCCTCACAACCGCGCGAAATTCGATGTCTGGGCATAGCGTATGAAACTTTTTCAATGCACAATCCGTTAATATTATACCGCACAGAATTGCGGACTTGAAACCGACAGTGACTATGACTAGCTGACACCATGTTAATCTCGTAAACATCGAGATAAGAGCAGACAGGGACGCGAAATGAGCAATTATACACAACTTCCAGCACCCTCCCCGGAACAGGGCCTGAATCGCTATCTTCAGGAGATCCGGAAGTTCCCGCTATTGGAGCCGGAAGAAGAATACATGCTCGCCAAACGCTGGGTCGAACACGAAGACAGCGAAGCCGCGCATCGCATGGTCACGTCGCACCTGCGTTTGGCTGCCAAGATCGCGATGGGCTATCGCGGCTACGGTCTTCCGCAGGCCGAGGTGATTTCCGAGGCGAACGTTGGTCTGATGCAGGCCGTGAAGCGGTTTGACCCGGAAAAAGGCTTCCGTCTTGCGACATATGCGATGTGGTGGATTCGCGCCTCGATCCAGGAATATATTCTGCGTAGCTGGTCGCTGGTTAAACTGGGCACAACGTCGGCCCAGAAAAAACTGTTTTTTAATCTGCGCAAAGCCAAGGCCCGCATCGGAGCGCTTGAAGATGGCGATATGCGGCCTGAAAATGTCGAGCGCATCGCGACCGACCTCAATGTGACCGAGGAAGAAGTCATCTCCATGAACCGTCGCATGTCGGGGGGTGACGCGTCGCTGAACGCCACTGTCGGCACCGAGGGCGAGGGGACGATGCAGTGGCAGGATTGGTTGGAGGACGAAGACGCCGACCAAGCCGCAGACTACGAGGCCAAGGATGAGCTTGAGGTTCGCCGCGAATTGCTTGCCGACGCGATGGACGTTCTGAACGACCGGGAAAAGAAAATCCTGACGAAGCGTCGCCTGCAGGACCAACCGCTGACGCTCGAAGAACTCTCCGGCCAGTTTGACGTTAGCCGCGAACGCATCCGTCAGATCGAAGTCCGTGCTTTTGAAAAACTGCAAAAGCGGATGCGGGATCTCGCCCGTGAAAAAGGTATTCTGGAGCGCGCCTAGAATTTCCACGTTCGTTGTGGCATCTCCGTTCGCAATCGCTGCGGACGGAGTTTTTCATGGATGAAGTGGTCAGGTGGGGTGTTCTTGGGGCCGCCAAATTCGCCCGCGAACATATGGCCCCGGCAATCCATTCCGCACGAGGGGCAGAGCTGACTGCACTCGCAACCCGGACGCCGGGCAAGGCCGAGGACTTTCAGGCGTTTTGCCCGTCGCTTCGCGTTCATGACAGCTACGATGCGCTTGTCGATGACCCGGACATTGACGCTGTCTACATTCCTCTGGCCACGCATCTGCATGTCGAATGGTCGATCCGCGCACTAAAGGCGGGAAAGCATGTTCTTTGCGAAAAGCCGATTGCGATGGCGGAGCGGGAGTTCGACGATCTGATCGCCGCGCGCGATGCCTCTGGCTGCCTTGCCGCCGAGGCTTACATGATCGTGCACCACCCCCAATGGCCACGCGTGCGTGATCTTGTTGCGGCGGGCGAGATCGGAGAGCTTCGACATATCCAAGGCTTCTTCACCTACAACAACGAATCCGATAGCGCGAATTTCCGGCAAGTCGCGGAATATGGTGGCGGGGGCGTGCGCGATATCGGCGTTTACCCCGTCGGCGCCGCACGTTTTGTCACCGGGCTGGACCCGGAAAAGATCGCCGCGCGGGTGCAATATGAAGGCGGGGTCGATACGTTCGCCGATATCAACGCGCGCTTTGGCGATGTGACCTTTAACGCCATCGTCGGGATGCGTCTGTTTCGGATGCAGGACATGGTGTTTCACGGAAGCCGCGGGCTGATCCGGCTGACGGCCCCGTTCAACCCCGGCGTATTTGCCGAAGCGCAAGTGCGCCTGCAAACCGAAGGCGGCCAAGCCCGGATCGAGCGTTTTCCGATCGGCAACCAATACCAGATGCAGGTTGAGGCGTTCTGCGCCTCAGTCCGAAACGGCGTGCCTTATCCGTGCCCGCTGGAATTCAGCCGGGGCACACAGGCGGTGCTGGACGGGATTTTCAATGCCAGCGCCTAGGGGTCAAGACGCGCCCGCAGCACGCGGAGCATGTTTTCACCCATGACCTTGCGGATTTGCGACTCTGGCAGGCCCGCGTCCAGCAAGGCTTGGGTCAGCGCCGCAAGCTCTGACGTATCGAACGCCGTGCGGACGGACCCGTCGAAATCCGACCCGAGCGATACGTGATCCTCGCCAACGACCGCAATCGCCGCCTTGATCGCCGTTGCAATCCCCGCCGGGGTTTCGTCGCATGTCACGTCCCGCCAATACCCGATGCCGATCACACCACCGGTTGCGGCGATGTCTTTCATCAGATCATCGGTGAAGTTCCGTTTCACCCGACAATGGCTGTGAAGGCCAGTGTGGCTGACCACGATTGGGATGTCGGTCATCGCAAGCACATCCCGCGCGACCTGCGGACTGGAATGCGCAACGTCGAGGATCAGCCCGCGCTCAATGACAGCGTCCACAACGCTCCGCCCGAAATCGGTCAGGCCGCGATTGCCCGTGCCGTGCAGCGAGCCGCCAAGTTCGTTGTCAAAGAAGTGCTGAAGCCCGACAAGGCGGTAGCCAGCGTCCGTCAGCTTGTCGAGGTTGGCAAGATCGCCCTCAAGCGGATGTCCGCCCTCGATCCCAAGGATCGCGCCGAGGATATCTTCGCCCGCCGCCCGACGTGTCAAAACGTCTTCAAGGTCGGTCGCATTCCGGATGATCTTGATCTGATCCGGAGCGCGGCGTTCGTAATCGTGCAGACGCTCCGCCTGATACAGTGCGCGTTCCAGCAGGCTGTCCCATGTACGCGGCGGCCAAAGCTGCGCAATCGAAAGCCGCGTGATGTTGTCGGGCGCTTCCGTCGCGTTCTGTTCGTAGTTCAGCCCCGCGGGACTTTTCGTAACCGCCGTAAAGACTTGCACGGCAACGTTGCCTTCGCGCAGGCGTGGAATATCGACCTGTCCCCGCGAACCGCGGTCCAGCAGGTCGCGGTTCCAAAGCAGGCTGTCGGCGTGCCAGTCACCGATCACAAGATCGTCGTGCAGCGCCTGCGTCGCTTCGGAGATTTCGTAAGGCGCGTGGTCAGCGACCGGGTTTAGCTGGTTTTCCAGATAGCCCGGCGCGAACCACAGGAATGCAATCAGTGCGATACCTGACACAAACAGAAATCGTCCCAGAAATTTACCGAAAGCGCGCATCTCGCCCTCCTAAACCCAGCGCGGTGGTCGTACTCATTAAAGGGTGCGGCAGTGTCCTTCGCTGCGGTATGCACCGGTTCGTCCAGAACCTGACACGCTGATCCAAGCATTTCCGCTTTGCCGTTTGATGCCCAGTCGATACTCGACCCAAAGAGACTGACGCCTTGTTGTCTGGCGCGCATACCAACCCCAAGATGCAATCAGAATGTCTTGGTTGGCACGATAGATCCTGCCGTTGTTCGTTGACCCATCGTCTTCCAGCCAGACGCTGGGTTGTACGATTTCCACTTCACCGGCTGCCTCGTTGATCTTCAGAACAAACTGCTGTGGGAACCATCCACCCGAACTCGCCAGTGATTTCATCGTGCACAGGATAGGCCGACCGTCAAAACCGGGCCCGCGGGCACTTGCGCTGGCTTGCAGTGGGGTAGCAGATGTTGTGGCGGTGGTTCCAGCGGGGGAACTTTCCTCTTTCACACAAGCGCATAGGGTCGCAAGTGCCAGCAAGGGCAGAAACTTTCTTAGCATATATCGTAGACTCCGAGTGTTATGTATTTGAAGAAGAATAATTAATCAGGTTCCACCTCTATCGCTTCCAACTCATCAATCATACTTGAAATCATGCTGAGACCCTTGTCCCAGAATTTCGGGTCCGCGGCGTCGAGCCCGAAGGGGGCGAGCAGTTCTTTGTGGTGTTTGGACCCGCCCGCTTTCAGCATGTCGAAATACTTTGCCTGAAAATCGGCGTCGCCTTCCTGGTAGACCGCGTAAAGCGCGTTCACCAACCCGTCGCCGAACGCATAGGCGTAGACG
The DNA here is from genome assembly GCF_048060095.1 of Aliiroseovarius sp. YM-037. Lineage (NCBI taxonomy): Bacteria > Pseudomonadati > Pseudomonadota > Alphaproteobacteria > Rhodobacterales > Paracoccaceae > Aliiroseovarius > Aliiroseovarius sp. YM-037. The sequence continues at coordinate 2,019,760 of NZ_JBLUOA010000001.1, read as the reverse complement.
TAGAACGGCGAATGCACGAAATGCGGGATATAGGCCCAGAAAGTTTCGTAGCCGTCCATGAAGTTAAAGACCGGGCCAAGGCTTTCGGCCTGAACGCTCATCCACAGGGCATTGATGTCCTCGGGGGTCATCTCTCCTTCGGCGCGTGCGGCGTGGAGTTTACATTCGAAGTCGTAGAACGCGATCTGGCGCACGACGGTGTTGATCATATCCTCAACCTTACCGGCGAGCAGGCGCTTGCGGTCTTCTTGCGTTTCGGCGGCATCAAGCAGCGTGCGGAAGGTCAGCATTTCGCCGAACACAGACGCGGTTTCGGCCAGCGTCAGCGGGGTCGAACTCAGCAATTCACCCTGATCGGCGGCCAGCACCTGATGCACCCCATGGCCAAGTTCATGCGCCAACGTCATCACGTCACGCGGTTTGCCGAGGTAGTTCAGCATCACATAGGGATGCACGTTGGTGACGGTCGGATGCGCAAACGCGCCCGGTGCCTTGCCGGGCTTCACCCCCGCGTCGATCCAGCCCTTGTCGAAGAACGGCTGCGCAAGTTCTGCCATCTTGGGATCGAACGCGCTGTAGGCGCGGGTCACGATGTCGCGTGCCTCCTCCCACCCGATGGTTGCTTCGTGCGCAGCGGGCAGGGGCGCGTTGCGGTCCCAGACTTCCATCTTGTCAAGCCCGAGCCATTTTGCCTTCAGCGCGTAGTAGCGATGGCTGAGCTTCGGGTAGGCCGCAACGACTGCATTGCGCAGCGCCTCGACGACTTCGGATTCGACGTGGTTCGAAAGGTGGCGGCCGGTCTGCGGCGTCGGCATCTTGCGCCAGCGGTCCTCAATCTCTTTATCCTTGGCGAGCGTGTTGTGAACCCGCGCGAACAGTTTGACGTTTTCGCCAAACACACGGGCGAGCTCATGCCCAGCCGATTCGCGTTTCGCGCGGTCGCGGTCGGTTAGCAGATTCAGCGTCGATTCAAGGCTCATCTCCTCGTCGTCGATCTTGAACGTGAGGCCAGCGATCGTTTCGTCAAACAGCTTGTTCCACGCGGATGCACCGACGCTCGACTGATCGTGCAGGAACTTCTCCAACTCATCCGAAAGCTGGTGCGGCTTCATCGCTCGCATCCGGTCAAAGATCGGTTTGAACCGGGCGAGGTTCGCGTTTTCGGCATACATCGCCGCCAGCCTGTCTTCGTCCAGCCGATTGATTTCGAGCGAGAAGAACACCATCTGCGCCGTCATATCGGTGATTTTTTCCTGACAGTTCTGCAAGAATTGGGCGCGGCCCGCGTCGGTCGTGTTCTGGTAGTAGCGAAGACCCGCGAAGGACATGATGCGCCCGCCAATCAGGTCGATGGCTTCGTAGTCGTTAAGGCAGGCCAGCAACCCGGCGGCGTCGAGATCGGCCAGTTTGCCCTCGTAGGTCTTGGCGAAATCGGTGCAGGCGCTTTCCAGCCATTCCATATCCCGTTCAAGTTCCGGCGCGTCTTCAGATGCGTAAAGGTCCGACAGGTCCCATTCCGGCAACGCGCCAAGGTTGTCGTCAGAGGCGGAAGCGTTGGCATCAAAGACGGGGCGTGGGGTGGCTGGGCGCATGGGAACCTCTGGTTTGTTTGCGGTTGGATCAGAGATAGGGGCGCAGGGTAGGGGCGTGCAAGCGCGTTCCGACGAAAGCGGATTATTCGGCGGGTTGTTTTTCGGCCGGGCGGCTTGCGGCGTCGTGTTCGGAAAACAGCGCGTCGGCTTCGTTAAAGATCATCTTGCGGATTGCGGGGGTTTCCATCAGCACCTCATGCTCCGCCCCTTGGACCTTCCGAAGCGTGCCGTTGGGCCAGCAATGCATGTAACGCTCCACCGCGTCTGACACCACAATCCGTTCTTGCGAGCCAAGAAAGGTCAGCCCCGGCTGCTTCGGTGGCGGCAGCGCATGAAGTTTGCGGATTTCGGACAAGGCCGCGAACAGCCAGCGCAAGCTCGGCCCGCCAAGGGCAAGCTCCGGGTGCGCGGCAAGCTGGCGCTGCATGTAGGCATACATATCAGCGTCCGTCGTCAGCATATTGTCTTCAAACGGCGCGACAGAGACATAGGAGTCCGCCACCGATCCCGGCGTGAGGCGATGGCCCATCCCGATAAACCGGCTGAGCCATGAAAAGACCCAAGCGGCGGGCCGCTGCACATTCGACATCTGGATGCCCCACATCGGGGCTGTGAAGACGCTCGCCCGGACATCCAACCCGCGATGCAGCGCCCGAAGGCCGATACAGCCGCCCATCGAATGTCCGATCAGGAAACGCGGGCCGGGTAGATCAAGCTGATCGACCGCTTGAAGCGCCGCGTCGACGTCGTGCTGATATTCGGCGAAATCCGTCACATGGCCGGGGGCCGGGTCTTTTATCAGCCGATCTGCCAGCCCTTGCCCGCGCCAATCGATGGCTACCATCGCATAGCCGCGATCCGCCAAATCACGTGCGGCGCGGCCGTATTTTTCGATGTATTCCGTGCGCCCCGGAAACAGCAGCACAGTTCCCTTGCTGCCCTTAGCCCAGACGCCGATCCGAATACGCACCCCGTCCGCCGTGGTCAGCCACCACGCCTTGCCCCCGTCGGGTGCATCGGCAATATCGGTGAAGAGGGGCGCGTCTTCCATGGGTCAGCTCAGTAAACCGCCCAGTTTCATCGCCGCACCCATATCGCCATCAACGCTAAGTTTGCCGGTCATAAACGCGGTTGTCGGGTTCAGATCACCGTCCAGGATCGACTGGAACGTTTCGGTGTCTGCGGTCAGCGTGACGTCGGCATCATCATCGCCTTCGCGCACGCCGGAATCGTCAATGATGATTGATCCTTCATCCTCAATGACAAACTTCGCGGTTCCGTCAAATCCGCCATCAAGTTTCTGTTGCAGCGCGGCGACCGCGCCCTTCACGACTTCACTCATCTACTAGTCCTCCGATTGTGAACCCCGGACAGTGGTATTTCCCCGTGGGTGCGTTACACTAGCGCCCGTTATGAGCATTTCGGTCCACATACTCAAACCTATCGTTACGGCAGTCTTTCTGACAGTCGCGTTTTCCCTACCCGCAAGCGCGCAAGACAGCCTTGATGATCTGTTCACCCAGCTTGCAACGCCAGAGCTTGAGGCGTGGGAGCAGGTTGAGGAAAAGATCGTTGAGTCGTGGTCACGATCAGGCTCCGCATCGATGGATTTGCTGCTCAGTCGGGGGCGCGACGCGCTCGAGGAGGGTGACTCCCTTGCGGCCATCGACCACTTCAGCGCATTGACTGACCACGCACCGGATTTTGCCGAAGGCTGGCACGCCCGTGCGGCTGCCTTTTTTCAGGTCGGGGAATATGGTGCCGCGATTGACGATATACAGCGCGCACTTGCCCTGAACCCGCGCCACTTCCGCGCGATGGCGGGGTTGGGCATTATTCTTGAGGAACTGAAATACGAAACTGATGCGCTCGCCGCCTATCGCGCCGCGAACGCTATACATCCGCACCGTCCCGAAGTAGAGACCGCGATCAAACGCCTTGCCGCGCGACTCGACGGGCAAGATATCTGAAATCCCCCAAGGGACGGCGACAATGGGTGCAGAATCTCAGATCACTGCGGTGCTTGGCCCGACCAATACCGGCAAGACACACTATGCCATCGAACGGATGCTGGCGCACCGGACGGGGGTGATCGGCCTGCCGCTGCGTTTGTTGGCCCGAGAGGTTTACGACAGGATCGTGGCGCTGCGCGGCCCGTCGGTCGTGGCGCTTGTTACCGGCGAAGAACGGATCGTGCCGGCGCGGGTGCAATATTGGGTCTGCACGGTTGAGGCGATGCCAGACGGCCTCGGCGCCGATTTCCTCGCCGTCGATGAAATCCAGCTTTGCGCCGACCCGGAACGCGGCCATGTGTTCACCGACCGACTGCTGCGATCCCGTGGATTACTTGAAACGCTATTCATGGGCGCGGACACCATGAAAGGCGCGATTGCCGACCTCGTCCCCGAAGCGCAGTTCATGTATCGGGAACGGTTCTCGGAACTCACCTATGCCGGATCGAAAAAGATCAGTCGGATGCCGGGGCGCAGCGCCATCGTCGGGTTCTCGGTCGAAAACGTCTATGCGATTGCCGAACTTCTGCGCCGCCAGAAGGGTGGGGCTGCTGTCGTAATGGGGGCGCTGTCGCCAAGAACGCGAAATGCGCAGGTGGAGTTGTATCAGAACGGCGACGTAGATTATCTGGTCGCGACCGATGCCATCGGGATGGGCCTGAATCTTGACATCGATCATGTCGCGTTTTCATCTCTTACCAAATTTGACGGCCGCCGGATGCGGCCCCTTGCGCCAAATGAACTCGCGCAAATCGCTGGGCGCGCCGGGCGGCACATGAACCACGGATCGTTCGGTGTGACGGGCGAAGCGCCACCGCTTGAGGATCACGTCGCCGAAGCGATCTGCACCCACCGCTTCACGCCGATCAAGACGCTTCAATGGCGGTCGTCGCGGCTAAGTTTCGGGACAGTCGACGCGTTAATCGGCTCGCTTGAGGCGGGCACGGACGATCCACGCCTTTCGCGGGCGAGGGAGGCGGACGACCTAAACACCCTGCGCGTTCTGTCGGCCTTGCCGGATACCCGCGCCAAGCTGCGGACGGCGACTGATGTGCGCCTGCTGTGGGATGTCTGTCGTATCCCGGATTTTCGCGGTATCAGCCACGGCGAACACGCGAACCTGCTGGAGCAGATATTTGCCTATCTTCACGACCTCGGGCGCGTCCCTGACGACTGGTTCGCGCGGCAGATCAAACGGCTTGATCGCAGCGATGGTGACATCGACACGCTGTCCAAACGGCTCGCCTATATCCGAACGTGGACCTACGTGGCGCAGCGCGCCGGTTGGATAGATGACGAAAACCATTGGCGCGGGGCGACTCGCGCTGTAGAAGATCGTCTGTCAGACGCGTTGCATGAACGCCTGACACAGAGATTTGTTGACCGGCGCACGTCCGTTTTGCTGCGCCGGTTGAAGCAGAGGGAGGGCCTTGTGGCCAACGTGAACGACAAAGGTGAAGTGACTGTCGAGGACCAATTCGTCGGCCGTCTTGAGGGGTTCCGCTTCAGTCAGGACGCGGGCGCGACGGCGGACGAGGCGAAAACGCTGCGCGCCGCGGCGTTCCAGTCGCTGGCGCCCGAATTCCATCTGCGGGCGGATCGTTTCTATAACGCCCCCGACACAGAAATGGACTTTACCGAGCAGGGCGGCCTGATGTGGGGCGAGCACGCTGTCGGCAAACTCGTTGCCGGGTCCGATCCGCTGAAACCGCAAGTTGCCGCCTTTGTCGACGAAGAGGCCGGGGCCGAGATCACGGAAAAAGTGACCCGTCGTCTGCAACATTTCATTGATCGCAAGATCGCCACGCTGTTTGAACCACTGCTCGCGATGAGCAGGGATGAAGCGCTGACCGGCCTTGCGCGCGGCTTCGCGTTCCGGATGGTCGAAGGGCTGGGTATCCTGCCGCGTGACGAAGTCGCCGCCGAGGTGAAAGAGCTTGACCAGGACGCACGCGGCAGCCTGCGCAAGCATGGCATCCGCTTTGGCCAGTTCACGATTTTCATGCCGCTGTTGCTGAAACCCGCGCCGACGCGGTTGCGGCTGGTCCTTTGGTCGCTGGCACAAAACCTAAGCGAATTTCCCGAAAGCCCGCCGCCGGGCCTCGTGACGATCCCTAGCGCCACCGGTGCGCCGGAAGGCTATCACCGCATGTCCGGCTACCGCAAAGCGGGCGAACGCGCGATCCGCATCGACATGCTGGAACGTCTCGCTGATTTGCTCCGGGTCGAAGACAGCCGCGGAGGGTTTGAGGCGACACCGGATATGCTGTCGATCACCGGCATGACGCTCGATCAGTTCGCGGACCTGATGCGTGGCCTCGGCTATGCCGCTGAAAAGGGCGAGCGCACGAAGGTAAAGGCGGTCGATACTACCGTTCCAAGCGATGCAGGGCAGGCGGATACAGGCGACAAGCCCGTCATGGACAAGGCTGCCGAAGCACCCGAGGGTGGTATCGTCGAGACGCCAGAGGTGACGCCCGCCGATGATGTGCCCGCAGGCACCGAAACCATTGCCGACGAGGGCGCAGCCCCGGTCGCGGCAGAACCCAGCGACGCAGAAAAGATTGACGCCGAAATCCCCGAAACCCCTGCGGAAGAGGTTCCGACCGGAACAGCGCCCGATACAGAGGTCGCGGGGCCAGAGATGGAGGTTTTCTACACCTTCACATGGTCGCGCCCGCGTCCGAACCGGGCTGCGCCGCCCAAGGGTAAGCCGCGCGGCAAGCCGAAGGGCAAGCGCCCGCCTAAACAGCAGCAGGGCGCCAAGACCTACCAATCGGCCCCGCAGAAGAAAGACAAGATCGACCCCGATAACCCGTTCGCAGCGGCGCTGATGGGGTTGAAGGACAAGGGTTAAGTTGGCTGAGCAAACGCAAGATCCGACGATCCGCGTTGACAAATGGCTGTGGCACGCCCGCTTTTTCAAAACCCGCGGTTTGGCGACCAAGCTGGTCGCGGGCGGGTATCTTCGCATCAACTCGCGTCGTGTTTCCAAGCCCGCGCAGACTGTGGTGCCCGGTGACGTTCTGACGTTTTCGCAGGCGCGGGCGGTCCGGGTCATCAAGGTGCTTGCCATCAGTGAACGCCGCGGCCCAGCAAGCGAGGCACAGACCCTCTACGAAGATCTGTCGCCACCAAAGGACAGCGTTCCACCCGCGCCGCGCTACGAAGGAAAAGGCCGTCCAACTGGGAAAGATCGCCGCAATTCGCTCCTTTCCCGGCGGTGAGCGCTTGAATGATTGCGCGCTCTGCAATAGCTAAACGCCAGTGATACAAACCCGAGTGCCCTCATGACCTACATTGTCAATGATGCTTGCATCGCCTGCAAATACACGGATTGCGTGGAAGTCTGCCCTGTGGATTGCTTCTACGAGGGCGAGAATATGCTGGTGATCCACCCGGATGAGTGCATTGACTGCGGCGTGTGTGAACCCGAATGCCCCGCTGACGCAATCCGCCCCGATACCGAACCGGATATGGAGAAGTGGGTGGAATTCAACAGAAAATACTCCGAGCTTTGGCCGGTCATCATCACCAAGAAAGACCCGCTTCCCGATGCGGAAGAACGTGATGGCGAAGACGGCAAGCTTGAAAAATACTTCTCAGAAGCCCCCGGCGAGGGCGGCTAACGGGTGATTCGAGAAATCGGCTGAAAACGGCTGTTTTTGACGCCTAAATCACGTTAGAAACGGTGTGTATCCGCTTGTGAATTAAATACAAACGCCGCCTGCTGCGCCGCAGCACTTCCGGGGACGTCATTTTTCTGTTATACTGACCCTCGACATGACAATGCAAACGTGACCGCCATCAACCGGGTCTTCCGCCGGATGAGTGGTTAGATAGACCCAAATTTAACCGTTGTCGGTAGAACCCGTTTCTACCGCTGCGGTTTCTTACGCTGGCGGGCACCATTCTGGAAAGCAGGCAGACGATGAGTAAAAGAAAAGCAGACTTCCACCCGAACGACTACGTGGTCTATCCGGCCCACGGTGTCGGGCAGATCATTTCGATTGAAGAGCAGGAGATCGCAGGCATCTCGCTAGAGCTTTTCGTGATTTCCTTCGAGAAGGACAAGATGACCTTGCGGGTTCCCACGAACAAGGCGACCGAGGTTGGGATGCGCTCCTTGTCGTCGCCGGATGTCGTGTCAAAGGCGATGGATACGTTGAAAGGCAAGGCGAAAGTCAAACGCGCCATGTGGTCCCGCCGTGCGCAGGAATATGAACAGAAGATTAACTCCGGTGATCTGATCGCGATTGCTGAGGTCGTGCGCGACCTGCACCGCACCGACGATCAGCGGGAACAAAGCTATTCTGAGCGTCAGCTTTACGAAGCCGCGCTTGAACGCCTGACCCGCGAAGTTGCCGCCGTATCCGGCACGGACGAAGTGAACGCTGGCCGTCAGGTTGGCGACGTGCTGCTGTCCCGCGCCGCGTAAGCTGAGTTAGACGAAAGTAAGGGCCGCCCCGAAACGGGCGGCCTTTCTTATGCGAACGTGGCGCTAAGAACGCAAAGCGCCGTGATTTCTGCGACCTGCTGTGACGCGCCCAAAATGTCCCCCGTCTGCCCGCCGATCTTGCTTCGTGCGATCCGTCCGACGGCCAGCGTTGTCAGCGCGATCCAGAATGCAATCCAAACGATCGCCCAGCCGACAAACAACAACGACGCGATCACGCCAATCGCGATGGTGAGTGCGACAGCCCGCGCCTCTGGTCGGGCAACGGTTGCGCCCAGCCCGTCCGACCTCGCGGCAGGCAGCCATGCCAGCAGCACCGCCATCGGCACGCGGGAGACCGCGCCGACCGCGATCAACGGCGCGAACAGACCGATCTCCCACGATACGATTGCCGTCAGCGCCGCCCACCTGACGATGAACGACATGACCAGCGCGATCACGCCGTAGGTGCCGATACGGCTGTCGCGCATGATCTCCAGCCGTCGGGCGCGGTCCCAGTCGCCCCAAAGGCCGTCGGCGCTATCCGCCAGTCCGTCTTCGTGCATGGCGCCGGTGGTGACGGTGAAGGTGAGGAGGGTCAGCGCCGCAACGATGGCCGTATTCAGCCCAAGCCAAAGGCCGATTGTCCCGACAAGCGCCGCAAGCGCCCCGACGACAACCCCGGCGACAGGATAGGCCCAAACCGCCTGCGCAGAACGCTTCGGCGCGTCGGTTGCGGGTAGTGGCAGCCGCGTCAAAAGCTGTAGCGCCGTGACGACGTCAGAGCTTTCCACCAGCTTTTCATTCGATCCGGTCACGAACTTACCCTCTTGGTCTTTTCAAAGCGCCCCCAAGCGTTAAAGAGAACCGAAGCGCATTTCAACGAGGGCCACCATGACGCAACCGGATTTCGAAACTGTTGAGGCGTTTCGCGCCCTTCTGTCGGACGCAATGGCACCCGACCCCGACGCCCGTCAGGGCGCGCAGGATCGGAATTTGCAACTGACCAAGCCACCCGGCGCGCTGGGGCGGCTTGAGCATTTGGCAATCTGGTATGCAGGTTGGCATGGGACCGCACGGCCCGCGCTGGAGAAGCCGCAAGTCCTGATCTTTGCAGGCAATCACGGGATCGCTGCGCAAGGTGTGTCGGCGTTTCCGGCTGAAGTGACTGCGCAGATGGTATTGAACTTTCAAAACGGCGGTGCTGCGATCAATCAATTGGCCAAGGCGTTCGGCGCGTCGCTGACTGTGCATCCGATCATGCTCGATACCCCTACAGCTGATTTCACGATTGAACCCGCCATGACAGAGGCGGAATTTACCGACGCCTTGCACATCGGTTGGCAAGCGGTCGACCCGACCGCTGATTTGCTGGTCGCGGGCGAGATGGGGATCGGCAACACGACGTCAGCCGCGGCAATTGCCTGCGCGCTTTATGGCGGCGCGGGTGAAGACTGGGTCGGGTGCGGAACGGGCGTTGATGACGTCGGGCTACGCATCAAAGCCCGCGTGGTGGATGAGGGCGCGGAACGGCACGCGTCGGACGACCCTCTTGAGGTGCTGCGCTGCCTCGGCGGACGGGAAATCGCGGCGATGGCGGGGGCCATTGCGCGGGCGCGGGTTCTCGGCATTCCGGTCATCCTCGACGGGTTTATCTGCACCGCCGCTGCCGCCGTTTTGCATTCCCTGTCAGATGACGCAATCGCCCACACTGTCGCTGGCCATTTGTCGGAGGAGGGCGCCCATGCCGCCCTGCTGGATCGGATTGGGAAACAGCCGCTCCTCAGCCTTGACATGCGGCTTGGCGAAGGGTCGGGGGCCGCGCTGGCGATTGGCGTGCTGAAAGGCGCTATCGCGTGTCATTCGGGAATGGCAACCTTTGCAGAGGCCGGAGTCTCCGGCGGCTGATCAGGCGGTTTCGGCGTCGTCCTCTTCCTGCGCGATCTTCTCAACGATTGCGGTTTCAAGCTCTGCATTCAGTTCGCGGGACCGTTCGATATAGGCGTCATTTCGTGACACCGGCTGGTTCGGGTCCCAAAGCGCGGCAAGCTCTTTCAGCGCGTATCGATCGAGCTGGAAGAACGCTTTTTCGTGTTGGGACGCCTCATATTCACTAAGCCCGGTGTTTTCCAGAACGTAGCGCGCGGCGCGAAGGGAACTGTCGAACATCTCTCGCACGATATCGTTTGCCCCGGCACGGTAGAGTTCATAGGTATGCACCCGATCCCGCGCGCGGGCGATGATATGAAGGTCAGGCCTGCGCTTGCGGGCGAGCCGTACCAGCTTGACCGCATCGACGGGGTTGTCGATCGCGACGACAAAGACGGCGGCCTTGTCGATTCCCGCCGCTTGCAGCAGGTCGGGCCGGGTCGGGTCGCCAAAGAACCCTTTGAAGCCGAATTTCCGCATCAGTTGGATCGTCTCAAGATCATGATCCAGCACGGTCGTTTGCTTGCCCGCAAGCTGCACCATCCGGTTGACGACCTGCCCAAACCGCCCAATGCCCGCGATAATGATCGGGGCCTGTTCGTCGATATGGTCGGGTTCGTGGTCGGTCGTGACCTCGCCCATCCGCTGGCTCAGCCAATCGTAGAGGATGAAGAACAGCGGCGTCAGCAACATCGACAGCGCGATAATCAGCAGCAATTTCTGCCCAAGGTCCGTGGGGATGACGTTCTGTTGCAGCGCAAAGCTCGATAGGACAAAGCCAAACTCACCGGCTTGGGCGAGGCCGAGCGTGAACAGCCACTTATCCCGCTTGTGCAGGCCAAAGAAACTGGCGAGGGCGAACAGAACCACGCCCTTCAGCACCATCAACAGAATGGTCAGCCCGATCACATCGCCAAGGTCCGCCCATAAAGCGGCAAAGTTGATACCCGCGCCGACCGTGATGAAGAAAAGGCCAAGCAACAGCCCCTTGAACGGCTGGATGTCGGTTTCAAGCTCATGCCGGAATTCGGAGTTTGCCAGCAGGACACCCGCAAGGAACGTGCCAAGCGCAGGGGACAGGCCCACAACGGTCATCAGAAACGCAATGCTGATGACGATCAATAGGGCGAGCGCGGTATACATCTCGCGCAGTCGGGCTTTGTGGATGTAGTGGAACACCGGGCGGATCAGATAAATCCCGGCCAGCACGACGATCCCGACTGCGGCGAGGGTGACAAGCGTCACGCCCCAGGCGGGCAGGCTTTCTACGAAGGTCATCGCCTCTTCCGCCGGGTTGTCGCCACCGTGATCGTTCTTGTGGGACGCCGCGTTGAAAATGCCCGAAATCGCCAGCAGCGGCAGCAGGGCGAGCATCGGGATCACTGCGATGTCTTGCGTCAACAGGACCGAAAAGACAGACCGCCCGCCAGAGGTTTGCATCAGGTTTTTCTCGGACAAGGTCTGTAGCACGATCGCGGTTGAGCTGAGCGACAGGATCAACCCGATCGCCAGCGCCACTGGCCATTCATGGCCCAGCCAGATCGTTGCGGCCGTCACAAGGATCGTCGTGCCGACAATCTGCAACCCACCAAGTCCGATCAGGCGGTCGCGCATGTTCCACAGGGCGCGGGGTTCAAGCTCTAACCCGATGAGGAACAGCATCATCACCACGCCGAATTCCGCGAAATGGCGCAGGTCTTCTGCTTCTGCCCCAACAAGGCCAAGGATCGGGCCAATGACGATCCCGGCCAGAAGGTATCCCAGAACGGAGCCAAGGCCCGTCCGCGCAGCCAGAGGAACCGCGATCACCGCAGCGGCAAGGTAGATGGTCGCTGAATACAGGAAAGTTTCCATGAAATCCTCAGGTTGGCAGTGGGGCGTCCGACTTGAACTGGTTCATAACGATCTGGCTTTGCACGCGGGCCACGGCCTTGTGCGGTAGCAACGTATCATGGATCAGAGTATTCAATGCGGGCAGGTCTTCACAATAGACGCGCAGAAGATAATCGGCTTCGCCGGTCAGGGTCCACGCGCTGGTGATTTCGGGCTGGCGATCAACCAGCCCGGCAAAACTCTTGGCCGTGTCGGGATCGTGGTCAACCATCTGGACCTGCACGAAGGCCTGCACCGTCAGTCCGACGCGATGCGGATCAAGCCGGGCCGAGTAGCCGCAGATATACCCCTCAGCCTCAAGCCGTTGGCGTCGGCGACCCACCTGGCTGGCCGACAGGTTCAACAATTCGCTCAGCTCTTGCGAGGTCAGATACGCGTTTCGCTGCAGGGCGGCAAGCAGGCGGCTGTCGGTTTCATCCAGTTTCGTGCGGGGAATTTGCATGATAGGTAGGTTACGCGCGAAAACAGCGCAATTCAACCCGCGAAGATGCACCAGAACGCGCAAATTCGCCGCCGAAACGGGCGTATCCTGCACGGGAATCAGCGCACAGGAGCATGAAACATGGGACCATTCCCCCACAACGCCCCAAGATCGACCATCACCGATGAAAACCCCGCGGGCACCGACGGGTTCGAATTCGTCGAATTTGCCCACCCCGAGCCGCAGGAACTGCGCGACCTGTTCGCCAAGATGGGATACGAACACGTCGCAAACCACAAGACCAAGAAGATCGAACTGTGGAAGCAGGGCGACATCTCATACCTGCTGAACGCAGAGCCGGGATCGTTTGGCATGAACTTCGTCGAGGAACACGGCCCCTGCGCCCCGTCGATGGCGTGGCGGGTGGTGGACGCTCAGAAAGCGTTTGAACATGCGATGGCGAAGGGTGCGAAGCCCTACGAAGGCGATGGCAAGTCGATGGACGTGCCCGCGATCTATGGGATCGGCGGATCGCTTCTGTATTTCATCGACCAGTATTACGCGACCAGCCCCTATAACGATGAGTTCGAATGGATCGCCAACGCGCATCCGAAAGGCGTCGGATTCTACTACCTCGATCACCTGACCCACAACGTCCACAAGGGCAACATGGACAAGTGGTTCAGGTTCTACGGCGACCTGTTCAACTTCAAGGAAATCCGGTTCTTTGACATCGAAGGCAAGTATTCCGGCCTTGTCAGCCGCGCGCTAACCTCGCCCTGCGGTCGTATCCGTATCCCAATCAACGAAGATCGCGGCGAGAAGGGGCAGATCGTGTCCTACCTCAAGAAATATAACGGCGAGGGCATCCAGCACATCGCTGTCGGGACCGAAGACATCTATGCCTCAACCGACGCGATTGCCGATAACGGGCTGAAATTCATGCCCGGCCCGCCGGATACCTACTATGCGCTTAGCAAAGATCGCGTGGTCGGCCACGAAGAACCGCTCGACCGGATGAAGAAGCACGGCATTCTGATTGACGGCGAAGGTGTGGTCGATGGCGGCGAAACCCGCATCCTGCTCCAGATCTTTTCCAAAACCGTGATCGGCCCGATCTTCTTTGAGTTCATCCAACGGAAGGGGGATGACGGGTTCGGTGAAGGGAACTTCAAGGCCCTGTTTGAATCGATCGAGCAAGAGCAGATCGACACCGGAGAGCTGGCAGCGGAATAAACCAGCGACCGTCGAAAGACTTGGCCCCGGCGCAACCGCCGGGGCTTTTTTGTGGGGGGCGTTCAGACGTAAAGCCCGGCGACACTGTGCAAGCCGGCTTTCGGGCCTGCGCGCCGTGCGATATGACCGATCAAGACTCTTGCATTGAGGATTGCACATGCCCGTCAGATTTCGCGCCGCACAACCGTCAGATACTGAGGTAATGGTCGATTTGCTTCTTCAGGATGCGGAGCAGAGGCGGGCCGTGAACCCAACGCTTTGGAAGCTGGACGATAACGCGCGCGACAAGGTTCGGTCGACTGTCGGGTCAGCGATGCAAAACGATAACCCACCGTTCCGCCAGCAGTGGCTTCTGGCCGAATTCGACGGTGAGGTTATTGGCTTAACCCACACGATCCTGCTTCCTGTTCCGCCCATCTATGCGGGCGAGTTCGGCGCACCGGGGCTAATTATGGAGGACTGCTTTGTCGCGGACAGCGCGCCGGAGGGAACGCAGCAATCCCTTCTTAAAGCCGCTGAGGCTGATCTTGTCGAGGCGGGCGCAAAAATCTTGGTGGCGTCGTCCGCGCAAGGCGGCCCGTGGGAGGCCGAATACGCTGCCCAAGGCTATCAGCCTTTGACGCTGTATTTCGCCAAAACCGATCTGCGCGACAGCCCAGCGTCTGAAGGCGTCCGCGCGGCGCAGCCAGACGATGTGCCCGCAATCGTCGCCTCAAGCGCCATCAATCGGCGCATCCTGCACGACCTTCACAACACGTTTTGGAAACCGCATCCCGAGGCGAACGCCCGGTTCGGGTCTTGGATGGATCGCAGTCTGACTTTGCCGGATCGCGATATGTTTGTTTCGGAGCGCGGTGGCGATGTCGATGGATACGCGATTTCGCAGCCCGCAACCGCACTGCACTTCCCTGCGGCGCACGATGTCGCCGGCACTGGCTTTATCGACGACTATTTCCATAGCGATTTTGAGAACCCAGATCGGCTTGGGCGCGACGGTCTTGCAGCAACCGCCCTTTTGAATGCGGCAGAAAGCGCTTTGCAATCGCGGGGGAACAACGCCGTCTTGCTCGTTTGTCCTGCGGCTTGGTCATCGAAAATAGTGCTGTTGGAAAAGGCGGGTTACAGCAACGCGATCACTTGGTTCATCAAGACGTGAGAGCGGGCGACGGCTTTCGCCAACCCTCAGGTATCCGGCATCTGAAGCGTGATATTCCGCCCGCCCTTCGTGTATTGCAGGGCGCTGTCGCCGATGGCTGAGACGCGGCCACCGTCCACCCGGTCGCCGACTTCGACCTTGACGTAACGCCCGTTGCGCAGGCGCAGCAATGCGCGGCGTTGGGACGATGTGCCGTAGACGCCGATCAGGCTAAGCTGGCGCAGGTTGATCGCGTTTTGCACGGTTGCCTGCCGCGCGACGGATGCACGGGTGGGGATTGACGGGGCTTGGCCAGCGGCGACGCTTGCCGATGCTGCGGCGGCGGGCGCTGAATTGCCGCTGGATGCTGCGGCGGCCGCAGCGGCAGCGATGTTGGCCTGCGCCGCTTCGATGATCTGGGCGAACTGGTCTGGCCGATGACGCGGCGCGGGGGATTGCGCAACGGCAAGGGCCGTGGGCGCGGTATCGACACTTGCGGCAAGCTGCGGCGCTTCGGGACGCGGGGCAGGGCGCTGTGCTGCAAGCTCCGTCCGGGTCAGGCCGCCATATTGCGCCCGTTCAAACCGTTCTTGCAGATCGTCGGGGCGCGGGCGTGGCTTGAACGTCGCCATGATCGCGGCTTCAATCGGGTCGAGCGCCTCTGCCGGTAACGCGACAGATCGGGGCCGGGGCGGCGTGATCTTGGACGGGCGACCCGCGAAGACGGGAACGCCATCGGGGTTGATCGCCCCCTCGGCGGTTGGAATGACGAAACCACGTTCATCAAGTTCATACCGCGTGCCTTGCGGGGCCGGATTGACCTGCTGTGGCAGCTTGCCTTCGTTCGGCATCGGGTCGACGGTCGGCAGCGCGATGGCGTCATGTGATGCGGCGGGCGGGTCGATTGAGGCGACGTATAGATCGTCGAGCCCCGGCGACGGCGGTAGGCTGGGCCGCGTCGGAACACGAAGCCAGACGCCGGTTTCATCGTAAAACGCCTGCGCGACCTCTTCGGACATCGGGGGCGCGACCTCGACCTCCGCCGTTTCTGCGGGTTCGCCTTCGTCAATCGGTTCGCCCAATTCGCCTTCTTCGACATCGGCGGTCGTGGTGGTTTCGCCGCCGCCAAACCAGCTCGACAATCCATCGCCAAGGACGAAGGTCGACCAGACCGCGGCAAGCGCCAGGAACGCGAGCAGCACCAGCGTCAGGATGAGGGCAAGATGCGGGGGCTTGCCGCGCTGTGCCGGCTTCCTCTTCGCGCCAAACGCGGTCAGCGCGGCGGGCCTTTCAACGGGTGTCGGCGGCTCCACCCCTTCGATCGGGGCCGGCTTTGGCACGCCAAGCAGAGAGTCAAGGCTGGTCGCCGCAGGGGTCGGGGCGGGGACGGAAATATCCGGGGACGCCGGAACGTCCAACTGTGGCGGCGGCGATGATAGCGAGGTCGTTACGACCGGCTCCGTCGGTTTTCTGGGCGACAGCGCAGGAAGGTCAGGCGGCGATGCAATCGTGACGCCGGGTGTCTTGATCGCCGCGCCAAGCACCGGCGCGTCGCCCTTGCCGTTACCCGGAACGATCGCCAGCCGCGCTTGCGAGAGCAGCAGCGGTTCAACGGGGTCGTCGTCAGACTCAGCACTTTCCGGCTCCGCACTTTCGGTACGGCTGGAGGAGAAGGACGGGACGACAGGCTGATCCTTATCCTTGGATTTGCGCTTGCGCGGTTTGGAGGATGTAGGGCTAGGCGGCGTTTCTTCGGTGCTGTCAGGCCCCTCGGTCCGTGGCGGTTCTGCCGGTTTCTCAGGTCGCGAAATTCCCGCAGTCAGCGGGACGGTTTTTTCCGGTTTAGGCTCCGGATCAGGCTCAGACACTGGGTCAGACGCGACCTTTGGTTCTGGCTCGGGTGTCGTCTCGGGTTCTGCTGCAGCTTCCGGCTCGGGTGCGGCATCCTCTGCGAGATCGTCGGTCTGATCCGGTTCTTGAGAGTCATCATGTTCATCGTCAGAAGAAAATTCTTCGTCTACAGTATCTTGAACATCACTCTTCACGCCGCCCTGTGAAGTCTCTGCTTCGGCCTCAACCGCTTCCGGCATCTCATCAACAACCGGCTTTTCATCCTTCGGCGGATCTTCCGGCGGTGCGCTTGGCGGCTCCACCACCTTTTCCGGCTCAGCGTGCTTGAAACTCGCAGCCTCGGGCAGCGGCACGATCTTGACGGGGAACGCGTCCCGTTCGACTTTCTCGTTCCGCTCAAGGAAGGTGCTGGATGCGCCGGTCGGGCCGAAAAACGGCTCCCCCGCGAAGGTGTCGCCATCGGGGATCGCGACAAAGCTGACCGGGTTGAAGCGATGTTCGACGGCGAAATCTTCGGCCTCGTCCAGTGTGACCTTGGCAACGGCGGCGACCTGAACTTTGGCCCCCTTGGCGCGCCAGTCAAAACTTAGATCCTCAACTTCATATGGGGTGCGGTCGGCCAGCGCCGCTTTGATCTGCTCTTCCCGCTCCGCATCGCTGGGGCCGGGGGCGTCGATTTCGGTATATAGGATTTCGGAATTCGGCAGGATCAGCTTTGTCGCCAACCCGCGCCCGCCCAGTTCGACCGCTGTCTGGCGCAGGAACTCCAACGTCTCGGTGAAATCGAAACTATCAAGCGCCGTTTCGCCGATAAGATGCCAGCCCCCTGGCGTGCGATGCAGAAGGCTTATTCCGTCGTGCGAAAGATTCAGGGCGAAATTGGGTTTCATCTCGTCAAACTAGCACAAACGCTCGCTGGCCTCGGGTACATCAATACTGAACTATTTCTACATCAGTAAGTTAGGCAAGAAAAGCAGAAGCCCCAAGGATTTGGTTGCGGGGCGCGTCTAAAGGGGCGAGTTTGAACCGAATGAAAGGAATGACAATGCGGTTTTTGATAGTATTAGTGGCGAGCCTTGCAATGGCGGTTCCCGCGATGGGCGAACAGATGCGCCAAATCACGGTGACGGGCGAGGGGCGAGTCGATGCAGCCCCGGACATGGCTACGATATCGCTGGGCGTGGTGACAGAGGGCAAAACAGCGGCAGAAGCGATGGCCGCGAATTCCGAACGGGTCAGCGCGATGCTGAAACAGCTTTCGGCGGCGGGGATCGAAGATCGGGATATGCAGACCAGCAACCTGAACATCAATCCGCGGATGGATCACAACTCCTCCAGCACGCGGTCCGGGCCGATCGTGATCGGGTTTGTCGCGTCAAACACTTTGACGGTGCGGATGCGTGATCTGGCGACTATGGGCGGAACGCTTGATTCCGTGCTGGAAAGCGGAGCCAATCAGTTCCACGGCCTGAGCTTCGGGTTTCAGGACCCGCAGCCGCATCAGGACGACGCGCGGCGTCGCGCGGTTGAGGATGCGCGCCGCAAGGCAGAGCTTTATGCAGAGGCGGCAGGTGTCACGCTTGGCAACGTCATGACAATTTCGGAACACGGGCGAGCGTCACCGCAGCCGATGATGATGATGGAGGCGTCGATGGCCCGTGGCGCAGATGTTCCGATCGCCAGCGGTGAAGTCACGACGCAGGCGAATGTCACGATCGTTTATGAGCTTGTCGGCGGGGAATGACCCCCGCCGATCAGTGACAATCAGCTTGTCGCCTTGCTTAGCGCCTGGTCAAGGTCGGCGATGATGTCGTCGGCATCCTCGATCCCGATCGAAAGTCGCACGACATTGGGGGCCGCGCCTGCGGCCTCCTGCTGTTCTTCGGTCAACTGCCGGTGGGTTGTTGAAGCGGAGTGAATAATCAGCGACCGCGTATCACCTAGGTTGGCGACATGGCTGAACAACTCAAGGCTATCGACCAGTTTCACGCAAGCGTCATAGCCGCCCTTGACCGCGACCGTGAACAGCGCACCGGCACCTTTCGGGCAGATGTTTTTGACGCGGTCGTAATAGGGGCTGGATTTTAGCCCGGCATAGGTGACGCCTTCGATCCGGTCGTCGTTTTCCAGCCAATTCGCCACTTTTTCCGCGTTGGCGACGTGCTTATCCATCCGCAGGCTTAGCGTTTCGATCCCCATCAGCGTGTAATGCGCCGCTTGCGGGTTCATCGTCATACCAAGGTCGCGCAGACCAACGGCGATGGAGTGGAACGTGAACGCCATCGGGCCAAGCGCTGCGTGGAAGTTGAGGCCGTGATAGGCGTCTTCCGGTGTAGAGAGGGAGGGGAACTTGTCGCTCGCCGACCAGTCGAAATTGCCGGAGTCGACAACCGCGCCGCCGGTGACCGTGCCGTTGCCGGTCAGGTATTTCGTCGTCGAATGCACGACCAGCGTCGCGCCGTGCTTGATCGGGTTGCACAGGTAGGGCGTCGCCGATGTGTTATCGACGATCAGCGGAACGCCCGCGTCATTTGAGATCGCGGCGATGGCGTCAAGATCGGTGATATAGCCGCCGGGGTTCGCGATGGATTCACAGAACACCGCGCGGGTGTCGTCATCAATCGCAGCTTTGACCGCATCGGTGTCGTCGAAATCAACGAATTTCGCGCTCCACCCAAAGCGTTTGATGGTGTGGCTGAACTGCGTGACCGTGCCGCCGTAAAGGCGGGTGGAAACCACGATATTGCGGCCCGGACCCATCAGCGGGAACAGCGCCATAATCTGCGCCGCATGGCCCGACGAACAGCAAATACCGCCAACGCCGCCTTCAAGCGCCACGATCCGTTCGGCCAAGGCGCTGACGGTCGGGTTGGTTAGGCGGGAATAGATGTAGCCAACTTCTTGCAGGTTAAACAGCGCGGCGGCGTGTTCCGCATCCCGAAAGACGTAGGCGGTCGTCTGATAGATCGGAACCTGACGGGCACCTGTGGCCGGGTCCGGGTTGGCGCCTGCGTGGATTTGCAGCGTGTCGAAGGCTTGGGTGGGCTTGTCTGTCATTGCGGTATCTCCCTGAAATCAAGCTTTGGTCTAGTGGAACAAGGCGCAATCCTCAACTTTATAAATCGAGGGCGGGGCGGATGTCAGCGCATCCAGAACCCTTCGCGCTTGATCCGGTTTCTGATCTGTTGTTCGCGGCGGGGCAGGTTGTTCTGGTCAAACATCGCCCGAACCTTGGTGCCGCGGCCCTGAAATATCATCCGTTTTGCCGGGTCGTATTGCTTCAGCACCTTCTTGATCTTGTTCGGCGCGGCGGCGCTTTCCAGCACATCAACGACGCGATCCGATTCACGGGCATAGAGCAGCGGCAGCACGCGGTAGTGGCAGGTGACATCCCCATCAAGGCCCGCAAGCTCTGGCCCCGGACGTCCACCGCCGAAGGAATGAATGACAAGCGGCAGCGCGATTTGATCGAGCCATGGGTCCATCTGCTGGCAAACCAATTCTTCCGGTGCGTTGTCGCGGATTTCCAGCGCGTATTCCGCAAAGCGATAGCCAAATTCATGCGGACAGCGAAAGTGGAACCAACCGGCGTTGAAATAAAGGTAACGTTCCCAGTATTCGTCTGGCTGGCTGAGGTCGAGCGTGCTTTCATACTCAAGCCCGAACTTGTCATAAAGCGCCTTCCACGTCTGGCCATAGCCGGGGCCATAAAGTTCGATCACTGGCCACGTGTCCTCGCGCCGCATCGACGCGCTGGGCCGGTCGAAGTCGAAGGCGACCTGCGACAGCGGGCCGGTGACAAGCGTGTCAGTGTCGAAAAACACGAACGGCTCGCCTTTTGGCAGGGCCAGCAGCGCTTCGATCTTGTTGCCGTAGGGGTAGGACTCTCCGAAATGGACGCTGTCGAAGGGGATGATCTCGGCGCCCAAATGTTCAAGCAATTCGCGCGTTGCGGCGTTGGTGATACGTGGATCATCGCCCCATTTTGGGCCGGGCTGGGGTTCCGCAACAAACAGCCGACCGGCAAAGTCGGGGTCGGACTGGCGCAGGGACGCGGCGAACAGCACCGCCTCATACTGCAAACGGCCCGACTGGCCGACGATCATCACGTTAAAGGGGGGTCGCTTTGCGGGGTTCTTTGCCATACTCTGCCTGCGCACTCTCCGGGGTCGGAGGCGTGTTTTGCGCGACTATAGCGAGGTTATGCGCCCGTCAAAAGGCAAGTTTCGCCGCGCATATGGGAGGACGAATGCGACTAGGACTTGCGATACTGACCGCGCTGATGGCGATGCCGGCCAGCGCACAGCAATTCACCACAGCGGGCGAGGTGCGGCCGATCCTGACGGCGACCCGTGCCAACTGGATCGCGCTGCGCCGGTATGAGGGGCAGGATCTGCTCTACTTCACACAGCTTGAAAGCTGGCGCTGTGGGCTGAGCGAGGTTCGATTTTCGATCAACGGCGGACGGGAACAGGTGTGGCCGCTGGAAACCTGCTATGAAGGCACCCCGACGCCGAATGCGATCCAAGGCAATAACGGCTTGCCCTACACCGCCCTGCCGCTCGATTCCGTCAATCAAGTAACTGTCACGGTCATCTACGACGACGGCAGCGAAGATTCGGCGAGATTTGAGCGTCAGGCGATCCTGATCCCCTGACGCGTTCTTATTTCGTTAAGATAAGTTTGCCCTGCCGGGTGATCCGCAGGGTATATAGCTGCCCGTTCAACGCGATATGGGCGAGGCTTCCGTTCTGCGTCAGCTCTTCTGCGTCATAAACGGGAAGGTCGGCGGGCCTGACCGGGCTGGTCGACTCCAGCTGGCTTGGGCGAGTCATCATCATCGCAAAGGTCCTTTCGGCACGATCGTTTCAGATTTGGCTGGCCCGAAGGGGTGGCTTGCGATATTTCTGACTGAAAGAGTAGGAATTGTCAACGCGAGGTTTCAGATGCGGCAAAGCCCGCGCGAATTGGCCGATGGTTTGGGGCGAAGGGATTCAGATGTGGAGTGGGAGCAGACTGCACCATTATCGCTTACACGAAACGATTGCCAAAGGTTCGGTTTTGGGGGAGTCAGTCGCTTTCCAACGGGAAAGGAAGTGGTGGGCGACCCTGGAATCGAACCAGGCATGAGTCTCCTCGGCGGAGTTACAGTCCGCTGCCGCACCTTGCAGCACGTCGCCCAACGGGGCAGGGGATAGCCTTCGCGGTGTGATGCGTCAACAGGAAAATCCCTTGCACCTGACCACGCCCCATCGCATTGTCCGACGCGCATTGAACGAGGTTGGAACCGCAATGAAAAAGCCGAAATGGGTCGTCGAAAAAGAGCAGGCGAAGAAAGCGTCGGCGGCGGAAACCGTCTGGCTGTTCGGCCTGCACGCGGTTCGCGATGCGCTGCGCAATCCGGCGCGGGAAAAGCTGCGGCTGATCGTGACCAAGAACGCGTCCGACAAACTGGCCGATGACATCGCCGTGTCGGGGATGGAGGCAGAGGTCGTCGATCCGCGCAAATTCTCCGCGCCGCTCGACCCGCAATCGGTGCATCAGGGGGCCGCGCTTGAGGTCAAGGCGCTTGACTGGGGCGCGCTGGAAGAATGCTGCATGGCGGCCGACGGCAGGCCGCCGCGCGTCGTGCTTCTTGATCGGGTGACGGACCCGCACAACGTCGGCGCGATCCTGCGCTCTGCCGAGGTGTTCGGCGCGCGCGCCGTCATCGCGCCCGCCCGCAATTCCGCGCCCGAAACCGGGGCGCTCGCCAAAACCGCCTCTGGCGCGTTGGAGAGGCAGCCTTACCTTCGCATCCGCAACCTTGCCGACGCGATGACGACCCTGCAAGGCATGGGGTATCTGGTGCTTGGGCTTGACGGGGAGGCCGACGAAACGCTTGAAGATGCGACGCGCGATATGCTCGACCGCCCGATCGCGCTGGTCCTTGGGGCTGAAGGTCCGGGCCTGCGCCACAAGACGAAAGAGACGTGCGACAAGCTTGTCCGTATCGATTTTTCCGGCGGGTTCGGATCGCTGAACGTGTCGAACGCGGCGGCGGTCGCGCTATATGCCGTGCGCGGGTGATCGCCCACGTGTGATCACAGTTGCGTCAGCCCCCTTCTTTTCGCACGTCCGATCCCCGATCTTGGATCGGAAGACGAAACGGAGGAACAGTCATGACCACACGACGCGCCTTTCTTGGCCTGCTTGTCGCCCTGCCGGTTGTCGGCACCATTGTCAGACCGGCTATCGCCGCAGCGCCCGAGGTGTTCGCGCCCGGTGGCGTGGCGATCAACGGCTATGACCCAATCGCCTACTTTACCGACGGTGCCCCCGTCGAGGGCAGCGCTGATAATAGCGTCAGTTGGAACGGCGCGACGTGGCATTTCGCGACCCCCGAAAATAAGGAACAGTTCGCCGCCGATCCCGCCGCCTTTGCCCCGCAATACGGCGGCTATTGTGCCTACGCGGTGTCGAAGGGCGCGACGGCCTCGACAGAGCCGGACGCATGGACGGTGCATGACGGCAAGCTTTACCTGAACTACAGCCTGTCGGTGCGCGGAATCTGGCAGCAGGATATTCCCGGCAACGTCGCGCTTGCGGATCAAAACTGGCCCGGCGTCCTTGAAAACTAGGTGCTCTGGGTCGCGGGTCAGCGTTCACAAGAGTTTTACAACCCCTTTATAAGCTGACCCCACGACCCCATGTCTAAGGCGAGGCGCAATCTCGGAACCTTGCGCCTTTCTTCACTGTCCCTCGTTCCGTAACTGGCGCCCTTGCATTCTTGCTTGGGCGCTTTTTTCTGCCGCCACAGAATGTTAGGGGGGAGTATGACCTATTCTGATGATCTGTTGCGCACCATCCTGACCGAAACCAAAACCATCGCCTGTGTGGGGATGTCGTTGAACCCCAACCGGGCGAGTCACGAAGTCTCCCACTATCTGCATGAACGCGGCTACCGGATCATTCCGGTCAATCCGGGGCACGTCGGGACGCCGATCTTGGGCGAGGTCTTTCAGCCAGATTTGTCGGCGGCGCGTGGCGTCGCGCAGATTGACATGGTGGATGTGTTCCGTCGGTCAGAAACCGTTCCAGAGGTGGTGGATGACGCGCTGGTCAATTTGCCCGATCTTAAGGTGATCTGGATGCAGCTTGGCGTTCAACATGCAGAGGCCGCCGCGCGCGCCGAAGCGGCTGGCGTGACCGTGATACAGAACCGCTGTCCAAAGATCGAATATGCCCGCCTGATCGGGCGCTAGCGCGGGGCGCACACGCCCCGGCAAAAGGCTATCTTAGCCTTCAGCCATGCAACGCTATCTAGAAAATTGGAGCGGGCGATGAGATTCGAACTCACGACCCTAACCTTGGCAAGGTTATGCTCTACCCCTGAGCTACGCCCGCATCCATTGGGTGAGGCGTGAGATAATGGCAAGCCTCTCACGCTGCAAGGGGAAAATCGTCCTTTCGGCGAATTTTTCTACTGCGCCCCCTTCGCGCGGCGGCGGTTTCGCGCGCGCAGAAGGTTCAGACCCTCGACAGCGCCGGCAAACACCATCGCCGCATAGATGAAACCGCGTTCCACATGAACGCCAAAGCCGTCAGCGACAAGGGCCATGCCGATCATCACGAGGAACGCGAGGGCCAGCATTTTCGTTGACGGGTGCGATTCCACAAAGCTCGCGATTGGTTCTGCCGCGGCCATCATAACAAGGATCGCAACGACCACAGCAGCGATCATAACCTCAAGATGATCCGCGATGCCGACGGCCGTAATCACGCTGTCGAGCGAGAAGACAATATCAAGCACCATGATCTGAAAGATGACCGCTGTGAATCCTGCGGCCACCACCGAAGTTTCCTCATGCTCGCCCTCTACCTCTTCGAAAATCTCGGTCGACGCCTTCCAGATCAGGAACAGGCCACCGGCCAGCAGGATCAGATCGCGCCAACTGAAGGATTGGCCGAACAGTTCGAAGATGGTATCTTTCAGCGATACGATCCACGCGATTGAGAACAGCAGTGCGATCCGCATCACCAGCGCCCCGGTCAACCCGATCATCCGGGCACTGCGGCGTTGTTCTTCGGGCAGGCGCGACGCGGTGATCGAGATGAAGATGACGTTGTCGACGCCCAGCACGATTTCCAGAATCGTAAGTGTCAGGAAGGATGCCCAGACGGACGGATCACTCAGAAGTTCGGTCATGCGTGGTCTCCAATAAGCGTCAGGTCTCGTAAGATTGAATATCGCGGGCGGGAAGATCGAAATCCTCCGTATGCACGATGGTGCTGTCCGGTGTGATCAGAACGATTCCGTAGGCACCGGGTTCCACGATGGAATGCGCAGTGCCCGCTGCGCCCAGCAGCATGGGCATCTGGTGGCACGGGCTTTTCAGGATCGAAAACGGGATGCCGCCGATCTGGCCCGAGATCGTTCGGTGGACATGCCCCGCGAAGATGTGGGTGACATTCGGCATGTTCCGAAGCCGCGCGATGAAAGCGTCGCTGTCGTCCAGGCGGATCGAATCCATCCCGTCGAAACCGACGGAAAACGGCGGGTGATGCATGAACACCATCAGTTTCCTGCCACCCGCCTCGGCAATCGCCGTGTCAAACCACGCGAGGCGATCTGGGCAAAGCCGTCCGGCATGGTGGCCGTCGGGGTAGGGTGGGCCATCGAGCGTATCGAGAAGGATCAGCCGGGTGCCTGCGACGTCGATTACCGTTTGGACGTGGCCGGAGCCTGTGACGGGCGTATCAGGGAAAACCTCAAGAAACGCCTCCCTCCGGTCATGATTGCCGACCATCAGGTGCACCGGGATCGGCACATCGCGAAGCGCCCCCGCGAGCCGTTCGTATTCCTTGCGTGAGCCGAAATGAACAAGGTCGCCCATCACAATCAGCCGTTCAGCATCCGGGTGGTGACCCAGCGCATGTCGTAGCCCGGTCTGAAACCTCTCAAGCGGATCAAGGCCGATGATCTGTTGACCGGCCTTGGTGATATGCACGTCCGTAAAGACAAGTATCTTGCTGGCGTTGGTCAGCACCGCGCGTCCTTTCCCTAATCAACCCACGCCATTTGACATGGCCGGGCCTTGAATACCAAGACCGGAAAGAACGCGGGGTGATTACTCCAATTCGACAAGCAGATCCTTCGCGTCGATCTGGGCGCCCGGCTGAACATGCACGGCGGCGATGGTCGCGTCGCGCTCCGCATGAAGCCCGGTTTCCATCTTCATCGCCTCGATCGTCAGCAGCAGATCGCCCTGCTTGACCTTCTTACCCACGACCGCCGAGACGGATGCCACAACCCCCGGCATCGGCGCGCCGACGTGATCCGCGTTGGCGGGGTCGGCCTTGGGGCGGGCCTGGGTCTGCGACTTGATCAAACGGTTCGGAACGCGGATGACACGGGGCTGGCCGTTCAGTTCAAAGAACACCTTCACTTCGCCGTCTTCGTTGGTTTCGCCAACGGCCTGCAAACGGATTTCCAGCGTTTTGCCCGGATCAATCTCTGCCGTGATCTCCTCGCCCGGCTCCATGCCGTAGAAGAATGTCTTGGTCGGCAGCGTGCGGACCGGGCCGTATTGGCGGTGCCGGCCCATGTAGTCGAGGAAGACTTTGGGATACATCAGGTATCCGTTCAGGTCTTCGCCATCGACCTTGAACCCCTCAAGCTCCTCAATCAGCGATTTACGGGTTTCTTCAAGATCGACAGGCTCCAGCCGTTTTCCGGGGCGTTCCGTGTCGGGCTTTTCGCCCTTCAGAACCTTGTTCACTATCCCTTCAGGGAATCCGCCCGGCGGCTGGCCGAGGTTGCCGCGCATCATGTCCACCACGCTGTCGGGGAACGACACATCGGTTTCGGGGTCTTCGACATCCGAGCGCGACAGGCCTTGGCTGACCATCATCAAGGCCATGTCCCCAACGACCTTTGACGATGGCGTGACCTTCACGATATCGCCGAACATCAGGTTCACGTCCGAATAGGTCTGCGCGACCTCGTGCCAGCGGTCTTCAAGACCAAGCGACCGCGCCTGCGCCTTGAGGTTGGTGAACTGTCCGCCGGGCATTTCGTGCAGGTAGACTTCGGAGGCGGGCGCCTCCAGCCCACTTTCAAACGCCTTGTATTGGGCGCGGACGCCTTCCCAGTAGTTGCTGATCTCGCGGATCGCGCCGATGCTAAGGCCCGTATCGCGTTCGGTGTGGCGGAGCGCCTCGACGATAGAGCCGAGGCAGGGCTGCGACGTGCCGCCCGAAAACGCATCCATCGCACCGTCGACAATATCGACACCCGCCTCGGCAGCGGCAAGCACCGTTGCGCCCGCGATACCGGATGTATCATGTGTGTGGAAGTGGATCGGCAGGCCGACCTCATCCTTCAGCGCGGTCACGAGCTTGCGCGCGGCGGTGGGTTTCAGCAGCCCCGCCATGTCTTTCAAGCCAAGCAAGTGCGCCCCGGCGGCCTGAAGGTCTTTCCCCATATTTACATAGTATTGCAGATCATACTTCGCGCGATCCGGATCGAGGATATCGC
Organism: Aliiroseovarius sp. YM-037; assembly: GCF_048060095.1. Lineage (NCBI taxonomy): Bacteria > Pseudomonadati > Pseudomonadota > Alphaproteobacteria > Rhodobacterales > Paracoccaceae > Aliiroseovarius > Aliiroseovarius sp. YM-037. The sequence continues at coordinate 1,992,737 of NZ_JBLUOA010000001.1, read as the reverse complement.
CAGTGTAGCAAATTGTGCCTTCGCAGACCTTGCCGTTCTCGATCACCGCATCCATCGCGACGCGCATGTTTTCGATCCAGTTGAGGCTGTCGAACACACGGAACACGTCGACTCCGGTTTCAGCCGCTTGGCGCACGAATTCCTGCACGACATTGTCGGGGTAATTGGTATATCCGACGCCGTTCGATGCGCGCAGCAGCATTTGCGTCATGACGTTCGGCAGCGCCGCCCGCAGATCGCGAAGACGTTGCCACGGGCATTCCTGCAGGAACCGGTAGGCGACGTCGAACGTCGCGCCGCCCCAGCATTCGATGCTGAACAGTTGCGGAAGATGCGCGGCGTAGGCGGGGGCGACCTTTATCATGTCGATCGAACGCATCCGGGTCGCAAGCAGCGACTGGTGCCCGTCGCGCATGGTCGTATCGGTCAGCAGCAGTTCGGAGCGGTCGCGAACCCAATCGGCCACCGCTGCCGGTCCCTTGTCATCCAGCAGGTTCCGGGTTCCGGGGGCGGGATCAACGCGGGGTTTAGGTGCCTTTGGCGGCTTCGACACTGCCGCCGGCTTTTCCCGCCCTTGCGTTTCCGGGTGACCGTTTACCGTGATGTCCGCGATATAGATCAGCAGCTTCGTCGCCCGGTCGCGGCGCTTGCGGAATTCGAACAGCTCCGGCGTTTCGTCGATGAATTTCGTCGTGTATTCGTTGTTCAGGAACGTCGGGTGCTTCAGCAGGTTTTCGACGAAAGCGATGTTTGTCGACACGCCGCGAATCCGAAACTCCCGCAGGGCGCGGTCCATCCGGCGGATCGCGGCGTTCGGCGTTTGAGCCCATGCCGTGACCTTTACCAGCAATGAGTCGTAATAACGCGTGATAACCCCGCCGGAATAGGCGGTGCCGCCGTCAAGACGTATCCCCATGCCGGTGGCGGAGCGGTAGGCGGCGATCCGGCCATAATCGGGAATAAAGTTGTTCAGCGGATCTTCGGTCGTGATCCGGGTTTGCAGCGCGTGGCCGTTCAGGCGCACGTCGTATTGTGAGGCTTTGCCGGTCGCCTCAGCAATCGTCTTGCCCTCCGCAATGCGAATTTGCGCCTGCACGATGTCGATGCCAGTGACCTCTTCCGTCACGGTATGTTCGACCTGAACGCGGGGGTTCACCTCGATGAAATAGAATTTCTCATCATCCATATCCATCAGGAATTCGACCGTGCCCGCGCATTCGTAATTCACATGCGCGCAGATTCTCCGGCCAAGCGCGCAGAGGTCTTCGCGCTGCTCGTCGGTCAGGTATGGGGCAGGGGCGCGTTCAACGACCTTCTGATTGCGCCGCTGGACGGAACAGTCGCGTTCGTAAAGGTGATACATCCCGCCGTGCTGATCGCCGAGGATCTGAACCTCAACATGGCGGGCACGCTGGATCATCTTTTCCAGATAGCCCTCGCCGTTGCCAAACGCGGCCTCAGCCTCGCGCCGCCCTTCGAGGACTTTTTCCTCGACCTCAGACTCACTCATGATCGGGCGCATCCCGCGACCACCGCCGCCCCAGCTAGCCTTCAGCATGAGGGGATAGCCGATTTCCGCAGCCTCGCGCCGGACGGCATCCATATCGTCGCCCAGAACATTGGTTGCCGGGATCACTGGCACGCCAGCCTCAATCGCGACGCGCCGGGCGCTGGCCTTGTCACCCAAAGCCCGCATTGTCTCGGCTTTCGGACCGATAAAGGTGATGCCCGCCGCATCGCAGGCATCGACAAATTCAGGATTTTCCGACAGCAGACCATAGCCCGGATGGATCGCGTCGGCACCGGACATCTTTGCGACGCGAATAATCTCTTCAATCGAAAGATAGGCTGCGACCGGGCCCAACCCTTCGCCGATCCGGTAGGCTTCATCGGCCTTGAAACGGTGCAGGCCCAGCTTGTCCTCCTCCGCAAAGACCGCCACGGTTTTCTTGCCCATCTCGTTCGCGGCCCGCAGGATTCGAATTGCGATCTCGCCCCGGTTTGCGACCAATATCTTTTGAAATTCGGGCATCAGAACGCTTCCTTTACGTCAGGTCCGTGGATCAGTTGCTTATCGGTAAGCGTCGCCGCGTTGCAGCGCAATACCGAGGTTTTGGTATTTTCTAACAAAAGCTGGGTTCAAGGGGTTTCGGATTTGGCAGGCGTGATGACCGTGTCGCGCAGTTCAGGCAGCGTGGCGGTCCCAAGCTGCCCCATGTTCGCGGCCATGTCCTGCGTCAGCATATCAACAAGATGCGCCGGACCCTCCGCGCCCAAAGCGCCAAGCGCATAGTGAAAAGCCCGGCCCAGCATGACGAAATCCGCCCCAAGCGCGAGCGCGCGAAGGATGTCCAACCCGCCCTCAACCCCGCCATCAAGGATGATCGGATAGTCCTGACCGACCGCCTGCCGGACCGCGGGAAGGGTTTCGATGGTCGCCGGGGCGGCGTCGAACTGGCGGCCCGCGTGATTGCTGATCCAGACACCGTCAACGCCCGCGTCTTTCAGTTTGATCGCGTCCTCCGCCCGTAACACGCCTTTGACGATGAACGGCCCATCCCATGCGTCACGCAGGCTGTGCAGATAGTTCCAATCGGGCGAGGTGCGCAGCAGGTATCCTGCATGAGCATTTGACGGCAAGCCTTTGGTTTCGCCTGAATAGCTGTCGATAAACCGCATCCGCGGCATACCGTGCTGCAGTGTCCCCAGCGCCCAGGCCGGACACCGCGCGACCTGCGCCATCAGGCGCGGGGTCAGGCGGGGTGGCTGCACAAGCCCGCCGCGCGTTTGGCGTTCGCGGCGGCTGGCGACCGGGACGTCCACCGTCAGCACAAGCGTTTCAAACCCGGCGGCACGGGCGCGGGCCAGCATACCGTCGAGGATCGACAAATCGCGGGGCGGGTAGAGTTGGAACCAGCCATGATCGCCCAAAACCGGTGCGACCTCTTCGGGGGTTCGTGATGCCACAGTGGACAGGCTGTAGGGAATACCTGCCTGCGCCGCCGCGCGGGCCAGCAACCTTTCGGCATCGGGCCAGATCAAGCCGGACATTCCCACGGGCGCGATGCCGAAGGGCAGGGGGTGCGTCTGTCCAAACAGCTTGGTCGATAGATCGACCTCAAGCTCCCCATGCAAGATCGACGGTCGCAGCAGCACCCGGTCAAGCTCGGTGCGGTTCCGCACCAGCGTCGCCTCATTACCGGTGCCGCTATCCAGATACTCCCACACGAAATGCGGGATTCGCCGACGGGCGCGGGTCCGTAGGTCAGAGATCGCAGGGTAGCGTTGAAACAGGTCCATCCGGGTATTAGCGATGGCCGCCCGGCCGTTGTCCAGCGCGAAGGCGTCGTTCTGTAATTTGGCGCAGAACATTACGCGAACACCTCTTTCATTTGTTAACGCGCCTCGCTATCTTGCCGGGCATGAGCAGCACAGACGAAAATGACGCGCCGGGCGCGCTATCGCTATCCGCGCAAGCTATGGCGGCGCGGCCCATGCCGTATCTGGATGAACTGAACCCCGCGCAGCGCGAAGCGGTTGAGGCGCTGGATGGTCCTGTCCTGATGCTCGCCGGGGCGGGGACGGGGAAAACCAAGGCGCTGACGGCGCGCATTGCGCATTTACTGACCACCGGACGGGCGCGACCCAACGAAATTCTTGCCGTGACCTTCACCAACAAAGCGGCGCGAGAGATGAAGAACCGCGTCGGCGCGCTGCTGGGTCATACGGTCGAGGGTATCCCGTGGCTTGGCACCTTCCATGCGATTTGCGTAAAGCTGCTGCGCCGCCATGCGGAATTGGTGGGGCTGAAATCGAATTTCTCGATTTTGGATACCGACGACCAAATTCGTCTGTTGAAACAATTGATCCAAGCTGCGGGCATCGACGACAAGCGCTGGCCCGCGCGGCAGTTGGCGTCGATCATCGACAACTGGAAAAACCGCGCCTGGACGCCGGAAACTCTGCCTGCGGGTGAGGCCTCGGCGTTCAACGGCCAAGGGCCGGAGCTTTACGCCCAATATCAGGCGCGATTGAAAACCCTCAACGCCGTCGATTTCGGCGACCTGCTGCTGCACGTCGTGACGATCTTTCAGCAGCACGACGACGTTTTGGCGCAATACCAGCGTTGGTTTCGCTATATCTTGGTCGACGAATACCAGGATACCAACGTCGCGCAATATCTCTGGCTGCGGCTGCTGGCCGGGGGGCACAAGAATATCTGCTGCGTTGGCGATGATGACCAGTCCATCTATGGCTGGCGCGGGGCCGAGGTTGGCAACATCCTGCGATTTGAAAAGGATTTTCCGGGCGCGAAGGTCGTGCGGTTGGAGCAGAACTACCGCTCCACCCCGCATATTCTTGGCGCTGCGGCGGGGGTTATTTCGGGCAACGAGGGGCGGCTTGGAAAGACGCTGTGGACCGAGGTTGACGAGGGCGAAAAGGTCCGCCTGATCGGCCACTGGGACGGGGAAGAGGAGGCCCGCTGGATCGGCGAAGAGGTCGAATCCATGCAGCGCGGCACGCGTGGTATGACCCCGATGAGCCTTGATGACATGGCCATCCTCGTCCGCGCCAGTCACCAGATGCGAGCGTTCGAGGATCGGTTCCTGACCATCGGCCTGCCCTATCGCGTGATCGGCGGCCCGCGCTTCTACGAGCGGATGGAGATCCGCGATGCGATGGCTTATTTCCGCGTCGTGGTCAGCGGTGACGACGACCTCGCCTTTGAACGGATCGTCAACACCCCGAAACGCGGGGTGGGGGATAAGGCGCTTCAGAATATCCAACGCGCGGCCCGTGATCTAGGCGTGCCGCTGCTGGATGCGACGCGGGCGCTGCTGGGCGCGGGCGAGATCAAGGGCAAGGCGAAGGGCGAACTGGAAAAGCTGGTCGCCGGTTTTGATCGCTGGTCCGCTGCCGTTCACGACCTGACCGTCAGCCACGTTGAACTCGCCGAAACCGTGCTGGAGGAATCTGGTTATATACGTTCATATTTCAAGCCCCAAACTGAGGAAGAAGAGGAACGGGGCGATCCTTTGGTGCCGAAGGACGCCGAGGCGCCGGGGCGGCTCGAAAACCTCAAGGAACTCGTGAAGGCGCTTGAAGGGTTCGAGAACCTGCAAGGGTTCCTCGAACATGTCGCGCTTATCATGGACAATGAAAGCCAGGAGACGGAGGAGAAGGTCACGATCATGACCCTTCACGCCGCCAAGGGGCTGGAATACCCCGCTGTTTTTCTGCCGGGGTGGGAGGATGGGTTGTTCCCCTCCCAAAGGTCGATGGACGAATCCGGCCTGAAAGGGTTGGAGGAAGAACGCCGCCTTGCCTATGTCGGCATCACCCGTGCGGAGGAGTTGTGCACGATTTCCTTCGCCGCGAACCGCCGGGTGTATGGCCAATGGCAGTCTGCGCTTCCGTCCCGCTTTATCGACGAACTTCCGCAGGAACATGTTGAGGTGCTGACGCCCCCCGGCCTTCACGGTGGCGGCTACGGCGCTGCGGCGGCAGGAATGGGTGCGCGGATGGAGGATCGCGCGGCGCGGGCGGATGCCTATAATTCCCCAGGTTGGAAGCGGATGCAGGCGCGCAGTTCGACGCGCCCGATCAGCCAGCCGAAAGAGTCGCGCAATATTGTCATAGATTCCGAGGCGGTGTCGGCCTTTACCCAAGGCGATCGGGTGTTTCACCAGAAATTCGGCTACGGCACCGTGATGGGGATCGAGGGCGACAAGCTAGACATCGAATTTGACAAGGCGGGTGGTAAGAAAGTCGTTGGCCGTTTCGTCATGCCCGCCGCCAACGCGGATGACGTTCCGTTCTGACGCGCCCCATATCCCGCGCATAAAAAAACGGCGGCGCCCGGGGAGGAGTAAGGGCACCGCCGTTCAAATTCCATGCACAGAACCCCAGGGAGGAGGAAGTGGCCCTGTGCAATCGCGGGGTCGTGCGACCCCTGATCCAATGAAATGACGCTAGGGAGGAGGAAACGCATCATTCCATCGGTTGCTCCGAACCCAAGGGAGGAGAGGGCTCTTCGCATCTGGTTGGGGCTTATCTTGCGCCCCGCATCTTGCGGGGTGACGGCGCCAGGGAGGAGAGGCAGCCGTCACCCAATTAGAGCACCCGGGGAGGAGGTCGGGCGATCCAATCTGTTGTTCTTATTTGCCGTAAGCAGCTTCGTATGCGACAGAGCGCAGGGAGCCGCGGCTAAGGCCGAGGTCGTCAAGTTCACGTGTGCTGAGTTCGTTCAGCTCTTTGAAGGTCCGGTTGAACAGGCGACGACGCTCCAGACGTTCGGTGACGTCTTTCAGGAACGCGGATACGCGATCACCAAGGCCAGCTTCAAACGTGCGGGTTGTTGTTACAGTAGCCATTTCAGTTCTCTTTCATCTCGTTTATTGCTGCGCCGTATTGCGCTAACACCGAGGAAGATAGGCAAATGCTGCAGATGCACAATCCCTAGCAACGTCAATGCCGCTATGCAGCAAGTGCATAAGTGGCACTGACATATTGGATTGTATGTATTACAAGGAGTTAGCGGGAAAATAGACGTGTTTATGACCCCGAAAAAAGGTGTTACGCAGCGTCAATTTGGAAGCGATTGGAGACGGAAATGACAGTAACGCGCGACGATATTCTGGCCGCCCTCAAGAAAATCTCCTTGCCGGACGGGGGTGATTTGGTTTCGCGCGACCTTGTGCGGGCGTTGTCCATCGACGGCGGAGTCGTCCGTTTCGTGATCGAGGCTGAGTCCGCCGAGGTCGCGGCGAAGCTTTCGCCGGTCAGGGATGTGGCCGATCAGGTTGTTTCGGCGATTGAAGGGGTAGACTCAACGTCCATCGTTCTGACCGCCCCTGCCGCATCGTCGAAACCCGCTCCTTCGGGTCCGCCGAAAGGTGATGCGCCAAGCCTCAAGATCGGGCGACACCCGACCGGGCAGCAGGGACCGCAGGCGGTGACGGGCGTTGATCGCATTCTGGCGATTGCGTCGGGGAAGGGGGGCGTCGGGAAATCGACTGTGTCGTCGAACCTTGCCGTGGCGCTCGCCCGGCAGGGGCGGCGTGTCGGATTGCTTGACGCGGACATCTACGGCCCCTCGCAACCCCGCATGATGGGGGTCAACAAACGCCCGGCCTCGCCCGATGGCAAAACCATCATCCCGCTTCAGGCGCATGGGGTCACGATGATGTCGATTGGCCTGATGGTCGACCCGGATCAGGCGGTCGTCTGGCGCGGTCCGATGTTGATGGGCGCGCTGCAACAAATGCTTGGTCAGGTCGAATGGGGGGAGCTTGACGTTTTGATCGTCGATCTGCCGCCGGGCACCGGGGACGTTCAACTGACCCTGTGCCAGCGCACCGCGCTGACCGGGGCGCTCGTCGTTTCGACGCCGCAGGACGTTGCGCTTCTGGACGCGCGCAAGGCGATCAATATGTTCGCAACATTGAAGACCCCGGTTCTGGGGCTGATCGAGAATATGTCGGCCTATGTCTGCCCCAATTGCGGGCACGAGGCGCATATCTTCGGCCACGGCGGCGTGCGGAAAGAGGCGGAGAAACTGGGCGTGCCGCTGCTGGGCGAGCTGCCGCTTGATCTGCGCGTGCGCGAAGCCGGAGACGCCGGAACGCCCATCGCGGCAGAGGACGGACCGCTTTCCGAAGCCTATGCGCAGCTTGCCGCGGGATTGGTGAAGGGCGGGATCGCCTAGGCGGATCGGCGGGCCAGCCCCAGCAGGTTCGACGCCGCAAACAGCAGGGCCGCGACGCAGACGATCGTCGGCCCTGTCGGTGTGTCGTAAAGGAACGACAGCCGCAGCCCCAGCAGCGCCGACGCCGCGCCGATAACCGCGGCGAGCGCGGCCATGATTTCCGGCGTTTTGCTGATCGGGCGCGCGGTTGCGGCCGGTATAATCAGCATCGCGGCGATCAGCAGGGCACCGACCACCTTGATCGCCACTGCGACGACAATGGCAAGGCTGACCGTCAGGATCAGTTGTTCCCGCCGCGGGTCTATGCCGCTCGCATAGGCAAGATCTCGGTTCAGGGTCGCCGTCAGCATCGCCGACCAACGCCACCCGATCAGCGCGAGCACCAGCGCGGCCCCGCCCCAGATCACAACAAGGTCGGTGACCGTCACAGCAAGGATTTCGCCGAACAGGTAGGCCATCAGATCAAGGCGCACGCCGCTGATGAAAGACACCGCAACCAACCCAAACGCCAGCGCCGAATGGGCGAGCACGCCCAGCAATGTGTCGATGGCATAGCGCCGTTCGGACAGGGTGGAGACGGCCAGCGCCATGACAAGCGCCACGGCAAGCGCCCCGACGAAGATCGACGTTGAAAGCGCCAGCGACAGCGCCACGCCCAAAATCGCCGCGTGCGCGGTCGCATCACCAAAATACGCCATCTTGCGCCAGACGACAAAGCAGCCGAGCGGGGCGGCCGCCACGGCAACGCCAACGCCCGCCAGCGCGGCGCGGATCAGGAAATCATCAAGCATCGACAGCAGGCTCCGCATGCGAATGATGGTCGTGGTCGTGGTCGTGGTCGTGGTCGTGGTCGTGGTCGTGGCGGTAGAGCGCGAGCGCCCCGTGCGTTCCCGTGCCGAACAGCGCCCGATATTCCGGGGCAGAGGCGACAACCTCCGGCGTGCCCTGACAGCAGACGTGGCCGTTCAGGCAAATCACCTTGTCCGACGCGCTCATCACAACGTGCAACTCATGGCTGACCATCAGCACCGCGCAGCCGGTTTCCGTCTGCACCTGTTCGATCTGCTGATAGAAAGACGCGGAGCCGGGCTGATCCAGCCCGGTCGTCGGTTCATCCAGCACCAAAAGCTCGGGCCGTTCCAGCAGGGCGCGGGACAGCAAGACACGCTGAAACTGCCCGCCGGACAGTGCCGCCATTTGCCTACCGATCAAGCCAGTTGCCCCGGCGTTTTCAAGGGCAGCGCGGATGTCAGCGTCAGACCGTCGCGTCGGAAGGTTCAGGAACCGACCAACCGTAAGGGGCAGGGTCGGGTCGATATGCAATCGCTGCGGGACATAGCCGATGCGCAGCCCGGCTTTGCGTTTGACACTGCCGCGGCTCGCCCTCTGCGCCCCTATGATCGCGCGGAGCAGCGTCGTCTTGCCGGAGCCGTTGGGGCCAACGACGGTCACGATTTCACCGGGCGCAATCGCCAGATCGACATGGGCCAGTGCCGTGTGATCGCCGACCTTCACAGTCAGGCCGCTGACATTGACAAGGCTCATCACGGCGCGTCCTCGGATTTGCAGACGGGGCAAAGCCCTTCGGCCTCCACCACCGTCTTTTCAATCTGAAACCCAAGCGCCTCAGCCGCGTCGCCGAGCGTGCCGGTCGCGACGCGCGACTGTGCCTCGACCACCGCACCACAGGCGCGGCAGATCATGAAGGCGGGTGAATGCACCTCTCCGGGGTAGGAGCAGGCGATATAGGCGTTCAGCTTTTCGACCTTGTGGGCAAAGCCGTTCGACACCAGAAAATCGAGCGCCCGATAGGCAACGGGGGGTTGCGATCCCATCCCTTCCGCGCTGAGCTGGTCGAGGATTTCATATGCCCCCATCGCCCGGTGCTGGCCGAGCAGGATTTCCAGAACGCGATGCCGAACCTTGGTCAGTTGCAGCTTGTGCGCCGCGCAATATTGCTCCGCCGCTGAAAGCGCATCGGATACGCAGACCGCGTGGTCGTGTTTTTCAAATCCGATGCTGACCATTTCGGTTTCCTTCGTTCGGCGGAGTAGTTCGACTTGATATGATATAACGTTTCATATAGTGGATATGCAACTGTTATAACATCACATGGATTCACGATGCTCAAATTGATGCGCTGCGCTGTTGCACTGACCGTTCTTTCTGCTGGAAACGTCTTGGCTGAACCCCCGACCGTCACCACGGACATTTTGCCGGTTCACTCTCTTGTCGCAGCAGTGATGGAGGGCGTCGCTGAGCCGTCGGTCATCATTTCCTCGGGCGCGACGCCGCATGACTATTCGATGCGCCCGTCGGACGCGGGTTTGCTTCAGGATGCAGAGGTTGTGTTCTGGGTCGGGCATGATCTGACGCCGTGGCTGGGGGATAGCATCGGATCGCTCGCGCCGGACGCCCGGATCGTGGAATTGCTGGAGCATGAGGGCACTGCCACGTTGTCGTTTCGTGAGGGTGCGCAGTTCGGGGCGCATGGTCACGACGACGATCACGGTCACGATCATGAGGGGGACGACCCCCACGCATGGCTCGACCCTGCGAACGGGCAGGCGTGGCTGCGCCTGATCGCAGAGGTTTTGGCCGAAACCGACCCCGAAAATGCCATCCAATATGCCGCCAACGCGGATGCTGCGATTGCAAAGATCGACGCAGTGGTTGCCGATGCCGAAGCGCAAATTTCAGAGGTGCGCGGGCGCAACTATGTCGTCTTCCACGATGCGTTTCAGTATTTCGAAACCCGGTTCGATATCGAAGCCTCTGGCGCAATTTCCATCGGGGATGCCGAAACGCCAAGTGCGGCGAGGATTGCCGAGATCACCGCGCTGATTGACGAAAAAGACATCGCCTGCGTGTTTGCAGAGCCGCAGTTCAATTCGGCGCTGGTCACGACCGTGTTTGGGGAGGCCGACGCCAAGGCCGCTATTATCGACCCGTTGGGATCGACCCTACAGACCGGGCCGACGCTTTATCCAAACCTGATCCGGGACACGGCGGGGTCGCTGGCAGATTGTCTTAGGTAACAGATGCCTGCCCGCCGATGCTGCCCTTGGCAATCGACACCGATTTGATAATCGCGTGGCAGTCCGCGCCGACCCTTAGCGCCAGCACGCGGGCAGACCGCTGGGTGACGCGGGCGAGGATGTGATCCTGCCCGACCTGCACCCGCGCAATCACGCCGGCGTCTTTCCCTTCTTTAAGCGACGTGATCGTGCCGGAAAAGATGTTGAGCGCCGATAGCCCCGACGGCTTTTCCCGCGCCAGCATCACGTCCTGCGCCAGAACGCGAACGCGCACTGTGGCCCCGGTTTGGGCGGAGAGCGTCGGCAGGAACAACGTGCCGCCCGACGCGCGCAGTTCCGTCAGGCCGTCATCGTGGTGTCTGACGATTTCGGCGGTCAGAATCGCGCCAGCTTCCCGCAATCCGAACAGCGGGGCGAGGTGCGGATCGGACATGACGTGCTCTGCCGGACCAGCGCTGGTGACGCGGCCATCGGTGAGGATGACGACCGTCGTGGCAAGCCGCGCGACTTCGGCGACGGAGTGGCTGACGTAGAGGGTCGGGATGTCGGTTTCATCCCTAAGCCTTTCAAGATACGGCAGAATTTCGTCTTTCCGCGCATCGTCAAGCGCGGCGAGCGGCTCGTCCATCAACAGCAACTCCGGTGAGGACAACAAGGCCCGCCCAAGCGCCACCCGCTGCTTTTCCCCACCAGACAGGGACTCCGGGCGACGGTTAAGCAGGGGGCCGATCCCCAACATTTCAACAATGCGCTGTGCGTCGGCCGGTTTGATCTGCGATTTCGACCACCGCTGCCCGTAGTGCAGGTTTTGGCTGACGGACAGATGGGGGAAAAGCCGGCCGTCCTGAAAGACATACCCGATGCGGCGGCGATGGGCGGGCAGAAAGTGCCCCACGCCGGTATCCATCAAGGTCTGATCGCCCAACGTCACGCGCCCTTGATCCGGCTTCAACAGCCCCGCGACCGCGTTCACCAGCGTCGTCTTGCCCGACCCTGACCGCCCAAAAAGGGCCGTCACCCCGGCGGGGGCGTCGAATGTCGCATCAAGCGCGAAGTCGGGAAACGCGTGCTGGACTGATACGGAAAGTGTCATCGCGCCCCGATCCGTTGCCGGACCCGCCGGGCAAAGACTTCGGACAGGATCAGTGCGCCCATGGCGATGACGATCGATATGACCACCAGCCTAAGCGCCGACGCCTCACCGCCGGGCACTTGCAGGAAGGAATAGATCGCCGAGGACAGGGTTTGCGTTTTGCCGGGGATGTTCGACACAAAGGTGATGGTGGCCCCGAACTCCCCTATGGCTTTGGCGAAGGCGAGGATCGTGCCGGTGATGATCCCCGGCAGGGTCAGGGGCAGGGTGACGGTCAGAAACACGTGGATGCGCGACGCGCCCAAGGTGCTGGCCGCCTCTTCGAGCTTTGGATCGACGGATTCAATCGCCAGCCGGATTGCCCGCACCATCAACGGGAACGCCATAACCGCAGCGGCCAGCGCCGCCCCCGTCCAGCGGAAGGCCAGCACGATGCCGAGGGTGTCTTCAAGGAACCCGCCAACCGGCGCCCGCGTGCCGAATGTCAAAAGCAGCAAGTATCCTGTCACAACCGGCGGAAGGATCAGCGGCAGATGGACGATGCCGTTGAGGAGTTGCTTCCCCACAAACTCCTTCCGCGCAAGGACATGCGCGACCGCGATGCCGAACGGCAGGCTGAGCAACGTCGCCCAAAACGCGACCCGCAGCGACAGGGCGACCGCAGACCATTCTTCGGGGCTGAGAAACTCCATCACATGCCATCCTCGCTGAGGGTGGTGAACCCATGCGCTTGGAACGCCGCGCTTGCCGCCTCGCCGCGCAGATGGGCGAGGAAATCGACGCTGAGGGGGTTCTCGCTTTCTGCCACGACCGCTGCGGGATACCGAATGGGCGGATGCGATTCCGGCGGGAAGGTTGCAACGACGGTCGCGTCGTCATCCGCGCTCGCGTCGGTCGCATAGACGATGCCCATCCGCGCCTCGCCCGTGGCGACCAATGCCAGCGCCGCGCGCACGTTTTGGGTTTGGGCGACCATCGGCGCGACGTCGCTCCAAACGCCGAGGCTGGTCAACGCGGCCTTGCCGTAAATGCCCGCTGGCACAGCCTCAACCAGCGCCATGGCGAGCCATTCGTTGCCCAGACGGTCGACCAGTTCGCCCGGCGATGACAGGTCCACTGGTTGCGCGTCAGGTTTCCCGGCGATCAGCACCAATTGGTTGGTAAGCAGATCGACGCGGGTGTCTGGTTTGATAAGACCGTCCGCCTGCAAAACGTCCATCCAGTCGGAATTGGCCGAGATAAAGATGTCCGCAGGCGCGCCCGCCTGAATTTGCTTGGCGAGCGCGGAGCTTCCGGCGAAGACCGGCACAACCTCATGCCCGGTTTCGCCCTCCCACGCCGCGCCGATGTCGTCGAGCGCGTTTTTCAGGCTCGCCGCCGCGAAAACCGTGACCTCGCCCGCAAAAACTGGTGATCCCAACAGCAGGGCTCCGGCCACGAATAGGCCAGCCGCTGTCATTTGGGCCACCGCAGGCGCGCGCATTGCTGGACTCCTCCGCATCACATGGTTTGGCGAAATATCTGGCGGGGGATGGGTCAATGCAACAGCAAACTCAGCGGGCCGCTGCTGCGGGTCACTCTCTGTCCGCGATGAGGTCCGACAGCGCTTGGGACGCGGCGACCAGCCTTGGCTGGTGACCCATCAGCCGTTCAAGCGTGATCCGCTGGACCGGGGCGTGGATCGAAACCGTCGAAAGCAGCCGGTCCTGATCGTCTTTCACCGGGACGGCGATGGCGACCATGCCGTCCATAAACTCCTCATCATCGGTGGAGTATCCGCGGGACCGGATCGCCTCAACTTCTTCGCGCAAGGTCTTGCTGTTGGTGATCGTGCGCGGCGTCTGGCGGTCGAGCTTTGCCGCGGCCAGAAAGCGATCAAAATGGGTGGAGGGCAGGGAGGACAGATACATCTTGCCGCTGGCTGTGCAATGAAACGGAACGGTCGTGCCGATGGGCAACTGGATGCGCAGGGGCCATTTTGTTTCGACCCGATCAAGGTAAACCATCGCGTCGCGGTCCGGTGTCGCGATATTGCAGGTCTCGCCTACATCCTCGGCCAGTGATTTCAGGATCGTCAGCCGCGCCGTGCGCACCCTGAGCGACGAAAGCACATTCACCGACAGTTTTCGCAGCCGACGACCGGGGCTGTAGGATCGCCCATCGATGTCGCGTTGCAGGAAACCTTCCTGTTCCAGCGTGTGAAACAACCTGTGGATCGTTGGTTTCGGCAGGTTAAGGGTCTCGTTCACCTCGGTCGGAGTGACGGGCACGCCGACCCTTGCCAGTTCCTCCAGCAACAGCAGCAAGCGCATATTGGTCGGGATCGTTCCGCTATCGGTTGTGGCTGCGTCGTCGGGCATAGGTCACATCTGTCGCTATCTGTCTGGCAGCAGCATCAGCGCGAGGTCTGGCGTCAGGCAAACCAGCAACCAAACCCCGATCAATGCCGCGAGGTAAGGCACCGTATAACGAAGCAACCGGAAATATGGAACGCCCGTTACGCCGCTCGCGACATAAAGGTTCAGACCATAGGGCGGGGTGATAAAGCCGATGGACGCCCCGACAAGGAAGATGACCGAGAAATGCACAGGGTCGATCCCGACCGACGCCGCGATCGGCGCGAGGATCGGCGCAAGGATGATCGTGACCGGAAGGCTCTCCAAAATCATGCCAGAGACAAAGACAATCGCCATCGACGTGAACAGTACGGCATAATAGCCGCCCATTCCGGTTACAAACCCGCCGATCACCTGTTGCGCCCCCAGCAGTGACAGGATCTGCTGCATCACGACGCTGACCGCGATCAGCGGGGCGAGGATACCGGTGATCTGCGCCGAACGCACAACGATTGAAGGAATTTCCGTGAGTGTAAAGCCTTCAACGACGAGCATGTCTGAATAGGTTTTTTCCGTGACCGGGGTGTTGGCGTCGTTCTTCATCAGTTTGTTGAGTGGATAGCTAACGAGGCCAACGATGACACAGAATCCGACGGTCACGCCCGCCGCTTCGGTCGGGGAGAACTTGCCGGTATAGATGCCCCAAAGGACAAGGCCGATGGCGAAAAAGCCAAGCCACGCGCCCAGCCCGGTTTTCAGAACGCGGGCGATCTGCAATGGGATCAGGTAGCCCCAGCCGTTCTTCACACAGATGATCCAGCAGGCGAACTGCATCGCGAACACCATCAGCGCGCCGGGGATGATGCCCGCGACGAACAGGTCCGAAATCGGCAGGTTCATCAGGAAGCCGTAGACGATGAAGATGATCGACGGCGGAATGATGATGCCCACCGTGCCGCCCGCCGCTGCGGTTGCGGCAGAAAAGCGTTCGTCATAGCCGCCCTTGACCATTTCCGGGTGCAGCATTGACCCAATCGTCGCCGTGGTCGCGGAGTTTGAACCAGAGATCGCTGCAAACAACCCGCAAGCCCCGATAGACGCCATCGCAAGGCCGCCACGTAACCAGCCCAGACAGGCATAGGCGAAATCGGACAGCCTTCGCGCGATGCCGGATTTGTTGATCAAGTCACCGGTCAGGATGAACAGCGGCATGGCCAAAAGTGCGAAGCCTTTGTTGAATACGTTCAAAAGCTCCGCGCCCATGTTGTCGAGCGTCAGCCCCATCACGAAGCTGCACCCGATCACCCAGTAGGCAATAATCAGAAGGACGGGCACGCCGATCATGAACAGAAAGGTCACGCCCAGCGAAATAATGGTTATCCAGGTGCCATCGGTCATCCCGTGTCTCCTCCGATGACGGCTTGCCGGATCAGCGGTTCACCCGTGCGATAATTGTGCAAGTCTTCCAGCAGGTTTTCGAGAACCCGCCCCGCCATCAGGATAAAGGCGAAGGGCACGGTGACAATGAACCACCACTGCATAGTGTTGTCGGTTCCCAGCACGATCTGGAAATTGGCGATGGAGTTGACGGTCACCCGCGCGGTCGTCGTCACCACGATCACGCAGAAGCCGAACCAAAGGGCGGCGTCCAGCATCAGGCACCCCAACTGCAGGGGTCGCGGCATGTTCACGCGGAATTCGTTAAAGCTAAGGTGCGTGCGCAGTCTGACGTTATAGGAACACCCGAACCACGCCATGATCATGAACAGAAGGGGCGGAATCGTCGTCGACCACGGGGGTTGGCCCGACAAAACAAAGCGCTGGATCACCCCGACAAAGATAATCGCGGCGATGGCAAGGTAGGTGTAAACGATGATCGCCCGCTCCAGATGGCGATCCAGAAACGGAATACGACGATACATGAAGGCAACCAAAACGGCCCCGATGGCTGTCACCGCCCCAAAAACCAACCACGCGCCATTGGCGCGAAAGGCGGATTTCATCGTGAACGGATCGCCCGCGATAAGCGAAGAAATGATACTACCAGCTTCGGCCCAGATCGACATATCCAACCCCTAATATGCTCGGATGCCTCGGATTTTGGTGGAAAAGGCTGGCCCGCGTTTTCGCAGGTCAGCCCTTTCTAGGAGTCTATCGTATCAGCCTTTCCACCAGCGGCGGGGCTCAACATTCTCAGGCTTCATATCGACCGGGATTTCGCGGGCGATATTGTAGATTTCCTGATAGGTGTCGATGCCACCGGCCCAGCCGTTCAGACGCTCGCGCCATTCTTCCCAAAGCTGGGGCTGGAACTCGGGCGAACACATTTCCTCGGCCATTTTGATCTGATCGTCGGCGAGGAACGCGTTGCGCACGTTATTCTCTGCAAAGATCGTGCCGGGAAGCTGCGGATCGGAGTGACCGACGGTTTTGACCAGCGCGGCTTCGTTGGCTGCCTGCACGTGGGTCTGCGCCCAGTAGGCGGATTCCATCACCGCGTCTTGCAGGTAGTCTTCCAGACCGTTGAACACGGACGCCGACATCGACGTGTGTTCCGTGCCGCAGAAGAACTTGAGGTCGACGGATTGGCTGACAACCGGCGCCATATTCGCATATGCCACGGCAGAGGCCCACGTTTCCGCGCCGTCGATCAGACCCTGCTTCAGACCATCAAGCGTTTCTTCCCAAGCCACCGGAACCGGGTTCAGGTTCAGCGCCTGCATCGCAATCCGGCCAAGCTGTGTGCCCGTCACGCGGTTCTTGGTGCCGAAGAGTTCTTCGAGCTTGGTGACCGTCGGCTTGTCCTCCCACGCCAAACCCATCTGGATGCCGCGAAGTTCACAATGGCTGAACAGGAACTTCAGACCGTGGTTCGCTTCCAGTGGATCACGCAGGATGCGCTGCGATTCGGGGTGGTAGAGGAAGTGATACTGCGCTGCACGGCTTGGGAACATATAGGCGTAGTCGAGCACGTTCAGATAAGGCGCACCCCCGGCAGAATTCTGCGTGGATGCAGCGTAGATATCGACGATCCCTTGCTGGGTTTTCTCAACGCAGGATGTCTGACCGCAAATCGCGTTGTCACCGATGAATTCGATGCGAATTTCGCCATCAGTCCGGCTTTCCAGATCGCGTGCAAATTCAAGCGCTCCTGCGCGTTCGATCAACAGGTTACGGGCATTAAAGCCAGCCGCGCCGAATTTCAGCGTGTGCTTTGCCTCTTTCGCGAAGCGCCGTTCGTATGTCGACTCTGCCGCTCTGGCGAGGTTCGCGATGCTCATCGCGCCGCCGAATGATCCTGCGGCCAGAAGCGTTGAGCTCATCCCATATTGGCCAGCAAGTTTAAACAGATCCCGACGGGATATTCCGCCAAGTTTGTTCGCGATACTCATGTGATTTCCTCCCAGAAAGTTATCATTATTGAGACTTATGGTTTCAAAAAAGGCTAGTATATTTGTAAGCACCTGTATAGAATTTTTTTGATACAGCGGTGGGGGACAGCTTTGTGAACGCAGATTTCGTGATTGTCGGAGCAGGGTCAGCCGGGTGCGTGCTGGCCAATCGGCTAAGTGCCGATCCCAACAATCGCGTTGTTTTGCTAGAGGCTGGCGGGCGCGATACAAACCCGTGGATTCACATTCCGGTCGGTTACTTCAAGACAATGCACAATCCCAGCGTCGACTGGTGTTACCGGACCGAACCCGATCCGGGGTTGAACGGTCGGTCGATCGACTGGCCGCGCGGCAAGGTTCTGGGCGGGTCATCGTCGCTGAACGGCTTGTTATATGTCCGTGGGCAGCAAGAAGACTACGACCGATGGCGTCAGATGGGAAACACCGGCTGGGGTTGGGACGATGTGCTGCCGCTGTTCAAACGGGCAGAGGATCAGGAACGCGGCGCGGACGACTATCACGGCATTGGCGGGCCACTGTCGGTGTCGAACATGCGGATACAGCGCCCGATTTGCGACGCGTGGATCGCCGCTGCGCAGTCGGCGGGCTATCCGTTCAACCCAGATTATAACGGCGCGACGCAGGAAGGGGTTGGGTATTTCCAACTGACCACCCGCAACGGACGCCGATGCAGTTCGGCGGTTGCCTATCTGAAACCGATCCGGGATCGCGAGAACCTGCAGATCATCACGAAGGCGCAGGTGCAGCGCATCCTGCTGGACGGAAAACGCGCCACCGGTGTCGCCTATCGCGATGCGAGCGGGGTGGAGAAAACGATTCATGCCGACCGCGAGATCATATTGTCCTCCGGCACCATCGGTTCGGCGCAGATCTTGATGTTATCGGGGATCGGCGACCCCAATCACCTGAAAGAAAACGGGGTCACTCCGGTTCACACGCTAAAAGCCGTCGGCCACAACATGCAGGACCACCTTCAGGCACGGCTTGTCTATAAATGTAATGAGCCGACCCTGAATGACGAAGTGCGTAGCCTGTTCAATCAAGCCCGGATCGCGTTGAAATACGCCTTGTTCCGCGCCGGCCCCATGACGATGGCGGCAAGCCTTGCGACCGGGTTCCTGAAAACCAAGACGCATCTCGAAACGCCTGACATCCAGTTTCATGTGCAGCCGTGGTCCGCCGACAGCCCCGGCGAAGGGGTGCATCCGTTTTCGGCATTCACCATGTCCGTCTGCCAATTGCGCCCCGAAAGCAGGGGAGAGATCCGCCTGAACGGCCCCGATCCACTGACCTATCCCAAGATCGTGCCGAACTACCTGTCGACGGAAACCGACTGCCGAACCATCGTCGATGGCGTGAAGATCGCCCGGACCATCGCGCAGCATGCTCCGCTTGCCTCAAAGATATCCGAGGAGTTTCGCCCACCCGCCGCGCTGTGCATGGACGATTACGACGGCACGCTTGACTGGGTGCGGGACAACACCGCGTCGATCTATCACCCGACCGGCACCTGCAAGATGGGCGCGGGCGAAGATGCGGTTGTCGATCACAAGTTAAAGGTTCACGGGATTGAGGGGCTGCGCGTTGCAGATTGTTCGATCATGCCTGAAATCGTGTCAGGCAACACCAACGCCCCCGCGATCATGATCGGCGAGAAAGCGAGCGATCTGGTGTTGAACGACGCTTAGACGCTCTGCGCCTTCAGAAACGCATCTACGTCACCGCCCGACGGAATAGCGTCTGCCGCGCCCGGTTTGCCGATCTGAAGCGCCGATGCCGCACTCGCCCGCGCCAGTGCCTGTTGCGGCGTTGCGCCCTGACACAATGTGCCAAGGTAGTAGCCAAAGAACGTGTCACCCGCGCCGGTGGTGTCAATGACTTCGACCTTATGGGCTGGCTGGATGATAGTGTCTTTCCCGGCGCTATGAAGAACCGCGCCTTCCGCGCCCTTGGTGATCAGCAGGCTGGCGATGCCGAGGTCTTCGGCGGGTTTTCCGGCAGCTTCGGCAAGCTGGGCCGCTTCGATTTCATTCACCGCCAGCAGGTCAACATGATCGAGCATCCCGAGTGTTACGTTCGCATCAAAAGGGGCGGCAGCGTAGGCAACGCTCAGCCCCGCCTCTCGTGCGGCGATCGCGGTTTTCTGAACGTCGGAGGTTTCGTTCTGAAGCAGCAGCCAATCCCCCGCCCGCGCGTTCTCGATTAGCCGTTCGGGGAGATCACCCGGCAGCGCGAAATTCGCGCCGGGGAACAACGTGATCGCGTTCTCGCCCGAGTCCGCGACCATGATGATGGCGTGGCCCGTCGGGATGTCGACCGTTGCGATTGAAGATGTCTCCACCCCCTTGTTCGCCAGCACGTCACGCGTCCATTCGCCTTCGGCGCCGACCGCTCCGTAGTGGTGGACCGCGCAACCGCTTTGCGCGGCGGCAATCGACATGTTGGCCCCTTTACCGCCCAGACCTTCTGACCGATCCTGACAGGCAAGCGTTTCGCCCGGCGAGGGGATGTGGGGCACGCGATAGACGATATCAATGTTGATAGAGCCCAGATTGTGGATTTTCACGGCAACCTCATCCTATCGATGCGTTTAGGTAACTGTGATGGGATCGGGGCGGTGCCGCAAGCCAAGATGTGAACGGATTTGCAGTTCAAAGGTTTGACGGAAATTCAATATTCGATTAGAACAAAAGAAGAACATTGGAATCGGATTTTGTGTGTCGTGCATGTCATACGCCTTAATGAAACGAAAACTGGCTGGGCGAAACGAAGGGGTGCCAAGCGCTCGTTCCGCCGCCATGTTGTCAGAGGTTTTTCCAACCACTGCGGTCGATGCGGGGGCGTTGGGGTTCGTTTTGTCACGGCTTCCACGCACGTCTTCTGCGATCCTGTGGATACAGGATCGCCTGTCCCAGAAAGAGGCGGGGCGCCCCTACCTGCCGGGACTGGGCGCGCAGCGCCCCATTCTGCGGGTGGATGTTACGCGCCCCGTCGATGTTCTTTGGGCGATGGAGGATGGCTTGCGCTGCAAGGGGTTGTGCGCGGTTATCGGCGAAATCTGGGGCGATCCGCCTGCGCTCAGCTTTACCGCCACCAAACGGCTGGCCTTGCGGGCCGAAGCGGGGCAGGTTCCGTGCTGGCTGATCCGGCGCGCCTCAAGCCCAGATCTGAGCGCGGCGCGGGATCGCTGGCGTGTGGCGTCCGTTCCGTCGGCCCCGCACCCCGACGATGCCAAGGCACCGGGCGACCCGCGCTGGCGGGTGGAACTTTTCCGGTCGCGCCAGTCGCGCCCCGGCGAATGGCTGGCCCGCTATGACAGCGCGTCGGATCGTGTTCATTTCACTGCCCCACTTCGCGATGGAGCGGTGGCAGAGGGTGATGGAACGCTCGGGCAACGCGCCGCCGGATGACCTGCCCGTTGTTCTGGCCCGCGAAGGCACGCATGGCCCGGTCGTTCACGCCGCGAACCGCGCCGCCCAGTTAAGCGGTATCCATGCGGGTGCGCGGGTGGTCGATATGCGCGCGATCTGCCCGGATTTACGGGTGGAATACGCCGATGTCGCGGGGGACGCACAGGCGCTTGAAAAACTGATGCTCTGGGCGCGGCGCTGGTGCCCGTGGACGGTGATGGATGGTGCGGATGGGCTGGTGCTCGACACCACGGGGTCGGACCACCTGATGGGGGGTGAGGCCGCGATGCTGGTCGAAATGGAAACCCGCCTGTCCCTGCTTGGTTTGACCGCTGGCTTGGCCGTCGCGCCGACTTGGGGCGCGGCGTGGGCCTTGGCCCGTTATGGCGATGTGCGTGCGGTCTGCGGTCAGGATCAGATAGCCGCGCAGCTTGCCCCCTTGCCGGTATCGGCCTTGCGGCTGGATGCGGAAACATTGCTGCTGTTGCGCCGTCTGGGCCTGAAAACCATCGGTGCTGTGGCAAAGGTGCCGCGCCTTTCGCTGACCCGCCGCTTTGCCCGGACCGATATTCAGGCCAACCCGCTAATGCGGCTGGATCAGGCGATGGGGCGTCTGGCAGAACCCGTTTCAAGCGTTGAGGCGCGCCAGACCTTCCGCGTGACCTGCCGCTTGCCCGAACCTATCCAGGATCCGGTGCCCTATCTGCCCGACCTGTGCGGGGAATTGTGCGAAAAGCTGACGCAAGCCGGGTTCGGCTGCCGCCGCCTTCACCTCGTCGTCTATAAAACGGACGGAGAGGTCAGCACCGTTGATGTCGCTACCTCTACCCCCAGCCGGGATGCGGACCATCTGCTACGGCTTTTCCGGGACAAGGTTGAACGGATCAACCCCGGTTTCGGCTTTGACCTCATCACGCTTCAGGCTGGCGCGGTTGAAGCTGTCGAGGTCGCGCAGCGGCGGCTTGATGGCGGCGTTGACGAAGATTTGCACCTGTCGCGTCTGATCGACAGGCTGACGGCCCGGTTCGGATCGCGTTCCGTTACTCGCCCGGTTCCATGCGAAAGCCATGTGCCGGAACGGGCCGAGGCGCGGTCGAACGCCTTGGCCGACGCGCCGGACCCCTCAGGCGTTGTGACGAAACCCCGCCCGGTCCGGATGCTGGAGCCGCCCGAGGAGGTGCGCGTGCTTTATGCCGTTCCCGAAGGGCCACCCGTGCAGTTTATCTGGCGGCGTCAAACCCATCGCATCACGCGCTATGCCGGCCCCGAACGCATCGCGCCGGAATGGTGGCATGACCGCCCCGGCACGCGGCTTCGGGATTACTTCAGGATCGAGGATCAGGCGGGCCGCCGGTTCTGGCTATACCGCGAAGGGCTGCATGGCGACGGGCGTGGGGGCGACCCGCGCTGGTTCCTGCACGGGATGTTCGCCTGATGCCCGAGATGGACAACCAGCGCCCGCGCCGCACCTTGCCCGAGGGGGGATTTACCCCGAACCCCCGCACGCCTTTTGTCGAACTTGGGGTGACAAGTTGCTTTTCATTCCTGCGCGGCGCGTCCGATGCGGTGGACCTTGCCGCGACCGCGTGGGCGCAGGGGCACGACGCGTTGGGGATTGCCGACCTCAACACACTGGCCGGTGTCGTGCGTATTCATGCAGAGGCCCGGAAAGCCTGCCTGCGTCCGGTGATCGGCTGTCGCTTGCAACTGATTACGGGTGAGGCGTTTCTGGCCTATCCCCGCGACCGCGCGGCCTATGGGCGGCTTTGCATGCTGCTGTCCAAGGGCAAGATGGAGGATCGGGACGGCAACTGGCAGGCGAAGGGCGTGTGCGACATCACATTGAAAGACCTCGCCACCCATGCGGAAGGGGTGCAACTGATCGCGCTGCCCGGCGATGACCTGGCCCATTTCGCCGCCGATCTGCGCCGTCTGGTCCGCGCGCTGCCGACGCTGCGCCATGTCGCGGCAAGCTATCTTTACCGTGGGGATGACCGCGCACGGATCAACCGGTTGGACCGGATGGCTCGTGATCACGGGCTGTCGATCCTCGCCACCAATGACGTGCATTACCACGCGCCGGATCGGCGGCCGTTGCAGGACGTCATGACCTGCATCCTGTACAAAACGACGATCACCAAGGCGGGCCTGCTGCTGGATGCCAATGCCGAACGCCACCTGAAATCACCTGCCGAGATGCAGCGCCTGTTCGCAGAATGGCCGCACGCGATCCGCGCGAGTCGCGACGTTGCGGATGCCTGCAAATTCGATCTCACCGAACTCGCCTATGAATACCCGCAGGAAACAGTGCCGGACGGGCGCACACCGCAGGAATATCTTGAGGAACTCACCTGGAAGGGCGCCAAGTGGCGCTATCCCGACGGAACCCCCGACAAGACCCGCGCGGTGCTGAAGAAAGAACTCGCGATGATCGAAAAGCTCGACATCGCGCAGTATTTCCTGACGATCCGCGACGTGATCCAGTTCGCGCGGCATGAGGTCAGCCCACCGATCCTGTGCCAGGGGCGCGGCTCCGCCGCCAATTCCGCTGTCTGCTACGTTCTCGGCATCACCGCCGTCGATCCATCTAAGCACGACCTGCTGTTCGAACGCTTCATCAGCGAGGAACGCAAGGAACCCCCCGATATCGACGTCGATTTCGAACATGAACGGCGCGAGGAGGTGATCCAGCACATTTACGACAAATACGGCCGCGACCGGGCCGGCCTTTGCGCGACCGTCATCCACTACCGCCCGCGCATGGCGATCCGCGAGGTCGGCAAGGTCATGGGGCTAAGCGAGGATGTGACCTCGGCTCTTGCCAAGACGATTTGGGGTAGTTTCGGCAAGGAGGTGGGTGAAAAAGAGGCGGCGGAAGCGGGGCTTGACCTGACCGACCCGCTGATGGCGCGCACGATTAAGCTGGCCGATCAGATGATTGGGATGCCGCGCCACCTGTCCCAGCATGTCGGGGGCTTCATCCTGACGGAAAACCCGCTGACCCAGACCGTTCCCATCGGCAACGGCGCGATGAAGGAACGCAGTTTCATCGAATGGGACAAGGACGATATCGACGAATTGCGCATCCTCAAGGTCGATGTGCTGGCGCTGGGTATGCTGACCTGCATCCGCAAGGCGTTCGACATGATCGAGGCGCATCATGGCGAAAAATACCGCCTTGCGACCGTGCCCGAGGAAGACGAAGCGGTTTACGATATGCTGTGCAAGGGCGACAGCCTTGGCACGTTTCAGGTGGAAAGCCGCGCGCAGATGAACATGCTGCCCCGCCTGAAACCGCGCAGGTTCTATGACCTCGTCATTCAGGTCGCCATCGTCCGGCCCGGCCCGATCCAGGGCGACATGGTGCACCCCTACCTGCGAAGGCGCAGCGGGAAAGAGCCGGAGGAATACCCCTCACCGGGGCCGGAGCATGACCCGGCTGAGCTGGAGAACATCCTGAAACGCACCCTTGGTGTGCCGATCTTTCAGGAACAGGCGATGAAGATCGCGATGGTCGCGGCGCAGTTCTCTCCGTTGGAGGCCAACCAGTTGCGCAAGGCGATGGCAACATTCCGGTCGCGCGGCACGATTGGGGAGCTTGAGGAAAAGATGGTTGGACGCATGATCGGCCGGGGCTATGACCCTGAATTCGCCCATCGCTGTTTCAACCAAATCAAAGGCTTCGGTGATTACGGCTTTCCCGAAAGCCATGCGGCGAGCTTTGCGCTGCTGGTCTATATCTCAAGCTGGATCAAGCATCATTACCCGGATGTGTTCTGCGCCGCGTTGCTGAATTCGCAACCGATGGGGTTCTATGCCCCGGCCCAGATCGTGCGAGATGCGCGGGAGCATGGGGTAGAGGTGCGCGCGCCGGACGTGAATTACAGCAATTGGGACAATACGCTTGAACCCACCGCCCCCGGCACCTTCGCTGTGCGTCTGGGGTTGCGACAGGTCGATGGAATGCGCAAGGAAACGGCGGAGAGGATGTCTCGCCTGCGCGACACGCCATATCGCGACCTTGAAGATCTCAAAACCCGCGTAAAACTGGATGCCGGGACAATGCGCCGGCTTGCCGCTGCGGACGCGTTCCGGTCAATGGGACTGGACCGCCGTGCCGCCTTGTGGGAGGCGCGGGCGCTGAAAGATGCGCCCGACCTGCCATTGTTCACGTCGAACGATGTGAGGGACGAGGGGGGCGAAACCCCCGTTGCCCTGCCGCAAATGCCGATTTGTGAACACGTCGTTGCCGATTATCAGACGACACGGCTTTCGCTGAAGGCGCATCCGATGTCCTTCCTGCGCAAAAGCATGGCACGGCAAGGGTATAGCGCGGCGGGCGAACTGCCCAATATGCGGAACGGGCAGCCGGTTTCACTTGGCGGGATCGTCCTAATCCGGCAACGGCCCGGCAGCGCGAAGGGTGTGTGTTTCATCACGCTTGAGGATGAAACCGGTGTCGCCAACCTTGTCGTCTGGTCGAAGGTGATGACGCAGTATCGCAAAGTCATCATGCGGGCCCGGCTGATCGACGTGCGCGGATATGTGCAGCGGGATGAGGATGTGATTCACATCGTCGTGCACCATCTTGAGGATCGCACCGACGCGCTGAACCGGCTGTCCAATGACCCGCTGGATGTTCAGGTCGCCCGTGCCGATCATGTCGTGCGGCCCTTGCCATCCTCTTCGCACCGGCATCCGCGCGATGTTCGTATCATCCCGAAATCAAGGGATTTTCACTGAACGGGCGTTGAAGGCCGCACGGCAAGATGTAACTGACCGAAGCGCCCGACCTCGCGCTTACTCCGTCTTATCCGCCGTTAGGGCCACGTCGACCCCGACCGAGAACCCGACATTGCTTTCATCGGGCATTGATTGACCAACTCCGAAATCGAGGCGTTGGAGGGTTAAGGCGCCCTCCATCGTCGCGGTGTCGCCATCGAGGGCGAGCGTGAATGGCAGGCTGACCCGCTGTTTCACGCCCTTCATCGTCAGTGTGCCATCGGCTGTATAGGCGTCGCCCGCGCGGGTGATATCAGCCGCGAACACCGCTGTCGGATGGTTCGCCGCGTCAAAGAAATCCGCGCCCATCGCTTGTTCGGTGACCGACCCGAGGGTGAGGGACGCAATATCGACCGTGACTTCGACCTGTCCTGCAACGCCGCTTTCGACGGTTTCGTCAAAGGTGATGTCGGCAGACCAGTTCGCGAATTCACCCCTGACATCGCTGCCAAGTTGCTTGACGGTAATGGCGAGCGTTCCGTCCGTGACCTGCCAGTTGCCCTGGGTTTCGGTTTGTGTGGTTTCGACGGGCTGTTTTGGGGTTTCGAGGCCTGGAAGATACCAAAGGAATGTGCCAACGACCAAAGCGACTCCGTAGGCGGCGACGGCGGCGAGGATTGGCAGGCGGGAGTGGGTCTGCGCTGGCAAATCGGGCAGGGCGGGGTAGCCCGGCAGCATCCGGCGCAGGGTGGCATCGCGGTCGATGACGTGGTGTTTCAACGCCCCGGCGATGTGCAGCAAGACGGAAAACGCCAGCACCCGTTCAAACGCGAAGTGGAGCGAGCCGAACAAATGCGCGACCCAAAGGTCGTTTGTCGGGACGAAAGGCAGGTTCTGCCCGAACGGCCACCAGATCGGCGCGAAGCCTTCGGTGGCGGCGTGGTGAATCCACCCGGTCAGCGGCACCAGCACGAGGGCAGAGTAGAGCAGCCAGTGGATCGTCTGGGCCAAAAACGCTTCGGGTTTGTTGTCGGCGTTCAGCAGGCCGGGTTTTGGCTGGGTGATCGCCCAAGCGATGCGGGCGAGGGCGATGAAAAACACCGCAACGCCCAAAGTTTTGTGGATCGAGAACAGGAAAGCCTTCCACTGAAGCTCTTCCGACGTGGCGAAGGGCGCGTCATGGGCGACGATGCCAAGCGGAATCAGCGTCACGACCAAAAGCGCGGTGGTCCAGTGAAACCATTTGGTCACGGCACCATACCGCGTGCTGCTGTTTGAAATCGGCATTGCGCCCCCGGAATCCTGACTCGCCGGAGTGTGCGTTCACGCTTCGCCAACTGCAATGGCTTTTGCTGCACAACGCCCGTGCAGGAATGCAGGGGGCGATTGCGAAGCGCGGCGAGGCAGGGTATCTCCAAGGAAACGCGATAAAGGAGGGGCTATGAGCCGCGCATTCGTATTTCCGGGACAGGGCGCACAGACAGTCGGGATGGGCAAGGCATTGGCCGAAGCATATCCCGAGGCACGCGCCGTTTTTGATGAAGTCGATGAGGCTTTGGGCGAAAAACTGAGCACGCTGACATGGGAAGGCGATCAGGAAACGCTGACCCTGACGCAGAATGCGCAGCCGGCGCTGATGGCAACATCGCTTGCCGCGATGCGCGCGCTTGAGGCGGAGGGCGTGACGATCGACGCCGCGGCCTACGTTGCCGGGCATTCGCTGGGCGAATATTCGGCGCTCGCCGCTGCTGGGGCCATGACGATTGGCGACACCGCGCGGCTGTTGCGCATTCGCGGCAAGGCGATGCAAGAGGCCGTTCCGGTCGGTGAGGGCGCGATGGCGGCGCTGCTGGGGCTGGATTTCAACACGGCCGCCAAAGTCGCGCAGAACGCCGCGCAGGGCGGGATCTGTCAGGTTGCGAATGAAAACGATCCGTCGCAAAGCGTGATTTCCGGTAATAAAGAGGCCGTCGAACGCGCGGTTGAACTGGCGAAAGAGGCCGGAGCGAAACGGGCGGTGATGCTGCCTGTATCGGCTCCGTTCCACTGCACGCTGATGTCCCCCGCCGCCGGAGAAATGGCGCGCGCGCTGGACGAAGTTGACATCAAGGAACCGAAAGTGCCGCTCGTCGCGAACGTGCTGGCGGCGCCGGTCACGTCAAGCGGTCTGATCCGGTCGCTGCTGGTCGATCAGGTGACGGGACGGGTCAGGTGGCGCACCTCGGTCGAATGGATGATCGAAAACGGCGTGGATGAGTTCTGGGAGATCGGCGCAGGTAAAGCGCTGTCCGGCATGATCCGGCGGATTAACCGTGATGTAACCTCGCTTACCGTCGGCACACCGGACGAAGTCAAGGCAACCGTTCAGACGATGAACTAAGGGGCATAAATGTTTGATATAACTGGAAAGAGCGCGTTGGTCACAGGTGCTTCGGGTGGCATTGGCGGGGCGATTGCGAAAGCACTGCACGCAGCGGGCGCGACGGTTGCGCTGTCTGGCACGCGGGTTGATCCGCTTGAGGCATTGGCGGCGGAACTGGGTGATCGTGCCCATGTGCTGCCCTGCAATCTGTCGGACGCAGAGGCCGTGGACGCGCTGCCAAAACATGCGGTTGAGGCGATGGGATCGGTCGATATCCTCGTCAACAACGCAGGAATCACCCGCGACAACATCTTTATGCGGATGTCGGATGAGGATTGGCAGTCGGTGCTGGATGTCAATCTGACCTCGACCATGCGGCTGTGTCGGGGGGTCATGCGCCCGATGATGAAGGCGCGCTGGGGTCGAATCGTAAATATCTCATCCGTTGTTGGCGCGACAGGGAATCCGGGGCAGGCGAACTATGCGGCGTCAAAGGCCGGGATGGTCGGCATGTCGAAATCCATCGCTTATGAGGTCGCGAGCCGGGGAATCACCGTCAATTGCGTCGCCCCGGGCTTTATTACGACCGCGATGACCGAAAAGCTGACCGATGATCAGAAATCGGGAATCCTGACGTCGGTGCCCGCCGGACGGATGGGCGATGCGGAGGAGATCGCAGCGGCCGTCCTTTATCTTGCAAGCCCCGAGGCAGGCTATGTCACCGGAACGACCTTGCATGTGAACGGCGGTATGGCCATGTTGTAGGCGGCTTCGGCGATTTGCCGGAACCCAAGCGAAAGCGTTTGCGAAGCCTGAATGATGTGTTATAGGCGGCGCAGTTTTTACCGGTGGCGCGGTATATGCCCGTCGGTTTCCCGCCAAAAGCGGGGCCAGAGCGGCCTAAACTTGTGGAAACACCGGGCCAAACGGAAGCAAATACGGGGGCTGTCCCCGAAGACATGTGAGGAATTGAAATGAGCGACGTCGAAGACCGCGTGAAAAAGATCGTTGTCGAGCATCTGGGTGTTGAAGAAAGCAAGGTCGTTGAAAACGCCTCTTTCATTGATGATCTGGGCGCTGACAGCCTGGACACCGTGGAACTGGTTATGGCTTTCGAAGAGGAATTCGGTATCGAAATCCCCGACGATGCAGCCGAAACCATCCAGACGTTTGGCGACGCGACGAAGTTCATCAAAGAAGCTTCGTAAGCCATTCCTCGACCAAGATGTGAAGGCGGCACCCAATCGGGTGCCGTTTTTCGTTGCGCGGATGCCTTGTCCTGACATTCGGCGTGTCTTGTGCTAGATTAATGCAGAGTGTGTAGCCGCCGAAGACAGGCACGCGTGGCCAATTGCCCGGTGCTTGCCCAAGCCCATATCTGCCGAGCGCACGAGGACTGCCATGATCGTAATTCCTACAATCGAACTTCAGAACGGTAAGTGTGTAACCCTGTATCGCGGGCGTATCAATGAGCCGACAATTTGGCACGTCGATCCGGTTCAGCGGGCGATTGATTTTGCCCATGCCGGGGCCGAATGGATGCATGTGACGGATTTCAACGCGGTCGTGAATGACGGCGACAACAGCGATCTGGTGACGCGGATCATCCGCAGCGCTGGCGTGCCGGTTCAGCTTGCCGGTGGTTTCCGCACGATGGAGCATGTCGAGGCCGCCATCGACAAGGGTGCGGGCCGGGTCGTGATCGGGACCGCCGCGGTGCGCAACCCGGATTTCGTGAAGCAGGCTGCAAAGCTTCACCCCGATCAGGTGGTGCTGGCGGTGGACGTGTTCCAAGGCAACGTCGTGATCGACGGCTGGCGCCAGAAAACCGCGTTTGAGCCTGAAAGCTTTATCCGCGAATTTGAAACCGCGCCGCTGGCCGCGATTCTCGTCACGGATGTCGATACGGATGTGGGCGACAGCGATGGGTCGATTGGCCTGATCTCTCACCTTGCGGACATCGCCCGCGCGCCGGTGATCGCGAGCGGGGTGGTCCGAACACTCGACGATATTGCGCGGCTGAAATACGTGCGCAACATCGCAGGGGCGTTGTGTGGCCGTGCGCTGTTCAGCAAGACGTTCAGTCTGCCCGAGGCGCTGGAGGTTGCGAAGCGCGACGCGTCAGAACCCGTCGCAGAGATGATCTGAGCCGCGAAGGCCAACCCGTTGATTAACAAGCGCCCCGGAAGCTTTGCCTTTCCGGGGCGTTTCTTTGCCTGCTGCGCGAAAGCGCCTTGCCCCCCGGTCCCGTCGCGCGGTATCAGTTCGGGAACTTCGCGCTAGGAATAAGAGGGCAATGCCATGCGTCGTGTCGTCGTTACAGGATTGGGAATGGTCACACCACTGGCTGACGGGGTCGAGGAGACCTGGTCACGGCTGATAGACGGGCAGTCGGGCGCCGGCCCGATCACGCGGTTTGACGCAAGTAATGTGACGACGAAATACGCCTGCGAAATCCCGATGGGGGATGGCAGCGACGGCACGTTCAGCCCCGACGCCTATATGGAGCCGAAAGAGCGCCGGAAGGTTGATGACTTCATCCTCTACGGTATGGCTGCGGCGGATCAGGCGGTGAAAGATGCCGGCTGGACGCCTGAGGATGAGGAAAGCCGTCTGCGCACGGGCGTGATGATCGGGTCTGGTATCGGTGGGCTGACGTCGATTGCCGAAACGGCGGTTCTGATCAAAGAACGCGGCCCACGCCGGGTATCGCCGTTCTTTATCCCCGGTGCGTTGATCAATCTGGTGAGTGGTCAGGTCGGTATCCGCTATGGCTTCAAAGGGCCGAACCACGCGGTTGTGACGGCCTGTTCGACGGGTGCCCACGCGATTGGCGACGCGGCACGGCTGATCCAGTGGGGCGACGCTGATGTGATGATTGCCGGGGGCACCGAAAGCCCGATTTCGGAGATCGGGATAGCGGGCTTCAACGCCTGCAAGGCGCTTTCAACGGGCCACGAGGATGATCCGACCAAGGCCAGCCGCCCTTACGACGCGGATCGCGATGGGTTCGTGATGGGCGAAGGCGCGGGCGTTGTCGTGCTGGAAGAATACGAACACGCCAAGGCCCGTGGCGCGAAGATTTATGCCGAG
Organism: Aliiroseovarius sp. YM-037; assembly: GCF_048060095.1. Lineage (NCBI taxonomy): Bacteria > Pseudomonadati > Pseudomonadota > Alphaproteobacteria > Rhodobacterales > Paracoccaceae > Aliiroseovarius > Aliiroseovarius sp. YM-037. Next base: position 1,961,562 of record NZ_JBLUOA010000001.1, on the reverse strand, counting down.
GTTCTGGGCTATGGCCTGTCTGGCGATGCCTACCACATTACCGCGCCGAGTTCTGACGGTGATGGCGGATACCGTTCCATGAAGGCCGCGCTTGAGCGGGCCGGGATCGAGCCGGGCGAAGTCGATTATATCAACGCGCATGGCACATCGACGATGGCGGATACGATTGAACTTGGCGCGGTGGAACGCCTGATGGGGGATGCAGCGGCGAAGGCGACGATGTCGTCGACCAAATCCGCGATTGGCCACCTTCTGGGCGCTGCGGGCGCTGTCGAGGGGATTTTCTGCATCCTCGCGATCCGCGACCAGATCGCGCCGCCGACGCTGAACCTTGAAAATCCGGCGGTAGAGCCGAAGCTGGACCTTGCGCCGTTGAAGGCTGTGAAGCGCGAGATCAACGTCGCGCTGTCGAATTCCTTTGGTTTTGGCGGCACGAATGCGTCGCTCGTGTTGGGAAAGGTCACTGACTGATGTGGCGCAACATCGCCTCGACCGGGCTGACACTGCTTGTCGTGCTGGTTTTTGCGCTGGGTGGGCTGATCGCCTGGGCCAAGTCGCAATACACGGCTGCCGGGCCGCTTGAAGCGTCGATCTGTCTGCGGGTCGAAGGCGGGCAGAAGATGGCGAATGTCGCGAGCAAGCTCGCTGACGAGGGTGCGATTTCAAGCTCTGCCCTGTTTCGCATGGGTGCGGAATACACCGAGCGGGCGAGGGATCTGAAGGCGGGCAGCTTCCTCGTGCGCGCGGGAAGCTCGATGGATGAAATCACGGCGATCATCACCGGGAGCGGGCGGTCGACCTGCGGGACCGAGGTGAACTTCCGGGTCGGCGTTTTGACCAATAAGGTCGTGGTGAGTGAACTTGACCCGGCCACGGACGAATATGTCGAACTCGCCGCGTTCCAGCCCGGTGTCGATGAGGTGCCGGAAACCTACACCGAAGTGCGCGATGATGCGGATGTACGGTATCGCGTAACGCTCGCCGAGGGCGCGACAAGCTGGCAGATCACCGAAGCGCTGAAAGCCGCGGATTTCCTTGAGGGCGAAGTTGAGGCCGTGCCGGATGAGGGCACGCTGGCGCCGGATAGCTATGAGGTGACAGCCGGAGCTGATCGCGCAGAGCTGATCGCGCGGATGCAGGACGCGCAGCAGGCGATCATGACCGAAGCGTGGGAAAACCGGGCGGACGACCTGCCCATCGCGACGATTGAGGAAGCGCTGGTGCTGGCTTCTATCGTCGAAAAGGAAACTGGTGTGCCGGAAGAGCGTCCTCAGGTGGCATCCGTCTTTGTCAATCGCCTGAACCAAGGGATACGTCTGCAAACTGACCCGACGGTGATCTATGGTCTGACCAAGGGGCAGGGCGCATTGGGGCGCGGGCTACGGCAGAGCGAGCTGCGCAGCAATACACCGTGGAACACCTATGTGATCGACGGGTTGCCGCCGACACCGATTGCGAATCCCGGCCGGGCGAGCATTGAGGCCGCGCTGAACCCCGCGGACACGCCATATCTGTTCTTCGTGGCCGACGGGACGGGCGGGCACGCCTTTGCCGAAACGCTGGCCGAGCACAACGAGAACGTCGCCCGCTGGCGCCAGATCGAAGCGGAGCGGAACGAGGCGACGTCAGAGTAATCGGCGGAACTGGGAGAGTGCGCGTGTCAGACTTGCCGGTTATCGCGAGCTTTTGGCACGGGTCCGATCTTACGTTTTTTGAACAGGTTGTGGTTCAGTCCTATCTGGACCGCGGGCATCGGTTCCAGCTTTATGCGCTGGGGCCGATTGGCGGTGTTCCGGCCGGGGCGGAGGTGTGCGATGCCCGCGAGATTCTGCCCGCCCTTCCGTTTTCGTTGGAACCGCCCGACCGTCACCGCGTCGCTGTGTTTTCAGATATTTTCCGCCTGCACCTGATGGCGAAGCAGGATTGCATCTGGGTCGACATGGATGCCTATTGCGTCCGCCCGTTTGATTTTGGACCCGGCCCGATCTTTGCCTGCAACCCGGAGGGCCGGGCGTTGACCGGGGTGATGCGACTGCCGCCGGAGTCGCCGTGCCTGCGCGGGATGCTTGATTTCGTGATGGCCGAAAACCCGATTCAGCCGTGGCGGGGAAGGCGGTTTCGGGCAAGCCGCGCAGCTGAGGTGGCGAATGGCGCGCGCTGGGGTATCAAAGATCTATCCTGGGGGTGTTCCGGCCCAAAGGCGTTTACGCATTTCTTAAAAGAGAGCGGCGAGTATGTCGCCGCAATGGCGACCCCGGTGTTTTACCCTTTGTTGAGGGACCAAGTGCTAAAGATATTTGATCGAAAGGGTCCATGGGATGAGATTGAGCAGCCCGAAACGCGATCTGTTCATCTGTTCGGGTTTGCAAAGCGGTTGATTCTGTCCGACCTCGGGGGTTTGCCGCCGAAGGGTAGCTATTTGGACGGGATTTGCCACCGTCACGGGGTGGATGCAGGTGCTGCACCGGTGCGGGCGGAAAGTATCTTTTGAGCGTGACCCCCTTTTTTTATTGGCTAAAGCCATTGTGAGTCACAAAATCAAATACAACCAGGAAGAATGTTCTTGACTTATCGAACGCCTTAAAGTATACCTTCGGGCAAGCTAGAAGAAGTGGGCAAGCGGCCTCGGGGTGACCCGGCGGCCGTTTTTTCGTTTCGCTCGTGCGGAGAGCATGAGAGGCAGGTTCAGAAAAACATGACAGATACAGGGCCCGTGGGGGATGCGGGGACATCGGATTCAATCAATTCGGTGGCCAGAGACCAATTGAATCGTGCGGCTGAAGCGCTGAACGAAAAGATCAAAAAGCTAGAGGCCGGATCGGACGTCGATGCTGTGGAAACAAAGAAGAGAATCCGCGCATACGGCGAGGCCGTGACCGTCGCGAACAAGGAAAAGGAGCGACTGGATGAGCAACTTAGAAAGGCAGAGGGTGCCGTCTGCTATACCCCAATCGACTTTGACGTCGCGCGGGCTGAGATCGGGCGCCGCCTTGATCGCCTCAGAGCCGCTAGAGGTTCAGACGGCCTTTCTGGATGATCTGGATGAAGGAGCGCTTTCGGCGCTCCTTTTTCTTTTCCAGTTCTGGGCGATGGACCATCAAATGCCGCCGGATGGCGATTGGAAGACATGGGTGATCCTTGGCGGGCGCGGTGCGGGCAAGACGCGGGCCGGGGCGGAATGGGTGCGCAGCGAAGTAGAGGGCAGTCGCCCGCTGGACCCGGGGCGGTCCGCCCGGGTCGCCTTGGTGGGCGAAACGATAGAGCAGGTTCGCGAGGTCATGATTTTTGGCGATAGCGGTATATTGGCGTGCTCCCCCCCGGATCGGAAACCGGAATGGCAGGCGACGCGCAAACGGCTGGTCTGGCCGAACGGCGCCATCGCGCAGGTGTTTTCGGCGCATGAACCGGAGAGCCTTCGCGGGCCGCAGTTTGACGCGGCATGGGTCGATGAGTTTGGCTGCGCAGCGATAGATAAGGGCGCGAACCAGCCGAACAAATTTCTCGACCCCAAGTCGTCGGAATCAAGCCTGCCTCACTATTCGGACGGCCGCCGGGACGAGTTAATGCAGTTGCAATATTTACGCGCTATGGCGGAATTCTGGTCTGATCCCGGGAATAATCCAACATCCGAAGAGTATGGCGTGCAGATGGTCGATATGTCCCGCGCGCACGTTTGGGCATGGGATGCGCGACCGTTTCCGCATTTCCCCAACAACTCCGCGCTATGGAGCGATGGGGAGAATTACGCTCGTGGCCACTGGTTGAACGGGCGAACGGCGGCCATCGCGTTGTCCGATTTGGTCAGGGAAATTTGCGCGAGATCAGGTGTGGACTACGTCACTGTGGACGACCTTTGGGGATATGTCCGGGGCTATGCTATCGACGGCGCGTCGGATGCGCGGGCCGCGTTGCAGTCTTTGATGCTCGCCTATGGGTTTGATGCGGTGGAACGCGACGGCAATCTGGTTTTCAGAACGCGGGACGGGCATCCGGACGCGTCGCTTGACCCCGAGCGTTTGGCGCTGGAGGGGCCGGATGTCGCGCGGATAGAGGCAGTGCGTTCGCACGCGGCGGAGTTGGCTGGGCGCGTCCGGTTGAGCTTTGTCGAGGCGGAGGGTGATTTTGCCATTCGTTCGTCTGAGGCGATTTTTCCGGATGATACGACTTATGGCGTTTCGCAGTCGGAGTTACCGCTCGCGCTGACGGCTGCGGACGGGCGTGCAATCGCGGAGCGGTGGTTGGCGGAGTCGCGCGTGGCGCGGGATACGGTTCGATTTTCGTTGCCCCAATCCGCGCTGGCGTTGGGGGCGGGCGATGTCGTCACGCTCAACGCGGACAGCATTTTCGGGCGGTTTCGTATTGACCACGTCGATCAAGGTGGATCGCAAATGGTTGAGGCAACGCGGGTTGAGGACGGGGTTTATGAACCAAGCGATGGCGCGGATGATCGTCCCCGGGTCGATCCGTTTGTGCCGACGGTGCCAGTCTCTCCGATCTTTTTGGATTTGCCGGTCGCGGCGGAGGCCGAGCAACCGCATGCGCCTTTCTTGGCCGTCGCCGCCGATCCGTGGCCGGGGAACGTTGCGGTTTTTAGTTCAGCGAATGATAGCGGATATGCGCTCAACACGCTGATTTCGGCTGCGGCGACGGTTGGTAGGACCGAAACGCCGCTGAGATGGGCGAGGTCAGGCGTCGTTGACCGAGGCAACGCGTTGCGGGTGCGGTTGAGCACGGGAACGCTGTCGAGTGCTACCTGGGCCGATGTGCTGAACGGCGCAAATCTCGCCGTGATCGGCGACGGATCAACCGACAACTGGGAGATTTTTCAGTTCGAGAAGGCCGACCTGGTTGATGGCGATACCTATGACCTTAAAACGCGTCTGCGTGGGCAGTTCGGGTCAGATGGGGCGATCCCAGATAGCTGGCCGATTGGAAGTTACTTCATCCTTCTGAACAAAACCCTCCAACAGATCGAGTTGTCGCCATCCGCGCGGGACTTGGCGCGTCATTATCGGATTGGGCCGGGGGGAAGACCCAATGATGATCCGAGCTACGTTCACAGCGTCGAAGCGTTTTCCGGGATTGGTCTGAGACCGTATTCCCCGTCCCATCTTACCGTGCGTGAGGATGAGAACGGCGCGCTATTGGTCCGTTGGACGCGGCGAACCCGGATCGATGGGGACAGTTGGAGTTCCTACGAGGTTCCGCTGGGCGAGGAGCGGGAACGGTATCTTGTTCGCTTGACACAGAATGGTTCCGTCGTGCGGGAGGAGGTGGTTTCGACGCCGGAGTGGGTTTATTCCGCAAGCGCCCGAACAGCTGACGGTCTGACCGGGTTTTACGAGGTCGCGGTCGCCCAAATATCGGATCGATTTGGCCCGGGTTTGTTTGCTCTCGGTTCCGTGGGTGCTTGACGGTTAAAGGAGGCGGCTATGCGTCCTGTCTTGTATGGTGACGTGCGCGCGGCGGCGCTTGTTTTGCTTGGTTTGCCCGAAGTCGCGCGTGAGGTGGCAGTCCGTCGGATGCTAAGGCAAGCAAACGCGGCGGATGCATATCGCAAGCGATACGGTCGGGCCCATCCGTTCTGGGGTAATGGATCGCTGATGTCCGCCGCTGGTGTGTCCGGCAGGTCCGAGCCGTTTTTGGATGACCCGGAGTATTGCGACTGTCTTTCGACGGTCTTTCAGGCAATCATCGATTGGCGCGGGGAAAACGCGTCTATGACCCGGCCGCGCAGGTCACACAGATCGTTGTCGTCGGATCGAGATCAAGACGTTTAGGGGCGATTTCGTCGCCGCACTCTACGCAATAGCCGAATTCGTCTTCTTCAATTCGGGCAAGCGCTGATTGAATTCGGCTTTTAAGTTGTTCCCGCCGTGCCTGCGCCGCCTGTGCAATCGCCTGATTTTGGATGGCATCCATACGGCTGAGTCGGCCAACCGATTGTTGGTCAAGCATCACCGTCTTGGTTCCTTCGGTCCCGCGTTGTGTCTCGTCGGCAAGTTCGGATTGCATTTCAAGCAAACGGAACTTCATCTCTTTCAGTCGAATTTCGTCCATATGCCGGTTTTTCCGTTTCTGGCCTTTGTGCTTGGCGAAGAATGACTATCTATGTAGAACGGCACGGCGAATGAAGGAAGACAACATCATGGCCGAGACGCGCGCAAAACTTTCTGAGATTGATCCAGTCTGGCAACGTATCCGTGAGGAAGCCGAGATTGCACATCGGGACGAACCGATGCTTGGCGGATTGCTTCATTCCTCTGTGCTTCACCATAAATCCCTCGAACATGCTTTGGCCTATCGGATCTCATTAAAGCTGGGGTCGGGCGAAATGTCCGAACAGCTGTTGCGGGAATTCGCGGATGAGGCTTTTGCCGACGATGAGACACTTGCCGGTGCTGCACGGGCCGACCTCGTCGCGGTTCTTGAGCGTGACCCGGCCTGCCACCGCCTTATGCAGCCACTGTTGTTCTTCAAGGGGTTTCAGGCCGTTCAGGCCTATCGATTGGGCAACTGGCTGTGGCGTAAGGGACGGCGGGATATGGCGTATTTCATCCAGATGCGTGTTTCCGAAGCCTTTGGAATCGACATTCATCCCGGCGCGAAAATCGGTAAGGGCATCATGATTGACCACGCGCACTCCATCGTGATTGGGGAAACTGCGGTTGTTGGTGACAATGTTTCTATGTTGCACTCGGTGACGCTCGGCGGAACCGGCAAAGAAGATGAAGATCGCCACCCCAAGATCGAAAACGGTGTTTTGATCGGGGCAGGCGCGAAGGTTCTGGGCAATATTCGCGTTGGGCATTGCAGCCGCATCGCGGCGGGGTCTGTCGTTTTGGAGGACGTGCCGCCTTGCAAAACCGTGGCGGGTGTTCCGGCGCGTATTGTTGGAGAGGCCGGGTGCGATCAGCCATCGCTGACGATGGACCAGCTGCTTAACCTCGTCGGCGGAACCACGGACGACGCGAATTCGGACTCCGGCTGAGGCCCTCAGGCCAGCATTGCGATCGGGTTTTCCAGATTGTCGACGATTGCCTGTAACAACTCGGCCCCTAGCGCCCCGTCGATGACGCGATGATCGACAGACAGCGTGCATGACATCATGGTTGCCACTGTCAATTCGCCATCTTCCCCGACAACTGCTTTCTTCTGACCCGCGCCGACAGCGAGAATCGCTCCGTGAGGTGGATTGATGACTGCATCGAAATTCTCGATGCCGAACATCCCGAGGTTTGAAATCGCAAAACTGCCGCCTTGGTATTCATGCGGTGCGAGTTTCCGGTCGCGGGCGCGTGTCGCGAGGTCTTTCATCTCGGCGGAAAGAGTCGATAGAGTTTTGGACTCTGCGTCTTTCAACACGGGTGTGAATAGGCCGCCTTCGATCGCAACCGCGACTGCGACGTCAGACGGTTTCAATTGTAATACCCTGTCCCCGGCCCAAACTGCGTTTGCCGCCGGAACGGATTGCAGGGCGAGGGCGCAGGCCTTGATGATGAAGTCGTTCACGCTGAGCTTGATGCCGCGCCCTTCGAGTTGCTTGTTCAACTGACTGCGGAATTTTAGCAGCCCGTCCAGTTGGACGCTCCGGCGCAGATAGAAATGCGGTATCGTCTGTTTTGCTTCGGTCAGTCGCGCGGCGATGGTTTTGCGCATCCCGTCTAGGGGTATTTCCTCATACTCACGATCTTCATACATCTTGGCGATGGTGTCGGCGGATACAGTTGGCACGGAGGTGGTTTGAGGCGTTACCGCGCTATCCACAGGTTTTGCCGCTTTGGCGACAGGTTTTGCATCTTCGACATCTGCCTTGACGATCCGACCCTTTGGACCTGACCCGGCGATCTGCGAAAGATCGATCCCGCGATCCGCGGCGATCCGGCGGGCGAGGGGGGACGCGAAGACCCGATCTCCGTCATCGCGTTTGGGCGCGTGTGCAGGCGTGTCCTTTGGCGTGCTTTTGGTGACGCTCTCGGCGTCCTTTGTCGGTGCGGGTTTTGCCCCGCCATCGCTCGCCGACGTGTCGACATCGTCCATGCTCTCGCCGTCTTCCAGCAAGACCGCGATCGGCGTGTTGACGGCGACGCCGGAACTTCCCTCGGTCACCAGTAGCTTCCCAACCACACCCTCGTCGACGGCCTCGAATTCCATCGTGGCCTTGTCGGTTTCGATTTCTGCAAGCAAATCGCCAGAGGATACCTCATCCCCTTCCTTGACGAGCCATTTCGCGAGCGTGCCTTCTTCCATCGTGGGTGACAGGGCGGGCATCAGGATTTCTGTGGGCATCCGTCTTTTCCCCTTACCGATAGGTGACTTGGTTGACGGCCTCGACAACCTCGTCCGTGGTTACGAGCGCGAGCTTTTCAAGATTGGCGGCATAGGGCATCGGAACGTCCTTGCCCGTGCAATTGATGACTGGCGCGTCGAGGTAGTCGAACGCCTGCTCCATTAGAACCGCTGAGATATGGTTGCCGATGGAGCCGACGGGAAACCCCTCTTCGACAGTGACGCAGCGGTTCGTTTTCATCACCGACTGGATGACCGTATCGGTGTCCATCGGGCGTAGGGTGCGCAGGTCTATGACCTCGGCGGATACGCCATCTTCGGCGAGCCGATCTGCCGCTTCCAAGGCATATTGCATACCGATCCCGAAGCTGACGATCGTGACGTCTGTCCCCTCGCGCCAAATCTTCGCGCGTCCGAATGGAACGGTGAAATCGTCCATCACCGGGACGTCAAAGCTACGCCCGTAGAGAATCTCATTCTCAAGGAAAATCACCGGGTTCGGATCGCGGATCGCTGATTTCAAAAGACCCTTGGCATCGGCGGCGGAGTAGGGCATCGCGACCTTCAGCCCCGGCACTTGGGCGTAGAGTGCGGCGTAGTCATGGCTGTGCTGGGCCGCGACGCGGGCCGCAGCGCCGTTTGGCCCCCGGAACACCATCGGTGCGCCCATCTGTCCGCCAGACATATAAAGCGTTTTCGCGGCGGAGTTGATGATCTGATCCATCGCCTGCATTGCGAAGTTGAAGGTCATAAACTCTACAATCGGCTTCAGACCCCCAAAGGCCGCGCCGACCGCGATCCCGGTAAATCCGTGTTCGGTGATCGGCGTGTCGATGACACGTTTGCTGCCAAACTCATCCAGCAACCCTTGGCTGACTTTGTAAGCCCCCTGATATTCAGCGACTTCCTCACCCATCAAATAAACCGTGTCGTCCCGGCGCATTTCTTCGGCCATTGCGTCGCGAAGTGCTTCGCGCACAGTGGTTGCCTTCATTTCCGTGCCTTCAGGGACTTCGGAGTCGGGTTGCACCGTGGCCGTCTTTGGCTGGGCGGGGGTTTTTGCTTCGGGCTTTGATGATGCGGGGGCGTCAGGCTTTGCCGATGCCGTGGGGGAGCTTTCGCCGACCGCCGACGCATCCTCGCCGTCTTCCAGCAGCACGGCGATTGGCGTATTCACCGCGACGTTCTCTGTGCCTTCGGTGACAAGTATCTTGCCAACGACGCCTTCATCGACGGCTTCAAACTCCATCGTCGCCTTGTCGGTCTCGATCTCGGCCAGAATGTCGCCTGACGATACGTCGTCGCCCTCCTTGACCAGCCATTTGGCGAGCGTGCCTTCCTCCATCGTCGGGGACAGCGCGGGCATCAGAATTTCGGTCGCCATGTTCAAAGCTCCCCTTCATCCGACTTTATCATCCCAACTACATTGCCTTGGCCATCCTCGACATAAGCGCAGCGTCCAATGCCCGGATAATCCTCGGGCGGCAGCGCTTCGGCGCCACCGTTTGCCAGCGCCCATTCGTATCGCGCATCGCAATCGTCAACCTCGAACGTCATGGTTCCCCCGCGAATGGGGGCGCCCTGTTCCGGCGCGTCGCCCATGCGGCGCATCAGACCGGCGGTGACGCCCTTGTCCATGCCGACCTCATCGCCTTCAATCAGGTGATAGTCCATTTCTTCGCCGCCGGGCATGGCCGCGAACGTCCAGCCGAACAGCCCGCTATAGAATGCCTTGGCTCTTTCGACGTCGGTCGCGTGAATCTCAAAATGGGGCATTACAGGGCCTCCTGCGGGATTTCTTCGGCGTAGATGTCTGTCCACAACTCTTCTACAGCGGGTTCGGGGCTTTCTTTTGAGAATTCAGCAGCCTCGTTGACCACCGCCTTAATCTCTTTATCGATGGCTTTCAGGTCATCTTCGCTTGCGTGTTTGCCTTGCAGCAGCAGGTCGCGGACGTGTTCAATCGCGTCCCGTTCATCCCGCATTTTCTTAACTTCATCGCGGGTGCGGTATTTCGCAGGGTCAGACATTGAATGCCCGCGATACCGGTAAGTCTTCATCTCAAGAATATAGGGACCTTTGCCAGCCCGGCAGTGGGCAACGGCCTCTTCGCCCGCGGCCTTCACCGCCAAGACATCCATGCCGTCGACCGCTTCGCCCGGAATGCCAAACGCCTCGCCCCGCGTATAGAGGTCAGGCGTGGACGACGCGCGTTGCAGCGACGTGCCCATCGCGTATTGGTTGTTTTCGATTACGAAGATCACCGGCAAATCCCAAAGCGACGCCATATTGAAGGTTTCGTAAACCTGCCCCTGGTTGGCCGCACCATCCCCGAAATACGCGAATGACACGCGATCATTGCCAAGGTATTTGTTCGCAAAGGCCAGCCCCGCGCCAATCGGCACTTGCGCACCAACAATGCCGTGCCCGCCGTAAAAATCCTTCTCTTTCGAGAACATGTGCATGGAGCCGCCCTTGCCCTTGGAATAGCCGCCCTCGCGCCCGGTCAGTTCGGCCATCACGCCCTTCGGGTCCATGCCACAAGCCAGCATATGACCGTGATCGCGATATGAGGTGACGCGCTTGTCGCCTTCTTCAGCGGCGGCTTCCAAGCCAACGACAACCGCTTCCTGACCGATATAGAGGTGGCAAAACCCGCCGATCAGGCCCATGCCGTATAGCTGGCCGGCCTTCTCTTCAAACCGCCGGATCAGCAGCATCTCGCGGTAGTATTCCAACAGCTCTTCTTTTGAGACGTTAGGTTTCCTGGATGTTTTCTTTGCAGCCATTGGTCATCCCCCGACGATTGCATGGTTAGTTCAGCGCTAAACCATTGTTTCGAGGAGTTTACACAAGGTGGACAGAAAGAAAAGGCGACTCCGCCACGATGTCAGGGAATGACGATTTCGTCCGCGCGCACCATGCCAAGAATTTCCCGTGCCTGTTCGTCTAGCAGATCAAGGTCAAGATAGGTGTCCGAAAGGCGGCGGGTTTTGTTTTCCAGTTCGGCCACCGCGATCTGGTAGGTTTTCAGATCGTCCTGCAATTCGGCTTTTTCAGCTTGAATTTGCAGCCGTTGAAACAGCCCGTAATCGCCCTGAACAGCCGCAAACGTAAAATACACGCCAAGCGAAAAGCAAATGGCGAAATATAGAATGGCACCGAGTGTCGGGCGTTTGCGGTTCATCTTCTCTGCCTCGTTCCAGCCTCTTGTCTGGCGGGTAACAGCACCATGACACAGGTGATTCGCTTTGTGAATCCCCGATTAACCAATCAGGCGAAAAATCTTTCAGAGTCATGGCCTTGAGGTCGTGAAATCCTACCATCACAAAGACCACCAAATCCGGTAAACTCGGGGGAGGAGGAGATCGCATGACCGATGCCGATACCGACGCCCTCAATCAGCCGACGCCACTCGGTTCGCGCAACCTCTATGCGGAGGATACGGCCCTCGTCGATTATGTGGATGCTTACGGCGGGGATGGCAGCGCCCTCAACCAATTCGGCGTTTGGATCGGGTCGGAAGACGCCCGAGAGGCCGGGCGCCTCGCCAACCGTCACGCGCCGGAGCTTGCGCTGTTTGATCGCGGCGGGCGACGGCTTGATGAGGTTCGGTTCCACCCCGCCTATCATCAACTGCTGACACAGGGGCTTTCCGCAGGCTACGCCGCCGCACCGTGGGAAGGCGCGGCTGGCGGACATCTGACCCACGCCGCAATGGTCTATCTGCAAAGCCAGACGGAACCCGCAACAGCCTGTCCAATGACGATGACCTACGCGGCGGTGCCCGCACTGACTGGTCCGCTTGGTGATCTCTGGCGGCCAAAACTGATCTCGCGCACCTATGACCCAACCATCGCGCCGGTGTCCGAAAAGGCTGGCGCGACGATGGGTATGGCCATGACCGAAAAGCAGGGCGGCTCTGACGTTCGCGCAAATACGACACGGGCGGAGCCGGATGGGGAGGGTTATCGCCTCTACGGTCACAAATGGTTCTGCTCCGCTCCGATGTCCGATGGCTTCCTGACGCTTGCGCAAGCGCCCGGTGGCCTCACCTGTTTCCTTGTGGCCCGCTGGTTGCCAGACGGAACCCGCAACGGGGTCCACCTGATGCGATTGAAAGAAAAGCTCGGCAACCGCGCCAATGCCTCCGCCGAAATCGAATATCACGGCGCATGGGCTGAACGGCTGGGGGAGAAGGGCGACGGCGTCCGCCAGATCATCAGGATGGTGCACCACACCCGGCTGGATACCGCGCTCGCTCCGGTGGGCCTCATGCGTGCGGCATTGACCGAGGCGCATTGGTGGTGCGCCGGGCGCACCGTCTTTCAGCGCCACCTGATCGACCAGCCGTTGATGCGCACCGTGCTCGCCGACCTCGCGCTTGAATGGGAAGGGGCGCTCGCGCTCGGGATGCGCGTTGCCGCGGCGTTTGACCGGGACGACGAAGCGCCCTTCGCCCGTATCGCCGTCGGGCTGGCGAAATTCCTGAACAACAAACGCTGCCCGAACGTGATTTATGAGGCGATGGAGTGCCTCGGCGGGATGGGCTACACCGATGACACCCCCCTGCCGATGCTCTATCGCGAAGCGCCGCTTAACTCAATCTGGGAAGGGTCGGGCAATGTCATATGCCTCGATATCCTGCGCACACTGGCCCGCGACCCTGACGCTGGCGCCGCCTTGTTTGCAGAGGTGGAGGCCAGCAAAGGCGCTTACCAAGCCTATGACACTGCCCTGAAAGACCATCGAAACCGCTGGGCAAAGTCCGTGCCGGAGGACGAGGCCCGCCTGTTCGCAGAACGCACCTCGACCCTGCTTGCCGCCGCGATCCTGATCCGCCATGCACCTTCAGCCGTCGCTGACGCCTACGTAAAAACCCGCGTGGCTGGCGGACGCGGCCATGTCGCGGGAGCCGCATCAGCCCTCGACACCGACGCGCTCATCGCACGCCTCGCGCCCGCTTCATCTTTCTGAAAATATCCCCGCCGGAGGCGGCGCAACCGCGCAGGGTCAGCAACGCCAGCGAACGCCGCTCAGCCCGCCACAGACGCCGAATAGATGCTGTCGATTGTCGAATCCAACGTCCCGTCGAACTCGGCATCGCTTTGCTTTGCCGACAAACCTTCGGTCAATGCGCGGGAGAAACTGGCGATCACGCCTGTATTCTCGGCCAGCTTTTCATTCGCTTCCGCCCGTGAATACCCGCCCGACAGCGCGACGATCCGCATAACACGGTCATGCTCAACCAGCGATTTGTATTGGTTCGCCTTGCTTGGCAGCGTCAGTTTCAGCATGACCTGCTGATCCGCAGGCATTGCGTCCAGTTGCTTGGTCAGCTCGGCCAGCAGGATGTCTTCCGCCTCGGCCTTGTCGCTGATCGAAATCGTCACTTCCGGCTCAAGGATCGGAACGAGCCCATGCGCAAGGATCTGACGCCCGACTTCAAACTGCTGCGCGACGTTGGCGGCAATACCGGAAGGGGAAGCGGCGTCAATCACCGACCGCATCTTGGTGCCGAACATCCCGGCATCCACGGCGCGTTTCAGCGTGTCATCGAGCCCGTCGATTGGCTTCATCAGGCGAACGCCGTCGACCTCATCCTCAAGCCCCTTATCGACTTTCAGGAACGGAACCACCCCGAAATCATCCCAAAGACACTTCGCGGCGGGTTTGCCGCCGATGTCCCGGTTCATCGTTTTTTCAAACAGGATTGCCCCGATCACGCGTTTTCCGTCGAACGCTGGCGACAAAACAATCCGCGAGCGCATATCGTGGATCAGGTCGAACATTTGGTCGTCTGAGGAATAGGCGTTCTCTTCAACCCCATACAGGCGCAACGCCTTGGGGGTGGAGCCACCACTTTGATCGAGGGCCGCGATAAACCCGTTGCCCGACCGCATTTGTTCCGCTTGTTTTTCGTTCGACATATCGTTTTCGCCCAATCACACTAAAAAACGGGGGATAACCCCTTTCGCAGCGGTTCTAAGCGACAGGGGGGATCGTTGCAATCGTGGTCGCGCTAACGGCGGTGATTTCCGCTATGTTTCGTCAAGGGCGGCAACGCCGGGCAGCTCTTTGCCTTCCATCCACTCAAGGAAGGCACCTCCCGCGGTTGAGATGTATGTGAAATCATCGGCGGCTCCTGCCGCGTTCAGCGCAGCAACCGTGTCGCCGCCGCCTGCGACGCTGACCAGTTTGCCGGATTTCGTCAGGTCCGCCGCGGTTTTCGCAGCCGCGTTGGTTGCGGCATTGAACGGTTCAATCTCAAACGCGCCGAGGGGGCCGTTCCAGATCAGCGTCTGACACTCCCCGAACACGCCGTTGATCTTCTCGACGGTCTCTGGCCCGGCGTCGAGGATCATGCCGTCGGCAGGGCAGGCGTCTGCCGCGACGACTTCGTTCGCGGCACCAGCGGCAAATTCCTTCGCGACGACGACATCGACAGGTAGAACGATGGTGCAGCCCGCATCCTCCGCCGATTTCATAATCTCAACCGCTGTATGGGTCATATCGTGTTCGGCCAGCGATTTGCCGACGTTAATCCCTTGCGCGGCGAGGAAGGTGTTGGCCATCCCGCCACCGATCACGAGGTAATCGACCTTGGTCACAAGGTTGCCGAGCAGGTCGAGCTTCGTCGACACTTTCGCACCACCCACAACCGCACCGACGGGGCGCGCGGGCGCACTCAGCGCCGCTTCAAGCGCTTTCAATTCGGCCTGCATCAGCCGTCCGGCGCAGGCAGGTAAAAGCTGCGCAATGCCTTCGGTCGATCCATGCGCCCGGTGTGCGGCGGAAAACGCGTCGTTGCAGTAAAGCTCCCCCAGCGCGGCGAGAGAGGCTGCGAACATCGGGTCGTTCTTTTCTTCGCCGTCGTGGAACCGTGTGTTTTCGAGCAGCAGAACTTCGCCCGTTTGCAAAGCGCCAACCGCCTTTTTCGCAGGCAGACCGATACAATCCTCGGCAAATCGGACGGGCACGCCGAACGCCTTTTCAAGCTCCGGCACCAGCGGTTTTAGCGACATCTCGGGCACGATCTTACCTTCGGGGCGGCCAAAATGCGCCAGCAGGACAGGGCGCCCACCTTTTTCAAGGATGTCCTTCACCGTCGGCACGATCCGCTCGATCCGGGTCGCGTCCGTCACTTTGCCATCCTCAACCGGGACGTTGATATCCACACGGGTCAGCACAGTTTTTCCGGCAAGCTCCATATCGTCGAGGGTCTTCCAGGTCATCGTGCATCCTCCGGGTTGTGGTTTCACCTCTACTCACCCGATTGCCGGGGGAACGTCAACAGGTCGCTTTGCCCTTTTCCTCTGCCACGCACGCCATTAGGGTCGCGCCCGAGTTAAGAAGTAAAGGAGCGCCCGATGGCCGAGATCAAAGACCCCGAAAACACAATCCTGATGGAGCTGAAAGACGGGACCGTCACCATAGAACTGCTTGCGGACGTCGCCCCCAAACATGCAGAGCGGATGAAGGAACTCGCCCGTTCTGGTGCCTATGACAACGTGGCGTTTCACCGGGTCATCGACGGATTCATGGCCCAGACCGGGGATGTTGCGAACGGCAATATGGAAAACAACTTCGATCTGGGTCGTGCGGGCACGGGTGGGTCTGACTTGCCGGATCTGCCCGCAGAGTTTTCCAAGCTGCCGCATGATCGCGGAACGCTTGGTGCTGCGCGCTCGCAGAACCCGAATTCTGCCAACAGCCAGTTTTTCATCAACTTCAAGGATAACAGCTTCCTTAACGGTCAATACACGGTCTATGGCCGCGTGATCGACGGGATGGAGCATGTGGACGCCATTCAACGGGGCGAGCCGCCCGCGAGCCCGGACCGCATGATAAGCGTTAAGGTTGCTGCGGATGCGTGAAAGTTCGCTCTTCCTCGGGGCGGTCGCGATCCTTGCGGCGGGTGGCGTTGCCGCGTGGCTTTACATGGGCCAGACCAGCGAAACGCAGGTTGAGATTGCCGATGGCGATACGCCGGGGCCAAACCTGCTGATCGAGGTCGCGGGTTCGACCGAAGGCACCATCGTGGTCGACCTTCTGCCGAACGTTGCGCCGAACCATGTAGAGCAGATGACCGCACTGGCGGAGGAGGGTGCCTATAACGGTGTCGTCTTCCACCGGGTGATCGACGGCTTTATGGCCCAGACGGGCGATGTGGAGCACGGCAAGGTCGATGGTGACATCAGCGCCGCCGGAACCGGCGCGTCAGATCGCCCGAACATCGACGCCGAATTTTCCAACGTGCCGTTTCGCCGGGGCACGGTCGGTATGGCCCGGTCGGCCAGCCCGAATTCGGCCAACAGCCAGTTTTTCATCATGTTCGACGAAGCACCGCATCTGAACGGCGAATACACGGTCGTCGGGCGGGTGATCGAAGGGATGGACGTCGTCGACGCAATCAAAAAGGGCGACAGCGCCCGCAATGGCGGCGTTGATGCGCCTGACCACATGGCCGAAGTAACCGTCGCACGCTAGGTCAAACTCCCGTGAAGGGGGCTATCGCGGGGGCATCCCGTCTGTCAGGTTTCAGATGGCAGAGGAGGTGCCCCATGCGATTGATCCCCTTGATGACCGTAGCGGCGCTGTGCGTCTTTGCGCTGATGACCGCGGCAAGCGCCAATCCCGACCGTTGGCGCAGCGAATGGCCTGATACGGATTTCGAAAACTCCAGCGTCAGTAATTGGGGTGAAATCCTTGATGGGGGTCCGCCGAAAGACGGTATTCCGGCGATCACGGGGCCGAACTTTATCCCTGTTGTCACCGAAACCGACATCCCCGACATGGAACCTGTCATCACCGTCGAAATCGCCGGCGAAACGCCCCGCGCATATCCGCTGCGCTATCTGACATGGCATGAGATCGTCAACGATACCGTCGGCGGTGTTCCGATTGCCGTCACCTTCTGCCCGCTTTGCAACTCAGGCATGACGTTCGACCGGCGGCTTGATGGGAAGGTGCTGGAATTCGGTGTGTCAGGCAAGCTGCGGAATTCCGACATGGTGATGTATGACCGCCAGACCGAAAGCTGGTGGCAACAAGCTATAGGCACCGGGATCGTGGGGGAGTTTAACGGTAAGGAACTGACCCAGCTTCCGTCATGGATGGAGAGTTTCGGTCAGTTCAAGGCCCGCAACCCCGGCGGTGCTGTGATGGCTGAACCTGCCTCAAACCGACCCTATGGTCGCAACCCCTATCGGAACTACGACAGCTCCACCCGGCCATTCCTTTATTCGGGTGAGATGCCGCCGCATGACATTCCGGCGCTTGCGCGGGTCGTGCGGGTTGGTGATCGGGCATGGCCGGTGTCGCGGCTGCGGGAGGCTCAGAAAGTCACCGAAGCGGGCCTGACCATCGATTGGACAGCCGGCCAAGCCTCAGCGCTCGATACCGACAAGATCGCGGATGGGCGCGATGTGGGAACGATCCGCGTGCGCGACGGGCAGGGGCGCGACGTGCCCCATGACGTCATGTTCGCGTTTGCCTTCCACGCGTTTTTCCCGAATGGGCAGTGGATGCTGAACTAGGCGGAACTTCCCTGCCTAGTCTTTCAACACCACCAACGCGTGCCGCTTTTTCCCGGCGGATAGCTTCCGCGCCTGCCCCAGATCTTCGGTGTGGAAGACCAGCCCCGCATCGACCAGCGGCGCGTCGTCAAGCTTGGCTCCGTTATCGGCGATCAGGCGTTTCGCGTCCTTGCCCGATTTCGCAAGCCCCGCGCGCACGATCAGTTGGACGACGGAAATCCCGTCCCCGATATCTTCGCTGCTAAGGGACAACGTCGGCAGATCATCCCCGATCCCGCCCTTTTCAAACACCTCGCGCGCGGTTGCTTCGGCGGCGGCGGCGGCATCTGCACCGTGGGCGAGCGTCGTGACCTCATTCGCAAGGCGGACCTTGGCGTCGTTGATCTCGGCCCCATCAAGCGCGCCGAGGCGTTCGCATTCGTCCAATGGCAACTCGGTATAAAGCTTCAGGAACCGGCCAACATCCGCGTCGTCAGTATTGCGCCAGAATTGCCAGAAATCATAGGGGCGGCGCATATCCGGGTTCAGCCAAACCGCGCCGTCTTGCGACTTGCCCATCTTCTTGCCGTCCGATGTGGTCAGTAGGGGGGACGTCAGCCCGAAAATTTCGTGGTCCAGCACGCGCCGGGTCAGGTCGATCCCGTTGACGATATTGCCCCACTGGTCCGACCCGCCCATCTGAAGCCGGCAGCCGTAGCGGCGGTTCAACTCAAGAAAATCGTAGGCCTGAAGGATCATGTAGTTGAATTCGAGGAACGACAGCGATTGTTCGCGGTCGAGCCGCGATTTCACGCTTTCAAACGATAGCATCCGGTTGACGGAGAAATGCCGCCCAATATCGCGCAGGAAATCGAGGTAGTTGAGATCGTCCAGCCATTCCGCGTTGTTCAGCATCAGCGCGTCCGTCTCGCCCTCACCGAACGTGACATAGGCGGCGAATACCTTCTTTATGCCCGCGATATTCTCTTCGATCATATCCGGCGTCAGCAGCGGGCGTTCGTAGGCGCGGAACGATGGATCGCCCACTTTGGTCGTGCCGCCACCCATCAGGACGATCGGCTTGTGACCGGTCCTTTGCAGCCAGCGCAGCATCATGATCTGGATGAGCGATCCAACATGCAGCGACTGTGCCGTCGCGTCGAACCCGATATAGGCAGGAACAACACCCTCAACCAGCGCTTCGTCCAGCGCTTGATAATCGGTGCAGTCGGCCAGGAAGCCGCGCTCGATCATCACGCGCAGGAAGTCGGATTTGGGGTGGTAAGTCATCGCATTTTATCCGTGGTTGATGGTTCCGACTTGGGGTATATCGGGGCGGGCGAAGAAGGGGAAGTGTATGTTGAAAACCGACGTGGTTTGGGCGCTGGGCGCTATGTCTGGAACGTCGCTGGATGGGGTCGACGCGGCGCTGTTGCGCACGGACGGGCACAGTATTCTTGAATTTGGCGAAAGCGATTACCGCCCCTACACCCCGGAAGAGCAAGCCGTCATAGCCGACGCGCTGGGCCGCTGGCAGGGCGAGCCGGGCGTTGAAGAAGCCGCCGAAACCATCGAAACCGCCCATGCGGAGGTTCTGTCCCAGTTCGGCGATGCGGAACTGATCGGCTTTCACGGCCAAACCCTCGCCCACGATCCACACGGGCGCGGCACGCATCAGGCGGGTGATGGGCGCGTGCTGGCCGAGGTCTTGCAAACCCCCGTCGTTTGGGATTTCCGCAGCAATGATATCGAAATGGGCGGCGAGGGTGCGCCGCTCGCCCCGTTCTTTCATTTCGCCTGCGCAAAGTGGATGGAGGCGGAAAAGCCGCTCGCGTTCGTCAACCTCGGCGGCGTCGGCAACCTGACTTGGGTGGACCCCCGAAAGGCAGCGCCGGAGGATGAGGGCGCGTTGCTTGCCTTTGACACCGGCCCAGCCAACGCACCGATTGACGATCTGATGCGCCAGCGCGGGCTTGGCAGCTACGACTCCGACGGAGCGCTTGCCGAAACCGGAGAGGTGGACGAACGGATCGTCGAGGATTTCCTTGAACACGCCTATTTCTACCGGATGCCGCCGAAATCGCTTGATCGCAACGATTTCCCCGATTTGACAGAGCAGGTCGCGGTGCTTGAAGACGCTGACGCCGCAGCGACGCTGACGGCAATCTCCGCCGCATCCGCCGCGCGCGGACTGGAACATTGTCCGGTGCCGCCCGAGGGGGTCTTGGTGACGGGCGGCGGGCGCAAAAACCCGACGCTGATGGCGATGCTGGCCGTGTTGATGGATTGCCCAGTTGCGCCGGTCGAAGACGCTGGCCTGAACGGCGATATGCTTGAGGCGCAGGCGTTCGCATACCTCGCCGTGCGGGTGGCGAAAGGGTTGCCGACATCCGCTCCGGGAACGACAGGCGTGCGGGCCGCGGTTGGCGGTGGGCGCAAAAGCGCGCCGAAGGGGCGCCGCAAGTAGGCGCGATTTGATCTTTGTCGCGCGATGCCGCTACACTCCGCATCGGTGGCGAAGAGGAGGGGAAACCGGTGAAGCAACGATTGAAGGCTGCGGCCTGCCTGATCGCCCTCGGCCTATCCCCCGCGATCGCGAAAGATGGCCAAAAGCTCGGCAACGGGTATGAGCGGTTCGCGTTGGAGCATCAGTTCGCCTTTGACGTGTTTGAAGAGTTGAACGTCCGCTCCGTTGACGTGAACCGCGAATATTGCGGGTTTCTCTACTACGACGCGCAGGGAAATTTGCACGCGACCCCGCCGGAAAAGGGCGGGACGCATTCTTGCCTGCCAATCCGACCGACATCGGGGCAGGTTTTCGCGTCCTACCACACACACGCCGCGTTTGATCCGAACAGCCTGAACGAATACCCATCCGAACAGGATATGGAGGGGGATTTTGCCAATCGACAGAACGGCTATATCGCGACACCGGGCGGGCGGATGTGGTTTGTGGATCATGGAAAGCAGGTCGCCCGGCAGCTATGCGGCTATCGCTGTTTGCCGTTTGATCGGCGCTATGTCGAAACCAGGAAGAACCGCCCGAAAACCGCTGTCACGCTCCCCAACCTCACGATCATTGTTGAGGAGACATTCGGCGAGTGATCCCTAGCTGACCGCCCGCCGATAAAGATGCCACGTCGCGTGACCCAGAACCGGCATGATGACAATCAGCCCCAGCAGCAGCGGAATAGACCCGATCAGCAGTCCTGCAGCGACCATCATGCCCCAGATGCAGATTGTGCGCGGGTTTTGCGACAGCACGCGGGTTGAGGTGACAACCGCAACCGCCAGCCCGACTTGACGGTCGATCAGCAGCGGGAAGGACACAACGCTGATCGCCAGCACGGCAAGCGCGAAGATGAAGCCGACGCCGAAGCCCAACAGGATCATCGCCCATCCGGCCACTGTGGTCAGCACCTCCGTCAGGAAGACGCCGATAGAGGCTGGCGGCTCAGGCCCCAGCGTCGCGGCGTAGATCAGGTTTGCGAGGAACAGCCAGACCAGCAGGATCGCCAGCAAATACAGCCCTAACATGATAATCGGGCCGAGTGATGGTGACTTCAGCACCCCGAACGCGTCGGCCCAGCTTGCATCTTGCCCGGCCTCTCGCCTGCGGCTCATCTCATACAGGCCGACGGCTGCGACCGGGCCGATCAGGGCAAAACCTGACATCAGCGGGAATAGCAACGGCAATAGCGCGCGATCAAAGGCGAACCAGATCAGTAACATTCCGACGACAGGGTAGAGGAAGCAAATCACCAGCACATCACTGCGAAACGCGCCGAAATCGTCGAACCCCTTGCGAAGCGCGATGCGCAAATCCTCTGTGCCGATTGTGTTCACAACGGGCATTTCCGTGATTTCGGTGGCGTCTGGGCGTCGCACCTTTCCGATGGCGGATCCCAGATGATTTGCGGCGGCGCCAACCGTTTGCGCCCCCCACGATAGCGGATTTCCGATGGTCTTGACCATGCTCAGACTCCCTTAGAAACAAGTTTCAAGCGGGGCCGAGCAATCTATGCTGGCTGGACGTCACTGTCCGGCGCAGAGGCATCGGCCTCTTGCCGGGCAGTATAGCACGTTTGTGTGGTTGGTTGCTCACGTCTGCGCGACCGGGGCGCAGACGTGAGAAATCGTGGGGGTTCCTAGCGCAGAATGCTGCGCCCAGCGTATTCCGCCGTATCGCCCAGCATTTCCTCAATTCGGATCAACTGGTTGTATTTCGCCAGCCGGTCAGAGCGCGAGAGCGAGCCGGTCTTGATCTGCCCGCAATTCGTCGCGACGGCAAGGTCAGCGATGGTAGCGTCTTCGGTTTCACCCGAACGGTGGCTCATCACATTGGTCATGCGGGCGCGGTGGGCCATATCGACAGCCTGCAGCGTCTCTGTCAGGGTGCCGATCTGGTTAACCTTCACGAGCATCGAGTTGGCGCAACCCTTTTCGATCCCGTCAGCAAGGCGGGCCGGGTTCGTAACGAACAGGTCATCCCCAACCAGTTGCACCTGATCGCCAATCGCGTCGGTAAGCAGCTTCCAGCCGTCCCAGTCATCCTCGTCCATCCCGTCTTCGATCGAGATGATGGGATAGTCCGAAACCAGCGCCTTGAGGTAGTCGACGTTTTCGGGCGAGGACAGGGATTTTTCTTCACCCGCAAGCTCATACTTGCCGTTCTTGAAGTATTCTGTCGCTGCGCAGTCCAGCGCAAGGTGGATGTCTTCGCCCGGTGCGTAGCCGGCCTTTTCGATGGCTTTCAGAATGAAATCCAGCGCGTCGCGCGTCGAATTCAGGTTCGGGGCAAAGCCGCCCTCATCCCCGATCCCGGTGTTATGACCAGCAGCGGAGAGTTCTTTTTTCAGCGTGTGGAAAACTTCGGACCCCATGCGAACCGCGTCGCGGATATTGGCCGCGGCGGTCGGCATAATCATGAATTCCTGAATGTCGATCGGGTTGTCCGCATGTTCACCGCCGTTGATGATGTTCATCATCGGAACAGGCAAAACGCGGGCCGAGGTGCCGCCGACATAGCGGTAAAGCGGCTGCATGGTGAAATCCGCGGCCGCCTTCGCCGCGGCAAGCGATACGCCAAGGATCGCGTTCGCACCCAGACGGCCCTTGTTGTCGGTTCCGTCAAGTTCGATCATCGCGGTGTCGATGGCGGTTTGTTCGGTCGAGTCAAAGCCGATCAGCATATCCGCGATTTCGCCGTTCACGGCCTCAACAGCTTCCAGGACACCTTTGCCCAGATACCGGCCCTTGTCGCCGTCCCGCTTTTCAACGGCCTCATAAGCGCCGGTCGATGCGCCGGATGGCACGGCGGCGCGGCCAAGCGTTCCGTCTTCTAAGATCACGTCAACTTCGACGGTGGGGTTGCCCCGGCTGTCGAGGATTTCGCGGGCGTGGATGTCGAGGATAATGCTCATGATCTGGTCCTTGTTGAGACTCGGGTTGGCGCGTCTATAGCAGGCAGGTCAGGAATTTCAAATGGGCCCTGTTAGCGATAACGGCGTTAAGGTGACACTTGGCGCGACCGGCGCTGAAGCCGATGTTCGCGCGTCAGCGTGTAAAGGCCCGACGCGATGATGATTGCCGCGCCGATCAGCGTCCACGCGTCTGGCCGTTCATTGAACACGGTCACGCCGATTATCAGCGCAAAGATCAGCCGGGTATACCGGAACGGGGTCACAACGGCGATTTCACCGACCCGCATCGCGGCGGTGATCGCGTAGTAGGCGAAGACCCCGACCAATATCCCCGCGCATAGGGCCGCAGTGACGCCTGGCGTCGGTGTCACCATCGACTGTTCCATCACCAGCAGCAGCACCGTGCCGGTCGGGATCAGCATCGCAAACCCATAGGCCGATAGCTTGACGCTTGAAATGCCGGGCGGAACTGCGCGGGTCGCAAGGTCGCGGATCGCCAGCCCGATAACCGCTTGCACGGCGAAAAGCGAAGCAGGTTCAAACCCCGAAAGGCCGGGGCGGATGATGATGAGAACACCGATGAGGCCGACGATAATCGCGCTCCACCGTCGCCAGCCAACCTCGGCCCCCAGAAACAGCGCGGCACCCAGCGTGACGACAAGCGGCGTTGCCTGAATAATCGCCGATGCGCTTGACAGGGGGGTCAGCGCGATTGCCGTGACAAAGCCGATGGTACCGACGATTTCCGCCAGGTTTCGCAGGATAACCGGCGTGCAAAGCAGATCGCGTGACACCAGCGGATCACCCTTGCGGATCGCGACAATGGCGAAGGCAAGCGCACCGCCCGCGCCAAGGGCGATGATGATCTGGCCAATTGGCATAACCTCAGCGACGGATTTGATGAACATATCTTCGATGGCAAAGCCCGCCATCGCGGCGACCATCAGAAGAATGCCGCGGGTATTGTCCATCGAAAGGCTCCGAAAACCGTGGGGATGCCGATGGCGTATCGCAATGTCCGGGAAAGAGAAAGGCGTATTCGCCGGGCCTAGCCCTTCTTCAACGGAACGCCGTAAAGCTCCAACCGATGACCGATCAGCCGATAGCCAAGCTTCTGGGCGATGCGGTCTTGCAGTTCTTCAATCTCGGGGTCGACGAATTCGATCACTTCGCCGGAGTTCATGTCGATCAGATGATCGTGATGGTCGCGATCCGCCGCCTCATATCGGGCGCGCCCGTCGCCGAATTCAAGCTTATCGAGGATGCCAGCCTCTTCAAACAATTTCACCGTGCGATAAACCGTGGCAATCGAAATCTTCGGATCAAGTGCTGCGGCGCGGGTAAAAACCTCTTCCACGTCGGGGTGATCGTCGGCGGATTGCAAAACCTGTGCGATGACCTTGCGTTGTTCGGTCATCCGAAGGCCTTTCGCCTCGCAGCGTTCAATGATTGTCCCGGTCATAGGCTCCTCGCCGTGGTCGTGTCTTGTGTTGGGCGGGTGTAGTCGATTTTCGGGAACGGCTCCATAGGGTCGATAAAAAAGACGCCCGCGAGGGGCGCCTTTTCCGTTTCATGTCGCACGCTCAGCTATAAAGCGGCGGCGCGCCCAGATGCGCGTGAACCGCGTTCACGTCGCGCTGGCCGATATCCATTGCTGAGGCGAGTTGATGCAGGTATTTCGCCTCGTTCTGATTGTCGAGGTCGATGGCCATGACGGACATCATGTAAACCTGCTGCTCCATTCCGCGCGGCACTTGCCGGGCAAGGCCGTCGATATCGATGGGTGCTGCGATTTCGTTGTTCACGAAATCCCGCTCGGCCGCTGAAACGTCACCCAGATTGTCGAGCAGTTTTTTCTTCTCCGCAGCATCAATCTTGCCGTCGGATTTCGCGGCTTGGATCATTGCGCGCAGCAATAGACCGGCTGCGGCTTCCTGATCGGGGGTGGGTTGTTGAGGTGGCTCACCGCGTTCAAACGTCTGGTTCAGCATATCGCCGAAGCTGCCGCCCGGTTTTTCCGCCTGCGCCTTGCCGGTCAGGCTTTCCAGAAGCCCGCCAAGGCCGCCACCTGCCGCACCGCCAGCCAAACCGCCGAGAAGGTCGTTCAGACCGCCGCCGCCGCGCGTTGCCGCGTCACCGCGACCACCGCCGCCGCCAAGCTGTTCCAGAAGGTCGCCCAGCCCACCGCCGCCGCCACTTTGCTGCGCGCTGCGCTGGCCCGCTTGCGAAGATCCGCCGCCGAGGATCGATCCCATCATATCCTCAAGGCCGGTGCCTTGTTGCTGCGCCCGTTCACGCGGCGAATGTTCCCCGCCGAACAGCCCACCGTCGGATGTCTGCCCGCGGGCTTGCCCGCCTTTTTTCATCATCGTGCTCGCTCCTTTGGCCAGCGCGACGCCAATCGCAACCTTTGCAAGTGTCTTCATCAAGCTCATAAATTCTCTCCCCACACACTATCCAATGCACCTTTCTACACTGTAGCGGAGCAAACATGGGGAAAAATCGACAGGCTTTGTCAGAGTCGGCGATTTTGGGCGGTTGTCACATCAATTCCGGTTCCCGGCCAAGGCGCATCGCGACACGCTGCACGGTCAGGCCCTGCACGATGATCGAGAACAGCACAACGACGTAGGTCGCCGTCAGGATAAGGGGTTTCCATTCGTTGTCCGGCATACTCAGCGCCAGCGCGACGGAGATCCCACCTTTCAGCCCGCCCCACGTCATGATCGGGATGGTGCCGGGCGAAAATGTGCGGAACGGGCGCAGCAGCAGCACGGGAACCGCCACCGCCGCCAGACGCGCTACCAACGCGAGTGCGATCGCGAAGACCCCCGCCATCAGCGCATCCGGCGTGAAGGCGACCGCGAAGACCTCGAACCCGATCATCAGGAACAAGACCGCGTTCAGGATTTCGTCGATCATCTTCCAGAAGGCATCGACATATTCGCGGGTTTCCTCGCTCATCCCGTGTTTCATGCCGACATCCCCGATGAACAGCCCCGCGACGACCGCCATGATCGGCGCGGAGATATGGAGCCAGACGGCAAGCTCATACCCCCCGAAGGCGAGGCCGAGCGTAATCAGCACCTCAAGCGACGGGTCGTCGATCCGCCGCATCACCCGGAACACCAGCCAGCCGAGAGCGCCACCCAGCAGCGCGCCGCCAAGCGCTTCCTGCAGGAACAGTTTGACCGCATCGCCAAGGCCCGCGGCGTGGCCGTCGTCTCCGGGAAAGGCGAGGCCCACGAGGACGAGGAAAACGACATAGCCGACGCCATCGTTGAACAGCGATTCCCCCGCGATCTTGGTTTCAAGCGATTTCCGCAGGTTGGCTTCTTTCAGGACGCCCAGCACCGCGACCGGGTCCGTCGGTGAAATCAGCGCCCCGAATACCAGCGCGATCAGCAGGGGGAATCCGGTGATCCAGCTGAAGCCGACGCCGACGATCGCCGTCGACAGCCCGACACCGATCGTTGCCATCAGGAAGACCGCCCGCCATTCCGCGCGAAGGTCCGCCAGGCGCACGTGAAGCGCCCCCGCGAACAGCAGAAGGCCCAGCATGCCTTCCAGCAGCGCCTCGGAAAAATGGATGCCGGTCACCTGCTCGCGCACGATATCCGCCATGCCAAGCGACGGAACGATCAGGTCAAGCCCCATCAGCGCGAGCGATGCGAACAGCGCGACGATCAGGATGCCGATGGCGCTCGGCAGTTTCAGGAACAGGTAGTTGATGGCCCCGAACGCGCCCGCCAGCACGATCAGGAGCGACGTAATCTGCAACAGGTTCATGCGCGGTCCCTTCCTACTGTCGTCGTCCTAGCACGGGGCGACGACCGCCGGAACCACCGTGATCGCGATGGCTACCGAGGGTGTTGCAGAACCGGGAAGGGTTTAGTCGGACGGAGGCGCGGGTGTTTCGGAAATTGCCAGGTCCGCCCAGATCGGCAGATGGTCGGACGCAACGCTCGACACCGGGGTTTCGACGACCCCCGCGTCGCGAAGCGCGACCCGGTTGCACAGCGCGACACGGTCCAGCCCGGCAACGGGGCGGGCCGCATGAAAGCTCATTCCGGGGGAGTGGACGGTAAACGCGCCCTCCAGCGGCTCCATCCCGCGGTCGGGGGTCCATTCATTGAAGTCGCCCAGGATGATCGTCGGCATCTCGTCCCGGCGGGCCAGCGCCGCGCGAACCGCGGCGAGTTGCTGCAGCCGGTAGCGGCGGATCAATCCAAGGTGAAGGCCGACGATCCGAACCGGGCCGTCATCGCTGTCGATCTCTGCCAATACCGCCCCGCGGGGTTCCAGCCCCGGCAGGTCGATCCGCGCCGTGTCTCTCAGGGCCATGCCCTTGCGCAGAAGCAGCGCGTTCCCGTGCCAGCCAAGGCTGACCCCATTGACGGCAAGCGCTGCCGGCTCAAAGTCGGAATCGGCGGCGATCACGTCACGGGGCAGGGCGGCTGGCCGCGCTCCCAGCCTGCGATCGGCTTCCTGAACGGCGATCACATCCGCATCCAGCCCGTTCATCACGTCGATGACCCGCCCCGGCGCGCGTTTGCGATCAAGGCCGACGCATTTGCGAATATTGTAACTTGCAACACGGAGTGGCATGTCATCGATATATGCGAAATAGCGTGAATTGAAAGATGCCCATACGACGCTTCACCTTCGACAACCTGCGCGGCCACTCTTATCTGGTCTACGCGATCTGGTTCGCGCTACTCGCCGCGGGCATCGGTGCGGTGATCGAACGCAACTGGTCGCTGGTCTATCTGGCCATCGCAACCTTCATCCTGTCGCTGCTGCCGGTGTTCTTCGCCAACCGGTTCGGTATCCGCCTGCCAGTCACCTTTTTCGCAATGGTCGTCGCCTTCATCTTCAGCACCATTTTTCTGGGCGAAGCCTACGATTTCTACGAACGTTTCTGGTGGTGGGATATGGTGCTGCACGCCGGTTCCGCCGTCGGGTTTGGCCTGATCGGTTCGATTTTCATGTTCATGTTGTTCGAAGGTGACCGCTACGCCGCGCCCTCATGGGCCATCGCCTTTATGGCGTTCTGCTTTGCCGTAGCAGTGGGCGCGATCTGGGAGATTTTCGAATTCGGCATGGACCAGATCTTCGGCCTCAACATGCAGAAATCCGGCCTTATCGATACGATGTATGACCTGATCGTCGATGTGATCGGCGCAATCATCGGGGCGAGCGCAGGCTACGCCTACCTGCGCTATCGCCGCCGCACCGGCCTCGCCGGGCAGCTCGCCGATTTCATCGAAAACAACCGCCGCTTCTTCCGCAAATCCGACCGGCGCCCGAAATCGAAATAGCGCAGCCCTCTCACCATTTTCCGAAAATATCCCCGCCGGAGGCTCCGGCACTAGCTACACGCACGGCGCCCTACGTTCCGCAAAACGTCTGCAACACTTCCTCATCCGGCTGCGGCGGCCGCTGCAAATCTTCGGCATCCGGCTGAACTGCGAACGGGTCCGACAATACCCGGTTCAATCGCTCAAACGGCGCGAAATCACCCTGGACAGCGGCTTGGATCAATTCCTCAACCCGGTGATTACGCGGAATGAGGGCGGGGTTTGATCGGGCCATCAGCGCCTTCTGTTCATCCTCGCTGCTGCCGTCGCGGGCTAGGCGGGCGTGCCAGCCTGCGGCCCATTGGTCCCAGCCGGCGGGGTCGGTGAAATGGTCGCGTTCCCGTCCCGACCCGAGCGCGCGGAAGGTGTTGGTGAAATCCGCATCACCTTCGGCCATCCGGTCGAGCAGCCCGCCGATCAGCGCGCCATCGCCATCCTCAGCGTTCGTCAGCCCGATTTTCGCGCGGAACACGCCAAGCCATGCGTCGCGGAACAATGGCCCGAATTCATGCACGGCTTCGGTCGCGGCCTCGACGGCGGCTTCTTCGTTTTCGTCGATCAGAGGCAGCAAGCTCGTCGCGAGTTGCGCGAGGTTCCAGACCGCGATGTCGGGCTGGTTCTGATAGGCATAGCGCCCCTGCCGATCAATTGATGAAAAGACGGTGGCGGGGTGGTAGCGGTCCATAAAGGCGCACGGGCCGTAATCGATGGTTTCGCCTGCGATCTGGCAATTGTCGGTATTCATCACCCCGTGAATGAAGCCCACACCCATCCATTGCGCGATCAACCGGGCCTGCCGCCGGATCACGCCTTTCAGCAGATCCAGTGCGCCGTCTGCGTCAGGGTAGTGCCGCCGGATCACATGGTCGGTCAGCATCTGCACCGCTTCGGCATCGCCCCGGACCGCGAAGAACTGAAACGTGCCAACACGGATATGCGATGAGGCAACGCGCGTCAGAACCGCTCCGGGGTATGGCTTTTCGCGCACCACAGCCTCGCCGGTTTTGACAGCAGCAAGCGCGCGGGTCGTGGGGATGCCAAGGGTGTGCATCGCTTCGGACACCACGTATTCCCGCAGCACTGGGCCAAGCCACGCGCGCCCGTCGCCTGCACGGCTAAACGGGGTGCGGCCAGCGCCTTTCAACTGAATATCGCGCCGGACACCGCCTGCATCGATCACTTCGCCAAGCAGGATCGCCCGACCATCGCCAAGCTGTGGAACGAAGTTGCCGAACTGGTGACCCGCATAAGCCTGTGCAATCGGCTCTGCCCCATCGACGCGGGCGTTCCCGGCCAGCACCGCAACACCGTGAGGCGTGCGCAGGGCGTCTGGGTCGATCCCAAGCGCCTCGGCCAGCGATTCATTCACCGTGACGAGCGATGGCTCTGTCACCGGGGTCGGGGATTGTCGGGCAAAGAACCGGTCGCCAAGCTGGGTGTAGCTGTTGTCGAATGGGATGGTGAGCGTCATCAAAGTCTCCTTCCCTCCGAGATAGGCGTGCTGCGCCCGGTTTTACAGGGTGCGCGTCATCAGGAAATACTCTGACCGCGCCTTGAACCCGGCCCGTTGATAGAGCTTCATTGCTTTGGGGTTGTCGTGATCCACTTCCATATGAAGCGCCTTCACGCCCATGTCGCGTAGCATCGGCACCAGCGTCATCAGCGCCTGACTGCCCATCCCGCGGCCCCGCACACTTTCGCGGATAAAGAATTCGTCCAGAAACGCATCGCGCCCGCCAAGCTCAATCGAAAACCCAAACGACACTGCGACATACCCGACCGGCGCCCGGCGCGGCCCGATCAGCCAAGCCGCCGCCTGTACGTCGCCCGAAAACAGCAGATCAATTGCTGCAGCCCGGTCATCCGCAGTGGTTTGAAGATTGCCCCAGGCGTGAAACTTTTCGACCAAGGCCAGCAGGACGGCGCGGTCATCCTGCCCCGCGAGGTGAAGCATATTCATAGCCGGGCGAGCCTTTCGGTCAGCAGGTCAAAGAAGCCATCCGCATCGACATCCCCGATGAACATCGCGTTCGGGGCGCGGTCGGTGACGCGCCACCAATCGGCGACGGTCATTCCCATCGTCAGATCGGATGACGTCTCGACCTCAACATTGACGTGGCGGCCTGAAAACAGCTCTGGCCGGATCAGCCATGCGATGACGCACGGGTCATGTAGTGGCGCACCGTCTGATCCGTATTTCTCTATGTCAAAGCGTTCGAAAAAGTCTGTCCACTCGGCAACCATGCGCCCGACTTCGGTTCCGATGCCGCGGAACGCTTCGATCCGGGCGCGGGTGGTCAGTGCCTTGTGCGTGACATCAAGCGGCATCATCGTGATCGGCACGCCAGAGCGCAGCACGATATCGGCGGCTTGCGGATCGACGTAGATGTTGAACTCCGCCGCCGGGGTCACATTGCCGCCCTCAAAATAGCCGCCGCCCATCAGAACGATTTCCTGCACGCGGGCCTTGATGTCGGGCGCGCGGTTAAAGGCGGTCGCAATATTGGTCAGCGGCCCAATTGGGCACAGCGTAACTGTGCCCGCAGGTTCGTTCCGCATGGTTTCGATAATGAAATCAACGGCGTGTTGATCCTGTAGCGGCATCGTCGGGTCGGCCATGGCGGGGCCGTCCAACCCAGTTTTGCCGTGAACCTCCTCTGCCGTCACCAGCGTGCGTTCAAGCGGCGCATCGCACCCAGCAAACACCTTGGTTTCCGGCTTTCCGGCAAGTTCGCAGACAATGCGGGCGTTTTTCTGGGTCAGGGGCAGGGGGACATTGCCCGCCACTGCGGTGATCCCCAGAACCTCAACGTTTTCGGGGCTGGCGAGGGCCAGCAGAATGGCGACCGCGTCGTCTTGTCCGGGGTCGGTATCGATAATGATCTTGCGGGGCATGTCCGTCCTTTTCGCGTTCGCGCCGAAAGTGGAGGAGCGGCGGGCGGATGTCCAGCGGTGCCGAACGTGCCAAGCGGCCCGTTGCTGAGCCGCCAAAGAAAAAGCCCCCGCCGTTTCCGGCGAGGGCTTGGGTCGGTTGCCGTGAGTGGCTTAGCTGCCTGCGTCGAAATCAACTTCTTCCGTCAGGCGCAGCGCGTCGGCGCGCAGTTTTGCGAGGTCCATCAGGTTGACGTCATCGGCGGTGAAGTCGCCCCAACCCTTCACAAGATCGACGGCCTCGGTGCCTTCGGCGATCGGGTACTCAAAGTTCGCCTCGGCATAGATTTCCTGCGCCTCGGGCGAGGTCAGAAATTCCATCAGTTTCAGCGCATTTTCTTCGTTCGGCGCAGCCGCCGTCATCGCAACACCGGACACATTGACGTGCGTGCCGCCGTTTTCAAAGGTCGGGAAGACGATGCGAACGCTGTCGGCCCATTCGCGCTGTTCCTCATCCGACAGCATTTTTCCCATGTAATAGGTGTTGCCCAAGGAGATGTCGCATTCGCCGGCCCAGATCGCCTTGACCTGCGCGCGGTCGTTGCCTTCGGGCGAACGGGCGAGGTTGCTGCGAACGCCCTGCAACCATTCGCGCGCCACTTCTTCGCCGTGATGATGGATCACGGCAGAGGTCAGCGCGACGTTATAGGGGTGCAGACCGGAGCGGGTGCAGATACGGCCCTGCCATTTCGGATCGGCCAGATCTTCGTAGGTGGTGATTTCGCCATCCGCAACGCGGTCTTTGGAGGCATAAACGACGCGCGCACGGGTCGTCAGGCCAAACCAGTGGCCGTCGGGGTCGCGATATTGCTCTGGCACGTTTTCATTCAGCGCTTCGGATTCAACGGGTTGCGTCAGCCCGGCCTCAACAACCGCGTTCAGACGCGAGATATCGACCGTAAAGACCAGATCGGCAGGGGAGCGGTCACCCTCTGCCTGAAGACGCTCGACCATCCCCTTGTTCAGGTGAACGACGTTGACGTCGATTCCAGTCTCGGCGGTGAACGCATCCGTCAGCGGCGCGATCAGCTCGGGCTGGCGGTAGGAGTATACGTTCACTTCGTCAGCGAGTGCGGGCGCAGCCACAGCCATTGCGGCGGATGCGAAAAGGGCGGGTTTCAGTCGTGCAAACATGATTACTCCGAGGTTTTGGTTGCTGCCCTCCATATCCCTGACAATTTTAGTCGGGTCAATACCTGATTTTTTCAGTCGGAATTTCTTTGCTCGATTTTCACCTCCTCCCAAAGCGCGTCCATTTCCGCAAGATCGGACTGTTCCGGCGTCTTACCGCGTTCTGCAAGTTTGGCCTCTACTGCATTGAACCGCATTGTGAATTTCGCATTGGCGGCACGCAAGGCGGCTTCGGGGTCGACTTTCAGATGCCGCGCCAGATTGGCGATGACGAACAGCAGATCGCCGAACTCTTCCTCAACCTCGACCTGTGACAAACTCTCGCGTGCTTCGGCAAGCTCGCGGGATTCTTCGACGATTTTATCGACCACCTGATCGGTTGAGGGCCAGTCAAACCCCACGCGAGCGGCGCGTTTTTGCAGCTTTACAGCACGTAACAGGGCGGGCAGGCCGATGGCGACCCCTTCAAGCGTGCCGCGTTCCGCCTTCGCCGCACGCTCCGCCGCCTTGATCTTTTCCCAATCGCGGGTTTGCTGGTCGGCGGACTTGTCACGGCTTTCATCGCCGAAGACATGCGGATGGCGGGCGACCATCTTATCGGAAATCGCGCGGGTTACGCTGTCAAAACTGAACAGCCCGGATTCCTCGCCCATCTGCGTGTGATAGACGGTTTGCAGCAGCAGATCGCCAAGCTCGCCTTCCAGATCCGCCCAGTCCTTCCGCTCAATCGCGTCGGCAACCTCGTAGGCTTCTTCGATGGTGTAGGGCGCGATTGATGCGAAATCCTGTTCGACATCCCAGGGGCAACCAGTATCCGGGTCGCGCAGGCGTCGCATGATTTCCAGTAGGCGCGGAACGCCGCCGTTTGGATCGTTCACAAGGGCGTCGGAATCATTCGTCATTGCATCTTGTCCGCAGGTAAGGAAGGCTTTGTGCTAGTTAGTCACGCGTGTGTTCAGGAGTCCACCATGCCCGTCGTCAACCGTATTGCCGACTTCTCCGATGATATGAAAACATGGCGCCGGTATCTGCATCAGCACCCGGAGCTGGCGTTCGATTGCCATAAGACTGCGGCATATGTTGTTGAAAGGTTGCGTGAATTCGGAGTTGATGAAATCCACGAAGGGATCGCAACGTCAGGTGTCGTTGCCATCATCAATGGCCAGAAACCGGGGCGCACGATTGGCCTTCGCGCCGATATGGACGCCCTGCCGATTGAGGAGGTGACGGGCGTTCCCCATGCCTCAACCATCCCAGGAAAAATGCATGCCTGCGGTCATGACGGGCACACCGCGATGTTGCTCGGCGCGGCCCGCTACCTTGCTGAAACCCGCAACTTCGCTGGGCGCGTAGCGCTGATCTTTCAACCCGCCGAAGAAAACGGCGGGGGCGCTGGCGTGATGGTCGACGAAGGCGTGTTCGACAGGTTCGAGGTTGAGGAGGTTTATGCCCTTCACAACCTGCCAAACGAAGATGTCGGGCGTTTTATCACCACGCCGGGGCCGATCATGGCGGCGGTCGACACGTTCGAAATTCACATCACCGGGCAGGGCGGGCACGGCGCGTATCCGCACCAGACCCGTGATCCGATCGTGGCGGCGGTCGGGATCGTCAGCGCTATTCAGACGATTGTCAGTCGAAACACCCTCGCGACCGATGATCTGGTGATTTCGGTGACTCAGATACATACCGGTTCGGCGGAGAATATCGTGCCGCAAACCGCCTTTGTCGGTGGGACGGTCCGGTCATTTGATACCGGCGTGCGGGAGTTGATCGAAAGCCGGATGGAAGAGGTCGTCGCCGGGCAGGCGGCGGCGTATGGGGTTGAGGCGCAATTGATCTACGATCAGCAGTATCCGGCGACGATCAACGATGCGGATCGCACAGCCTTCGCCGTCGATGTCGCGAAGCGGGTTTCGGGCGACGCGGCCGTCGATGGCAACGACGGGCAGCAGATGGGGGCGGAGGATTTCTCCTACATGCTACAAAGCCGACCGGGGTGCTATCTATTCCTCGGCCAAGGCGAAAGCGCAGGGCTGCACCACCCGGCCTATGACTTCAACGACGATGTCGCGCCAGTCGGGGCGAGTTTCTTTGCCCGCACGGTAGAGCTGGCCTTACCTGTATGAATTTCGTTTGGATACAATCGACTATGTGAGGCTTCTAAGATGCCCAACCAACCCATCAGCGGCAATGACCTCGCCCGATTTTCGGGGCCGAACACCTTTATGCGATTGCCACAAGCGGATGGGCCAGAGGGGCTGGATGTCGGAATCATCGGCGTGCCCATCGATATCGGAACAAGCTGGCGATCCGGCACGCGGTTCGGCCCGAAACAGATCCGCGCCGAAAGCGCGATGATCCGGCCCTACAACGTGCAGACGGGTGCCGCGCCTTTCGATCACCTCCAGGTCGCTGACCTTGGCGATGTGCCGATCAACACGTTCAATCTCGGCAAGACTATCTCAATAATAACAGAATATTACGATGCGATGTTGAAGCACGGCGTCACGCCGCTGACCCTTGGCGGCGATCATACGCTGACTTTGCCGATCCTGCGATCCATCGCAAAGAAGCACGGCCCGGTCGCGCTGGTTCATGTCGATGCCCACGCGGACGTCGGCGATCATATGTTCGGAGAAAAAGAGGCGCACGGAACCGTCTTTCGTCGCGCCTATGAAGAAGGGCTATTGAACCCTAAGAAAGTCTGGCAAATCGGGCTGCGGGGCACGGGCTATACTGGCGGTGATTTCGACGATCCGAAAGGGTGGGGATTCAACGTCATCCAAGCGCGGGAGCTTTGGCATAAGCCATTGAATACGTTATCGAACAGCATCGCCGCGGAAGTCGGCGCAACCCCGATATATATCAGCTATGACATCGACAGCCTTGATCCCGCCTATGCCCCCGGCACCGGAACGCCCGAGATTGGCGGGTTGACGACTCCGCAGGCGATGGAACTGCTGCGGGGGCTTCAGGGTTTGAACATCGTCGGGGGCGATTTGGTAGAGGTTTCGCCGCCTTATGATCCGTCTGGGAACACGGCGCTGGTTGGGGCGAACCTTGTCTATGAAATGCTCTGCCTGCTGCCCGGCGTTGGGATGCGATAAGGGCTTAACGTAATGATTCTAAAGACTATTGGTGTGCTTCTGCTGCTTTTTTGTGCGGCGGTTGCCTATGTGCGGCTTGCGCCGCTCCACCCCGACCGATGGCACCACGCTTTGGATATTCCGGCCGATGCGCCGAGCGGAGAAGTGTTTGACGTCACCGCAGGCCATGCGGCGTTTCGGGCGGAGTATGACATCCCCGCCGCGCAGTTGCTTGAGGCGTTTGATGCGGTCGCGCTGACCTCGCCGAGAACAAAGCGGCTCGCCGGATCACCGGAGGAGGGTATGGTAACCTACGCCACCCGGTCGCGCGTTATCGGGTTTCCTGATTTAACGACAGCATCGGCCACGGAGAGCGCGGCAACAACCTCGCTGACCATTCACGGGCGTTTGCGGTTTGGGGCGTCAGATCTCGGCGTCAATGCCGCCCGGATCAGCGGCTGGGTTGACGCTTTGCATCGGCGGTTGGAGCTTTGACGACACGCAGGCCCGCCCGGTTTCGCGCCACATGGGATTGTTCAGCGACATCTCGCACCGCGCCATGAAGGCCCGTCCATCGACGAACAGGCAGATTTCTTCGCCCAACTCGACCCGCGCCCCGACCTTGTCTGTGCAGTAGCAATCGATGGTGCGCCCACCCTGATTGACGTCGCCCCAAACGGGGCCCGCAAGGCAGGCAAAAAGAACGATCAGACGTGTCATGCAGGAATCATAGCACGCCACAGCCCCTTGACCAAATCACGCGTTTGAGGGATTGGGGAGCATGGTTCCCACAGAAAAGCTCACCCAGATCACGGAACGATTCGAGTATCTTGAGGCTAAGATGGCCGAGGGTGCATCAGGGGCTGAGATAGCGACGCTCGCCCGCGAATATTCGGAGCTGAAACCGGTTGTCGAACAAATCGCGGGCTACCGTCAATTGCTTTCCGATTTGGAAGACGCCGAGGCGATGCTGGCTGATCCCGAAATGCGCGAACTGGCGGAGGAGGAGCTACCCAGGCTTCGCCAACGTCTGCCGGATGAGGAAGCCGCGCTGCAACTCGCCTTATTGCCGAAAGATGCGGCAGACGCCCGACCTGCGTTGATCGAAATCAGGCCCGGCACCGGCGGGGAGGAGGCGGCGCTGTTCGCAGGTGATCTGCTTCGGATGTATCAACGCTACGCCGAGGCGCGGGGATGGCGCTTTACCGTGCTTGAAGAAAGCGCGACAGAGCTTGGCGGCATCAAGGAGGTTGTGGCCAATATCCAAGGCGACAACGTGTTTGCGCGGTTGAAATATGAATCCGGCGTGCACCGGGTGCAGCGTGTGCCTGAAACGGAGTCCGGCGGACGTATCCACACGTCAGCCGCAACCGTCGCCGTTCTTCCAGAAGCCGAAGATGTTGATATCGCAATTGATCCCAACGACTTGCGGATCGATACGATGCGATCCTCCGGCGCAGGCGGGCAGCACGTCAACACGACCGATTCCGCGGTTCGGATCACGCATATCCCGTCCGGCATCGTCGTCACCAGTTCCGAAAAATCCCAGCACCGGAACCGTGAAATCGCGATGCAGGTTCTAAAGACACGGCTGTTCGATCTGGAGCGCCAGCGGGTCGACAGCGAACGCGCCGCCGACCGGAAGGCACAGGTTGGCTCCGGCGACCGGTCGGAACGCATCCGCACCTATAATTTCCCGCAAGGGCGCATGACCGACCATCGGATCAACCTCACGCTCTACAAGCTTGATCAAGTGATGCAGGGCGATTTGGATGAGGTGATCGACGCGCTGACCGCCGACGATCAGGCAAGCAAACTGGCCGAGATGGGCGCATGACCACGGCGCAGGATGCGCTGCGGGATGCAGTGCAGCGCCTTCGCGCGGCGGGTGTGAATGATCCGGCGCGGGATGCACGGGTTCTGCTGGCCCATGCGTTAGGGATTTCCCGCGACCGGCTGACTTTGGTGATGCCGGACGACATGCCTGATACCGCGCTGGATCGGTTCAACAAGGCGATCACGGCACGCGAAGCCCGCCAGCCCGTCGCCCAAATCACCGGGCGTCGCGCGTTTTTCGGGCGGGATTTCATTGTTACGCCCGACGTGCTCGATCCACGGCCTGAGACGGAACTGCTGGTTGAAGCCGCGCTATCCCGTCCGGGGGACAGAGTGCTCGACCTTGGCACCGGGTCGGGCTGCATTCTTTTGTCTGTTCTGGCGGAGCGTGCCAGCGCAACCGGCCTCGGCGTTGATGCGTCGAAAGCGGCGTTGGATGTGGCCCGCCGCAATGCCACAGCCCTTGGTGTGGCGGATCGCGCGACGTTTCAATCCGGTGACTGGTTGTCAGGCATCACGGGACCCGTCGACCTAATCCTGTCCAACCCGCCTTATGTCACCGAAGCGGAGATGGCCGCACTATCCCCGGAGGTTGCCAATTGGGAACCGGCAGAAGCGCTGACCCCGGGCGGCGACGGGCTTGCCGCCTATCGAACGATCTGCGCCGATGCGCCGAACGTGCTTGCGCCGCAGGGGTGGTTGATCGTCGAAATCGGCTCTGGCCAAGCCGATCTGGTTGCCGGGTTGTTTGGCCAAGCCGGATTTCAGAAGATCGAAGTGAAGCAGGACCTTGCAGGCCACAACAGGGTAGTTTTAGGGCAATTAGGCTGACTTTCCGCGACGTTTTGACAGGAAATGGGCGTTTTTCCGCATTCCGGGTAGATTCTGCTTGCCCCCATGCGCGGGTCGTGTTTACTCAGGGATACGAGGCTGGTGATCGCACTTCCGGTCCCCCTTGTTAGTAAGCCAGCACATAGTCTGACCCGGTTCAAAAGACCTCGCGCCAAGGCGCGGTAGCGGTTAAGGCAAATGCCACATCAAGGCCTTTACGAAGTAAAAATATGAGATCATCCAAAAATCGTTCGCGCGGCAAGCAGAACCGCAATCGTTCCTCCTCCGGGAATAACGTCAATCGTGTTTTTGACAGTTCCGGACCTGAGGGCAAAGTGCGCGGCACGCCGCAGCAAATCATTGACAAGTATCAGCAGTTAACGCGTGATGCGCAGCTGGCAAATGACCGTGTCGCCGCTGAGAATTTTCAGCAACACGCGGAGCATTACACAAGATTGCTTGGCGAAGCCCAACGAGAGGCGGAAGCCAAACGCGCCGAACAGGAAGCGCAGCAGCGCGACCGTCAGGCGCAACAACAACAGCAGCGCAATGACCGCGAGGATACACCGCGTCAGCAGGACCCGGCCAACGCGCCGCAGCCCGATGCAGCGCCGCTCGATGTGACCAGCGAAGGTGACAGCGGTTTGGTTGAGACGCCCGAAACTGCGCCAAAGCCGAAACGTCAGCGCAAGCCGCGCGCACCGAAATCGGAGCCGCAGCAAAACTCGGACCAAAACCCGGATACACCCGAAGCCGCCGAGTAGGCGAGGGGCGGTCAGCTTGTTCCGGCAATCTGTCGGGCGAGGGCGCAAAATTCCTCAATCGAAAGCTGTTCGGCCCGTTCGGTCGGGGCAATGCCCGCTGCGATAAGATGATCCTCAATGCCGGGCGCAAACCCCTTTAAGGCGGCGCGCAACATCTTGCGCCGCCGATTGAAGGCCGCAGCCACCAGTCTGCCAAGAAGCACGGGATCGGCGGGGAAAAGCGGCTCCGCCCGCTGTTTCAGATGCACGACGGATGAATGCACCTTCGGCGGCGGCGTGAAGGCGTCGGGCGGTAGAGTCATTACGATCTGCGCCTCCGCCCGCCACTGCGCCAGAACCGCAAGGCGCCCATAAGCCTTGCTGCCCGGCTGGGCGACGATCCGTTGGGCAACCTCTTTCTGAAACATCAGCGTCAGGCTGTCCCAGAACGGTGGCCAACTGTCCGGTGTCAGCCACCGTACCAACAGCTCTGTCCCGACATTGTAGGGCAGGTTCGCTACTACTTTGATCGGCGCGGTAAGGTGGTCGGCGACGTTCAGGTCCAACGCATCCGCATTGATAACTTCGAGTCGCCCGGGATAAGCCTCCGCAATCTCCCGCAGCGCTGCCAGGCAACGAGGGTCTTTTTCAACGGCCAGAACCCGTCGGGCTCCCTCGGCCAGCAGTCCTCGCGTCAAACCACCGGGGCCGGGGCCGATCTCTAGCACGTCCGCACCGCTCAGATCGCCAGCCTGCCGCGCGATCTTGGCGGTCAGATTTAGGTCCAGCAAGAAATTCTGCCCAAGCGATTTTCGCGCTGACAGGCCGTGTGTCGCGATGACCTCTCGTAAAGGCGGCAAGGAATCGATCATGCGCCGCCCCTTGGTTTCATCTTGCTAAAAATACTCAGGCCGTCCGTCTGCCAAGCAGCGCCGGTCAAAGAGATTTTATGCCTCCGGCGGGGATATTTTTTGAAAGCGGTATCGGTCATCGGCCTGCCGTGCGTGCCTGCGCCATTTCTGCGGCGAGGCGGAGCGCTTCGATGGTTGAGGATGGATTGGCGATGCCTTGTCCCGCGATGTCGAATGCGGTTCCGTGGTCTGGCGATGTGCGAATGATGGGCAGACCAAGCGTGACATTCACGCCCCGGTCGAAATCGAGCGTCTTGATCGGGATTAGGGCTTGGTCGTGATACATGCAGATCGCGACGTCATACTGGCCGCGGGCTTTTGCGTGAAACATCGTGTCGGCGGAGTGTGGGCCGGTTATGCTGAGGCCGTCGGATTGGAGTTGATCGATAACAGGCGCGATCAGGCGCAGGTCTTCCTGACCCATCACCCCGCTTTCGCCCGCGTGGGGGTTCAGTCCCGCGACGGCGATCCGGGGCGCCGGGAGGGCAAAGTCGCGGATCAGCGCCTCGTGCGTGATACGGATCGTGTCGCGCAGGAGGTCTTCGGTCAACGCGGCTGGCACATCGGCAAGCGCGATGTGGATCGTCACGGGAACCACGCGCAGGTCGGGACTCGCCAGCATCATGACGACCCGGTCGGCGCCGGTCAGCGCGGCGAGGTATTCGGTGTGACCGGGATACTTGAACGCGGCCCCGTCGATCAGTGCCTTCTTGTGGATCGGCGCCGTGGTCAAGGCGGAGGCCGCGCCGGACTGTGCAAGCTGCACGCCCCTGGCGATGATGTCGAGTATGGCTTGGGCGTTTTTGGGGTCCGGTACTCCGGGCGTCGCTTGTGCAGGGAAGGGGTGCTCCAAAACCGGCAGGGCGCGCGGCATCACGGATACTGCGTCGGCGGGGTCGGAGATAATCTCGAACGGGCGGCCCTCCGGCAAATGCGCGGGATCACCGATCAGAAAGAACGAAAGCTCCCCTTTCAGCCGTTCCCACGCCTTTACTGCAAGCTCCGGGCCGACGCCGGCAGGTTCGCCGCAGGTCAGCGCGATGGGCGCTTGGCTCATGGGGTTACGATGGTCGCCTCGGCCCGCAATTCGGCGAGGTAGCTATCGGCGTAGGACGCAAGACGTTGATTGGTGAGGCGCTGGCGCAGATCCGTCCGCGAAATGTCGGCGGCTTGTTCGCTGACCCGACCGCACAGCATTAGGAAGACGAGCGTATCGCCACCTGCGCGGGTGAGGGCTGTCGAAACCTCGTTATCGTCAAGCTTGGCAAGTTCCATCGCAATGTCGCCGGGGATTTCGGCGGTTGGCAGGGTGTCACGCTCCAAAACTTCGGGCGGCTGATCCTTTGCGACGCCGTATAGGTCATCGCAGGTATCGACCCGGTCGCGGATGCGGCTTGCTTGGCCGAGCGCCTGTTCGCTGCGACCGCCGGGGATGTAATACGCGGCGTATTCGACCGAGACAGTGTTTTGTTCCGGCGCGCCGGTTTCTTCAATCGCGCGAAGCTGGAACAGCGCGATGCCGTTCGGAATATCGATCGGGTCCGAAACCTCGCCGGGGCTGAGGGTCAGGACTTGTGTGCGGATCGCTGGGGGCAGGTTGCCAATCGGAACCCAGTCGATCCGTCCGCCACGACCGCGCGACGGGGCCGCCGATACGCTTCGCGCAGTGGATGCGAAGGCGGGTAGGGTCGATATCTGGCTGATCTGCTCTGCCCGGCGACGTTGGGCCGCTGCATTGGCGGGGGTGACGGGCAGGATGATCTCGGACAGCAGAACGCGCACGCCGCCTGCATTGCTTGACAGGGCGAGGGCGCGGTCGATTTCTGACTCAGTGATTTGAACACGGGGGCCAAAGCGGGTGCGGACGACTTCGCGCCACGCAATACCGGCTTTCACGAAGTCGCGGAACGCGGGTTCTTCAATGCCACCTTGACCGATGGCCTGAATGAATTGTTCCGTTGTCAGTTCTGCACGGCCCGCAAATTCAGACATGCCTTCTGCGATCTGCTCTTCCGTGACTTCGATACCAAGCGCATCGGCAGCCTGAAGGCGCAGGCGGTCGTCGATCAGACCTTGGCGCGCTTCATCCTCGATATTGCCGGGTTGGTTCAGCAAGCGCAGGAATTTAAGCCGCTGGTCGAGCTCATAATTCGTGACAACCGCATCGTTGACGATAATCGCCGGGGAAAACAGCGTTTGCGCCATCGCGGGCAGCGCGGCAAAGCCAACGACCAAGAGGGTGAGGAGGAGGGGCGCGCGTTTGAAAAAGTGCATGTCCGTCTGCTCTTTCCTTATCCGGTGCATCTGCGGGAATAGCGGCGGTTCGATCCGTTCGTGCCAAACCCGGTCAGCGATATTGTCAGACCGAAGTCCGTTGTTGGGCTTACACTAGTCGAGCTTGTAAACCGACGCGAGAGGGAAAGATCGACTTTCACACACTCGTTTTCGTATTCCAGCCCGATCCCGGCCCGTGCGGCGCGATCCGCTATGAAATCAAAGCGCCAATCTGCCTTACCTGTCCAGTTTTCGTTGATCCTGAACGCGCCGTCCAGACTCCATTCCGATGTCTCAGGGCGGTTTTCGGCGGGGGCGGCGTCCATCCAGATGTAGGAAGACGCAAGCGCGACCCGTTCGCTGCGCCAATCAAGGCGCGTTTCGTTGCGGGTGAATTCCAGCCTGTCATCGAACAGCGCCCGGTTCAGGATCGAAATATTGCCCGGCAGTTTTAGTTGCAACGCCGCCAGCCAGTCAGAGCTTGTGCCAGGCAGGCCGGACCCGGCGGTGAACTGGCCCAGATCGTCGGCGCGGAAGATACGGCCAACGGTCAGCCCCATGCTCCACCCCTTAGGATCATAGCGCGTCCATGTCAGGCCGACATTGGCACGCAGCCCGCGTTCCAGCACATCACCGCCGGGAAAGCGCGAGAGGGAATAAAGGTTGCCTTCGTCAAACTCCAACAGCGTGCTGTCCTCATTCGGGACGTTGCGCAGGTTTTCATCGGTCCAGAGGACTTGAACGACCGGTTCAAGCAGGTGGGATACGCCGTTTGCCCCGGACCGGGCCATGGGCCAGCGAAGTTCGGTGCCGATTGTGGCGCTGTGGAAGAACCCTTCCTCCTCACCCGGACCGCCCTGCGCGACGGCGAAGTAATCAGCATCAAGCTGTCCCAGAACCGCCGCCACCATCCCATTGCCAAGCGTCCAGTCGCGGCGCCAGTCAAGCTGTGCGGACAGGCTCGCCATATCACGGCCATCGTTGCCGGGGGTGGTTGATCGGCGGTAGAGG
The DNA here is from genome assembly GCF_048060095.1 of Aliiroseovarius sp. YM-037. Lineage (NCBI taxonomy): Bacteria > Pseudomonadati > Pseudomonadota > Alphaproteobacteria > Rhodobacterales > Paracoccaceae > Aliiroseovarius > Aliiroseovarius sp. YM-037. Next base: position 1,918,215 of record NZ_JBLUOA010000001.1, on the reverse strand, counting down.
CTTTCGCCCTCAAGCCGCAGATCGGCCTGACCGCCAAAGAACGCCGGTTCAAAACGTCGGTGATACAAAGCGCCGCCAAGGACGGATGGGATCGTGTCGTTGTTCTCCGTATCGCGGAGCGATTTGAAATAAACGAGTTCTGTCCTAATCAGCTCATCCCGGCGGGCGCGACCGATCATCACCTCGCTGTCCAGCCGGTCTTTGTCGGAATAGCCGTATTCAAGCAGATAGGCGTCGTCAGACACGACCTCCAAATCAAAGGTCAGTTCGAAGTCGCGGGGCAGGTCGAACTTCCCATCAGCAAACAGATAGCCGCGGGTTTCGTTTGGCCGAATGTCATCGTCGGAGATCGCGCCTTCAAACGTGATGTCGCCCGTGCGGTACGCCTGCCGATAGCGAAGCTCCAGCGTGCGGGTGGAGCCGGAAAAATACGGCGTCAGCGTTAGATCCCGGTGATCGCCCAGCCGGATGAAATACGGAACCTTCAGCCCGAACCCAAGGCGGGAGTTGCTTCGGATCGTCGGGATCAAAAAACCGGTCGCCCGCTGTAAGGTCGGATCGGGCAGGCGCAGGCGAGGTAAGTAGAAGATCGGAACGTCCATCACCCGAAGTTGCGCGTTTTCGAAGTAAAGCTGGCGTTCTTCCTGATCGTGGATGATCCGCCGCGACCGGATTTGCCATAGCGGGACGGGGTTGTTTGGGCAGACCTGACAGGAGGACGCGACGGTCTTGTAAAGCTCCGTATACCGCCCGCCGACGCGGTTTATCTCGGCGGCGGCAAGCTGAAGCTGTTGGTCCAGCACCATCCGTGCGCCGCGCATGATCCCGTTGCGCAGATCGGTGGAAAGTTCCGCACTGTCGGCGAGCAGCAGCACTCCGTCGCCTTCGGTCACGGTCAGCGGTCCTTCGATCTGAAGCTGGCCAGTGGCGCGGTCAAACGTGATCCGCCGGGCCTGAAGCCGGGCGCTTTCGTAGAACACCTCAACATTACCTTCGGCCACCAGCTGGCTGGTGCCGTCGATCCGCACGCTGTCCGCGATCAGGCTGGCACCGTTCTGCGCCTGCGCGGTGGCCGCCGCGCATGTCAGCAGAAGGAAGACGACGAAGGCACGCAGCATCAGCCATCCTCCATATGCAGCAATAGCCCGAGCGACAGCAGGATTGCTGCGACAGGGGGCGCCCACGCGGCGAGGGTGATCGGGATCTGCCCGTTCTGCCCGAGAACCTGTGCGAAATTGCGGATAAAGAACAAACCAAACCCCAATAGAACCGCCGACAACACCATAATCCCCGTCCGACCAAAGCGCGTATGCCGCATGGTGAAGCCGGCCCCAATTAACACCATTGAAACCAACATGAACGGCAGGGCAAGCTCCATCTGAAACCAGACGCGATAGCTGCGGGCGGAAAATCCGGCGCGGTCAAGGCGGTCGATGAAGGCGGGCAAGTCCCAGATCGCGATGGCGCTTGGCGTGCCAAAGCTGTCCCGTATCTGATCACGGGTCAGGTCAGAAGGCAGGCGGTAGCCCGCGTGAAACTGCGAGTCCCGTTCTGGATTATCGGACCCGGCGAGGGGCCAGATTTTCGCGCCGATCAGCAGCCACGCCCCTTCGACAAGCGTGGCGGTTTCCGCTTCGATCCGGCGGATCGGCAGGCCCTCGCGATCAAAGGTCATGAAGCTTGCGTAGCGCAGGCGGGTGCCGTCAAGGTTCGCTTCCTGTGCGTGAATGACGGTCTGGCCGTCCTCGCTGCCTTGGCGCAGCCATAGGCCGTCTTCGGACACCGACAAAACGCTCGCGTCGCCAGACGCGTAGGCACGAGAGCGGGCCTCGTATTCCTTCGACGTTGCCGCGACGATCGGGTTGAATATCGCAACCGCTGCGACCCCGATGGCCAAAGCCACCAGAACCGGCGCGATCAAGGCCCGCATCGCAGAGCGGCCCGACGCGCGGGTGACGACCAGCTCGCTTGACCTCGCAAGGGCCAGAAACAGCGCGACGGTCGACAGGATGATGATAAGCGGCAGAATGCGATAGAGTGTCTCCGGGACGTTCAGCGCGGAGAGCGCGACGAGTTCGGTCAGGCTGACCTCACTGCTGTCAAACTTGCGCAACTGTTCGGCAATGTCGATCAGCAGCAGAATGCCCAGGAACACTCCGAAGACGAGCGCGAATGTCCAGACGAACTTGCGGGCGAAGTAGAAATGCAGCCTCATCCAGCCGCCCTCCGCCAGCGCTTGAACAGGGTCGGGTGGGCGGACAGCCAAAGGATCGCCGCTGACAGGACAACCCCAAGCAGGATCGGCACATAAAGCAGCACCCAGAGTGAATCGTCCCGCCACGCGAGGTCTGACATCTTGTTGTCGATGGATTTCAGGATCACCAGCAACACGACGGCTAGGATGATCTGGCGCCAAATGCCAAACCGGCTGAACCCGCCAAGCAGCAGGCAGGAAAACCCGACCAAGGCGGTTACAACGGCCAGCAGGGGTTGCGAAAAGCGGTTGTTCGCCTCGTTCAGAAAGGCCGTGCGCGTCGTGCCGGTTTCTTCGAGCAGGGCGGGTGTCATCGACAGCAACTCAGCCGTCGAAAGCTGGCTGGGGCTGCGAGGGCGGTCGCCCGTGTCCTGTATCAGCCCGCCGATATTGTAGGCGAAATCGTTGAAGCTGGTCGTGAACAGCCGCCCATCGTCGCGCAGGGCCTGCGACATGCCGTCGAACATCAGCAGCTTTGGCGTGCCGGAGTCGTAGACCAACAGCGCCCGTTTCGCGGTGTAGGTCGTGGTTTCAGACGCGCTGCGGCTGTCGGACAGGAAAATGTCGCGCAACTCTCCGGCTGGGCTGATTTCGCGGATGTAGAATGTGACCCCGGCGGTCGGGTGAAGGAAACTGCCCTCACTTAGAAACCGCGCGGCGATGTCTTCGGAAATCTCATCCCGCCGCTCCGCCAATTCGCGGTTCGACGCGGGAACAAGGAAGTGCGTCAGAACGGACAACAGCAGCGCCACGATCAAACCGAAGTAAACGACGGGCCGCGCCAGCCGAAACCCGCTGAACCCGGTCGACTGCATGACGACAAGTTCACTTTCGGAGGATAGGCGATTGGTCACGTAGACCGTCGCGACAAAGGCCGAAATCGGTAGTACGACGCGGATGACGTTCGGCAATGTCAGGGCGGTAAATTCAAGGAAAACAACGGCGGATTGGCCGTCTGCGATCAACTGGTCAAACAGAAGAACCGCGCGGTTCACCCAATAGACCATGACCAGCACAAGCGAAAAGAAGCCAAACAGCACCATGAGTTGCGACAGCATGTATCTGTCGAATCTCGCCACTGCCGCACTCCTCAAAACACCCGAATTGCTCGGCAACCTAGCGGATTTGGCGGGCGGGGAAAACTGCTATCTGGCCAATCCGCGAACAAGGGTCTACCAATGGCCGCAACCAGATTCAGGAGAGTTCTATGACCACGCCGAGAGAAATCAACTTCAAGGAAACCGACCTCGACGCGATTGCAGAATGGGAAGGGCGCGTGGCGGTCTTTCTTGGCGAAGATGGTAAGATGGACCAGACCGCACGTCGCGTGAACCGTCTAACCAAAGGGGCGCTGGCCCGGATGGCGGACGCACCGGGTTTCGCCAAGATGAAGCTCGGCGAAACCAAAGAACTGTCTTGGCCCGCCGGCATGAAGGCCGAAGCGTTGATCGTCGCCCGCCTTGATCGCCGCCCGTCGACCGAAGATGCCCGCAAGGCCGGGGCAGAGATTGCAAAAGCCGCCGGAACCTCGCCGCTGCTAGTGCTGGCCGGAAACCTCAACCGCGCGCCGGACGTATCCCTTGGTCTCGCGCTGCGCGGCTACGATTTCAACGCCTACAAGTCTGATGCGAAGGATCCGGCGCCCGCGATGACCTTCATGGCCAACAAACCCGAAGAGGTTGCCGCCGAAGCCGCCCCGATGGCCGCAATTGCCGAAGGTGTGTTCTTCACCCGCGATCTTGTGAATGAGCCTGCGAATGTTCTAACCACGGACGATTTCGCCGCGCGGCTCGCCGCGATGCAGGAAATCGGGTTGGATGTCGAAATCCTTGAAGAAGCGGACCTTGAAAAGCTTGGGATGCGCACGCTGCTGGGTGTCGGGCAGGGGTCGGAGTCCCCGTCCAAGGTTGTCGTGATGCAGTGGAACGGCGGCAAGAAAGGCGACAAGCCATTCGCGTTGGTCGGTAAGGGCGTTGTCTTTGACACCGGCGGCATCTCGATCAAACCCGCAGGCGGTATGGAAGACATGACGATGGACATGGGCGGCGCGGGTGTCGTTGCCGGCGTTATGCGGACGCTCGCGCTGCGCAAGGCCAAGGCGAATGTTGTGGGCCTTGTCGGGCTGGTTGAAAACATGCCCGACGGTAAGGCGCAGCGCCCCGGTGATGTCGTAAAGTCCATGAAGGGCGACACGGTTGAGATTATCAATACCGACGCCGAAGGGCGGCTCGTCCTTGCGGATGTGCTTTGGTATGCGCAGGATCGATTTGAACCGACGGGGGTTATCGACCTCGCCACGCTCACCGGTGCGATCATCATCGGTCTTGGTCATGAAAACGCGGGCGTGTTTTCCAATGATGATGCGCTGGCCGATGCGTTCCTAAAGGCCGCGAAGGCCGAAGGCGAAGGCGCGTGGCGCTTGCCACTGGGCCAAGCCTATGACGACGCGCTGAAGTCCCGGATTGCCGATATGAAGAACGTTGGCGGACGGGCCGCGGGATCAATCACCGCAGCGCAATTCCTGCAACGATTTATCAAGAAAGACACGCCCTGGATTCACCTCGACATCGCCGGGGTTGCCAGCGTCAAATCCGACACGACGCTTGCGCCGAAGGGCGCGACCGGCTGGGGGGTCATGGCGCTCGACCGGATGATCCGCGACAAGTTTGAGGGCTGATGGGCGCTGCGTTTTTCTATCACCTGACGGACAGCCCGCTTGAGGTCACGTTGCCCATGCTTCTGGGCAAGGCGCGGCAGGCGGGCTGGCGCGTCGCAGTGCGCGCGACGTCCGAGGACCGGTGCAAATGGCTTGATCAGCGTTTGTGGCTTGGCCCGGAGGATGGGTTCCTGCCGCATGGCTGCGCGGGAACGGGGTTCGATGCGGATCAGCCGATCCTGCTGACCACCCGTGCGGAATTGCCGAACACACCCGCGTGCCTGATGACGGTAGATGGCGCGGAGATTTCCGCTGATGAGGTCAATGGGATGGAGCGGTGCTGCGTCCTGTTTGACGGCAACGATGATGCTGCCGTGCAAAACGCGCGGACCCAGTGGAAGGCGCTAACGGATGCCGGATGTAGCGCCGAATACTGGGCGCAAAGCGGCGGGCGATGGGAAAAGAAGGCAGAGCGTTAGCGGGTCAGGATCAGGTTGTCGCCCGTAATCTCGATCCGGTCGAATTCGCCAAGATAGCTCATCCCAAGCAATGATCCGTCCATCGGTGCCTCATTCACATAGGCAACCACGTTCCGGTCGGTGATATTGCCAAGCCGCACTTCGTCCAAGACCACCTTTGCCGTGCGGACGACTCCGTTGGCCGTTTGCGCTTGGCCGAGATAGGCGAGGTCATTCGGATCAAGGCCGATCTTCCGCGCATCGTCGGGTGACAACACCATTGTCGTCGCGCCCGTGTCGACGGCAAAGCGCACCGGCTCCCCCTCAAGCATCAATGTCAGGTAGTAGTGGCCGTCAATCGCGCGTGGCACTTCGACAACTTCGCCGTTTCCGATGACATTTTGCTGCGGCAGCACATCCTTGCGGATGTCGCCCCAAAGCCCGACAGCGGCGATGACGCCGACAAAGATCAAGCCCCAAACAGCGGCATGTTGCATCGTCTTGCCAAGCGAATTGCGATTTTGCGCGATAAACCACGCCAGAACTGCCGCACCGAGCAGCACAAGATACATCAGCCTGCCAATTTCGTCCCCGGCCATCGGTTCCCCTTCGTTAATGCCGCTTTCACCCAATATAGGGGCTTCAGGTCGGGATCACAGCCATGAAGCCATCAATTACGAATTGGACCGAAAGCGCGGCCAGCAACATGCCCAGCAGACGGGTCACGACGTTGATCCCGGTGGGGCCAAGCACGCGTTCGATCAGACCTGCCGCAAGGAACGTGATGAAGACAAGCACGATCAGCGAGAGCAGGATCAGGTAGACCGCGATATTGGCGGCAAGGTCGTCACCAGCCTCTCCGGTCAGCAGGATCATCGTCGCGATTGCCCCGGGTCCGGCGATCAGGGGTGTCGCGAGCGGGAAGATCGACGGATCATCCGCGTTCGACGATTGATCGCGCCGCCGCTTGGTCCGGCGTTCAAACAGCATGTCGAGGGCGGTCAGGAAAAGCAGAATGCCCCCAGCGATACGGAAGGCGGGTAGGGAGATTCCGGCGAAGCCCAACACGGCCTCTCCGAACAACCCGAACAGAGCGAGCAATGCGCCCCCCGTGATACAGGCCCGCAAGCCGACGGCGCGGCGGTGCTGCGTCGTCTCTCCGCGGGTCAGCGCAACGAAAAGCGGGGCCAGCCCTGGCGGGTCGATCACGACGAAGAGCGTGATGAACGCTGTCAAAAGTGATGCAACTTCCATCTCTAACCCTCTGCGGTTTCTAATCTTTCTTGCGCGCGCATCCAAAGATCCTCGGCCCGGTCAAGCGCCTCGCGAACCTCAGCATATTTGCGTTGCCAGACTTCGGCTTCGGCAAGGCGTTCGCCCTCATACATCGTCGGGTCGGCGAGCTTCTTGGCCAGCTTATCGCTCATCTCATTCAGCTTCGTCAGCCGTTCTTCGCATTTGCGCACCTCGGCGCGCAAGGTCAGCACACGATCGCGGGTCGGGCGCTTTGCGGGTTTTGGCTTTTCGGTCTTCGCGGGCGCATCACGGCTTAGCAGCATCTTGCGATAGGCGGCGAGGTCGTCGTCATAGGGTTTGACGGTTCCGTCTTTCACAAGCCACAGCCGATCCGCGACCATGCTCAGCAGATGCATGTCGTGGCTGACAAGGATCACCGCACCGGTATATTCGGTCAGCGCCGTCACCAACGCTTCGCGGCTTTCGATGTCGAGGTGGTTCGTCGGCTCATCAAGGATCAGCATATGCGGCGCGTCGATGGTGGCGAGCATCAGCGACAGCCGCGCTTTTTGCCCGCCGGATAGCCGCCCGACGACCGTATCCGCTTGCTCTGCCCCAATGCCAAAGCCACCGAGCCGCGCACGCAGCTTGGCCGGGGTTTCGTCGGGCCGCAAGCGGCGGATGTGATCAAGCGGGGTTTCGTCGATGAACAGCTCATCCACCTGATGCTGGGCAAAATAACCGACCCGCAGCTTGTTGGTCTTGGTGACACGCCCGGACATCGCATGAAGGCGGTCCGATAACAGTTTGGAAAGGGTGGATTTTCCTTCACCGTTCTTACCCAAAAGGGCGATCCGATCATCCTGATCGATTCGCAGATCAAGGCGGCTGAGCACCGTCGTATCGCCATAGCCGACCGATGCGCCTTCAAGCTGCAGGATCGGGGGTGAAAGCTCCTCTGGCTTTGGGAAGGTGAACGCCTTTAGCGCGGCCTCCTCGGGCCGGGTGATTGGCTTCATCTTCTGGATCATCTTCAGCCGGGATTGCGCCTGCTTGGCCTTGTCGGCCTTGTAGCGAAAACGATCCACGTAGCTTTGCAGATGGGCGCGACGGGCGTCTTGCCGCTTGGCCTCGGACTCCGCCGCCGCAAGCCGGGCGGCACGGGTTTCCGCAAACGTGTCGTATGGGCCTTGGTAAAGCGTTAGTTTCCGGTCTTCCAGATGCAGAATCGCGCCGACCGCACGGTTCAGCAGCCCACGGTCGTGGCTGATAATCAGAACCGTGTGCGGATAGCGTGCAAGGTAGTTTTCAAGCCAGATCGCCCCTTCAAGGTCGAGGTAGTTTGTAGGTTCGTCCAACAGCAGCAGGTCGGGGGCGGAAAACAGCACTGCTGCGAGGGCAACACGCATCCGCCAGCCGCCGGAAAAGTCGGAACAGGGCATCAACTGTTCTTCGGGGTCAAATCCAAGGCCGCGCAAGATTGAGGCTGCACGCGCCTCCGCCGACCATGCATCGATATCCGCTAGGCGCGTCTGAACCTCAGCAATGCGGATCGGATCGGTGGCTGTTTCGGCCTCGGCCATAAGCTCGGCGCGTTCGGTGTCGGCAGCCAAGACCGTGTCGAGAAGCGAGACGTCAGATGACGGCACCTCCTGGCTGACGCCGCCGATCCGGGCGCGGGACGGCAGTTCGATCTTGCCGCCTTCAAGCACAAGCTCCCCCCGGATCAGGTTGAACAGGGTGGTTTTGCCCGTGCCGTTCCGCCCCACAAGCCCAACCTTGTGGCCGGTGGGAATATTGGCCGATGCCGCGTCAATCAGCGGTCGGCCTTCGACGGAATAGCTGATCTGGTCGATTTTCAACATGCGCGGGGTGTGCAGCATACGCGCGGCGCGGTCAATCACCGCTTTTCAACCGCCTGACCGCATGTTAGGAGCGCGGCGAAATTCCATTCAGGCGGGGCAGGCGCTTCGCTGGCGCAAACCACAGACCAAGGAAAACACCACATGGCGATCCAACGCACATTTTCGATCATCAAACCCGACGCAACCAAGCGCAACCTGACTGGCAAGATCGTTGCCAAGTTTGAAGAGGCTGGCCTGCGCGTTATCGCGCAAAAGCGCATTCACCTGACGAAAGCGCAAGCGGGCGTGTTCTACGAAGTGCACAAGGAACGCCCGTTCTACGACGAACTGTGCGAATTCATGTCGTCAGAGCCGATTGTCGTTCAGGTTCTAGAAGGCGAAGACGCGATTGCGAAAAACCGCGAAGTCATGGGCGCAACCAACCCGGCGGAAGCTGACGAAGGCACGATCCGTAAGGAATTCGCGCTGTCGATCGGCGAAAACTCCGTCCACGGCTCCGACGCACAGGAAACCGCAGCGGTTGAGATTGCTTATTTCTTCTCCGGCCTCGAACTGGTCGGCTAAGCGCTTTCTGGATTGATCAGAATGGCCGTCCGCGCAGTTTCTGCGTGGGCGGTTTTCATTTCGAGATGCACGCGCAGCAGCGATACGTTGCGCGTGTTGGCCTTCCAGCCAACGTCAAAGATGTCACCCAGAACCGGCACAGCACCAAGGGCGGCGTCAACGATCACGTTCATCGCCATGCGGATCACCAGCCGACGCGGCGCCCCTAGCCGATGCGCGCGGTGAATAATGTAAGCCGCAGGCGCAAGGCCCAACACGTCCCCCACGACGGGAAACAGACCGAACAGCGCGTCAAGCCCGACCCGCATCTGCGTTCCAGGCAGCGGCAACAGGTTCTCCAGCCCATGCGCCACGGATTCAAGCCGTTTTAGTTCTCTTTTTGTAAGCTCATCCATGTAAGATATATGGGGTGTGAGGGGGCGATTTTGTAGTCAAAATCGACATGTGTGTGAATTTAGTGAGATTATAAACTTTCAAAATCAATTGCTTAAATAAAATAATTAAAGTAAATCATCGTAACATCACACCTCAGACTTTCGACCCTTTTTGCCCATCCAAGTCGTTTGGCACCGGCGTTGCAATAACGCCAATCGCGTCAAGCTGCGCTTCGAAATCGGATTTCTCTTTGTCGAAACTCTCGGCCTTGATCGCATCAAATCGCTTGCGAAGATCGGCCTTCTCGCGCCCTTTGCAATCGTTCCACGGGCGGCCCTGCAATCCCATCACCAAAACGTAGTAGCCGATGAAATGCGGACGGCTGCCAGACTGTAGCAGGCGCCGATAGGTTTCGTCGGCCCCTAATGCGTGGATGTCTTCGGCGCTGTGAATACTCGCCCGCTCACAGGCGGTTTCCATCGCCGGGCCAAGGTTGCGTATGCTGGATATAGGAGTCGCCATCGTCGTCAGAATGGCGTCGCCCTTGCCCCTCGGCAAGCGTTTTCAGATCGCGGCCCAATCGTCGAACTGAAAAGGTGGCTTCGGCTTTTCGCTGCCTTCCTTTGTCGGCTGCTCTTTCGGCTCCTGCGGCTTCGGAGGATGCTGACTTGCCATGCTCTACTCTCTTTCCCGGATCAACCGGAACTGGCCTGTTGGCGCACCTCTCTGTCGGAGGCGTAAGGAAAGATTGGCAGGGGTTTGTGGTCCGGCAATGCCGAAAATAGGGCGATTCCGGCACGAATGAGGGGCGGGATGGGTAAGGGCCGGGCTATTCCTGAACCTTCAGAATACGGCTGTGCTTTCGAACTTCGGCACGGATTTGGCCGAAGGTCTGCAGCCCGCGGGCCTCAAGAATGGGTAGCATCGCGACCAAGACCTTGGCAGTTGCAATGGCATCGCCTAACGCCGTGTGCCGCCGGTCGGCAGGAATCTCGACCCCAAGCCGGTCGCAAATCGCATCCAGCGTATGTTCGGCCGATCCGCCGAACACGACCGCGGACAGATGCACCGTATCAAGGATCGGATTGTCGAACTGCACGCCCGACACACCCGCTTGCCGATGTAGAAACGCCATATCGAAGGGCGCATTGTGGGCGACGATGACGGAGTCGCTGGTGAAACGGTGGAAAGATTTGCAGACCTCAGTGAAGGGCGGGGCGTCGGTGACCATTTCGTTGGTAATGTGATGCACCTTGGTCGAAATCGCCGGGATCGGACGGCCCGGATTGACGAGGCTGTCAAACTCCTCACCCGGAACGATCCTGCCATTGACGATGCGCACCGCGCCGAGTTGCACGACCTCATCCCTCAACGGATCGAGCCCGGTCGTTTCGCTGTCAAACACCACAAGGGTCAGATCGCGCAGGGATGTATCGTTCGGGTCGGTCGGGCGTTCTTTGTCAAGTAGGTCAAAGTCGTAAACCAATGGCCGCGCGGCATCGTGGTCAAGCGGCTCAAGCATCAGGGTATAGCCCGCACCGATCCCGAACAGGCGGATGTGACCGGAATAAACAGCGCCGGATTTCCCGCTGATCGAGATTTTCCGACGGGCGGCGGCGTCGCTTTCCATCTCGGCCAGCACCGCCCTGATCGCATCCTCATCCAGATAGTCAAAGACCGAGCAGTTCAGTCGGGCGGGGGCTTCGCGGTCCATCAGATCGGCGGCTTGACCGTCATATAGAACGATCTTGTGGTCACGGGTGGCGACGATCACGGCGATTGGAATGTCGGACAAGATCCGCAGCAATTGCGCGCGTTGCCGTTCCAGTCGCGCGGTTTTTTGGGAGACGGTCTCGGCATGATCCGCCGAGGCTTGGCCAAACTTTTCCTGCAAAACTGACGCGGCCGGGGCGAGGTCGCCAAGATATTTGGCCATCTCTGCGTCAATCTTAGCTTCTGCGTTACCCGCAGCCCCAACCCGAAGTTGCGAGGCCATCCCTTCGATTGGTTTGCTGACGTTTTCATCAAACAGCCGCCACACGAAGGTAACGAGCGCGAGCAGCGCAAAGCCGGCGATGAGCCCGGAAGACACGAATGATGACAGCGCATCCGGGTCGCCAAGCTGCCGAAACCCCAACCACAACGCACCTACAGTGATAATCAGCCCGCCAAAACCGATCAGGCAGAAGAACAGAAAGATGCGAAGGCGCAGGCTGAGGGTTTTCATGTCACATCTCTGTACAGGCCGCGGTCAGGATTGGGTCGTCGGTGTCAACGGTGCGCCAGTCGGCGTTCAGGACTTCTCCGCCATCGCCGAATTCGATGCCGTCAACGATATCGGCAATCCGAGTGTCGGCGCAGTCGAACAGCATCGGCACCTTAGCCGTGCGTGCCCAGCGACCATAAAACACGAGGTCAACGATGCGTTGATCCGGTTGTTCGGGATGGGTGCGGGCGGTGGCGGGGTCGGCGGCGACAAAGCGCGACACGAACGGGCGCGCGTAGGTCCACGGACGGTAGAAGGCGCTCTCCTCAACCGTTTGGGCGACGATCATCCCGTCGGGCATCGTGGCCTTTGTGCGGTCAAACCAACTGTATTCGTTGGTGATCGTAGCTGCCAGCATCGCAAGCCCGGCGGCCACGGGGACCAGCCATTTCGGAAGGCGGCCCTTCAACGTCCGGTTCACCGCCCAGACGATCAGCCCGGCAGCCGCGCCAGCAATGATGGTGCCGATCAGTTCGAAGAACATATGTCTTCCTCCATTTTCATCGGCCTATCCCAAGACGCCCCGGCCTTGCATCAGCGCGGATTGCATCGTTTTAATCACCACGAAGGCGTCCCGCAAATGGCTGCGTTCGAATGACGACAGCGTCGCGGGCGGCAGGAAGTTGTTCGGCGCCTCGCCGTGCTTGATAAGGGTCGCTTGATGTTCCAGCCGAGATTGCGCGACGAGGTCATAGGCGTCCAGCAGGTCGTGCCCGCCGCTTTCGCTGATGATGTCGCTTGCAATGGCGGCCTCAACCCGGGCGCGGGTGTTCACGACATCAAGCTTGCCTTGCAGCGCATACATCCGCCCCAGATCGACCACGGGCACAACGCCGTTCAGCTTCATATCAATCGTATCGCGATGCTCGCCGGACCGAATGGTGGCAAGCCCCCGAAGCAGCCCCAACGGGGTGGCGTGGGTCAGGGCGTTGCTTGCCATATGGGCGGTGAAGATCGAATTGGCCGCCGCAGCCTCAAGCGTGTCGGTCTGAAGTCCTTCGAACAGCGACGCATCGCCCCCGATGGGCCGCAGGTCAAACATGACAGAGGCGAGCATCTGCGCCTCTTTGCTGGGGCTTTTGATCCACTGCTGGAAATAGTCGCGCCAAACCGACAGGGGTTGTCGCCAGCGCGGATTGGTCGCCATCATGTCGCCGGGGCAGTAGACGTAGCCGCAGGCATCAAGACCATCGCTGACGAATTGCGCGAACGGTTCAAAATAGGCGAGGTCGTTTTGGCTCAACCCGTCCTCGAGAATAAGGCAATTGTCCTGATCCGACACGCCGGTTTGTTCCTGCCGCCCCTGACTGCCGCAGGCGAGCCAGACGTAGCGGGCGGGCGGCGGGCCGAACCTGTCCTCGGCCAAACGTAACAGTCGCCGCGTCACGACATCGGCGATGTCGGTAATCATGCGGGTCACGACATCATGGCGGTTCCCGGCGGCGACAAGTTGCACCAGCAGATGTGGAATGCGCGCGGTGACTTTGGCCAGCGCGTCAACGCTTTCGGCCCGTGCGGCGTCGGAAACGAGGCCGGCGGTGTTTGAGGCCTGAAACCGTGTCAGATCGGTTTGGGTCACGATCCCGACGAGTTTGTCGGCCGAGACGATGGGCAGGTGCGCCAACCGATGTTCCATCATGATATGCAGCACGTCGCTGCCGATGGCCGATTGGGGCAGGGTGCGCGGGTTGGCTGTCATCAAGTCGTGCACGGGCGTGTCGAGCGCCAATCCCTCGGCCAGCGCCTTGTTCGACAGATCGCGCAAGGTCAGGATGCCGGCGAGCGCGTCGTTCTCGACAACGCAAAGGCAAGAGATGTGTCTATCGCGCATGAGCCGCGCCGCGTCTTGAATAGTCATCGACGGCGGGCAGGTCATCGGGTTTGCAACCATTAGGGTTTCAACCCGCACATTGGTCAGATCAAACGCCCGCTGCGCCTCTCGCGTGCGATCGGCGCGGGTGCGGTCAAAGAAGCGGCGGAAGGGTTCATGCTCCGCCCGCAACTTGTGAAACAGATCGCGCGGCAGGCAGAGGAGGGTCGTGTCCTTAGTCGCCTGTGCCGAGGTGACCGCGCGCCCATCCCTCAGCAAACCACGTTCCGCAAAGGAGTTTTCCCGTTGGAGGAGTGAGACTTCGTTCCCCGCTTCGTCGCGAACCGAAACCTCACCGCTTGCGATGATGTAGAGACCCTTGAGGCGGTCGTCGAAGGCATAGACCTTTTCGCCTGCTGCCAGTTCGAAACGCTTAAGCCGTGCGACGATATCGACAAACACCGGCTCAGGCAGGGTGTCGTAGGGCGACAGGTGGGGAAGGAAGGAAAGTGTTGGGTCGGTCATCAATTGGTCCCGCAATCAGGGCATCCGAAGTGCCGACAGGGTAAAGGCAGAAATGGAAAGAGGCCAGCGGACGCAATGCCGCTGGCCCCCAACTGTTTTAGTGATCGACAGCCGCACCGGCACCGGCAGGCACACGCACGCTTTCGACCAGGTTCTTGATCTCTTGCGGGGTGTCTTTCGTCGACATCGACACCGCGTAGGCAACCGCGAAGTTGATGATCGCACCAACCGCGCCGATGGCCGTCGACTGGATGCCGAACAGCGACCCGTCCACCGTATCCGGGAACGAATTGGTGCCTGCAACGAAGAACCAGCCCTTATGCAGGAAGATGTAGACCAGCGTGAAGATCAGGCCCGACAGCATCCCCGCAACCGCGCCGACGTTATTCACGCGCTTCGAGAAGATACCCATCATCAAAGCCGGGAAGATCGACGCAGCCGCCAGACCAAAGGCCAAGGCCACGGTTTGCGCCGCAAATCCCGGAGGATTGAGGCCCAGCCAGGTCGCCACACCAATCGCCACCGCCATCGCGATCCGGGCTGACAGAAGTTCGCCCTTTTCGGAGATGTTCGGATTGATCGCGCCTTTCACAAGGTCATGGCTGACCGCCGAAGAGATCGCCAGAAGCAGACCCGCCGCCGTTGACAGCGCCGCCGCAAGGCCACCCGCCGCGACCAGACCGATGACCCAACCCGGAAGGTTGGCAATCTCGGGGTTGGCCAGGACAAGGATGTCGCGGTTGAAGTTGGTCAGCTCATTGCCTTCCCAACCGTTCTCCGCTGCCTTGGCTGTCATCTCTTCGGATGCGTCGTTGTAATACTGAATCTTGCCGTCACCGTTCTTGTCTTCCCAATCGAGAAGACCAGTCTTCTGCCAAGTCAGCATCCAGTCGTATTCCGGCGCCGTTTCGATGGTTTCGACGGAAACCGCCTCGCCACCCGTGCCATTGGGCCACATCAGTTCGGTGATGTTCAGGCGCGCCATCGCACCGACAGCCGGGGCCGTCAGGTAAAGCAGCGCGATAAACACCAGCGCCCAACCCGCGGACCAACGTGCGTCAGACACCTTCGGCACGGTGAAAAAGCGCATGATGACGTGGGGCAGACCGGCGGTGCCGATCATCAGGGACAGCGTAAACAGAACCATGTTCAGGTTGTCTTTATGCGCCTCAGTATAGCTCGCGAAACCAAGCTCGGTGACGATCTGGTCGAGCTTCGTCAGCAGGTAGACGGAGCCTTCACCACCGGTTGCAGTCGTCTCAGAGAACAGACCAAGCGCCGGGATCGGCGTGCCGGTGAGTTGCAGCGAGATGAACACAGCCGGGATCGTGTAGGCGAGGATCAGCACGACATATTGCGCAACCTGCGTATAGGTCACGCCCTTCATGCCGCCAAACACCGCGTAGGCGAACACGACGGTCGCGCCGATCAGCAGGCCCGACGTGTTGGAGATTTCAAGGAACCGGCCAAAAGCCACGCCCACCCCTGTCATCTGTCCGATCACATATGTGGTCGAGGCCACGATCAGACAGATCACAGCGACAAGACGTGCAGTTGGGGAGTAGAAACGGTCACCGATAAACTCAGACACGGTAAATTTGCCGAATTTCCGCAGGTAAGGGGCAAGAAGCAGCGCCAAAAGCACGTAGCCACCCGTCCACCCCATCAGGAACGACGAATTGTCATAGCCCGTGAAGGCAATTAGGCCCGCCATCGAAATGAACGACGCAGCAGACATCCAGTCTGCCGCCGTTGCCATGCCGTTGGTGACAGGGTGAACGCCGCGACCCGCAGCGTAGAATTCCGACGTGGAGCCCGCACGGGCCCAGACGGCGATGCCAATGTAGAGCGCGAAACTAGCGCCCACGAACAGCAAGTTCAGTGTAAACTGGTCCATCAGATCAGTCCTCCTCTACGCCGTATTCACGGTCGAGCTTGTTCATCCGCCACGCGTAGAAAAAGATCAGCGCGAGGAAGACGAGGATTGAGCCTTGCTGGGCGAACCAGAAGCCAAGATCGGTGCCGCCGACGGCAATGCCAGACAGCATGGGCCGCAGCAAAATGCCGAAGCCGAACGAAACGAGCGCCCAGATAATCAGGCTGACGACGATGATCCGGATATTGGCTGACCAATAGCCAGCGCCGTCCTCTGCCGCTTTGGTTGGTTTTGATTGATCCGCCATGTTGGCGTTCCTCCTTCATTGAAAAGTTGTTCTTTGGACCGTCGGCGCCCGTAGCCCCGACGGGTGTTCTTGGTCAGGTTGTGGCGTGGTCGGCGATCTTAGCGATGTCGCGGGCGATAGCGTTGATATCGCCCATCGCGTCGACCTCTTTCAGAACGCCTTTGTCGCCGTAGTAGCGCAGCAGCGGCGCAGTTTCTGCGTGGTAGGCATCAAGCCGGGACATCACCGTTTTGGGGGTGTCGTCGGCCCGGCGCTGCATGTCTCGTGCGCCGCAGACATCGCAGGTGTCGGCCTGTTTCGGCGGCTTGAACGCTTCGTGATAGCCTTCGCCACACGCGCCGCAGGTAAAGCGGCCCGAGATGCGCACAACCATCTTCACGTCGTCCACAATCAGCGAGATTGCGGCGTTGACCGCCTGACCGTTATCGGTCAGCAGCCGGTCCAGCGCTCCGGCCTGTCCGGTGGTGCGTGGGAAGCCGTCAAGGATAACGCCCTTGGCGCAGTCAGGCTCCGCCATCCGGTCGCGCAGGATTGCGACGACAATGTCATCGCCGACGAGTCCGCCCGCGTCCATCACATCCTTCGCCTGATTCCCGGCGTCCGTCCCAGCGGCCACGGCTGCGCGCAGCAAATCGCCAGTGGAAAGCTGCACGAGGCCGAACCGTTCTTCCAACAGACGCGCCTGCGTGCCTTTACCCGCACCCGGAGGGCCAAGCAGGATCAGCACAGGCGCGGCTTGCGGTGTTCCAGACCCGTCCATCACGCGTCCTTCCGGTTCATGCGGTTGTCGATCAGGTCGTCCACCACTGCCGGTTCCGCGAGGGTTGAGGTGTCGCCCAGCGTGGCGAAATCATCCTCAGCGATCTTGCGCAGGATGCGGCGCATGATCTTGCCAGAGCGTGTTTTCGGCAGCCCCGGCGCCCATTGCAGTAGATCGGGCTTGGCAATCGGGCCGATTTCGGTGCGGACCCATGTTTCAAGCTCTTTCCGCAGCTCATCGCTCGGTTCGATGCCGTTCATCAGGGTGACGTAAGCGTAGATGCCTTGCCCCTTGATGTCGTGCGGATAGCCTACCACAGCGGCCTCGGCGACCTTGGCGTGGGCCACAAGCGCGCTTTCGACTTCGGCGGTGCCCATACGGTGACCTGACACGTTGATGACATCGTCAACCCGCCCGGTGATCCAGTAGTCACCATCGGCATCCCGGCGGCAGCCGTCGCCGGTGAAGTAGTAGCCTTTGTAGTCGGAGAAATAGGTTTTCTCGAACCGTTCATGGTCGCCCCAGACTGTGCGCATCTGGCCCGGCCAGCTATCGGCGAGCACTAGCACGCCTTCCGCTTCGGTCGATGTGATCTCCTCCCCGGTTTGGGGGTCAAGAACTTTGGGCACGATCCCGAAGAACGGCTGTTGGGCAGAGCCGGGCTTTAGGTGGGTCGCAAAGGGCAGGGGCGTCAGAAGATGCCCGCCGGTTTCCGTCTGCCACCATGTATCGACGATGGGGCATTTGCCCTTGCCGACGACGGTGTTGTACCAATTCCACGCCTCGGGGTTGATCGGTTCTCCCACGGTGCCCAGCACTTTCAGGTCGGACAGGTCGCACGCCTTCACCGGATCATCCCCCGCGGCCATCAGGGCGCGGATCGCGGTCGGTGCCGTGTAGAATTGGTTGACCTTGTGCTTTTCGCACACTTGCCAGAAGCGGCCTGCGTCGGGATAGGTCGGCACGCCTTCGAACATGATCGTCGTCGCGCCATTGGCGAGCGGTCCGTAGACGATATAGCTGTGGCCTGTGACCCAGCCGACATCCGCCGTGCACCAGAATACATCGCCGTCGTGATAGTCGAAGACGAGTTCGTGCGTCATTGCGGCATAGGTCAGATACCCGCCGGAAGTATGAACGACACCCTTCGGCTGGCCGGTCGATCCGGATGTATAGAGAATGAACAGCGGGTCTTCAGCACTCATCGGGGCAGGGGCGCAATGATCGTCCGCCTCAAGCGCGAGCTCGTTGTAGTCGTAGTCATGGTCCGTCCAGGTCGTCTGACCCCCGGTCCGCTTCACGACGAGGCATTTCACCTTGTCGCTACAATGCAGGAGGGCCGCATCGGTATTCGATTTCAGTGCGGTCTTGCGCCCGCCACGGGGTGCTTCGTCAGCCGTGATGACGACCTTCGCGTCGCAGCCATTGATCCGCGCGCCAAGCGCGTCGGGCGAGAAACCCGCGAACACAATCGAATGGATCGCCCCGATCCGCGCACAAGCCAGCATCGCATAAGCGGCCTCGGGGATCATCGGCAGGTAGATCACCACCCGGTCGCCCTTGCGCACGCCAAGGCTTTCCAGAACATTGGCCATCTTGCAGGTGTTGCGGTGCAGTTCCTTGTAGGTGATGTGCAGCGCTTTGTCGTTCGGATCGTCCGGTTCCCAAATGATCGCGGTCTGATCGCCGCGGGTCGCAAGGTGCCGGTCGATGCAATTGGCCGAGACGTTCAGGACGCCATCCTCGAACCACTTGATCGACACATTGCCGAGGTCGAAATTCACGTCTTTCACCTTGGTGAACGGTTTGATCCAGTCCAGACGCTCCGCCTGTTTGGCCCAAAATGCCTCCGGATCAGTGACGGACGATTGATAGAGCGACTCGTATTGCGCGGCGTTTACATGCGGCGTCCGCCCGTCGGTCGGCGCAACGGGCGATCTTTTTGAGTTGTGTTCGTTGGATTTATCAATCGTGTCCATTCCGGCCTCCTCAAACCAATGGCAGCGGGGAGGCATGTCGTAATGACAAATGAGCGCTCAACCCACAGCTATGTAAAAGGAGATAGCACAGAGCTTGTCAAAAAATCTGTATCTAACTGTAATAATAACTATTTTCTGTAAATTATTTTTCCAAGTAATTGTTACAGTGTAAACAAGGCCTGCGACAAATTGCCAAACGCCAACAATCTCAAGGCGTTGCTTGTTAATCCGCAAAACCCGGCCCCGGATCGTAGCGCCCCAAACGCTCGGCAGGTTGTCGCTGGCCTATAGGGTATGTGTGACTCGGAATCCGTTGTGGAATACAAGAGTGGTGGCGTGAAGAGTATTCACAACGCCTTCAGAATGGCCGTGAGAAGAGCACAGCTGAAGGGCGTAACTCCTCATGTCCTGCGCCACACGGCTGGGGCACCGCAATAGTTTTGGGGTGTGCGATCACCCCTCGCATTAGCGATGAATTGATCCGCGAGGTGGGAGATTTCATTTTCGGAGCAGAAGGGCAACAAGGAGAGTTTGGTGCGTGAGCTCATTTCCGCTCTAAAGGGCAGTCTCTTTTGATCGGGATTTTTCCAAGAATGCCGGCCAAGTTCATTGAACCTGCGCGCAAAAGATAAAATACGGGCTGTGAGCATCAAAAAAGTCCTCAACCTATTGAGGCCAAGGGCTTTTTATGGCTCCGGCGGTAGGGATCGGAGCTAAATTGTTCGTGGCTATGTCAAGCATTTGATTTAGCTAGCGTTTTCTTTTCTCGAAGGAGGCTCTGGTTTGGTTTTGTGCAACTTTCTGTGCAACCTCATGTGTAACTTATTGTGCTAACGTGGTGAAGGGTCGTCCGGCTTAGTTTCGCCTTTTTCGATCGTATTGAGCAACTCCCGAAGCCTTGCCGCTGACAACTCGCGTTCCTTCAGAAGAGCTCTGCCGATCCTGACGATGTCATCCTGATGCTGGTCTGCGATCCGGATCGCGCGCTCCTGCTGTTCATGGAGAAGCGTATCAACTTCTTTGATCGCACTCGGTGCGACGCCTGAAGGGTTAGCGAGGTCGACCGACGTGAAGGCCAGCTGACCGCCGAGCTCCCACTCAAACAGCGTTTTTTCAGCAATCCTGGTTGCGAAGGCGAGATCTGATTGCGCCCCGATCCCTCGTAATCACCGAACCGTCATCGCACAGATTGATCTTGAACCGATATGGTTGTGCGAGGTGCTCTTCCGCAGCGTCGATTGCCCTTTTGGCAGCGGTTGCCTTTTCGGATTCTGTTCCGCTGGCGATCACCTTGCCGTAGCTTTTTGCCATCCACTCAAAGGATAGCTGGCGCTTAACGACTTTGTTTGACGTTATCTCGTCGATGTGGATCTCGACGCCTTTGTGCTCAACGTAGGTCTTGATCCTTTTCGGTCTTCGCACCGGCGCCGAGTGCTTTAGGGCCCGTCGCCGGTGCGATGACAACGCACCGAAGAAATCTCGACCGGATGGATTCACATCGCGAAGGTCAAACTTTTGTTCGGGAACGGTGCTGAGCTCGTCCGCTGGAAGCGCCTTTCTTTTTCTCCAGGGTGGCGTGGTGTTCTTCGAAACCGCCTCAATCTGACGCTTTGCCCATTCTGGGGAAAAGGCCATGCTCGGCGTTGCTTGCTCCGCGAAGATTTGAGCGGTGCCCGCAATGACCGGCATTCGCGCAAGACTCTTGTCCAGGCTCGGTATCGAAGTGTTGAACTCAGGCGCATAGGCTCGAATAGCTGCGCTTTCGTGCTCATCCATGTCCTCATAGGCGCAGGGCGCAAACGCCATAGACCAGGGAAGCGATGTGTCTGGGACTTTGTGATAAACTCGCCCG
The DNA here is from genome assembly GCF_048060095.1 of Aliiroseovarius sp. YM-037. NCBI lineage: Bacteria > Pseudomonadati > Pseudomonadota > Alphaproteobacteria > Rhodobacterales > Paracoccaceae > Aliiroseovarius > Aliiroseovarius sp. YM-037. Next base: position 1,897,432 of record NZ_JBLUOA010000001.1, on the reverse strand, counting down.
AGACTGTCAACTGATCGTTGGCTGAGTTGATTGCTCTGTCCGATGTACACCACCCGGTCAGCGCATCCGATCAAGTAGATGCCGGTATGAAGCCAAGAGCACCCAAGAAGCGATGAAAGTTCATCGTGGCGGTTCCGGAGAAAGACCTGCCGCTTCCAAAGGTGGAAGAGCGCGCTGCTTGTTAGCATCATGACCCCAGCAGAAACATATGGATGGACAAGACTTAGGGCATCCCACCGCAGCTTTGAAGCTCAAGTGTTCTGACAACGAGATTGCTGCGGGCGTGTATCGACCCAGAAGAAGCCGACTCATGCCATAGTGAAGCACGTGGCAATCAACATGGCGATGGGCGAGAACAACAAACGAAGAACGGTGCCTCTCAAACCTGCGCTCGTTAACGAAATCATGCAGGAAAATCGACGGTGCCGGAAGCGAGCGTTTCATTTGCGCGGCCGCTGCTCGTCTGGCTCCACTGGTGCGCCCGCAGCCGGAAATTTGTTTAAGTACGCCATCGCCAAGTTGAACCAACAATTTCTCTCTCGTGACTATCCGAGGAACTCAAGCGTTTACTGTCTAAAAAGCGTTGAATCAGTTCTCTGTCTTTTACAGCAGTTTCGTTCATTAGCGAAATGCGAATGCCATAAGGTGCCTTGTTCGTCAGATCATCGACATAGCGGTCGCGGAATACCTGCGGCACGGTCGTGACTGCTCCGTCGTCTGAGCCCATTAGTTCGGTGCCTTCGGGCACGAATATCTGGGAAAGGATGGTGCCGGAATTTCGCAGATAACTGAAGCCGCCGCGCTCCGTGTCGCGGAAGAAAAGGGGGCGAAATCCAGCCTTCTCGAAGGTTGCAGCGCGGGCACTCCTCATAGGCGCGTTGACGTCACCGGCGATCAGCCAGTCGCCGTCAATATCCGGGCGTTTCACCATTTCCTCGATGATGAACCCCATGATGCTGGCCGCTACGATTTTGCGCATCTGAATGTTGCGGTGTTCTCCTAAAAAGAACGGGACAAGCCGCAAACTGAAATGTGGCTCATGTCCGGGAACCTCGATGTCGAAGCGCGCCGGAAAACTCGGAAAAACCGGACCTGAAATCGTCTTAAGGCCGATGTCTTCCTGTGCCCTGACCCGCCATAGGTCTTCGACGTGCGCCGGCCACGGATCCCGTATCACGTTCAATGCTCGGGTATTGTAGAAGATCGCCGTCATCGGTAATTCTGGGTGGCTCTCATCGTCAGCGAACACGAAGCCGAATTCCTGAGCAAAGATGTCCTCAAGTTCGTCGCGCAGCCTGTATCCCGTTTCACGCGAAATGCCGTCCAGAACCCACAAGTCCTGTGTGATGTCGGCAAAAACTTGGGCGGCGCGGCGCAGGGCATCGCCGTCGTCTTTGTGCTGGTTAAGCCAGTTCATATTCCAGACCGAAACGTCGATATCCTGATTGGTTGCGTGGACCGCTTCGATAACCTTTCGCCGTCCGATCTCCGTCTCCTGGGGACCAATAGTATTGTCGACGCCGGTGGGGCTGTCAGGAGAGAAATTGCGGCCCAGCGCGCCGTAAGGCCCTGTGACCGTGTCAGTGTCGACGAAGTGTCGGAGCACCTCACGGAGATTTGCTTCGTTGGCGGCCGCCTGTGTAAGTTCGCGTTCGAGATGAACGGCGATGGCCGAGAACTGTATTCCCTCGTTTGCTACGCGATAGGGAGTGCCGTCTTGCAGTATTGTGGCCCGGTTCGAGTGCTTTTCAATAAGGTCTTGGTCGTCCCGGAATGCGTGATGCAGGCCGCAGAGTTTGCCGTTCCGAGTGATCACAGGCGCCCCGGACGACCCGCCCTCGGTATCGGCGGCGTAAAGCAGCAGATCGACCTCGACATTCAGCAGTTCGGTGTCGTCCAGCGACACCTTCTTGAAGTCGCCGTTTGGGTGATGGATGACGAAGACCGGATCATAGACCCGCCCGGCGAATGAGGCGCGCGACATCGGTATAAAGCCGTAATCCTGCGCGGCTTCCTCGCCGATCCAAGCAAAGGTGAAGTCCAGTCCGCCGACGGCTGGGTCGGTCAAAAAGAGGCGTGAGGGGTCCAGTTGGAGGCTGCGCTTCGGTGTTCGGCCGATCGCCTTTTGCGAGAGCAGACTGCCGAGGTCGCGCTCATGCTCGAAATCCACGACGGCGGACGCTGTGACGGCTTCCGAGTTGAGCACATGATTGTTGGTAACCAGCAAGTTCGGTCCGACCAGAAACCCTGTTCCGGTCCATCGGTTTTCTAGGCCACGAAAGTCCACGCCGGAACAGGTTATCTTGCAGACCGCACGGCGGTAAGTGGCGAGAATTTCGAGCAGACTGGCATCGACCATGTTCTTCTTGCCGACGGCGGCTTCGAACCCTTGCGCTTCACTCCAGCCGCGCATCATCCGTTCGGCGTTGTGGACACTGCGGCTTCCTCGCAGTTGCGAATACGCCTTATCGTTTGTCCAGCGACTGATGAAATCGACGCCAGGCTGCGTCACGGCTTGATCCAGTCTACGTCAGAGCCGCGGGTATCGATGTGCACGAAGTTCTTGCTGTCGTAGCGCCCGATCCCGCCGATAAAGGCGGGGTTTTCGCTCCGAACCTTTTTGGCGATTTCGTGCCATTCCCTGATCGTTCGTCCCGAGGCGGTCCAATCAATCGCGTTGTACTTCATGTGCAAGCTGCCTGACGCGCCGCGGACGCAGCTGTTGTAGGCGCTGTTCCGGTAGCCGCTGAGGATTTTGACCGGGTGTCCGATACGCTCGCGGATTTCGTCCAGCATGCGGGCGGTGTTAGCGATGTTGTTCCAGAGGGACCGAGGCGGCGGGGCGTTCTTGCCCTTGCACGAGCCTCCCGCATTGCTGTTGCCTAGGAACAGCAGCTCGGTTGCGGAGAAGTGCCTCAACCCGAGCCCCGCCACGAAGGCGGAGAAGGCGGCGAAGTCGAAACCTGAACTTTCGAAGCCTGCGTAGGCTGCCCTGAATTGTTCCAGGTGCTCAACCGCCCCTTGGTCGAGCGTTGAGAAATCGATCCCCTGCGATCCGTCGAGGAAGACGTCTTCGTTGCGGTCCGGCTCGACATACTCGCTCGTGCGCGCGGCCTGTGCGAACATCGTGTCGAGCAGGGTCTGGCCTGCGGCACTCTCGAACGGAACGCCAAGTGACGAGGCCCCCCGTGCGGTCAACCCGCCGCCCGGAGGCGCTTCGGCGAGGCCGAGGAATTGCGGGATCGACAGACCGCTTGCGACCGCGTTCGCATGGATGGCGTCCTCGAAATCATACTCGGCCACCAATTCGAACGCGTCGGCCGCTTCCGTGCCGGCTCCAAAGAACGCATCGATGCCGTCGGCCAGCGCTTTGGCGATGCATTCGCGATAGGTTTCCGTCTTGATACGGTTTTCCTCGTCGATGCGATCCATGAAACTGACCTCATGGAGACACACGGCGGTGTCGGCATGGTGCCGGTTTTCCCGGATAACGCCGAAGCTGCCGCGCAATATCCCGTCGGTGCTGCGGGTGTCGTTCCGGTTAGTAAGCCCCAATTCGGCAACCATCGCTTTTTGTACACGCCGCATCAGGAGGATGCTTGCGGCCGATGTCGTGGTCGGGTGAACGTAGGTTTCCGTTCCCTGCGCATTATGCGCGGTCGAGGCGTTGAAGTGCACCGAGACGAAGCAGCCCGCTCGCGCATCGCGGGCGACCTTGCGCCGCCCTTCGATAGAGACATTCATATCCGTGTCGCGTGTCACGAGCACGGTATGTCCGCGCGCCGTTAGGACATCGCGGGCGCGTTGGCAGACATCGAGTGTCCAAGTTTTTTCCAGCGTGCCGGAGGGGCCAATGGCGTTGTTCCAGCTCGAACCGCCGAGGCTCGCGGTTCCGCCGTGGCCCGGGTCGAGAACGATGGTGCGCCCCACTGTGTCGCTTTCGAACGGCCAGACGCCCACGGTGGTTGCATCGTTGGCCTCGGCCGACGCCGCTTCGAAACCGGAACTCGACAGATGCGCCCTGATGGCGCCAATCAACGGTTTTGCAGCACGTTCGAACCCCTTGCTTTCGGGATGCAATTCGTCCCGCCAACTGTTTGGATGGTCGCCGACGGTGCCCTTCATGTTCACAAACTGATAGTTAGGGAACTCCGGTGCCAGTTGGTTCAGGCGACCGCTAAAATCATCCAAGATGACCTCGATCACCTTGCGCCCAAGCTTCAGATCGATCCCCACGTTTTTTAGGGGCGCGCCGAAATACTTGCCGCCGTTCTTGGGGAAAGGCGTGTCATAGGCATGACCGAACACCATCACCCCGGGATGGTTGTCTCGCACATCCGTCAGTATTTGACGATAGAAACCAAGGATTTCCCGTGACACCTGATCCAGTGCTGCTTTGTTCACCAGATCCTCAGGCGCCGCGCCGGATGAGAATGGCAGCAGCAGGTTCTCAAACCGACCGTCCCCCAGCAGATCGTTTCCGCCGCCCGAGAGCAGGAGGATCGGAGACTTGGTATCCTGCAGCGCGCGCTTGTATTCGCGTTGTTGCGTCATGCGCTGAACAAGATCGCCGGCCGCGCCTAGAGAGAAGACGGCGAAGTCCCTTTCGAAACTCACTTGATCGATAAGGTCATCCAGCAGCAGGGGATACTGGAACCAGCTGTCGCCCTCTGAAACGATTCGTGTCCCGTCGAAGCCGAATAGTGTTTTCAGGCGGTAGTTGACCAGACGTTCTGCCCGCGCCAGGCGGTTCGCCCAGTTGACCATCGTGGCACCCTCGAACGACGTTTCGAGCTGGGCCCGCAGTTCCGGCTTGAGTTCGATGGCTGCGTCATAGGGCTGTTCGCCGTAATCGGTTTCCTGCAGAAGGTCTTTCTGCAACGTTTGGATTGCACCCAAATCATTGTTTTGAACGGCTTCGGTAATTTTCTGTTGAATTAATCTAGGATTCATTCCTACCTCCCGTAGTAATTAATCTATGGCTCGTGCATCCAAATGAGCTTAAAACGCTCGATTAAGCTGACGTCAGTGCAGCCGCAGCGAAAGAGCCCCTTATCCTGCCCAGTTGACCTCCAAGAACTGTTCGATCTTGCTCCCCCAGCGAGTGTCTCCTCTGACGTGCCGTAGCGCAGCAACGACTATGGTGGTCGGAACGCAGCTCTAGGCCGCAAAATGTCGATTCAGTTCTCAGCGCGCGGGATGCCGCGGATCGACCAGTTGAAAAACTGGAGTTTTTCGGTCGGCTGGTAGCCCGAAAAAGTGTGCACAAACGCCTGATCGAGCGCTGAGGGCGACGCATAGATGATCCGAGCCAGAGATTCCAAGAACCGCAGCGTCAGCAGCCCGGTTTCCGGGTTTTCGAAATCGGTGCGAGCGAAGATCGCGTAGCGTTCCTCGGTATAGGTGACGCGCGCCAGCGAGTAGGCGCAGTCCGGCACGGCTGCAAGGTTGCGTTCAACGATCTCGATGTCACCGACATAGTAGAGGATTTCGCTATCGCAAAATGCCGCCGCCGCGTCGATATGGTTGTCGAATAGCCGGATCGGAACCGGGCGCGAGCCGGCGACCGCCTGACCGGTATCAACAAGCGCATTGCAAGCGTGGTTGGGTTCGGTCCATTCGTCGCCTTTCGTAAGGTAGTCCCGGACCAAAGGTTCAAACTGCGGCCACTCGCCATTGTCGAGGATCAGGTGGATGCCGTTGGTCTCTGCCGTGGTGCGGCCAACGATTCCCGCGATCGAGCCGCAATACTGCGGTGGGATCTCCGGCTGTTTCGCGAAGGTTATACCGGAAATGTAGATCGGCATCGACGCAAGGAACTCGCGTACCCTCTCTCGCGTGATTGTCGCCGGATCGCAGAGCAGGTCGATCCCGCCATTGCGCAGTTCCTCGAACCGGTTGCTTGCTTGGACGTTGACCGGCACCACCTTCAGCCGGTCGCCCATCTGCCGTTGCAGGTCCAGCAAGGCTCGATCGCATAGATAGACAACGAAGCCGTCATACCCCTGATTGATCAGCGGGCCGGGTATGGATATGGTGCTCGCCCGGCGCCCGGACCGCTGATAGGAAAACGGCGCCGCGTCCGTGCGGACCCCGATGCGGAGTTCCACCTCCTGCGCCGCTGCGCCGTGGCCGGACAGCGCCAGCGCAACAATGGCCAGGCAGCGGGCTAGGTGCGGCATTGCGATCACGGTCCTATTCCTCCGTCCATTCGAGCAGCAACGCGAAAGTGACAAAGAAGATCAGCGCGGGCAGCGCAAAGCCCGAGGTTTCCTTGATTATGCGCGCGAGCCAGAATTCGTCTTCGCCGCCGCCTGAATAACCGCTCACCACGATGACCAGTGCCCAGACCGCGAATAGCGCGAATACGCCAAGCGCAATGCTAACCGTCTTGCGTGCGGGCAATTCGTCGTGCAGATCGGTGACAAGGAAATAGAATATGCTGATAAGGAAGCCCCAGCCGAAACACATGAGATAAAAGCCGCCGCCGCTCTGGACCGAGTCTTCAAGCTGGCTCTTGGTCATGACAGTACCGCTGCTGATAAGCAATCCAATGGACTTTTCCCCGATATCGCCGATGAAACAGGCGATAATGGCTGCGATCCCGGGGATGATCGCCGCAATACTGAACCGCAGGAACGGCAACCGGTTGACCGTATAGGCCGGCCATTGACCCGAATCGATACGGGTTTCACGAACGATCACCGCCAGCGCGGCGCTGGCGAGAAACATTAGTGTTATTCGCACCGCCGCCCACAGACCGAACCGGATCGACACATTGATTTCTGCGGCGATGACCTCGGCAAGGGTCCGCCCGCCATAGGCCCCATATACGAATAGAAGATCGGCCAGCGTGACGATCACAATCGTCGCAACGAAAGTGGTGGCAAGCGCTCCGGCAAGACTTTGGGAATCCGGGTCGGTGTGCCGCTCCAGCAGCTTATCCATAATCCGCGCCGTCGGTGTAGCATCACTCACCAATGCGATGGAGCGGCTCTGGATGAACAGCACCGCGAACAGCGCTTGCAGGTTGTCGCGCGTGTCGAGCACTTGCCTGTGAAGCTCCTCCAACGCACCGTGGTTCTCCCGCAGGGACGAAAGTCGATCGCTGAGCGCTTTTACGGAATCGCGTTCGCTATCGATCAGCTCATTGACGGATTCCAAACTGTCCTGAGTGAAAATTCGGTCGCCGAGCTGCCCTGTGACAGCGGGCGACAGAATGTCGATCACCCGAAGCGCATTGCGGGTTTCCTCGATCATCTGACTTTTCAAAATGTCTTCGGACAGTTCTTCAATGCTGTCGGAATAGCTGGTCGACAACGGCAACGGAAGATTCGGGGCGAGGATTTCGTAATCTACGCGTTTCAACTGCCCGATGATCCGGTAGACGCCCCGTGGAATACCCGCCAGCCGGTGCGCGAACGCCCGCGTGTAACGTTCGATCGGCGCGAACAGGCCGGAAGACAGCGAAAAAATGATGCTTGCCGAGACGAAGATCGGTTTGCCATAGTCGTCTACACCACCTGCGCCCTCTTCTTGTCCCGTCGGCGACACGTGCCCGATTGCGCCAGCCAATTTCTGGCCCGCTTCGGGTGTGTTGAGCAACTCGTACAATTCGAGCGACGTCAAGAAGGCCGCGTAGGCCGAAAGATAGATGATGACATAGATGATGAAGCCACGCAGATACTCCGACTTGGAGCAGAGCGACGAAATGTCGAGCTTGCGCAGCACCGGAAAGCGGTTATGCGCGTGAACGACAACCGGTTTCTCGAATTGACGATAGGCCTCGGCAATCAGTGTGATACCGCCGAGGATGACAGCTACGGTGTAGGCAATACCTGACATTCGTGCCGGTCAGCGGCACAACTGGATTTCAGGATTGCACGGACCAAGTCCGGGAACGGGACGCCCACCATCGCCAAAACGTCCAGCGCTAACGTCGAACGCCGCAGAATATGCAGGCGCAAAAGTTGCGAAAAAAAATACGACTGTGCAAAAGATTTTCATCGAAAACTCTTTCCATGCAGTTTCGATAGACAGAAATAATGCCACATGTTCGCATATTTTTCAACGTATACGTGTGGCTTGCTCTGTCGAAACGGGTCTGCGGCGGCGCGGACGTGGATCGCGACGGTCGGAGGCTGTGGTCCCCTGAAATCGTTTTCGGCCTGGGCCCGACGAGGTGCTGCGCAATCAATCCTCAAGCGCGGATAAATTCGTCGTAAGGTGTCACTTGACGAGTTTCTTGCGTGTGGCCAGCAAACCAAATCGCTATGACCTTCAAGGATCTCCGGCCATTCTCCGACTGCATTAACGGTGGCAATGCGAGACGCCGCGATGCGTCAATTGAAACTGGACGTGTCACGGTTTGATGCCGCTTCTTTGGTAGCATTTATTCCAACAAAGGAGACGAACTATGGGACTGAAACGAACGGACGAGTTCCGGGCCGATGCGGTGCGGATCGCGCTGATGAGCGGGCTGAAAAGGAGGCAGGTAGCGTCAGATCTGAGTGTTGGCTTATCCACCTTGAATAAATGGGTCACGGCGCATAGCGACACTGAAGTGGTATCCGACAAAGACTTGGACCTTGCCCGCGAGAGTGAGCGGCTTCGACGCGAAAACCGCATTCTTAAGGAGGAGAGGGACATCCAAAAAAAGGCAACGCAGTTCTTCGCGGGCCAGAAGCCATGAGGTTTCGGTTCATTGAAGAACACCGCAATGCGTTCGGAGCCAAACGAATGTGCGACCTGTTGGCCGTCAGCCCGCGTGGTTTACGTGCATACCGTACCCGCCCGGCCAGTCAAAGACAGTGGAGAGACATGGTCGTGCTCGCGCACATCAAGGAGCATCCCGTTTCAGCCTTGGGAGATACGGACGACCGAGGATCACGGAAGAGTTGAAGGAGTTTGGTCTGAACGTCGGCCACCGTCACATTGGTTGCTTGATGCGTGAAAACGGCATTCGTGTAGAACGGTCAAAGAAATACAAGGTGACGACCGACAGCAACCACGCCTTCAAGGGTATTCTCTTGTGAATTCTGTCTTGCAATGAACCGTTTTTAACAGTGCGTTCGCGAAGGCCGCTGTTAGCGCAGATGCAGCGAAATGGCGCTTTGTTCCGCAGACTTCCAGTTCGCCGCTCGTTCGATTGTGGCGTCGCGGCGAATGTCTCCTTCGACGGGCCGCACCGCAGCGCTGCGAGCCCCGTGCCAACGGCAGGAATGGGCCGCTCTCTAGTGCGACGTTGTAAGGAAGCCAGTTGGTGACACGACGCCCTGCATGGAACTCGTCCTAAATTTGCTCGAACCTTGAACACCCTCAACCTTCAGTTAACTTGCTAGAAATTGAAGTAAGCCGAAGATCTCAAATGCCGTTGTCGACTAAGAACATTGTAGAGGGCATTGTAGGAGGAGCCATACTGGCCGCTGGTTCGTATTTCTTCGTCCAGTACTGGAATCGTGAAACCCCTCAGGAACAGTTCAAAAACTCAGCATTTGAGTTACTCACACGAGCAGCTTCTGCTGAAGGTTTGCTGCGTGCCTCCTGTATCTCTGATCAAGTTGCGGTGACTGAGGCATATTGGAACCTGGTTGCGCCTCGCAACGCGCAAATTTTTCCGCGCGACCTCTGGGTCGAATTAGACGAGGAGCTTGCAGACGAAAGTGCGTTCTCCATCGCGCATAGACTCGCTGTGACAACGGATGACTACAGTGGATCGATTTACCCGGCAAGCGACATAGCGCGAGTATTTGGGGAGATCCGGATAGCCACTTTAAGTCTTCAAGACAATTACAATCCAACTGCTCTAGAAGCCAGCGCAGAGAGTACAGATTGGAAGGCAACCCGTCACCAAATGGGGTCATTGCTTAGAGAGAACTTCTCGGCAATGCAGGAAAGTCGTGCTGGTGGAGTCGAAGGTAGCGTTCATTTCTCAGAGGGAATGGTGCTAGACCGCCCCCCGAGTGTCACCGCTGTCATTGTCTCATCCAAGGCTTTGGACCAAAGAAATGAGGGATATTGGTGGTCGACCTGCAATCAGAAGGTCTTCGAATGTGCAAATGCAGTCCTCGAAAAAGATAACCTTGCACTGGCCTTCAACCGAATCCGAGAAATTGACAGCGAAGTGGCCACAGACGAGCGGCTTGGGAACCAGAGTCTCCGCGATGGATATGCCAGCCCATTTCTCATGTCGGCGGCATTTTTCGAGCACCTAAGCAGCCGTAACTTTGTTTCTGCTGGTGCCGACGGTGATAGTTCCGAGAGTTACAACGTGTCGTACGAACAGTGCACAGAACTTTTCTTCGACTTGTTTCCGGTAGATTTGGATGACTATGAGACTGCGCTAGAAGTAGCTGTGTCAATAAAGAGGGATGCCGAAACGAACCCGGAAGACGGGTAGTCCAGCTCAGAGGACGCATTTGCTTTCGGGAGAATTCGAACGCAATCAACGGGCGGCTTCAATAGCAAAGGCGCCCTTTAGCCTGGGGCTAGATTTTCAGCCCTTTGATCACACAGACGGGCTAAATGCGTCTGGCGTGCCGTGATCGACTAGAAAAACCAGTAGTATCCGGCCACTGAGATCAAACTAAGTGCGAGGGCGCTTTGCAGAAGACCTATCCAGGCCAACGCACCGACTGCCTCTACGATAGTGGTCTTTGGAACCGCTTTCAGTAGCCCATCCAGCACGCTCATGCGCTCAATCCCCACTCGAATGGAGGCAATTATGCTGTAGACAATTCCCGCAACAACCAAAGGGCGACCGAAGCCGCCAATCGGATCTGTCTGCTCATCCGTGCGCCGCGGTGTTCTGTAGATGTTTCGGGATATCCGGCCTTCGGGTGTCACCCAGAACATCTCTCCCGTCCAACTTTTTCGGGACAAGTGCACCAATATGTAGGCAACCGCAAAAATCGCTGCTTGTGCCAGCCCAATCCACACTGCTCGCCACATTGCGCCGCCGTGATCTAGGAACGCCTTGTGCCATATGCTGCGCGTGAGCATCGGCAAGAATGATGATTGCTCACCTGCATGCCAGCGAGCAATGGCCAACTCAGTAGTTGTTCGGCCGATTGCCTGTCGAACTTCCCTCCGACCAGCGCCGTCACCTGCCTCTGATAGTATCTTCTTGAGCTTGACCAATGCGGCCAAGTCTGGCCGCTCCGCAAGACGCTCACAGTTTTCGAAGCTGAGTTCGGACCAATCGCTCTTACAGAAGCCAACCCTCAAGTGAGCCAACCCAGATAGACTACTTGCGGTATCGCCAGTGACATCTCCACGTGTTTGCCAGACAGCTCCGCCTACCGCTGCGTTATCCAATACTGCCTCATCAATCACTGTGTTGATCAAGCGAGCGTTCGATAAATTCGCGCGTGCAAGATCAGCCTTGGAAAGGTTTGCGCCAGTCAAATCTGCATCAGAGAGGTCAGCACCAACTAGAACAGAACCATCCAGTTGCGCAGCTGCAAGGCTGGCACCAACAATGCTGGCATCGGTGAGACGTGCCCCTGAGAGAAGTGCCCCCTCCAAGCGAGATCCATCAAGCACGGCTCCGACCAAGGTCGAACCAGTGAAATCAAATCCGCTCAAGTTGGCACACCTTAGGTTGGCCCCCGACAAGTTGGCTCCCTTGAAGAGCGTCGCAGCCTCCTCCTTCGAAAGGTCGCTTGCCAGGTTTTGCCCCGAGAGATTTGGCGGATTCAAACCGACCCCCGACTCCGCTTCCTCCTGAGCGTGTCTGGCGATTTCGGCCACGATTTCCTCAGCTGGAGTCGGCTCCGACTGTATAGCGCTGCAATCTACAGCCCTCGCATCTCGTGCTTGAGCTAGCGTGAAGGCTACTGCCACGGCTAGCATCGGAATAAGTCGGGTCAATTGTCCACGCTCCAATCACCGAGGTCACCAATGCTGGCGTCTGGCAAGAAATTTGCGTCTATTCTAGGACTCGTCAGCCACCGAGCTTGAACGTCCTCTATTGGCAAGATTGCGCCATCCTCGATCACGATACCTTGCATCTCCTGCAGAACCGAACGTCGCTCCTCAGCGTCGAATATGAATGGGAGGCGTTCGTGCAATTCGTCGTAGCGCTCGTTTTCGAAGCCGAATGAGAAGTTCGAACTCTGGAATTGGTACGTTGCGTCTGTGGGGTCCAGCTCCTGGTAGAAGACTGGTCGTATCGCCAGATCGAAGTTGTCGGCAAACTGAAGCTCTTGAAAAAACTGTGCACTCTCAAGTTGTACTAGCCGAGGATTCAAATCAATTTGTTGAAGCTGCTCGGCTACTCGTCTCGCGATTTCGAGCTCTGACTGGAAGACCCGCGATGCAATCCTAATCTCGCGCCCCGTGGCTCCGACTTCTTCAACCAACGCGCGCGCGGCCCCACTATCCGGACTAAGCGTCGGCTCACTAATGGACCCTAGGAGATGCTGGGGAACAAATCCGTATGCTACCGATACGAGCCCCTCCGACAAGGGCGCGTCGGAGTATATCGACTGGACAATTTCCTGTGGGTCTATGCCCAATTGTATAGCCCTTCGCAGTTCGGGCGTATCAATCGTCTTTGGATTAATCGCCACGTAGCGCACAAACGATGCGGGTGTGTCGACTACCCTTACGCGATCACTAAACAGCAAGTCAGTGAGCAGTGGCGAACGATTGTATAGAACCTCAGGAGTCGCTCTCATCACGTCAATCTCGCCCGCCGCGAATCTTGCATCAGCTACTCTGTCATTGTGAATGACGATAAAACTCGCACGCTCTAGCTGAGCGCTCTCTCCTGACCAGTTCTCATCCCTTTCCAAGCTCAAGTGTGAACCAGGAACGAGCTCACATATTTTGAATCTCCCGCTTGTGGGCCCCTGATCGATACCAAAACTGGTGGTGCCAGCGGACGAACTCCTCGAACCTTCAACAACGCAGGCCGCCCCCCAAGGTAATACCTTCTTCGCGAAATCAGCGACCGGACTCTCCAGCACAATTTCGATGGAGTCACCGGTGTTCGTCACGTCCTTAAGCTGTGCCCAAAACACCGAGTTTCTCGGCTTCTTTTCAGCCCCCATGCCCGCTACACGCCGAAAAGATGCGACCACATCGTCCGCGCTGATGTTAGAACCGCTGGACCAAGTCTGGGAGCGCAGGGCGAAGCTGTACTTCCTACCATCATCGCTAACCTCCCAACCAGTTGCCAGATGCGGGACGATTTCCCACTCAACGTTTCCCTGGGTGGTTTGCTTGGCCCTCACTAGCGGAGCAAGGATGTTGCGGGTAATGACCTCGTCTTCGCCTCGCGTGTCCATTGGGTCGAAGGAATGGAAGTCGGTACGCCGACGAATTCGCAATCCGCCGGAGTGGCAGCTTGCATGGACTGCCGGGGCAGCAAGGACCACTGCAGATCCAGTTCCCAAGCGCAGAGCATCTCGTCGGGAAAAAAGCTTCTGGGCCAATGCTACCTCCTACAATGCTTATTTCGGTATGTTCGTTTGGGCCTCGTGAAAAAACGTCTCCCACAAACATTCACACTGTGAATGATGCAACATCTGTTCACATCAGCTCAAGGTCCGCTTAAGGGAAACTGCATTGCAGCACTGAGTGACACAATGAACGGCAGGAATGGGCCGGTAGCGAACCGTCGCGATACTTGCTTGCAGAAGGTGTTGAGAAAGACATAGGAGCAGGCAAAGTCATTGAGAGGCGCAACCCGGCGCCAGAGCTTCTGAGCGGACAGCCGATGGTCTTTCAGGGCGCTCTGGCGGGGTTGAGCTTCAAGAAAAAGTATCGGGTTGTGACGCTCAGCTTTCACCGCGATGACATTGATGTCGCGGCGTTCAACTCTGGCGACCCAGTGTTAAGGCAACAGGTCGCTGCCGCCGTGGAACTGGTCTTTGAAACGGCGTTTGCCGGGGTGCCCTTGGAAGCGCGCCCGCCTCATCTCGTGACAACCCATACGCATCTCGGACGGCTCGAAGTGAACATCGCGGTGCCGAGGTTCGTGCTGTCACCAGAGGGTAAGATCAGGAGCATCAATCCACATCCAATGCAGCGCGGCTGCCCGCCCGAGCAGATCGTCTTCCGTCTGGTCCGCAAGCTCTTGAATGTCGGACCAGGTAAAATCCTGGTGTTTGGGCTTCTTCAGAAAATGGATGTGAACCTCCGAAATGCGTTCTTCGAAGATTCGGAAGTGGTGCTGCTCGACTTCGGTGACCGTTTGCACTTCGGCGAGCAGGCAGAACAATTTGACTTTCGAGCGTCGGGCATCTGCAGTCTTGTCATCAATTTTTCCAGCGGCCTGTGCGGATTTGATGCTTCGTTCGCACGCGCCGGCAAAGTCCACTCCGTAAGGGAATTTCTTCGGAGAGAGCCACGAGGACGGGTGCTTTAGATGTGGATAACCCCGGGATCCGTCTGCGAAAATACAGTCTTCCGGATTGGCGGTAGAGGTACGAAGGGGATGGCATCTGCTCTCCTGAGTATGGAGAGCCACCTGACGAGACCAAGGAAGTCCCTGAACCGGAGAGGCAACTGCTTGTGCAACCTCATGTGCAACCAATTTCACCCCAGGCTTCGCTGAGCATCGAAGCCAAAACTGAAAATCACACATTTTCAGTAGCTTGAGGGGGAATTGGCTCCGGCGGTAGGGATCGAACCTACGACCAATTGATTAACAGTCAACTGCTCTACCGCTGAGCTACGCCGGAACACGTCGGGTGATATAACGGCGGGGTGGGGCCGCGTCCAGAGGGTTTTATCACAAAATTGCAGGAAAATTCACCCGGTCAGCGCAGGGTGAAAATACTGTCGAACCCAAGTGCGCCGTCGACCGACACAAGACCCCGCACGTGCTGGTCGATCAGGTGGGCAAACACGTTCCTTTCTGCGGCGGGCAGAAGGGCAGGCGGAACATCCGTATATATCCGCGCGGTGAGGGAGGCGGCGGTGCTTGGCCCCAGCCGAAGCGCGTCGAGGATTTGCGCGTCGCGGGATTTTCGGTGGTCGATTAACCAGTTAAGTCGGTCTTTTGGCTCTGTCACGGGGGCGCCGTGTGCCGGGTGGTAGATGCGGCTGTTGCGCGCCATAAGGCGTTCGCAGGATGCCATGAAGGCCGTCAGGTCGCCGTCAGGGGGCGAGACAAGCGAGCTTGCCCAGCCCATCACGTGATCGCCGGTGAACAGGGTTTCGCCCATTTCAAAGCACATATGGTTGGCCATGTGACCCGGCGTCCAAAGCGCGGTGAGGTGGGTTCCGCCGACGGTAATCTCTTCTTCATCGGACAAAATCACATCGGGCGCGAAATCGGGGTCAACCCCTTCGCCGCCCCCGACCGCGCCGGTTTTGGCAAGGCCCGACATATGCTCGGCCCGTCCGGCGAGGCTGTCGCCGAGGGCCATGACCGGCGCATCCGTTGCGTCGGCGAGCGGACGGGCAAGGGGGGAGTGGTCGATGTGGCTATGCGTGACAAGGATGGCGTCGACCTTTGCGCCGTCGATTGCGGCGATCAACGCGTTGAGGTGCTGCGGGTCATTCGGCCCGGGGTCGATCACGGCAAGACGATCGGTGCCGATCAGAAACGTATTCGTGCCGTGCAAGGTCATTGGCGACGGGTTCGGGGCGAGTATGCGTCGCAGGCCGGGCTCAAGCTCTGCCACAACACCCGGCTCAATATCTGATTTGTCGGCCATTCGATTTACCTGCTTCCTGTTTTGCGCGTCGCCCGCTACGGTTTCGCCATGTTCTTTGCCTGGCTCAAACGCTATATGCCCCGCGGTCTTTACGGTCGCGCTGCGCTTATTCTGATTGTGCCGATTTTCACGATCCAACTGGTAGTGTCCATAGTCTTCATCCAACGACATTTTGAGGACGTGACCCGTCAGATGAGCACAAATGTCGTTCGGGAGCTTTCGTTCCTTTTGGATGAAATCGACGGCGAGCAATCGCTCGACGGCGCGCTGGAAGAGTTGGAGGAGCTGAGGGAGCCGCTGGCGTTTCGGACGGAGCTTCCGACGGACGAGGTGATTGAGGATGGCAGGCTGTTCTACGATCTGTCGGGCCGCATCATCATCGAAGTGTTGCGGACGGCAGAACCGGATATCAAAGCGATAGATCTTTCGACAGCAGACCACCTTGTCTCGCTGCTTGCTCCGACGCGTCATGGGGACATGCTGGTCGAATTTTCGCGGCGCCGGGTTTCCGCGTCGAACCCACATCAGTTGCTTGTGCTCATGGTGTTTACCGGCCTGCTAATGACGCTGATCGCTTTCCTGTTTCTGCGGAACCAGCTTCGCCCGATCAAGCGCCTTGCCGTCGCATCGGAGGCGTTCGGCAAGGGGCGGTCGGTACCATACCACCCGTCTGGTGCGACAGAGGTTCGGGCGGCGGGCAGTTCGTTCCTGAACATGCGCAACCGGATTGAGCGCCAGATTGAACAGCGCACGCGGATGCTGTCGGGGGTCAGCCACGATCTGCGCACACCGTTGACCCGGCTGAAGCTAGGGCTGTCGATGGAGGAGCAGGACGAGGACGTCGCCGCAATGCTGCGTGATGTTGAGGATATGGAGCAACTTCTGGACGGTTTCCTCAACTTCGCACGCGGCGATGCGGCCGATGAGTTGCTGGAGAGTGATCCGATCACGATTGCCCGCGAAGCGGTCGAGAAGGCCGCGCGGGGAGGCCGTGACGTGGCGATTGGCTCGGTCGAGGGGGTAGGGCAAGTCATGCTGCGCCCGGTGGCGATTGGGCGTGCGCTCGACAATCTGATCGGTAATGCGCTGCGCTATGGCACGCGGGCGCGGGTCAGCGTCGCGTTGACCGATAAGGTTGTCCGATTCACGGTCGAAGACGACGGACCCGGGATCGCGCCGGAGGATCGGGAGGAGGCGTTAAAGCCGTTCGTCCGATTGGAGCCTGCTCGCAACCAGAACAAGGGCAGCGGGGTCGGCCTTGGTCTATCCATTGCGATTGATGTCGCGCGAGGGCATGGCGGGACGCTGCGACTGGGGGAGAGTGATGACCTCGGCGGCCTGAAGGTTGATCTGGTCCTCGCCCGTTAAAGCAATCCAGCTTCGTCGTTGGCCCTGAATTCCGGCAGTTTGACTATTGCGCGGGCCTGCGGAGCCATACCGGGTAGCGGCACGGTTGGGTTGCCTGATTGCAGTGCCCAAGGCTCCGCTGGAGGAACAAGCTCTCCGCGCAGTTCGGTCAGCAGGGTTCGATGGTCGGCGGTCGCTTTGACGATGCCTTCGGTGCGCTTGCGGCTACGCGCCAGGTAGGTTTTCCACCGCGCGGCGTCTAGCGCGCCGCCGCTGTCGAACGTGCCCTCGCCATAGCCGGTTTCGTAGACCCGTTTGCCGAGCAGCACAGTCGTGTAGGTCGCCGACGAGAATAGCGATGCGAACCCCAGATCAAAAGTCGCGGGCAGTTTGTATTTCCAAAGCTCCAGATTTTCGGCAAGGCTGTCCGGCACCTCAAGCTGGCTGCGGGCGTCTATCCAATATTCGTCATCCGTCCGATTGCCGAGCGCATAGTGAAGGCAGATGAAATCGCGCACCTCGTCGTAAAGCTTGCCGGTCAGCGTATTATACCGCTTGCGCAGCGGGTCGGCGAAATCTGAATCCGGGAACAGGTTGATCAGCCATTTCACGCCCGCGTCGATCATGTGGATGGCTGTGGATTCCAGCGGTTCTATAAAGCCGCCGGACAGACCGATTGCGACGCAATTCTTGACCCAAGCGTTCTGGTTCCGTCCGACACGCATGGGGATCACCCGCGGCTCCGCATCTTTGACGCCGAGGTGTTTTACAAACTCTTCCCGCGCCTCTTCATCCGTCCGATGGGCGCTGGAATAAACGTAGCCGGTGCCAATTCGATTAAACAGCGGCACGCGCCAGCTCCACCCGGCCCCAAGGGCGGAGGCGTGGGTCATCGGTTCGATCTTCTCATCCGGGTGCGGGATCTGGACCGCCATCGCCCGATCATTGGCGAGGTATTTGGAATAGCTGACGAACGGTTCTTTTAGCGCCTCGTTGATGATAAGTCCGCGAAATCCGGTGCAGTCGATGACAAGTTCAATCGGGTGGTGGCCGCGATCTTTCAACTCTAGTCCGGTGATGAAGCCGCGTTCATCCTGTTTGACCTCAAGCATGTCATCAAGGATGTGTTCCACCCCGCGGGCGATGCAGACCTCTTTCAACATCCCCGCAAACCGCCCGGCGTCGAGATGATAGGCATAACCGACGGTTGAGTCGTATTCTTTGCCGCCCAAGGGACGCGGGCCTTTGCAGGCGGCACCCAAATCCACGCTTGGTGAAAAGGACTGAACGAAATCAAGCCCGCCTGCGCCGTATTCCTGAAAGAAATATCCCGCGTCGATCTGATCTATCATCGGCGCGCGGGCGAACGGGTTGACGTAGCTGATCGGCTTGCCCTTCGCGTCGTTGTTCCAGTTGTCGAACATGACGCCAAGCTTGAAAGACGCGTTGCAGGTTTTGAAAAACTGCTGTTCCGAAATGCCGACCTTGCGCAGGGTCATCGGCATACCCGGCACGGTCGCTTCGCCCACACCGACTGTCGGGATGTTTGGGGATTCAATCAGCGAAATTTTCATCGACCGTTTACCGTCAGAATTTGATCGGGCAAAGGCATCGAGCAACACGGCGGTCATCCATCCCGCCGTGCCGCCCCCGACGATTGTGACATTGCTGATTGGCTTCCCCATCGGGCGACTCCTCGGTCAAATTTGGATCACTAAAATACGCGCCAAACGAGCCAAAAATACCAACGCGCCCGTCGTTGAACGTGACCTTAGCGCGGGCGGGGGGACATTGCTATATCGTGTTTTGAAGGGGTGACGGTGGTAGGCCCGGAGGGACTCGAACCCCCAACCAAAGCGTTATGAGCGCTCTGCTCTAACCAATTGAGCTACAGGCCCGACCTGAGGCGCATGGGTAGCAGACGGGCCGTCCGGGTCAAGCTATTTGGCTTTCCGAAAATCAGAAAATACGCTAACGCTTTCAGTGATTATTGGAGGCTGCATATGCGATCATCAAAGACGGCGCTCGTGTTGGTGTTCACGGTTGTCTTCGGCGTTTTGTTCGTCGGGATTGGCATCGTGCTCTATGCAGGCTTTGACATGACGACACCCGGCTGGCTTAGCCCGGTTGCCGTGGTGATTGCCGCCGTGATCGCCGGGCGTCGGTTCTACGCGAAGGAGGGCGCGCCGCCCGTGCCAACGCAGTCCTGGCATCTGGCGGCGTGGTTTACCTTTGGTGCGTTTCTGGTCGTGACGGTAGCATCGGTTTTGCTGTCGCCGGAACTGACAGCACTTTGGCCGATGAATCCTTCGCTGCTGATAACGCTGATGCTGGAAGGGCGGGCGACCGGGCCGCTGATCGTGCTGAATGTCATCGTGATCGCGTTGCTGTTTCTTGCCGCGCGGGTGTTTTTTCCGCAAGGGGCTAAGATGCGCGCGGCCTCAGAGACCTGATCGCGCATGGACAGCGCCGCCGCGCCCTGCTAACCCGCGCTCAGCAAAATTTGGATCAAATGGGGATCTGCCGATGACCTCTGGCAAGAACGGGCTGACCTACGCGGATGCGGGCGTGGATATCGATGCGGGCAATGCGCTGATCGACCGGATCAAGCCTGCGGCGAAACGCACCGCGCGGCCCGGCGTGATGGCGGGTTTGGGTGGCTTTGGCGCGTTGTTCGACCTAAAGGCGGCGGGCTATTCCGATCCAATCCTTGTTGGCGCGACGGACGGCGTCGGCACCAAGCTCCGGATTGCGATTGATACCGGGCGGTTCGATACAATCGGGATCGACCTCGTTGCGATGTGCGTCAATGACCTGGTCTGTCAGGGGGCGGAGCCGCTGTTCTTCCTCGATTATTTCGCGACCGGCAAGCTGGAGCTTGAGGCCGCGACGACCATCATCGAAGGCATCGCCGAGGGCTGCGCGCAATCCGGTTGCGCCCTGATCGGCGGCGAAACGGCTGAAATGCCGGGGATGTATCACGGCGGTGATTTTGACCTTGCGGGCTTTGCCGTTGGCGCGATGGAGCGGGGCGGCGATCTGCCTTCTGGCGTTGCTGTCGGTGATGTCCTTCTGGGCCTTGCATCGAACGGGGTGCATTCCAACGGCTATTCGCTGGTCCGAAAGGTGGTCGACCTTTCCGGCCTTGGCTGGGATGGCGACAACCCGTTTGGTGAAGGCACGCTGGGCGACGCGCTGCTCGCCCCGACGCGCCTTTATGTGAAGCAATGCCTCGCCGCCGTGCGGGCAGGGGGCGTTCACGCGCTTGCCCATATCACAGGTGGTGGCTTGACCGAAAACCTTCCCCGCGTGCTGCCTGACGGCGCCGGGGCAGACATTGACCTTGGCGCTTGGACGTTGTCGCCGGTCTTCCGCTGGTTGGCCGAAACCGCTGGGATTGAGGAACGCGAACTTCTCAAAACCTTTAACGCCGGTATCGGCATGGTGCTGGTGGTGGCTGAGGATCAGGCGGATGCGCTGACGGTGCAGTTGGAGGGTGACGGCGAGACTGTCTACCACCTCGGCCACATCACTGACGGCGCGGGCGTGCGCTATTCGGGCAAGCTCCTTTGACGAAACGCGTTGCGATCCTGATTTCCGGCGGCGGCTCAAACATGGTGGCGCTAGCAGAGGATATGGTTGGCGATCACCCAGCGCGGCCCGTTCTGGTGCTGTCGAACGATCCGAAAGCGGGTGGCTTGCAAAAGGCGCGCGACATGGGCATCGCCACCGCCGCCGTCGATCACCGGCCCTTCGGCGATGACCGCAGCGCGTTTGAAGCGGCCTTGAAGGAAGAACTTGACCGTACCGGACCCGACATTATCTGCCTTGCCGGGTTCATGCGAATTCTAACGCCGTCTTTCATCGCCGCCTACGCCGGACGGACGCTGAATATTCACCCGTCCCTGCTGCCGAAATACAAAGGGCTCAACACCCACGCCCGCGCGATTGAGGCCGGGGATGCCGAGGCCGGCTGTTCCGTTCACGAGGTCACCGCGGACCTTGATGCCGGTCCGGTGCTTGGGCAGGCGCGTGTTGCGATCCGGCCCGATGAAACACCGGAAACGCTGGCCGCGCGGGTTCTGCCGCTGGAACACCGCCTTTACCCCGCAGTTCTGCGCCGGTTTGCCAGCGGTGATCGCAGCTTGGTTACTTTGTCCTAACGCTTCCCATCGCTGCCGATTTCAAATAGAACAGGCGGAAGCATAACAAGAACAACACGACGAGCTTTCATGAAGACCATCACCACGACCGACGAATTGGCCAATTTTTGCGAAGCGGCCAAGGCACATCCCTATGTCACCGTGGACACGGAGTTTCTGAGAGAGCGGACCTATTATTCCAAACTGTGCTTGGTGCAGCTTGCGATGCCGGGCAAAGATGACAGCACTGCTGTCTTGGTCGATCCGCTGGTCAATGGCCTGTCGCTTGAACCGCTTTATGATCTGTTTCGCGATGAAAGCGTGGTCAAAGTGTTCCATGCGGCGCGACAAGATCTTGAGATTTTCTTTATCGAAGGCGGCGTGTTTCCCAAACCGTTGTTTGATACGCAGGTTGCCGCGATGGTCTGTGGGTTCGGCGAACAGGTCGGCTATGAAACCCTTGTGCGCAAGATTGCGCGGGCGAGCGTCGATAAGACCTCGCGCTTTACCGATTGGTCCCGTCGTCCGCTGACGGACGCCCAGAAGACCTATGCGCTGGCCGATGTAACGCATCTGCGGGTCGTCTATGAATTCCTCGCGGCGGAGCTGAAGAAATCCGGCCGCAGCCCGTGGGTGGAGGAGGAGCTTGAGGTTTTGACCTCCCCCGATACCTACATCATCAAGCCGGATGAGGCTTGGCGGCGGGTCAAAACGCGCACGAACTCTGGTAAGTTTCTCGCGCTGGTGCGTGAACTGGCCCGGTTTCGTGAAACCCATGCACAAAGCGCGAATGTTCCCCGCAATCGGGTCTACAAGGACGACGCGCTGTTGGAGCTCGCCTCAACCAAACCGCGCAGCTTGCAAGACCTCGGGCGGTCCCGGCTATTGCTGCGCGAGGCTCGCAAGGGCGTGATTGCGGAGGGGATTCTGGCGGCTGTCACGGCGGCGCTTGAGTCTGACCCTGCAACCCACCCCAAGCCTGACACGTCGCGCGACAAGCTGAACGTTAATCCGGCGCTGGCGGACTTGCTGCGGGTCTTGCTGAAATCAAAGGCAGAAACCGAAGGTGTTGCGCAAAAACTGGTTGCGACGGCGTCAGAGCTCGACGCGATAGCGGCTGGTCAGCGCGATGTGCCGTCGATGAAGGGTTGGCGCAATACGGTGTTCGGGGCGGACGCCCGGCGTCTATGCGAAGGCAAGGTCGCGCTGGCGGCCAAGGGCAGTCAGGTTACGGTTGTCGCGCTGACGGAAAGCGCGGTCAGCGACGGCTGATCCGGCTGGTTTGTGATCCCAGCACGCGGATTGACCGCACCCCCTGAAGTTTGATGTTGGAAACTTCCCGTGCGACCACGACCTCGCGCGATTGCTGCGTTGAAACGCGTTGGAAATCAAACGGTTCTGCGAGGCGGAAGCTGTAGGTCAACACGCCGTTTTCATCAGGCCGTTCGCGGTTTTCGGCGATCAGTTCAGCGTTGAAGAACCCTTGGGTTGGTGGCAGGCCAACCGCCCGGATGATCGCGCCGCCCGGCGTGCGGTCGATTTGAAGGTCAATCACCTGCGATACCAGCGGACGCGCATCGCGCGGTGCCGCTTCGCCGTCGGCGCCGACGGTCAGCGTTTCTTCTTGCTGGCCGCGACCGAACCAGTTGAACGGATTAAGGCGGCTGCCACAGGCGCTGAGCAGCAGCGCGGCGATGGAAAGTGCGATGATCGGGGTCTTCATAGTTACCGGTCCCTCATGTTCCCTTTCGGGTTAGCCCAAAGTGCGTTGCTTGAAAACCCGTCATGATGTGGTCTGGACCTTTTGTCCGCGCGGGCCTAGGTGAAAGGCACACTAGTTACAGGAGCGCCGCGTGCCGACCGAAGCCTTTGAAGAAATTGCAGAGACCTTCGACTTTCTTGACGATTGGGAGGAACGATATCGCTATGTCATCGAGCTTGGCAAAGCGATGCCGCCGCTGGATGACGCCGTGAAGGTTCCCGCGACCAAAGTTGACGGATGCGCAAGCCAGGTTTGGATTTTGCCGCAGATCGACGGGCAGGGGCAGGGCGCGACATTCCAGTTTCAGGGTGACAGCGATGCGATGATCGTGCGCGGCTTAATCGCCATTCTCGGCGCGCTTTACAACGGCGTGTCAGTGGATGAGGTGTTGAAAACCGACGCAGCGGCCGAACTGAAACGGCTGGGGCTTGATGAACATCTATCGTCGCAGCGATCGAACGGACTGCGGGCGATGATTGAACGGATCAGGCTGCTGGCTGCCGAAACTTGCGCCTAGCCGAGTCTCTGTAGCGTTGTTTCAAGGTCGCCATACCCGGTAAAGCGGCGTTCATATGCCAACCCCAAACGCTTTGCGCAATCTTCGGCCTTCGCATCAAGTGCGGGGTCATTAATCTGCGCCTGATAGACCAGCTTGGTGTAGTTGCCAAAGATCATGTCACGCAGTTCCGGGTGTTTATCAAGGCCCATCGGCTTCCAGATGAACGCATCGAATTGCCGGACGAGGAAATCCGTCAGGTAGAAGGCGGTAAACTCCGTTTCGGAAGTTTTGGCAAAAACCTCATTGCCTTCAAAGAACGAATAGCAATGCGGCCCTTCGACCATCTCAACGCCCAGTTCTTCGCATTTTGCCTGTAGCTGTCCACCGGTTCCGCAATCGGCATAGACAACAAAGATGTCATCATACTGATCGCGATGTTCGATGACGGATTTTTCTACCGCCTCGGTGATCTTTTCAGGGTAAAGGTGGTATTTGGCGGGCAGGCAGGTCAGGTCCAGATGGGACCAGTCATTCGCCTCTTTCAGCGCAAGAATTTCGCGGGCGAGGGCACCGCAAGCTATCAGAAGGATTTGGCCGCCGCCGCCAGCCTTGACCAACCCATCCTCCGTCAAACTGTGATCGCTGAGCTTCATTTCAGCCGCACAGCGGTGCCGTAAAACACGACTTCTGACGCAGCTTGCTGGATGGTTGAGGTTTGCATCCGCACGCCGACAATCGCATCGGCCCCAAGCAGGCGCGCTTCGGCGATCATCCGGTCATAGGCCTGTTCCCGCGCCCCGGCGAGCAGCTGGTTGTATTCCCGCACCTCTCCGCCGACGAGGTTCCGCAGGCTCGCCACGATGTCAGACCCCAGATGTTTCGCGCGAACGGTGGAGCCTTTGACAAGGCCGAGCGCCTGTGCGACCTCGCGCCCCGCAATCCCGTCGGTCGTGACAACCATCATTTCACTTTTCGATTCGGTCATAGTGATCATCCTCCGCGTTCGATAGGCGTTCTGCGATGACACGCCAGACGACGTAGCCGACAAGGGCCGCGGGGATAAAGGCGATCCATCCGATGACGGGCACCTGCATACTCGCCGCGACCAGCGCACCGATCCAAACCGTCGCCGCCGCAGCGGCCACGACACAGACAAGCAGCAGCACAAATTTATCGAGTGGCATCACATCCTCCAGTCCAGATATGCGCCCGGTCTAATGTAAAAAGACCCCGAACGCGATTGCGCCGGGGTCTTTGCAATCCAAAATCCCGGACGTTTAGCCGGCAGCGGCCTGATTATGCTTCCGCGCCATGAATTCCTTGGCGGTTTCAACAGCAACGGCTGCATCGCGACAGTAGGCGTCAGCGCCGATTGCTTTGCCGAACTCTTCGTTCAGGGGCGCACCGCCGACCAGCACGATATAGTCATCGCGCATGCCTTTTTCGACCAGCGTATCAATGACCACCTTCATGTAAGGCATCGTGGTCGTCAGCAAGGCCGACATGCCCAGAATATCCGCGTCTTCGGCCTCAAGACCCTCGACGTAGTTTTCAACCGGGTTGTTGATGCCAAGGTCCACAACCTCAAACCCGGCGCCTTCCATCATCATGCTGACAAGGTTCTTGCCAATGTCGTGGATGTCGCCCTTGACCGTGCCGATCACCATCTTACCGACGCGCGGCGCACCGGTTTCGGCCAGCAGGGGCTTCAGGATGGACATGCCGGATTTCATCGCGTTCGCGGCCAAAAGCACCTCGGGGACGAAAAGGATACCGTCGCGGAAGTCCTTGCCGACGATGGTCATGCCAGCGACCAACGCTTCGGTCAGAACGCGGTAGGGTTCCCATCCGCGACCCAGCAGAATGTCGACTCCTTCGTCGATTTCTTCCTTGAGACCATCGTAAAGGTCATCGTGCATTTGCAACACAAGCTCGTCATCGGGGAGTTCCGACAGGATGATATCGTCTTCTTCGGCCATGTTCTTTTCCCTGGCTCTGGCGCGGATGCGCCGGTTTCCTAACTGACTATTCGGCTTTTTGCGGTCGTTCGGGTTGCTAAATAGCGACATCGCTGACGCTGCAACCGACGAAATGCCCTGCAACAAAGGCAAACTTGGCGTTTCCTTCGCCGGATTTCGTTGCCGGGCTGGTCTGTGCGCGACAAATGTTCTATTTTTGTTCTATGACAGCCCGTGATCCACAAAACCCCAGAATAGGCACGGCGCGTGGCCGTGGCGCCCGCACCAATCGCGCGGGCCGGTATGAAAGGTTTGCCGAGGAGGTCATTGATGACGGCTGGCCCGGGGATGGAGAGGCGCTGCCCCCGCTGCGGACTGTTGTGACCGAGGAGGCGCCGCGCAGTGCGCTTAACTACAACAGTTCGCCAGACTTGCCGTTTGATCGGTCCGTAAACCCCTATCGCGGGTGCGAACATGGCTGCATCTACTGCTATGCCCGTCCGGGGCACGCGTGGTTGGGGATGTCGCCGGGGCTGGACTTTGAAACGCGGCTGATCGCCCGTCCCACGATGCCAAGCGTGCTCGCGAAAGAACTGGGGCGCCGGTCTTACAACCCCGCGACGATTGCGATCGGAACCTATACCGACCCGTATCAACCGATTGAACGGGAACGAAAAATCATGCGCGGTATCCTCGAAGTGCTGGCGGCGCATCGGCACCCCGTCGCCATCGTGACCAAGGGCACGTTGATTGAACGCGACATTGATATCCTGTCGTCCATGGCCGCGCAAAATCTGGTGCGGGTCGGGGTGTCGGTGACGACTCTGGACCGCGACATCGCCCGCAGGATGGAGCCGCGCGTGCCGCCGCCCGCCCGTCGTTTGCAGGTGATCCGGCGCTTGACGGATGCTGGCATTCCGGTGCGGGTTATGGCCTCGCCCCTCGTCCCCGGACTGACGGATCATGAGCTTGAGGCGATTCTGACCGCCGGGAAGGAAAACGGTGCGACGGCGGCCAGTTGGATCATGCTGCGCTTGCCGCAAGAAGTCTCTCCGCTGGTGCAGGAGTGGCTGGCGGAGCATTTCCCAAACCGCGCGGCGGGAGTCATGGCGAGATTGCGCGAAATGCACGGGGGCAAGGATTACGACGCCGCGTGGGGGCGTCGGATGCGGGGCGAGGGGCAATATGCTGAAATGGTCGCCCATAGATTTGCCCTTTCTGTTCGTCGTCTTGGTCTTTTGACCGACCTGTCGCCATTGCGGGCCGATCTGTTCCAGCCGCCGGGGGGACGGCAACTGGAATTGTTCTAACGGTTTAGCGCGCGCGGCGGCGATTGCGCCGGGGGGCAACCGTATCGTCGCCCGTGCCATCCGACGCGGAAGAAAACGCACCAAGCGCTGCAGTGATTTGATCCAGCGTTGGCCGCGCGCCGGGTTCGTGCGCCTCAAGCCGGGCACGCATTTGTTCCAGATGCGCAGGGGTCGTGCCGCAGCAGCCGCCGATGATCGTCGCACCGCAATCGCGGGCAAGGCAGGCATAGTCGCCCATCAGCGCAGGCGTTCCATCGTAATGGATATGTCCGTCGACGTATTTCGGAATGCCTGCGTTGCCTTTGGCGACGATCGGTATTTCGGCGCCTTGCGCGGCGAAACCCAGCACCGTGCGCAGCAGGTCCGATGCACCGACGCCGCAATTCGCACCGAAGGCCAGCGGCTTGTGGGGCAGCTTGTCGACCAGATCCACCAGCGCGGCGGAAGTCAGGCCCATCATCGTGCGGCCCGCGGTATCAAAGCTCATCGTGCCGCACCAGGGCATGTCGGCTTTTTGGAATGCTTCGGCCGCCGCCTTGAATTCTTCGGGGGCCGAGATCGTTTCGAGCCACAGCACGTCCGCGCCGCCCTCTTTCAGCGCTTCGGCCTGTTCATGGAACATCTCGACCGCCCCGGAATAGGTTAGGGAGCCCATGGGTTCCATAATCTCACCGGTCGGGCCGACTGACCCGGCGACAATAACATCGCGCCCTGTGGCGTCGGCGATTTCACGGCCAATTTCGGCGGCGGCGCGGTTCAACTCTCCGACCCGACCTTGCGCGTCGTGAAGTTTCAGGCGCGAAGCATTGCCGCCGAAGCTGTTGGTCAGAAACAGGTCGCTGCCCGCGTCGACGGAACCTTTGTAGAGCGCACGGATCTTGTCCTGCTCGGTCACGTTCCAAAGCTCTGGCGCGTCACCGGACATCAACCCCATATTAAACAGGTTGGTCCCGGTGGCTCCGTCCGCAAGAATCCAGTCGCGGTGTGTCAGCATTGTTGTCAGCGCGTCGGCCATCTGTCTGCCTTTCCGGTCAATGCCGGGCAAAGCAACGCACCCGTCCGGCGTGTGCGCAATGCCACGGGTATCGCCCAGAGGCAATTGCGAATTCCTCATAATGAAGTTGAGCGGCGTCGTATTCCAGATGTCCGATAAGACAGGATCAGCGACAAAACCGCCCGAAAATGAAAAACGCGCACCAATGGGTGCGCGTTCGGTGGGTGTCAGGCGTAACGCCTATGCTTCGTCAAGAAGCTGGCTTTTCGCGACTTTCAGCAATTGTGCGATCTTTTCGCGGATTTCGGCCTCTGTCGCCTTGTCGCCCAGATCGCCCGCTACCTTGCGCACGACGTCTTCGTGGCCGGCCTCTTCAAAATCGCTTTTCACGACCTCAACCGCATAGGCGTCAGCGTCGGCACCGCTTTTGCCGAGCAGTTCGGCGGCCCACAGACCCAAAAGCTTGTTCCGGCGCGCTTCGGCCTTGAACTGCATTTCAGCATCGTGGGCGAATTTGTTTTCAAACGCGTTTTCGCGATCGTCAAAGGTGGTCATGTCGGCCTCTCTCAGATGGGTATGGTCGCTTTTCTACAGATATGACCTCGCCGGACCCGTGCTGCAAGGCATAATCGCCGGAAAGCGGGCGGCAAGGCGCCCCATGTTCTTGCGACGGAAGGGGGCATGGCGTATAGGGCGCGGGACGGGACGGGGACTCATCCCCTCCGCACATTCCGGAGTCCGCATGGCACGTCGCAAAAAGCTTTACGAAGGCAAGGCCAAAATCCTTTATGAAGGCCCAGAGCCGGGAACGCTTGTTCAATACTTCAAGGACGACGCGACCGCGTTCAACGCCGAAAAGAAGGACGTGATCGACGGCAAGGGTGTGCTGAACAACCGGCTGAGTGAGTTCTTCATGACCGGGCTGACATCTATTGGCGTTCCGAACCACTTTATGAAGCGTCTGAACATGCGCGAACAACTGATCCGCGCGGTTGAGATTGTGCCGCTTGAGGTCATCGTTCGCAACGCCGCCGCCGGGACGATGGCAAAACGGCTGGGTATGGAAGAAGGCACCGCGCTGCCGCGCCCGATTGTCGAGTTCAGCTACAAAGACGACAGCCTTGGCGATCCGCTCGTGCCTGAGGAATATATCATCGCGTTCGGTTGGGCGAGCCAGCAGGATTTGGACGACATCGTCGCGCTGGCCTTGCGGGTGAACGATTATCTGTCAGGCGTCATGTATGGCGTCGGCATCAAGCTGATTGATTTCAAAATCGAAATAGGCCGGATTTGGGAAGGGGACTTCATGCGGCTGATCGTGGCAGATGAAATCAGCCCGGATAGCTGCCGCCTGTGGGACATCGAAACCGGGCGTAAGCTCGATAAAGACGTGTTCCGCCGTGATCTAGGCGATCTGGCGGATGCCTATACAGAAGTTGCCCGCCGCCTTGGGGTCATGCCGACCAACGTGACCCACGCCGTTAAGCCGACCATCATCAACTGAAGGAATTGCCGATGAAAGCCCGTGTTCAGGTCATGTTGAAAGACGGAGTGCTCGACCCTCAGGGGGAGGCTGTGCGCCATGCCCTTGGTGCATTGGGATTTGACGACGTAACCGGCGTTCGCCAGGGCAAGGTGATCGAACTTGATCTGGCTGAAACGGATAAGGCCCGCGCCGAGGAAAGCGTGACCAGCATGTGTGAAAAGCTGTTGGCGAACACGGTGATTGAAAGCTACCGGGTTGAGATTGACTGATCTGCTGAAGGAACGCGTTTTATGAAAGCTGCCGTCATCGTCTTTCCGGGGTCGAACTGCGACCGCGACCTTGCCACCGCGCTGACAGAGGCCGATGCCGATGTGCAGATGGTCTGGCATAAGGATACATCGTTGCCCGATGGTCTTGATTTCGTGGGCGTTCCGGGTGGGTTTTCCTTCGGCGACTACCTGCGCTGCGGTGCGATTGCGGCGCAATCGCCGATTTGCCGGTCCGTCGTCGAATTTGCGAATAAGGGCGGCTATGTCTTTGGTGTCTGCAACGGCTTTCAGGTTTTGACGGAAACCGGATTGTTGCCCGGTGCACTTCTGCGCAATGCGAACCTGAAATATATCTGCAAGACGACTCCTCTAAGAGTTGAAACGACCGACAGCGCCTACACCCGTGGCTATGATGCGGGGCAGGTGATTGATATCCCGATCGCGCATCACGATGGCAACTATACTATTGATGAGGCTACGCTTTCCCGGCTTCGCGGCGATGACCGGGTCGCGTTTTCGTATGATCAGAACCCGAATGGATCAACCGCCGACATCGCAGGCGTCCTGTCCGAAAACCGCCGCGTGCTTGGCATGATGCCGCACCCGGAACGCGCCTCTGACGAAGGCCATGGCGGCACGGACGGGGCGGCGCTTTTCCGCGCGTTGACAGATGCGCTGGTAACGGCCTGATTTCTTTGGCTTGAGCCGCGGCAGCGCACGGCGTAGATTTGCCAAATGACTGCTGCCGATAACGCGCCTCCAAGACTACCGAGTCAGGTTCGCCTTTCCCGTCGCCTTCGGGCTGCGATCGGTATTCTCATTATCGCGGCGGTCGGTGTTGTCTGGTTCACCAATCTTTTCCTGACCGAGAGGTTCACCGAAAGCACCCGCAACCGGGCGGAGCTTCGGCTTGCGCTTTATTCCGGCAACCTGCTGAGCGAGTTGAAGCGGGCCTCCATCGTTCCGCAATTGCTCGCCCGCGACCCGGCATTGATCGGCGCACTGAACTCGAACGACTATTCGCAATCGACCCAGCGTTTGATTTCATATCTTGAGGAGATTGGCGCGGAATCGCTGCTGCTTCTCGACAATGATGGCAGGACCGTTGCTGCGACCGATCGGAACCTGATCGGATCATCTCATCGGACCAGCGCCTATTTCGTGAACGCCGTTCGGTCCAACGATACGGTGTTCACGACCGCCGAAAGTGATCGGGGCGTGACGGATTTCACCTATTCCCGTCGCGTGGAAATGGGTGGGCGCAACATCGGTGTGATCGTCGTCAAAGTCGATCTGCGAAAGTTTGAGGATTCCTGGGCCGGTATTTCCGACGCTGTGATGGTCACGAACAGTGAAGGAGAGATCATCCTGTCGACCGAACCGCGCTGGCGCGGGCTGACCGAAGCCGAAGCGCTTGAGGTCCGATCCGCCCCTTCCGCGATTTCGCGGGCGATTCAGGCAACGACGGATTGGACGCCACTGCCGCCCGACGCCTACCTTCAGGGTGAGGCTGTGATGCGCCTAGGCACACGTATTCCGTTCCAAGGGTGGCAGATCACGTCGTTCACAACCTATGCGTCGGTCCGGGCGCGGGTGAACGGGGTTCTTGCGCTTGAGATCATGGGCTTCGCGATCCTCATGGCGCTGACGTTTTATTTGCTGTCTCGCAAGGCTCAGTTGCGGTCGATGGTGTTCCAGCAAGAGTCGGCGGACCTTCGCCAGCTAAACCAACGTCTGCAGCGGGAAATTGCCGAACGCGAGAAGGTCGAAAAGGACCTTGAAGTCGCCGAACAAACGCTCGCGCAATCCTCAAAACTCGCCGCCTTGGGTGAGATGTCAGCGGCGGTCAGTCATGAGTTGAATCAACCGCTCGCCGCGATGAAAACCTACCTTGCCGGGGCCAAGCTGCTGCTGCAACGAAAGCGCCCCGACGAGGCGCTATCGTCGTTCCAGCGGATCGACGATCTGATCTCTCGTATGGGCACGATCACCCGCCAACTAAAAAGCTATGCCCGCAAAAGTGGTGATGCGTTTGAGCCTGTAGATACAAGGGCTGCGGTCAGTTCCGCCCTGTCGATGATGGAGCCGCAACTGAAAAGCCGGAAGGTCGAGATCATTACGACCTTGCCACGCGAAACCGTGTTGGTCATGGCCGACCGCATCAGGCTGGAACAGGTGATAATCAACCTGCTGCGCAACGCGCTTGACGCGACGCAATCCGCCGATGAACCAAAGATCGAAATCCTACTGTCCGCCGGAGAGACGGCGACCCTGACCGTCCGCGACAACGGGCAGGGGATCGAAGATCTCGATAACCTGTTTGAACCGTTTTATACCACCAAGCAGCCCGGCGACGGCGTCGGCTTGGGGCTTGCCATTTCCTCCGGGATCGTAAACGACCTTGGTGGACGTCTGACCGCCCGGAATGGGGCGAACGGGGGGGCTGTATTCGAAATGCAACTCCCCATATTGACCGATGAAGTAGAAGCAGCCGAGTGAGGCCCGAAATGGCGCAGGCCATGAAAATTGCGATCGTTGATGACGAAAAAGACATGCGGCAGTCGATCAGCCAGTGGCTGGCCCTGTCCGGGTTCGATACCGAAACCTTCGCCAGCGCCGAAGATGCGCTGAAGGGGCTAAGTTCGGATTATCCAGGGGTTGTCGTCAGCGACATCAAGATGCCCGGCATGGACGGAATGCAATTCCTGAAAAAGCTGATGAGCGTTGATAGCGCGCTGCCGGTCATCATGATTACCGGCCACGGCGACGTTCCGATGGCTGTTGAGGCGATGCGTGTTGGCGCGTTCGATTTCCTCGAAAAACCGTTCAACCCCGACCGGATGACGGAGCTTGCCAAGCGTGCAACACAGAACCGGCGTCTGACGCTCGACAATCGCGCGCTGCGCCGCGAGCTGAGCGACGGGTCGACCATCATGAAGAAGTTGATCGGCGCGTCGCCGGTGATGGAGCGTCTGCGTGAAGATATCCTTGATCTGGGGCAGGCTGACGGTCACGTCCTGATCGAAGGCGAAACCGGGACGGGTAAATCCTTGGTCGCCCATGCGCTGCACGCAGTTGGAACGCGCGCAGGCAAGAAATTCTCTCTCGTGTCTTGTGGCGCATATGAAGACGAGGTGCTGATCAAAAAGCTATTCGGCCCGATGGAAGAGGGCGGAGAGCAGCCGCTGGTCGAAGAAACCCGAGGCGGCACGCTGGTGCTTGAAGATATCGAGGCGCTGAGCCATCAGGCGCAGGCGCGGCTTTTGACCTTCATCAACGATCAAGGCAGCCCCGCCGAAACCCGCGTGGTCGCGATCTGCAACCTGCAAGAACAGGACAAGACATGCGAAGACGCGCTGCGCCCTGATCTGTTCTACCGCCTTGCCGCCATGAAAATTACTATCCCGCCACTGCGTCAGCGGGGCGAGGATGTGCTGATGCTGTTCACCCGCCTGAGCGAACAATTCGCTGACGAATATGGCTGCGAAGCCCCCGATGTCAGCGCGCAAGAAGCCGCGCAATTGCTGCAAGCCCCGTGGCCCGGCAATGTGCGTCAGTTGATTAACGTGGCCGAGCGTGCGGTGCTGCAAAATCGGCGTGGATCGGGCACGATTGCCAGCTTGCTGATGGCTGACAACGAAGAAGTGCAGCCGGTGATGACGACCGACGGCAAGCCGCTGAAAGAGTATGTCGAAGCGTTTGAACGGATGCTGATCGACAACACGATGCGGCGCCACAAAGGCTCTATCGTCAACGTGATGGATGAGCTTTGCCTGCCGCGCCGGACCCTGAACGAAAAAATGGCGAAATACGGCCTGCAACGGTCCGACTACCTGTGACCCAATGATTGCTGGCCCCTGAACGCAGGGGCCGACATCGGAAACGCCGTTCCACACGCGAGACGGCGTTTTTCCCATTGTCATTTGCCGATCTTCGCCCTTATGTTGAGCAGACGTTCCTTCACGGTCGAAATCCGCGATTGAGCCGAAAAGTTTTGATGTTTCCGAGAGATCACTAGGGAATCGGGTGGGCTTGGAAACACACCGAAATTTGGTCGAAAGACCTGATGTTTGCCCGCGAAGCCGAACCCGGCCGGGCGCTATAACGGGTGCCCGCACGGGCATCGGAGAAGAAACGCGATGAGACGCGACAACACGAATGGACACGACAGGCGGAGAGGTTTCTCTGCCGGTGCGCTATTCGACGCAGCTCATATCGCCCAAACACGTCACCTCAATCACACTGCGGCCCCACCAGGGCGTGGTGCTGCATTCAGGTGCAAAGAGTATTCATGGCTAAGAAAATGCTTATCGACGCCACCCACGCTGAGGAAACTCGCGTCGTGGTGGTTGACGGAAACAAGGTCGAGGAGTTCGATTTTGAATCCGAAAACAAACGCCAGCTTGCTGGCAACATCTATCTTGCAAAGGTAACACGGGTCGAACCGTCGCTTCAGGCGGCGTTTATTGACTATGGCGGCAATCGCCACGGGTTCCTTGCGTTTTCGGAAATCCATCCGGATTACTATCAAATCCCGGTCGCCGACCGCGAAGCGCTGCTTGATGAAGAGCGCGCCTACGCCGAAGCGATGCGCGAGGAGGACGAGAAACCTGCGCCGAAGAAACGCAGGGGGCGCGGTCGTGGCAAAGCCAAGGCCGAAGATGTGAAATCGGACGACGCGGTTGAAACGCAAGACGTCAACATCAGCGGCATGGATGTCGTCGATCTTGATGAAGAAGCGGCTGCGGAGGCGCCGGAAGGCAGCTCTCCGATGGAACTCGTTGCGGAGACGCCGGTAGAGACTCCGGCGGCGGACGAGGACACGGAAATCGAGGTTGCGATCGACGAAGACCCCGACAGCGATGACGACGACGAAGAATCGCTGCCGGACGCCACAGAACGCGATGATGAGATTGAGTCCGTCGCGGATGAAGATGTGACCGAAGAAATTCGCCGTCCCCGCAAGCCGCGACCGAAGCGCTACAAAATCCAGGAAGTCATCAAGGTCCGCCAGATTTTGCTGGTGCAAGTGGTGAAAGAAGAACGCGGCAACAAGGGTGCCGCGCTGACCACATATCTGTCACTGGCCGGACGTTACTGCGTTCTGATGCCGAACACGGCGCGGGGCGGCGGGATCAGCCGCAAGATCACCAACGCCGTTGACCGCAAGAAGCTGAAGGCAATCGCGAACGAAATTGACGTGCCGCAAGGGGCCGGGCTGATCGTCCGCACCGCTGGCGCGAAACGCACGAAAACCGAGATCAAGCGCGACTACGAATACCTTCAGCGTCTTTGGGAACAAATCCGCGAACTGACGCTGAAATCCATCGCGCCTGCGAAGATCTACGAGGAAGGCGACCTGATCAAGCGGTCGATCCGTGATCTTTACAACCGCGACATCGATGAGGTGTTCGTCGAGGGTGAAACCGGCTACCGCGTGGCCAAGGACTTCATGAAGATGATCATGCCGTCCCACGCTAAAAACGTGAAACACTACAACGACCCGATGCCGCTTTTCGCGCGCTATCAGGTGGAAAGCTACCTCGCCGGGATGTTCAACCCGACGGTGCAGTTGAAATCCGGTGGCTATATCGTAATCGGCGTGACCGAAGCGTTGGTAGCAATTGACGTGAACTCTGGTCGGGCGACGAAAGAGGGCTCAATCGAGGAAACGGCGACCAAAACCAACCTTGAGGCCGCGGAAGAGGTGGCTCGCCAGTTGCGCCTGCGTGACCTTGCGGGCCTCATCGTCATCGACTTCATCGATATGGATGAACGCAAGAACAACGCCGCAGTTGAGAAAAAGCTGAAAGACAAGCTGAAAACCGACCGTGCGCGCATTCAAGTCGGGCGCATTTCCGGCTTTGGCCTGCTTGAGATGAGCCGCCAGCGCCTGCGCCCCGGTATGATTGAGGCGACGACCCAGCCCTGTAGCCATTGCCACGGAACCGGTTTGCTGCGCTCGGACGACAATCTTGCGCTATCTGTTCTGCGACAGTTGGAAGAAGAAGGCGTGCGCCGCCGCTCACGCGAGGTTTTGTTGAAGGCGCCTGTGGGCATCGTCAATTTCCTTGTGAACACCAAGCGCGAACACGTTGCCCAGATCGAAGCCCGCTATGGTTTGTCGATCCGCATCGAAGCGGACCCGTTCCTCGTGAGCCCGGATTTTTCAATCGAGCGGTTCAAGACGGCAACACGGGCCGTGCCCGAGGCGTCAGCGCCGGTCGTTTCTGTCGATATGTCGATCATGGATAAGGTCGATGAGGATGAAGATACAGCCGATGATGTGACGGCAACCGCGCCGGAGCAGGACGAAAACAACGAACAGCCGAAGAAACGCCGGCGTCGGCGTCGGCGGCGTGGTCGTGGTGGCCGCGGCGGCGATGATGCGGAGCAGAACAACGGTGTAGATGCGTCCGCAAAGGCTGACTCGGAGACCGACGAGGCTGCCGAGAAGCCCGCAGCAGAAGAGAAATCGGACGACGCCAAGGATCAGGTAGCGGCAGAAGCCGAGACTGCAGAGGCACCGGAAGAAAAGCCGAAGAAAACCCGCAAACGGGCACCGCGCAAGAAAGCCGCCGAAAAGGAAGCGGAGGCATCAACAGATGCAACCGCGACCGAAGACGCGGCTGTGGCGTCGGAGGAGGCTCCGGCCAAGCCGAAACGCAAGCGCGCGCCGCGCAAGAAGGCCGTTGCCGCATCGGACACCCCGGATATTCCCGACAACACGCCGGTCGAGAATCCGAACGATGCGCCGCCCGAAGCACCGCCCGCTCCGCCCGCTGAATCGCCGGTAGAGACACCGCAGGAAACGCCGCCAACCCCGCCGCGCGAGGTTCCGGCAGAGCCGCCAAAGCGCGCCAGCCGCAAAGCCGCGCAACCCGCGCTGGCCGAGGCTGAGGGTGCTGACGCGTCAAAGCCGAAGCGCCGTGGCTGGTGGTCAATGGGCCGATAAACTGCGAATTCGCGAGAATTCTGGAAACGCCGGGGCGAAAGCCTCGGCGTTTTTAGTTGGCAGGGGCGTTTTTTCGGATCAGATAGGCAGGGCCGTCCGCGTCGTCCGTTGGGGGGGCTATCAATTCATTGCCCGATTCCGCGCAGTAATGCGGGACATCGACAATCGCCGCCGGATCGTCCGCCAGAAGACGCAGAACTTCGCCCGGTTTCATCGACCTCAACCGCTTGCTTGCCTTCAAAACGGGCAGGGGGCAGCGCAGCCCGGTCGCATCGATTTCGTCGTCCCATTGCATAGGCGCGACATAGGCGCGCGATTGCGACTTGTCCACGGGAATGTGACATTGTCCCCCCGTGACCCCTCCGTTCGGATGGCGTATTGCAGGGAAAACGAAGGACGACTGAATGTTCGGAATTGATCTGTTTGACGCCTCGCTTGTCCCATCGCTGATTGTCGCGGTGCTGGGTGGGCTGTTGTCATTCCTCAGCCCCTGCGTTTTGCCGATTGTGCCACCATACCTGGCCTATATGAGCGGGATCAGCATCGGCGAGATGGGGGCAGAGGCCGCCGCGCGTCGCCGCGCCCTGCTGTCGGCTGTCTTTTTTGTTCTGGGTCTTTCGACGGTTTTCATCATCCTTGGAGCGACTGCGTCGGCATTCGGAAAGTTCTTTCTGCAAAATCAGGAATGGTTCGTCACACTGTCGGGGATCGTCGTGATGATCTTTGGCGCGCATTTCATCGGTGCCTACCGGATCGGCATTCTTGACCGTGAAGTGCGCGTTGATGCCGGGGATCGCGGCGGGTCGGCCTTTGGGGCGTATGTGCTCGGCCTCGCCTTCGCGTTTGGCTGGACGCCCTGCATTGGTCCGCAGCTTGGCACGATCCTGTCCATTGCGGCGCAGGACGGATCCATCGGGCGCGGAACATTCCTGCTGGGCGTTTATGCGCTTGGCCTTGGTATTCCGTTTCTTCTGGTTGCCGCGTTCTTCCCCCGCCTGACGGGGGTCATGGCGTGGATGAAACTGCATATGGAGCGGATCGAACGGATCATGGGTCTGCTGCTGTGGACCGTTGGCCTGATGATGGTGACGGGCAAGTTCACTGATCTGGCGTGGTGGCTCAACGAAACCTTCCCGATCCTGCAACGTTTCGGCTGAATTGGCTTAAACTCGCGCCGCTCGTCCGCTAGGCTCTGGCGAAAGTGCGGGCGGGGCGATGGCATCAACGGTGAAACAAGGGGCAGTCAAACGACGGCGGGTGTTCTACATCCCCGGCTATGATCCCTTTCCGCCGCGCCGCTACCGAGAGCTTTATCGCAAGGAAAGTGCGCTTCAGGCCGAAATCTCCGGTTACGACATTTCAATAGCGCCAAACCCGGACGGAGAAAACTTCGGTTGGAGTGTCGATGCGATGATCGATGGCGTTCAGACCAAGACCGAAGTTGAAGTGCTTGTCTGGTCCGACATTGTGCAGCGGTCGATGAGCGCGTCGATCTTCGTCACCTATGTTCGGTTGGTGAAGACGTCGTGGATCTACACCCGCTCCGGCGCATTGTTCAGGTTGGCCAAGACTCGCAAGGGGCCGGTGATCGCGGCGCTTTATCCGATATTCATGCTTTTGTTGCAGTTGGCGGTGGCGCTATTGATCGGGTGGGGGATCGGCGCGGTGGTGGCCTTGTTGCATCCGATGCTGGGGTGGGTCGCGGCTGGCCTGACGATAATCATCTTGCTCCACTGGTTTCGCAAACTCGACGGTAAGATATTTGCCTACTATCTGATGCAGGACTACGCCCATTCCGCGCAGCATGACGGCGCGACCCCGCCCGCCTTGGCAGAGCGGTTGGGAGAGTTTCAAAACTACGTCACAGATTCCTTGCGGTCCGACGTGGATGAGGTTCTGATCGTCGGGCATTCGTCGGGCGCGCATCTGGCGGTGATGATGTTGACGGCGATGCTCCGGTCCGGGCGGGTGCCGGCGGATGGGCCGGTGCTTTCCTTTCTGACGTTGGGCCATGTCGTGCCTATGGTGTCGTTCTTACCCAAGGCGGATTGCCTCCGCCGGGATTTGCGGGAAATGTCCGAACAAGCCCTCATTCCGTGGGTGGATGTGACCGCCCCGGGCGACGGGTGCGCGTTTGCCCTATGCGATCCGGTGGCCGTGACAGGCGTTGCGCGTGAGGCAAAGAAATGGCCGTTGGTGTTCTCCGCTGCATTTACCCAGAGCCTGAGTGCGGAGCGTTGGGCGTCGCTGCGTTGGCGGTTCTTCCGTCTGCATTTTCAGTATCTCTGCGCGTTTGATCGGCCGCGGGACTACGATTATTTCCAAATCACCGCCGGGCCAAAGACCCTTTGGGACCGCTATCGCGACCGCGTGCCGTCACGGTCCCGTCTGGAAACGCCCTTGTCGGGCTATCGTTCGGTGGCCGAATGAAACCGCCAAAACCGGAAACACGACCCGACAAGGTCTCGCTTCTGCGTTACATGCGGTTGTTTCGGCGGGATATCTTGTCGGCGCAGCCGGCAAAGCTATACCGCGCGTGGATGGCGGAGTTTCGCACGCCCTTTTTCCGCTCCTATCTCATCAACCAACCGGAGTTGATCGACGAGGTGTTGACAACCCGCCCGGATGACTTTCCGAAATCAAACCGGATCGGGGAAGGGTTGCGCCCGCTGCTTGGTAATTCGGTTTTTCTGACAAATGGGGAGGAATGGAAGCGGCAGCGTCGCATCATCGACCCGGCCTTTGAAGGTGGGCGGCTGCGCGATACATACCCGGCCATTTGGGCGGCGGCGGAATCCGCAGTCGCGCGGCTTGACCAGAAAATCGGCGCTGGCCCCGTCGAGATTGAAGAAGAGATGAGCCACGCCGCCGCCGATGTCATCTTCCGAACGCTGTTCTCCATTCCCATCGAACATCATGTGGCGCGTCAGGTGTTTCAGCAGTTTCGCGACTATCAACGGACGCAGCCGATCCTGAACCTCGCCGCGTTTATCCCGCTGCCTCGCTGGATGCCCCGGTTTCATCGTCGTCGCGCGACGGCCGCAGCCCGATCAATCCGGTCACTGATCGGTCAACTGACGGCGGAACGGATGGAGGCCATTCAGGCGGGCAGGGCGCCGGATGACCTGGCGACCAAGATCATGACGACGCCGGACCCAAAGACCGGAGAGGTCTTTTCGACCGACGAAATGATCGATCAGGTTGCGATCTTTTTTCTGGCAGGGCACGAAACCAGCGCATCAGCGCTCGCTTGGGCGCTCTACCTTGTCGCGCAGTTCCCGGAATGGCAGGACAAGTTGGTGGATGAGGCACGGGCGCTTGATGACCGGGCCGACGGTGAAATGCCGAAACTGCCGCTAAGCCGGGACGTGTTTCGCGAAACACTGCGGCTTTATCCGCCCGTCCCGATGATGGTGCGACAGAACCGCTGCCCCGAAACGTTCCGCGACCGACCGGTAAAGAGCGGTAGCCAGATCGTCATCAGCCCGTGGCATTTGCATCGGCATGAACGGCTTTGGGACAAGCCTGACGATTTCGACCCCGCCCGATGGAAAACCGACAACGGTCGGCAATGCGCGCGGGACGCCTACATACCATTTTCCACCGGCGGCCGAGTGTGCATTGGGGCTGGCTTTGCGATGGTTGAGGGGCCGCTGATTTTGTCGATGATCCTGCGGCGATTCCGAATCGGTTTGGCGAAAAATCGCGCACCGATTCCGGTCGCGCACCTCACCGTAAGGTCAAGCGAAGGAATTTTGCTGGACATCTTGCGTCGGTGACGTGGCGTCACAAAGATTCGTCCGACTCAGGTAATTTACTGAAAAGTAAACAAAATCCTAATTGACTGTGCTTTTTTGTGACACCTTTTCGCCT
Organism: Aliiroseovarius sp. YM-037; assembly: GCF_048060095.1. Lineage (NCBI taxonomy): Bacteria > Pseudomonadati > Pseudomonadota > Alphaproteobacteria > Rhodobacterales > Paracoccaceae > Aliiroseovarius > Aliiroseovarius sp. YM-037. The sequence continues at coordinate 1,857,166 of NZ_JBLUOA010000001.1, read as the reverse complement.
GAATTCCCCCTCCTGCCAGCATTTTTGTTGGCTATTTTTTGCCTATGAGCGAATATTAGCCGATACCGAGGAGGCCTGGATGTCTGCAACCACCTATGCCAACGGCAAAACCGAACGACCGCTGCTGAGAATTGCTATCCCGTCTTGGGGCTTTGCACGCCGCGCTGCTGCGCGCCAAGAAGCCGCCGGACCGCTAGCCACGCGTGAAGAGCTTCAGCAGCTTTTTGGCACCGAATTGTCGCGCACCTCGCGCGTTCGTCTTTCGTCTTTGGAACGGAGCGAGCTGCAGAAAAACGCAGCCCTGCGCAAAGCGCTTTACGACGACGTCTAAGCTGTCTGCCTACCGGCTTTTGTAGTAATCCAATACGAACAGCCGGATCGCGGACGCGAGGCCAATATCCGCGCCACGCGCCGCATCAATCTCCGCAGCCAGCGCATTGATCGGTTGTCCGCGCGACTCGGCGATTTCCCTGAACGAAAACCAGAATTCATCCTCCAGCGATACGCTGGTGCGATGGCCGCTGAGCGTCAGAGAGCGTTTGACCGGTCGCGCGGTCATTCGTCCCGCCGATGATCTTCGATGTGCCGGCGTGCCTTGTCGGCCTCGGATTTTTCCTGCGCCCGCTGTTCTTTCGTCCGGCCAAATTTGATCGCATTCTCTTCCGCCCGGACCCTGGCCGCCTGCCGTGCCCGGTCTTTCCGGGCGCGGTTCAGGTTGATCGGTTGGCTCACGCCTTGGGGCCGATCATATTTTCGGGGCGAACCACGCGTTCGAAGGTTTCTTCATCCACGAAACCCAGCGCGATGGCTTCTTCCTTCAGCGTTGTCCCGTTCTTATGCGCGGTTTTCGCAACGGTCGTGGCGTTGTCGTAGCCAATCGTCGGGGCGAGCGCGGTGACAAGCATCAGCGATTCCCGCATCAGTTTTTCGATCCGATCCGTGTTAGCACGGATACCCACAACGCAATTGTCGGTGAAGGCAACCGCCGCGTCGCCCATCAACTGCATGGATTGCAGCACGTTGTAGGCCATCATTGGTTTGTAGACGTTAAGTTCAAAATGCCCCTGCGATCCGGCAAAGCCCACCGCCGCGTCGTTGCCGAAAACATGGGCGCAAACCTGTGTCAGCGCCTCGCATTGCGTCGGGTTCACCTTGCCGGGCATGATGGAACTGCCGGGTTCATTTTCCGGCAGCATCAATTCGCCCAAACCGCAGCGGGGGCCAGAGCCGAGCAAACGGATATCGTTTGCGATCTTGAATAGGCTGGCGGCGACGGTTTTCAGCGCGCCGGACATCTCAACCATCGCGTCATGTGCGGCGAGGGCTTCGAATTTGTTGGGCGCGGTCACAAACGGCAGATCCGTGATGCGGGCCATGTTCGCCGCGACTTTTTCGCCCCAACCGGGTTTGGTGTTAAGCCCCGTTCCGACGGCCGTCCCGCCTTGGGCGAGTTCATAGATCCGGGGCAGGGCGGTTTTCACCCTCTCAATCCCCATTGCGACCTGATGGGAGTAGCCCGAGAACTCCTGCGCCAAGGTCAGCGGGGTTGCATCCATCGTGTGGGTGCGGCCGATCTTGATGATTCCGTCGAACTCCTTGACCTTTTCGGCCAGCGCTGCGTGCAGTTTCTCAAGCCCCGGCAGCAGCACGTCGCGGGCGGTCATCGCCGTCGCGATGTGCATGGCCGTCGGGAACGTGTCGTTGGAGGACTGTCCCATATTGCAGTGATCGTTGGGGTGAACAGGCTCTTTCGATCCGATTGTGCCACCCAGTATTTCAATCGCGCGGTTCGCAATCACCTCGTTGGCGTTCATGTTGGACTGCGTGCCAGAGCCGGTTTGCCACACGACGAGCGGGAAGTGATCGTCAAGTTTGCCCGCGACGACTTCGCCCGCTGCCTGGACAATCGCATCGCCCTTTTCTTTATCGAAGCCGCCAAGGTCAATATTCGCCTCGGCGCAGGCCTGCTTGATAACGCCGAGCGCATGCACGATGGCGATCGGCTGGCGTTCCCATCCAATCGGGAAATTCTTCAGCGAACGCTGTGTTTGCGCGCCCCAATACTTGTCGGCGGGAACGTCAAGCGGGCCAAAGCTGTCGGTTTCTGTGCGGGTCTGGGTCATCCGGATTCTCCTGAAGAAGTCGCGGTCTTTCTACCCGGCTTCGTGCGAAATTCAATGCGATATACAGTGGTATACGATGTTTGGTGCGCGACCAATTGCCCGAATGGGCGGGGGCCTACTTTCGGAAACTGTCGAGGCTCACGACCTCCGCGTCTTGCGGAATCTCCTCTTCTTCCTCGGCTTCGGTCATCGGTGCCTCGGGAATATCATCGTTACTTGCGTCTTCTGAATCGTCCTGCGTTTCGAACCTCAGGCCGAATTCGACCGATGGATCGACGAAGGTTACAATCGCATCATAGGGAATATAAAGCGGCTCTGGCTGCTCGCCAAAGTTGAGCGTTACGGAAAACCCTTCATCCGTTACGTCAAGATTGTCGAACCAGTGCTGCATCACGACGGTCATCTCGTCCGGGTAGCGATCCGACAGCCAGTCGGCGATTTCAACGTCGGGGTGTAGCGTGTCGAACGTGATGAAAAAGTGGTGTTCGCCCGGCAGGCCATGCTTGGAAACGTCTGTCAGGACTTCCTGAATCAGCCGCCGCATGGCGCGATGCATCAGGTTTCCATAGTCGATTGTACTAGACATAAGGCCAACCTCAGTATCGGGGGCGTCGGGTGAACGTGAATTCAACATACGGGATTCGATGCGGGCGGCAAGGGTGCGCCCGAGAATTTCCCGAACGCGCCGCTGCGATCAGATCATACTGAGCGCAGCAGCCGCCGCCGCGCATAGGCCAAGCACAATCGGCAACCCCTGATGGAGTCGCAGGATCAGATAGGCCGCGACGATGGCGAGGCCGATGGCAGTCGGCTCAACGCTCGAAAGCTCTGGCACGGGGGCGCGGAGAGGGCCGAACTGCCGTTCCGTCACATTCGTAAAGAAGACGTGGATGCCAAACCACACGGACAGGTTCAGGATCACGCCGACCACGGCGGCAGTGATGGCGCGAAGGGCGGAAGACAGCCGAGGCCAATGCGCCAACCAGTCAATAAAGGGTGCGCCGACGAATATCCAAAGGAAGCACGGAACGAACGTGACCCACAGCGCAACCGCCGCCGCCGCGATGGCGAGCGCCACGCCACCAATGCCAAACCCGGCCTGAAAGCCGACGAACTCCGTCACCAAAATAAGCGGGCCCGGCGTCGTTTCGGCAAGACCGAGGCCATCAACCATCTGCGCGGTTGACAGCCAGCCTTTATCTTCGACAACCTCCTGAGTCATATAGGCGAGTACCGCGTAGGCGCCGCCGAACGTTACGACGGCGAGTTTGGAGAAGAACACGCCCACCTGCGTCAGAAACGTCGCGCCGGATGCCCAAAGAACGACGACCGGTGCCCACCAGATTGCGAGCCACGTCGCAATCGTCGGGATCGGCAGGCGCAAGCCGCTTGGCGGTGCGGTGTCATCCCCAGTTGCGGTGAAATATCCGAACAATCCAGCGAGCAGGACGATCAGCGGGAAGGGCAGGTCGAAGAAAAATATCCCGATGAAGGAAAGCGCCGCAAGTATCCAATGTGCTGTGCCTTGCAGTGCCTTCTTCGCGATGCGAAGGAGCGCTTCGATCACGATCACGATCACGGTGGCTTTGACGCCAAGGAACAACGCTTCGACCAACGGAACGGAGCCGAACAGCGCGTAGCCGAGGCTGAGCGCGAGGACGACCAGAGCACCGGGAATGACAAACAATAGCCCCGCGATCAGCCCACCTAGCACACCTTTCAGCCGCCACCCTGCGTAGGTCGCAAGCTGCATCGCCTCAGGGCCGGGCAGCAACATGCAGAAGGAGAGGGCGGAGAGGAATTTCTCCTCATCCAGCCAGCTCCGTTCCTCCACCAATTCGCGGTGCATCAGCGCGATCTGCGCTGCGGGACCGCCGAAAGAAAGCACCCCGATCCGTGCGAATACGCGGGTGAGGTCAGATAACGATAGCTCTGTCATTAGGTGCGGCCCGTGGGCCAATCATGGCCCTCGTCAAACCCGTCGCGCGCCCAGCGGTAGAGCGCGTCGTAAAGCGCCATGCCCGCATTCAACTGTGCGATATCATCGCGGTATTGCCGGGACAGCCCGACCGAAATCGCGAGCAATCCGGCGGCGGCAGAGTGCAGGTCATGGCGGTTTGTGTCGGCGCCCCGGATAACCTCAGCCAGCCGCATCAATGGCTCGGACTGCAGCTGAAACTCCTCAAGCATGGTATCAAAGCTGCATTTGTCGCCGCGATGGCTCCAGAACACTCCGTCGATGTCAAACGGGGTTGCGCCGTAGCGGTCGGCAACGCCTTCAACCTCGGACGGGGAGACAAACAGGAACCGCGCATCGGGATCAACGAAGCGGCGGATCAGCCAGGGGCAGGCGATGCGGTCGATTTTTGGTCGGTGCCGCGTCACCCAGAGGGTGCTGCCGCCTACGGGCTCGGGAACCGCCGACGCGGGGATTCGCATCGTGCCTTTGGCGTCCCGCCAACCATACATGCCGCCGGACAGATATTCAGCCTCCAGCCCCTCAGTCCGCAACCACGCGACGAGCCCTTGACTAAGCTTGATCCCCTTCTGGCAGGTAACGACCGACCGCCGCCCATCCAGCCTCCCGATCAGGCCGGGCAGATCGGTATGTGGGTGTCGGAACGATCCGGGGATAAGGTAAGGATCATCCGCGAAGTCGGGATCGATCGATATATCGACAATCACCGGACAATCCGGTGTGCCGACAAGGCGAAGCAGTTGGCTTACAGAAATTTCGTTGGGCGCAGTCATGGCATCCTCCCGTCAGGGTTAGGGTTGGATGCGAAACTTGGGCTGACGCCTCACGGGGCGTTCGCGCGGCCCCATGGGCGCATATTGGGCAATGGGCCATGCCTGAGTCAATCGCTTCGTCGGGGGTCAGGCGATCGGTTCGCCCATCAGGCAGATTTCAAATGTGCTTTCCGGCAAAAGGCCGAGCTGTTCAAACAGACCGATTGAATCGAAATGATTATAGCTTTCTACCAGAACACCATCCGCGATTTTCGCGACCGTCTGGCCGGAGAACATCACCGGCTTGTCGGTGTTGCGATCCGTGGCAGCGACAGAGATCACCGCCGCGACCCAATCGCCGTTTTCGACGAACCGCCCGATTGTAACCTTAGCCTTGCCGACGAGCTGCAGCATAGCGGCGGCGAACGCCTCAAACTCATCCGGGCCGACATGAGCGTCGTCGACCAAGCCGCGGGCCAGCGTGTCGGGCTTGAACATTTCGGCGATTGCGGAAAGGTCTTCTTCTTCCCAAACGCGCTGATACCACGTTTCAAGAAACTGCCGTTTGTCCATTCTGAGCCTCGCCTGACGGTTTGAAACTGACCGAAGCCTAGGCCGACAAAGTTAAGCGGACGTTAGTTGAACACGGATTTCTTGGGAAAGTGCAGGCTTCTGTTGCCAGGTGCCTGCGAACCCCGCCTTACGCGGCTAGGCGCAAGGGCTTAGTTTTCGGCGACCCGAACTGCTTACGCAGCCAGAGCCATAGCCGGAGCTTTGTTGTCATTTGCAACTAGCTTTTGTGAACCGATAACGGTGGTATCCCGCCGAGACAAAGCTAACCCCTTTAGACGTCCGTCGATCCTATTTCGGCCCCATGATCCCCAAATGAAGGATGTTTGGTGGAGCCGCCGGGTACCGCCCCCGGGTCCGATCCGCTTATTACGAGCGCGTTTATGTCCATAGTCCCGAAGGACAGACCAGACATAGGCGGTTGGCTTGGGAATCTCAAGGGGTGATGGTTGGGGTGTCGTCGGTCGTTTCCGATTGCAGCATCGGCATAATTAGATTTTATAACAATGCGCTACGATGGGTATCTAACCTGAATCCGGTGCCACTGCTCAGCCAAAAATTTGCCGATGTTGCCCTAAGCATTCGATCTCGCCGCCGCACGGCTGGCAAGAACACTCGCCGCGAGAGCTTGGGTTTCCTGCTCCAGCGCTGTCAGGGCGGCGCTTGCGGCCCCCCCATCCCGGCGCTCGACCGCATCCGCGATGTCGGTATGAAGCGCCACGATCCGGGCGCGGTCGCGGGCGGTGAAGGTGATCATGTTCATCAGCGGCTCAATCGCCTCAACCGCTCCGGCAAGCTGATAGGACAAAACCGGATTTCCCGCACCGTCGACAAGCGCCCGGTGAAACGCGACGTCTGACGCACAAAACGCCTCATCCGACAGGCCGGGTTGGCTTTGCCGATGAATTTCGGCCCGCATCGTGGCGAGGTGATCGCTGCTTCGCCGGGCGGCGGCCAGCGGCGCGCAGGCCCGTTCCAGAACGAAACGCGCTTCGCATGCCGTTTCGAAATCGACGTCGTTCATCGATAGCAAAAGGGTAGAGGTCGTGATTTGATGACCATAGGCGTCTTCGAAGCGCAATCGGTTCACAAAGGCACCGCCGGTCGCGCCGCGTTGGGTCCGTATAAGGTTCTGCGCCGCAAGCCGTTTCAGCGCTTCGCGCACGGTAGAACGGGAAACTCCGAACTGCTCGGTCAGTTCTGCCTCGGACGGCAGGCGTTCATCGACGATTAGCTCGCCGGAAATAATCGCGGTTTTGATCGCTTCGGCGATCTGAACGGACAGGTCGGTTTTCTTTTCTGTGTCTTTTGCCATGAAATTCATTTGTCAGACAATTAAAAGTCTGACAATTGTACGCGCAAGTATTCGGGAATCATAGATGCAGCGACTCGGCCAAATTAGATGGATCACCAGCGCGCTTTGGATCGCGGTTTTTGCAGGGATTCTGCTGTCGTGGTGGATGATGTATTCGATGGCCGTGGACATGGACCTTGACCTGATCGGGCGGCCCGGTCCGATGGGCGAGGCCATGCGCAACATGGACCCGCGGATGGACATGTATATGCCCATGGCCACGTTCGGGCCGCTGTTCGGCATGTGGGCCGTCATGATGGCAGCGATGATGCTGCCGACTCTGGTCCCAACGCTGCGGGCCTATGACGATCTGATCGCCAGCGCCAACGGCACGCCGATGGGGTGGCTTGGTGTTTTGCTGGGATACGCGGTGATGTGGGTCGGATTCGCCGCGCTGATTACCGCTGTGCAACTGGTCCTGCTGTTTTCCGGTATCGTCGATATGCTGGGGATCGCGACGTCGACTCTGTTCGCCGGGGCGTTGCTGATCGCGGTCGGCCTTTTCCAGTTCACCCGCATCAAGGATATTTGCCATGGCGTCTGCCACAGCCCGATGTCCTATTTCCTCGGCCACTGGCGGACAGGATTTATTGGAGGGCTGCGCATGGGACTCGGGCTTGGCGCGTTTTGCGTCGGCTGCTGTTGGGGGTTCATGGCGCTCGGCTTTGTCGGCGGGGTGATGAGCCTTCTTTGGATGGGCCTCGCCACGCTGTTCATGGTGGTCGAAAAGCTGCCGGATATCGGACGATACGTTACAAAACCAATGGGTGTGCTGCTGATCGTGGGCGGCGTCGCGGTCATGGTCGCACCCCTTATACTGAAAGGATAAGAGATGGCAGATGCGACGGAGACAAAGCCCGAGTGGGTTCTGAAGGGGGAGCTGTTTTTGAACTGCTCCTGCGAATTGTTCTGCCCATGTGTCGTCAGCCTTGGCGCGCATCCACCGACTGAGGGGCATTGCCACGCGTGGATGGCAATTGCCGTAGATGAAGGGCATTACGACGGAGAGGACATCGGCGGGCTGAACATCGGTCTGCTGGTCGATATTCCAGGCCGCATGGGCGAGGGCAACTGGAAGGTCGCGGCCTATGTGGACGAACGGGCCAGCGATGCGGCTTATGACGGTCTGCTGAAGATTTTCAGCGGCGCGGCGGGCGGCACCACGGGGCTGTTCACCATGCTCGTGTCGGAAATCATTGGTGCCGAACGCGCCCCGGTTGAGATTGAGCGGGACGGCCGCCGCCGCGCGATCACCGTCGGGCGCAAAATTCAGGGTGAGATTGAGATGATTGATGGCGCCAGCCCCGAGCATCCCGTGATGATCACGAACTCCCAATACTGGATGGGGCCGGACATCATCGCCGCACAAGGCACGCGGTCCAAGCTGCGGGCGCATGGCCGGGTTTGGGATTTCGGCGGCAAATCGGCAGAGATTTGTCCGATTGACTGGAAAGGTCCAGGGCGGTGAAGGTCCGGTCTCATCTGAAGGATCACATCTGATGGCGCGGATTTCACCCAACGGGCGCGTCCGTCGCACTCCGTTTTCCGACGGTGTCGAGGCGGCGGGCGTCAAGGGTTACACCGTTTACAACCACATGCTACTGCCGACCGTTTTCGAGAGCTTTGAGGCGGATTATCACCACCTGAAACGCCATGTGCAGGTCTGGGATGTCGCCTGCGAACGGCAGATACAGGTGAAAGGGCCGGACGCCCTGCGCATGATCCAGTTCCTGACCCCGCGCGACCTTGACAAGATGACAGCGGACCGGTGCCTGTATATTCCCGTTGTGGATGCAATGGGCGGGATGCTGAACGATCCAGTATTGATGCAGGCCGCGCCCGACACCTACTGGATTTCCATTGCGGACAGCGACCTATTGCTGTGGATCGAGGGGTTCGCCTGCACCCAGGGTTTCGACGCGGAGGTGAGCGAGGTCGATGTCTCGCCCCTCGCCGTTCAGGGCCCGAAATCCGACGACCTGATGGCGCGGGTGTTTGGCGATGGCGTCCGCGCCCTGCGGTTCTTTAGCTGCGGACGGTTTGGCTTTGAGGGACGGCCAACGCTGATCTCACGCTCCGGCTATTCCAAGCAGGGTGGGTTTGAAATATACGTTGAAGGCACGGAAAACGGTATGACGCTGTGGAACGCGCTGTTCGCGGCGGGCGAGGATCTGAATGTCCGCGCCGGGTGTCCCAACCTGATCGAGCGGATTGAGGGCGGGTTGCTAAGCTACGGCAACGACATGACCCGCGAAAACACGCCGCTGGAATGCGGGCTGGGGCGGTTCGTGGATGCCTCGCAACTCGATCATTGTTTCGGCGGGCGGGCCTTGAAGGAAGAACTGGCGGAAGGGTCAAAGCAGATGATCCGCCCCATTGCGATTGAGGGCGACATCCCGCCCTGCGACCGCGTGTGGCCGGTCTACGCGGATGGGAAACGGGTTGGGCAGGTCAAATCTGCGGTCTGGTCGCCCGATCACAAAATCAACGTCGCGATGGGCATGATCGCCCGCACCCATTGGGACACCGGAACAGCCATCGAAGTCGAAACACAGGACGGGATGCGATCCGCAACCGTTCAAGAGAAATTCTGGAGATAAGGAGTAGAACGATGTTCAACGCACTCGTGGTAAATAAGGACGAAGACGGTAAGACCCATGCCGAGGTGAAGGGGCTTGAGCTGTCCGATCTCCCGGATGCCGAAGTCACGGTCGCCGTCGAATACTCCACCGTCAACTACAAGGACGGGCTGTGCATTGGTCCCGGCGGCGGGCTGGTGCGGAACTACCCGCACGTGCCGGGGATCGATTTTGCCGGCACGGTCGAGGAGTCGAGCGACGATCGCTATAAGCCTGGCGACAAGGTCGTCCTGACCGGCTGGCGCGTCGGTGAGGCGCATTGGGGCGGCTACAGCCAGAAGGCGCGTGTGAAGGCCGATTGGCTGGTTCCGCTGCCGGAAGGGCTTGATGCACGGCAAGCGATGGCGGTCGGCACGGCCGGGTTCACCGCAATGCTCGCCGTGATGGCGCTTGAAGATCATGGGTTGGAGTCTGGTCACGGGCCAGTTCTGGTCACTGGTGCAGCTGGCGGGGTCGGATCGGTTGCAACCGCAATTCTCGCCAAGCTGGGGCATGAGGTTGCGGGTGTCACCGGGCGGCCCGAAACGGCGGATTACCTGAAATCCCTTGGTGCGACGCAAATCGTCCCGCGGGAAGAACTGAACGAAACCACCAAGCGGCCCTTGGAGGGCGAGACTTGGGCCGGGTGTGTTGATGCCGTCGGTGGTGAAATGCTGGCGCGCGTGCTGGGCCAGATGAAATATGGGGCATCCGTGGCCGCCGTGGGCCTTGCAGGCGGCGCGGGTTTGCCTGCGACCGTCATCCCGTTCCTGCTGCGCGGCGTCAACCTTCTTGGGATCGACAGCGTGATGCAGCCCTACGACAACCGCCTGCGTGCGTGGCAGCGTATCGCCAGCGACCTGCCGATGGACAAGCTGGAATCGATGGTCGTTCCGGCGACGCTGGGCGATCTGCCAAAGCTTGGCGCGGATATTCTGCAAGGTCAGGTGAAGGGCCGGGTCGTCGTAGACGTCAACGCCTAAGCCGTGCGCCCAAGCCCCTGCCGGGGCGGGCCTATGAAAAGAAACGGCCGCCCCTTGGTTGCATCCGGGGCGGCTGTTTTGTTAGGGCTTGGACATGCTGGGAACCAAGCGTTGGTCTTTTGCGTTATCAAAGCAGGCGCTTATGCGCCGAACTTTGTAGTGTGTGTTCTGATCGCCGTTATCGGAGACGCGAGAGAAAAATTTTAAACTTCCGGCCGATCGCTTGGACGTTGTCCAGGCGATCGCGTTGTTGGCGCGGTTCCCACCCATAATCAGCCGACAGCTCCGGACACAAACAAGAGGGTCAGTATGACTGATGAAACCAGTTCGCAGGGCATTCCCGAACCGGAAGGTGCTGCGGACATAATCGATACCGACTACGAAATTGGACAAGATAATATCGACGGGACACTTGGGCCGCTTGGGTTCGACATTCACAACCCGGTCTTCGCGATTTCGGGTCTCGCTATTGTAGCGTTTGTCTTTTACGCGCTGGCGCTGCCCGAACAATCCGCTGGCGTCTTTAGCTGGCTGTTTTCTGCCGTCACAAAGGGCTTTGACTGGTTCTTTCTGGGCGCTGCAAACATTTTTGTTCTGTTTTGCCTGTTCCTGATCGTCAGCCCGTGGGGCAGCGTTCGCTTGGGGGGACAGGAAGCGTCGCCCGACTACACCTATCTTGGGTGGTTTGCGATGCTGTTTGCCGCCGGTATGGGCATCGGCCTGATGTTCTTCGGCGTGTCCGAACCGATGAGCCATTTTTCATCCTCTCTTGGCGGTGTGGCCGTTGGCGAAGACGGCGTGCGAACAGACTGGGCGCCCCTTGGCGGTGCCGAGGGTAATGAGTCCGAGGCGATTCGCCTTGGCATGGCCGCGACCATCTTTCACTGGGGTCTGCACCCTTGGGCGATCTATGCGGTCGTTGCGCTGGCGCTGGCGTTGTTTAGCTACAACAAGGGCTTGCCGCTGACGATCCGATCCGCCTTCTATCCGATCTTCGGGGATCGTGTCTGGGGCTGGACTGGGCATATTATCGATACGCTCGCGGTGTTTGCGACGCTGTTCGGGCTCGCGACCTCGCTGGGCTTCGGCGCGACGCAGGCGAGTGCCGGTCTGAACGAATTGTTCGGCGTGCCGCTTGGATCCACCACCGAAGTCGTGCTGATCACCGCGATTACAGCAGTCGCGCTGGTTTCCGTCCTGCGGGGCTTGGATGGCGGCGTTAAGGTGCTTTCGGAAATCAACATGGGCCTTGCTTTCATTCTGCTGTTCTTCGTGCTGATCGTCGGCCCGACGATTGTTCTGTTGACCGGGTTTGGCAGCTATCTGGTGGCTTATGTGGAATACCTGCCTGCGCTGTCCAATCCCTTCGGACGCGAGGACGTGAACTTTAGCCAAGGTTGGACGTCCTTCTACTGGGCCTGGTGGATCAGCTGGTCCCCCTTCGTCGGCATGTTCATCGCGCGGGTTAGCCGTGGCCGGACCGTGCGCGAATTCGTGATTTGCGTCTTGCTGATCCCGTCGCTGGTCTGCGTTCTGTGGATGTCGGTCTTTGGCGGTGCAGCGATCCAGCAGGTTGTCTCCGACGGATACACCGTCGCACAGGAAGCAGCGCTGGAGCTGAAGCTGTTCAAAATGCTGGATGTGCTTCCGCTGGCGGCGATCACGTCGTTTGTGGGCATCGTTCTGGTGATCGTGTTCTTCGTGACGTCGTCTGACTCCGGCTCTCTGGTGATCGATACGATCACGGCGGGCGGTAAGGTCGACGCACCGGTGCCGCAGCGCGTGTTCTGGTGCATCTTTGAAGGCGCGGTTGCGATCGTGCTGCTGATCGGCGGTGGCCTGCAAGCGCTTCAATCTATGGTGATATCGACGGGTCTGCCGTTCACGATCATCCTGCTGTTGATGTGCTGGGCGATCTTCAAGGGACTTGTCGCCGAACGGCGCGAAACCTGAATGATCGGTAATAGCTGAGAATTGGCCCTCCGGCGCTTGCGTGTCGGGGGGCTTTCTTATTGAGTGGCCCCATGAAAAAGCTTGATATCGAATTCGTGCGGGCACAGTTCCCCACCTTTGCCGAGCCGGGCCTTCAGGGGCAGGCATTCTTTGAAAACGCAGGGGGCAGCTATACCTGCCAGCCGGTGATTGACCGGCTGACCCGCTACTACCACCAACGCAAGGTGCAGCCCTACGGCCCCTACGATGCAAGCCGCCTCGCGGGCGAGGAGATGGATGAGGCCCGGTCGCGCCTTGCCGCGATGATGGGTGTCGCGACGGAGGAGGTCAGCTTTGGCCCCTCGACCACGCAGAACACCTATGTGCTGGCGCAAGCATTCCGGCAGCACCTGTCGCCGGGGGACGCGATCATCGTGACCGATCAGGATCACGAGGCGAACTCAGGCCCGTGGCGGCGGCTGGCAGACGACGGTATCGAGGTGCGGGAATGGAAGATCGACCCCGGAACGGGTCATCTTGATACCGAGGTGCTTGCCGGACTGCTTGACGACAGGGTCAAACTGGTCTGCTTCCCGCATTGTTCAAACGTCGTCGGAGAGGTCAATCCGGTGCCGGATATCTGCAAGATGGCGCGGGCGGCGGGCGCGTATTCCTGCGTTGACGGGGTCAGCTACGCGCCCCACGGTATTCCGAACGTCGCGGCCCTTGACCCGGATGTTTACCTGTTCTCGGCCTACAAGACCTATGGTCCGCATCAGGGAATCATGGTCATCAAGCGGGAACTGGGTGAATCGCTGCCCAACCAGGCGCATTATTTCAATGCGGATTCCCTCTACAAGCGCTTCACGCCAGCCGGGCCCGACCATGCGCAGATTGCGGCATCCGCTGGCATGGCGGACTACGCGGACGCGCTTTACACCCATCACTTCGATGGCCGCGCCGATCCGTTCGAGCGAGCCGCCGCCGTGCACGACCTGATGCGCGCGCGGGAAACGAAGCTGCTTCAACCGGTGCTGGATCACATCGGCCAGAAGAACTCCGCCCGATTGATAGGGCCGGGTGATGCCGAGGGCCGCGCGCCGACCGTCGCGATGGAGCTGAACGGCCCCGCGGAGCCCGCCGCCGCGGAACTGGCAAAGCACGGGATCATGGCTGGCGGTGGGGATTTCTACGCGGTCCGGGCGCTTCAGGCGCTTGGCATTGATCCGGCGAAGGGCGTCCTGCGTATCAGTTTCGTGCATTACACGCACGAAGATGAAATCGCGCAGCTTCTGGATGCGCTCGACAAGGTGATCTGAGCTTTGGTTGACACATCCCCGGTATTGCTGTGGTTCAGGCGGGATCTGCGCCTGCACGACCATCCGGCCTTGCGGGCCGCGATTGATAGCGGGCGGCCGGTCATCCCGGTTTTCATTTGCGACGAAACCGTTGAGGGGCTTGGCGCCGCGCCAAAATGGCGGCTGGGTTTGGCCGTAGAGCACCTTTCCAAAACGCTGTCTGACAAGGGCGCGCGGCTGATCCTGCGGCGCGGCAATGCGCTTTCTGTCCTGCGGGCGCTAACTGAAGAAACCGGTGCTTGTGCGGTCTACTGGTCCCGGCTTTATGATGCAGCCTCCAAGGCGCGCGATACCGAGGTGAAGGCAGCCCTGAAAGACGAGGGGGCAGAAGCGAAAAGCTTCGCCGGGCATCTGTTGTTTGAACCTTGGACAGTCGAAACCAAGGATGGCGGGTTCTACAAGGTCTATAGCCCGATGTGGCGGGCCGTGCGCGGGCGCGATCCGGGCGCGCCGCTGAACGCGCCGGGGGCGTGGCCTTCGCCGGGCGCATGGCCTGCAACGGATCAACTGACGGATTGGTTTCTGGGGGCATCAATGCGCCGCGGTGCGGACATCGTGGCTCCCCATCAAACGATCGGAGAGGACGCCGCTCGCGATCGCCTCTACCGGTTCACTGACGAATACATCGGGCGCTACAAGGCCGAACGCGATTTTCCTGCCCGCCCGGTGACATCGGGCTTGTCAGAAAACCTGACCTACGGCGAAATCAGCCCCCGCGTGATCTGGCAGGCTGGCCACCGCGCGATGGACGAGGGCGCGAATGGGGCCGAACATTTCCTGAAAGAACTCGTCTGGCGCGAGTTTGCTTATCACCTGATCCACCACACCCCCCGGATTGAGGCGGAGAATTGGCGCGAGGGGTGGGACGGCTTTCCTTGGCGCGATGACAACGATGAGGCCGAACGCTGGCGGCAGGGGCGCACGGGCGTTCCGCTGGTCGATGCGGGTATGCGGGAAATGTATGTCACCGGAACGATGCACAACCGGGTGCGCATGATCGTGGCGAGCTACCTGACCAAGCATCTTATGACACACTGGCGAGTGGGCCAAACGTGGTTCGAAGACTGCCTGACCGATTGGGATCCCGCATCAAACGCGATGGGGTGGCAGTGGGTCGCCGGATGCGGCCCGGACGCCGCCCCGTATTTCCGGGTGTTCAACCCCGAAACGCAGGCGGAGAAGTTTGACGGGGACGGCACCTACATCCGCCGCTGGCTGGCTGAGGGTCAATCTGACCCGACCGAGACCGCGAAAAGCTATTTCGATGCCATTCCAAAGGCTTGGGGCTTGTCACCCAGCGACCCTTATCCCGACCCAATCGTTGCGCTAAAGGATGGCCGCAAAGCCGCACTTGATGCTTATGAAGCGTGGAAATCCTGAAAAGGGCGGATTTCTGCTGCAAAATTGGCCGATTTCTGGTTCTCTTTCAAAAAGACAACAAAACTACAGGTGCATCATGCCAACCGCCGCCCGTCTTGTCGGAGCCATCTGTTTTGCCGGACTTGCCTTTCTGGTGTCAGGCATGATTATCCCGCTTCTTCCCGATGGCGACAGAACCGTAATGCTCGGCATTATCAATGCAGGCGTTGGCCTATTCTGCGGCTGGAAAGTCATGGGACCGCGCGCAGGCTATGGCTTTCGTGGCGCGGTTGGTGGCGGTTTGACCACTACGGCAGCGATGGTGATCGTCGCGTTGTTCATTCATTCAACAACGGAAATGGTGCGGCTTTCCCTGCGCAAGTCCTATGACGGTGCGACCGAGGCCGTCGTCGGTATTTTCGAGATTGGCATTGAATATGCCAAGATCATCGCCACCCCGGAAATCATCGGAACGCTTTTGATTGGCGGAATCCTTGCGGCTTTTGTAACAAACGCTGCAGATGCCCGTTGGGCGTGAATCAAAGCAGGACTCAATGTCGAAAAGAATGTTCTTCTACGGCACTCTGTGCCACCTTCCGCTATTGGAAGCGGTGATTGGTCGCGGTCTGGGAAAAGATGAAGTTCGCGACGCAACCCTCTTGAATCACGCAATTTACTGGGTAAAAGATCAAATCTTTCCCTGCATCGTCGAAGAACCCGGCGCAAGCGCCGAGGGGATCGTGTTTGAGGCAAGCGCCGAGGATGCCGCCCGGCTGAACTATTACGAAGGCGGGTTTAACTACAACTTGCGGATGCTGACGCCCGAGGGTGAAGACCAACCCGTCGAAGTCTATTTCCCCGATCCGGGCCACTGGGAGATTGGCGCGCCATGGCGTTTGGCTGATTTTGTTGCGCAATACGCGGCCATCACGCTTGAGGCGGCGACAGAGGTCATGCGGCTATACGGCAAGATCGACGCGGCAGAGGCATCGCGGCGTTTACCGATGCTTCGCGCGATGGCGACTGTCACCTCGCGCCGGATTGTGCAGCCGACCCTGTCAGAGAGAACCGATTTCGATCTTTCCGATATCAGCTTGAAGAACTTTCGCCGTGCGTATCAGGATTTCTTCGCGCTCGACGAATACGAAATCAGCCACAAACGCTTTGACGGCGGCGAAAGCGGTGTATTGCGCCGGGCGGCCTTCATTTCGGGGGATGCCGTGATCGTGCTGCCCTATGACGCGAAACGTGACCGTGTTCTGCTGGTTGAACAGTTCCGCGTCGGCCCGTTTTCGCGCGGCGATCTGCATCCGTGGATGCTTGAACCCATTGCGGGGCGGATCGACGCCGGTGAATCGCCCATTGAAACCGCTCATCGCGAGGCGGAGGAAGAGGCGGGACTGACCCTGACCGACCTTCTGCCGGTCAGTGCGCATTATCCCACGCCCGGCGCGTCGACAGAGTTTTTCCATTGCTATCTGGGGCTTACGGACCTTCCTGAGACCGGAATTGGTTACGGTGGACTGCCGGGCGAAGGGGAAGACATTCGCACGCATATCATTGGCTTCGATGCGTTCATGGACCTGATCGAAAGCGGAGAGGCCGAAGTCGGCCCTCTCGTCCTTTGTGGTCTGTGGTTGGCGAGACACCGCGACAGGCTGCGTTCCTCCGCTTGAGTTCCGCAAAACCGCGTCCTACACAGGAGCCCACAGGAAATGGGGCCGGACCGCTATGCGTATTTGTGAAAATCTTGAAGACACGATCGGCAAGACACCTCTGATCAAACTCACCCGCGCAAGCAAGGAGACCGGCTGCGATATCTACGGCAAGGCGGAGTTTCTAAACCCCGGCCAGTCGGTCAAGGATCGCGCGGCGCTTTACATCATCAAGGATGCGGTGGCCAAAGGCACGTTGCGCCCCGGCGGCACGATTGTTGAAGGCACTGCAGGCAACACCGGCATCGGCCTTGCGTTGGTTGGTGCTGCGATGGGGTTCAAGACGGTTATTGTGATCCCGGAAACGCAAAGCCAGGAAAAAAAGGATATGATCCGGCTGGCAGGCGCGGAGCTGGTGCAGGTGCCCGCGGCACCCTATAAAAACCCCAACAACTATGTGCGCTATTCCGAACGGCTGGCGGCTGAGCTTGCCAAGACGGAACCGCAGGGCGCGATATGGGCCAACCAGTTCGACAATGTCGCCAATCGCCAAGCCCATGTCGAAACCACTGCGCCCGAGATTTGGGAACAGCTTGACGGTAAGGTCGATGGTTTCATCTGTGCGGTCGGCTCAGGCGGCACGCTTGCGGGTGTCGCCGAAGGATTGCGGGCGCGCAAGCCCGACGTGAAAATCGGACTGGCCGACCCGGAAGGCGCGGCGCTCTACAGCTATTTCACCACAGGGGAGTTTGCGTCCGAAGGCACCTCAATCACTGAGGGGATCGGGCAGGGGCGGATCACCGCGAACCTTGAGGGGTTAAAGGTCGATCATGCCTACCGGATACCGGATAGCGAGGCGCTGCCGATTGTCTTTGACCTTCTTCGGGAGGAGGGCCTTGTTATGGGTGGATCGACCGGCATCAACGTAGCCGGCGCGATCCGGCTTGCAAAGGACATGGGGCCGGGGCATCGGATTGTGACGATCCTCTGCGACTACGGCAACCGTTATCAATCCAAGCTGTTCAATCCGGAATTCCTGACGGAAAAGGGGTTGCCTGTTCCAGCGTGGCTTGATGCTGCGCCGCGCAGCATTCCCGGTGTTTTTGTAGATTGATGTCAACGCTTCGCCTCCTTCTGGTGTGTCTGTTCGCGGTCGTCGCGACGGCGGCGGTTGTCGTCCCGACGCCTCTATTTGCGCAGAATGGGCTTAGTGCTGAGGACTACGACGAATGGGCCAAGGTTGCTGACCGGGCGGAGGCCGCAGTTGAAGCGGGCCGCGCGTCCGAATTGGCGCTTGAAGACCTGCGCGCGCAGCTGACCGAGTGGCGAACCCGGTTTGCCAACGCTCAGAACACCAACAGTGCGCGGATCGAAACGCTGCAATCGCAGTTATCGGCCCTCGGCACCGCCCCCGAAGACGGGAGCGAGCCCGAGGAGATCACCGCCCGACGGGACGAACTGACCCAAGCGCTCGCCGTCGCGCGGGTGCCCGTGTTGCGGGCGGAGGAGGCGCATAGCCGCGCGGACGGCTTGGTCAGCCAGATCGATACGCTGATCCGCGAACAGCAAACCGACGCGCTGCTTGAACTGTGGCCAACACCGTTAAACCCGATCAACTGGGAAGACGCCGTTCGCGAATTCGGCGCAACAACGGGGGAGTTTACGCGGGAAACTACGGTATCGCTGGCCGATCCGACGCAGCAAAGCGTTTTCAAGAAAAACCTGCCGCTGATCCTGCTTTTATTTGCGATTGGGTTAGTGCTCGCCATGCGCGCCCGGCGCTGGACAGAGGCGCTGGTTGATCGGATATCGGTCAAACGGACGATTCTGCGTGATTGGCTATGCGGCCTGATCAGCACTGTCGGGCAGATCGTGTTGCCCTTCCTCGGCGTGCTCGCCCTGACCGAAGCCGTTTACGCCACCGGATTTGTCGGACTGCGCGGCGATGTGTTGCTGTCGGGTATTCCGTTGGCCGCGATTGCCTTCCTTCTGGCGCGTTGGTTGGGAATGCGGATTTTTCCGAAGGCCGCTGCCGACGACGCATATTTTGACCTGACCGCGGAACAGAACGCGCGTGGCCGCTGGATTTCCGGCGGGCTTGGTCTGCTGCTGGGTTTGCAGGTGTTGCTGACGGCCTTTGCGGTGTTTGAAAACTACAGCAACACCGCGCTGTCGGTGCTGGCGTTCCCGTTGATCGTTTTGTTCGCGATCCTGACCTTCGGCCTTGGGCGTTTGATCCGTAATCATAGAACGCGGATTTCCGACGAGACGGAGGAACTGACCTTCCGCGCCCGCTTGGTCGGCATGATCGGGTTGGCGGCAATGCTCGCCTCGGGCCTTGCGATTGTGCTGGCCGCGATCGGCTATTACAGCGCCGCGGTCACGCTGGTCTATCCGACGGCGGTATCGCTCGCGCTGTTTGCCTTGCTGTTGATCTTGCAACGTTGGGTCACAGACATCTACGCGCTGTTCAGCGGCAGCCGAGAAACGGCGAATGAGGCGCTGGTTCCCGTCCTGATCGGCTTTGGCCTGACGCTCGCCGCAACACCGCTGTTCGCGCTGATCTGGGGTGCGCGCGTTGCCACCCTGCGGGAGTTCTGGACGAAATTCACCAACGGGATCACCTTTGGAGAAACCACCATCTCCCCCTCGGTTTTCCTGACGCTTGCGGTCATCTTCACCATCGGCCTCGTCGTCACGCGGCTTGTTCAGGCGACGCTGCGCAATACGGTGTTGCCGAAAACGAAACTCGACACCGGCGGGCGGAACGCCATCGTGTCAGGCACGGGCTATGTCGGGATATTCCTTGCGGCGATCATCGCGATCACCGGGGCGGGGATTGACCTGTCGTCGCTTGCGATTGTCGCGGGTGCGTTGTCGGTCGGGATCGGTTTCGGCCTTCAGAATATCGTATCAAACTTTGTCTCCGGCATCATCCTGCTGATTGAACGCCCGATTTCGGAAGGGGATTGGATTGAGGTTGGCGGCAATTCCGGCTACGTGCGTTCGATTTCCGTCCGGTCGACGCGGATCGAAACCTTTGACCGCGCCGATGTGATCGTCCCGAACGCCGACCTGATTTCCGGCGTCGTGATGAACATGACCAAGGGCAGCCTGACGGGACGGGTGATTGTTCCGGTTGGCGTCGCCTATGGCAATGACACGCATAAGGTCGCGTCAATCCTGCAAGAGATCGCAGAGGCGCATCCGATGGTCGTGCTGAACCCCGCGCCGGGGATCATTTTTCAAGGATTCGGGGCCGACAGCCTCGACTTTGAAATCCGCGCGATCCTGCGGGATGTGAACTGGATGCTGAGCGTCAAGTCCGACATGAACCACGAAATCGCCCGTCGATTTGCCGAAGAGGGTATCGAGATTCCGTTTGCTCAGCGTGATATCTGGCTGCGTAATCCCGAGGTCCTGACAGGCAAGGATCAGCCCCCGCAAGCCGGGCCTTCGAAGCAGGAAAAAGCGCAGCCCGCCACGAAGACTGATGCGACGGCGGAGATTGATTTTTCGACCAAGGGCGAGCCGACGGAAGACGACTGATCCGCAGCCGGGTGAGCCATCCATTGCACCGCAAAATCACCGTTTGATTTTCTACAGAAACCCCCTTGCAAGCCCCCATGTTTGAAGGCTAAACAGCACGCCACGGAGAGGTGGCCGAGTGGTCGAAGGCGCACGCCTGGAAAGTGTGTAGGCGGGAGACCGTCTCCAGGGTTCGAATCCCTGTCTCTCCGCCACATGCCTTTCGCGCCGCGAAATGCCACCCTACATCAGAAAACCAGATTCAGCATCGTCAGCGATACGACGAGGAATATGATCGTCATGATCCCGCCGCTCTTGACGAAGTCGACGACCTTGTAGCCCGCTGGCCCCATGATGAGCGCATTTACCTGATGGGTCGGAATGATGAAGCTGTTTGAGGTTGAGATCGCCACGGTCAGCGCGAAGATCGCCGGGTTTGCGCCCGCTGCCACCGCGATCGAAACGGCGAGGGGGACGAGAAGAACCGTCGCCCCGACATTCGACATCACCAGCGAAAACACCGTTGCAAGTATCGCCACTCCGATCTGAAGTGACAGGATCGACCAGCCGTCGAGGAGCACCAAAATCTGCTGGGCGATCCACGCGGCGGTGCCGCTGTTCTGCACCGCTTGACCGAGGGGGATTAGGCTTGCCAACAGGAAAACCGTGTTCCAGCCAACGGCGCGATACGCCTCATCAATGCTGAGCACTCGGGTCAGCAGCATTCCGACCGCGCCGACCAGCAGGCACAGCGACAGGCGGATGTCGGTGAACAGGATCAGCGACAGCGAGATCAGAAAGAACAGCACCGCCCAGCCGACCTTCTGCGGGCGCAGTTCTTCTTGCGGAAAATCAGAGGTCACGATGACAAAGTCCTGATCCCGTTTCAGTCGGGTCAGATTGTCCCATTTCGTATGCGCGACCAGCATGTCGCCGGGGCGGAAATCGACCAGACCGATCTGGGTCGGCTCGTGGTCGTCGGTTTCGACATGGCTCAGGGTTTCTTCGCCCCGGTGAATGGCCAGCAGGCTTAGCCCGTAGGTCTTGCGAAGCAGCATCTCCCGCGGGCATTTGCCAATAAGGGTGCTATCGGGCGGGATGACGATTTCCGCGATGCCGGCATTGGTCGGGGCGAACTCCTCGGCAAAGACGTCCAGCGACGGGCGGATTGTCAGGCCGTATCTCCGCGCAAAATTCTCAACCACTGTGGCCTTGCCGATGATCGCCAAACGGCAAGGGGCGGCGATTTCGGCGGTGAGGATTTGCACCATCGACGTCTTGCCGCGATAGAAGGTCGAGATGATGTAGAGGTTATTTTCAAGGTTGATGTCCGCCAGCACCTGCCCGACAAGGTCGCTTTCTGCGGGCACGTCGACCTCAAACACATCGGCGCGCAGGCCGTAAACCCGTTGCAGGTATTCCGACGTGCCATGACCAGTCGCCGCGTCCAATCTGACCGAGTCGCCGGGCAGCACCCAACGGCCAAAGATCAGGAAGTAGAAAATACCGCTCAGGATTAGGGCAAAGCCGATGGGGGTCACGGAAAACAGGCCGAACGGTTCCATCTTCTGGGCGTCGGGCAGGCCGGTATTGGCGGTTTGGATCAGGTCATTTAGCAGGATCAACGGGGACGAGCCAACCATCGTCATGGTGCCCCCAAGGATCGCGCAAAAGCCCATCGGCATCAGAAGGCGGCTTAACGGGATATTCGCGCGGGCCGATATTCGGCTGACAACGGGCAAGAACAGCGCAGCCGCGCCGACGTTTTGCAGGAAACTGGATATGAAGCCAACGGTGCCGGACACGATCGGCAGCACGCGCGCTTCGGTCGTGCCGCCGTATTTCAGGATAGCCGCGGCGACCTTATTCATCAGCCCGGTTTTATCCAACCCCGCCCCGACGATCATCACCGCAATGATCGAAATAACGGCGTTCGACGCGAACCCGTCAAACAGATGGTTCACATCGGCCAGTTGTTCGAGGCCGGGCAGGTAGCTGAGGATGCCGACTATAACGAGGACAAGAATGGCCGCGAGGTCGATCCTGATAATTTCCGAAACGAATAAGAAAACGGTGAAGGCCAGCAGCCCAAGCACCACACCCATTTGGAATGTAAATACAATCTGTTCCAAGCTGATGATCCTTTGAATAAAGGCGTTGGAACCTTCAACACTACGCCAAAGACCGGCAAAAGTGGAACGTCTATCTTGAATCGATGATTTTGGCGGTGGTTTTTGGGTGGCTCAGATATGCGTGCGAGACGGCCTGAACATCTTGTTCATCGCCTCGCTTTCCAGATCGGCGATCATCGGTCGCCGCACGCCGGGCAGCACGCAGACATCGTATATTTCCGACGCCAGCCCTTCGATTGCGATGCGATGCTCAATCTCTCCGGTATTCAGGTTAACCACGGAGATCGAACATTCCGGTTTCAGCCCTTCATCCTTTAGACGTTGGTTAAGTGGGGTGCTATCGTTGCCCTCAAACACCCCGTTCTCGCGGGGTTTCGATGCGCCGACGAAGGCGTAATTCTTCCAGAACGACACGCCGCGGGTAAAGCCGGGGATGAAGCAGATCGGCGTGTATTCTCCGCTGTCACGGTCGATCTGTCCGAACTCGCCCGCACCGCTATTCGCAACGTAAAGCTGCCCGTTATGGATCTGGGGGGAGTGGGGCATGTGCAGACGTTCGCAGATCACCTCATCAGTCGTGACGTCGATCAACAAGCCAGACCCCGCGTCTTTCGGAAGTGACCGCCAGCCGAGCAACGTGTCGGTGTTTGAAAAGCACGTCACGTATTTTGGCCGCCCATGTTCAAGCGCCAGACAGTTCAGGTGGCACCGGTCGCCATGCGCGAATTCGCTGATGAAGGGTGGCTTCCAAAGCGGCTCAAAGCTCCATTTTTCGTGGAGCCGTCCAATGCAGTTGAAATTGCAAGAGATGAAGTAAACGCCATGTTCGCTGGCCCTCACATCATGCAAATTTATCATGCCGGTCGTCGTGGCCCCAACGGGCGCAAAGATCGCGTCATTGCCTTGCGAGGTCTGGCCCTTGCGCAGGAAATTCTCAAACCGCCAAACCTGCTTCAGGCTCGCCATCCAGAGCGTTCCATCGTGAAGGCTAAGCCCCATTGAGCGGTGAAAGGACGCGTCGGAAAACGAAAAATGCCCGAGGTCGTCGAGCCCCATCATGAACACCTTGCCGATGTGGTAGGTGTTGAACGCCAGCGAAACCCGGTGTTTCGCAAGCCATCCTTTGAAGCCGTGCGACGGGATTAGGTTGATCGTCTCCGTCCGCGTTTCGGGCACGCGGGGCAGGGTAAGATCGACACCTTGCGCATTTTCCGGATCGTCCCGCATCGAAAAACTCCGAGATTTACTGACAAACTTGTTTCATTTAGGCATAGCTAACACACCCGTCCGAATTTCAGAAATGGACTTGCTGATGCCAGAAGATCAAGAGGATGCCGGTGATCTGATCCAAGTCTCTCCGCTTTACCCTAACGACGATGTTCTGCGGGTTTTCGGAGAGATTGCGTTTCTTTGCTTTTACTCAAACCTCTACCAAAAATGGTCGATGCAGGCGATCGCCAAGGTGTTTGAGCCGCCGATCTACCTCAAGCAATTTCAGGTTTATCGCGCACGGGGCGTGCCACGGGGCGTCGTGACCTGGGCGAAACTGAACGCCGAGGCTGAGGCAAAGCATATTGCTGGCACTGGGCTTGATAATTTCGAAGAATGGAATTCTGGCGATCAGCTTTGGATCATGGATATCATGGCGCCTTGGGGTCACGGCAAAGACATTATCGAAAATATCAAGGCGACCATTGAGGTCGACAGCGTCAAGACGGTGCGCATCCACAACGGCCAAAAGAAAATCCTCGAATGGCACCGGTCTGCGGGAACGAAAAAGTGGAAAAGTCGCGTCACACCGATTGAATAGAGCGCCGATTGCGGCGCGTTATCGTGCTTTTTGCAACATTTCGGCGGGTTCGATGTCTTAAAACCTGCGTTTTTCCCCTGACATGCGATCAAGCGAGCAGATTAATATATAGTTAAAGAACAGGGTGTGATTCCGTCTTTTCCAGATGACGGGTCGGATGGTACGCAACGACTAACAAGTGGCGACTGAATTATATGGTAAGTTTGTCAGGTCCGACGACCGCGAGTATGACCGAAGGCTTCAACGGAGCCGGAAACACAACAGCGAGCGGGACGGTTATAAATACAGAGCCGGGAACGATCTCTTGGGTTGCCGGTGGCTATAACATCCTGTCGGTGCCGACTTTCGGAACGCTCACGATAAATCAGAACACGGCGAATAACGAAGGCGGCTATACGTGGTCTTTCGTGTTCGACTCGGACGATCCGGCGCTTGACGGGCTGGACGCTGGCCAGTCGATGACGGTCACTTTCAACATTCAGGTGTTCGATACATCGTGGACAGGCGGCGCGCAGACGACCGTGAACGGGACCACCGTGGTCGACACCCATCAGGTCACAATCACCATATTCGGCGAGAACGAGGTATGCTTTACCCGCGGCACCGAAATCCTGACCTCTGACGGGCCAAAACTGGTCGAGGCGTTGAAGGTCGGCGATCTACTCGTCACCCGCGACAACGGCGTGAAACCGATCCGATGGATTGCGTCCTCCGTTGTGTCGGAAGAACGTCGGCGCGGTAATTCGAGCCTTGAGCCGATTGTGATCGAAGCGGATGCCTTGGGGCGCAACACGCCCGCGAAGGATCTGCACGTTTCGCCCCAGCATCGCATCTTGATCGAAGGCGGTCATGTCGATCTGATCGTCGCGGAATCCGCCGTGCTCGCCAGCGCGAAAAGCCTGCTGAACGGCAAGACCATCCGGCACAGCGGCGACGCGTTCCCAGAGCTTGAATACTGGCACATTGCGCTTGATGATCACGAGGTGATTTTCGCCAACGGCTGTCCGGCCGAGAGCTTCCACGTCGGCGACGTTGCGCTAACGGCGATGTCCGCCGCCCAGCTTGATGAGCTTGAAAGCCTGTTCCCCGGCATCACCACCGACAGCCGAACGTTGTCTCTGCCCGAGGTGAAAGCTTATGAGGGCCGGGTGCTGAGCTCGATGTTGTTAGATTCGCGGGATTTGTCGGCACCCGTCCGGTAGCGGTATGATCTCGGCGCTGGTCCGCGCCTATCCGTTCGCGGGCCGCAGCAGCAATATCTGAACATCAGCCACATTCGTTCCCGTCGCGCCGGTCATCAAAAGATCGCCGGCGGATTTCAGGGCGGCGTAGCTGTCGTTGTTGGCCAGCAGCGCTTTGACATCTTGTCCGGCCATACTGATCCGGTTGAGGGTTCCGGGGTCGACCACGCCTCCGGCAGCGTCGGTCGGGCCGTCCCGGCCATCGGTTCCGCCGCTTAGGAAAACCCAGTGTCCGCCAAGAAGCCCATCGGCGATCTGTGCGACCCGCAACGCGAGTTCCTGATTGCGTCCGCCGCGCCCGTCGCCTTTAATCTTCACTGTCGTCTCACCGCCAAAGATCAGTGCTGTGGGTTTTTTGGCAGCCTCCTTGACCGCCGCCCTTACGATCTTGTCGGCCGCTGTTTGCACGTCGCCGGTCAGATGATTGTCCGCGATCCGTGCGTCCCAATCGGTAGCGGCAGAGTGGGCCGCCGCGAGGCTGACCCGATTGCTGCCGATCAGTGTGTTTTCTGCCGGAGTGTCGGCGGCGGTGTCCTTCTTCGTCGAAAGGTAGCTGCGGACGCGATCCGGCAGGTGATCCCAAATGCCGTTATCCCGCAGAAGCTTCATCGCGTCCGCGCTGGTGCCGAGGGGCGCAACCGTCGGGCCGCTTGCAATCGCGCGAAGGTCATCGCCGATCACATCGGACAGGATCAGCGCCGTGACCGGGGCAGGGGCCGCGTAGCGCAGGAAGCCACCTCCCTTAAGGTCGGACAGTTGCTGCCGGACTAGGTTCATCACGTTGATATCAAGCCCGCTTTCAAGAAGCAGCCGATTGACAGCCATCTTGTCACCCAGCGTCAGATCGCCCGCCGGGGCCGGGATCAGCGCGGAACCGCCGCCGGAGATGAGCGCGACGACCCGGTCGTTCTCCGCCACCTCGGACAGCAGCGCGATGATCCGCTGCGCCGCGTTGTAGCCCGCCTGATCGGGCACCGGATGCCCGGCCCGCAGGATTTCAACGCCCGGCACGGTGTGTTCGTTTTCGCGGTGTGTGACGCCGAGGGCACGGACTGGCCCTGCGATGTGATCCAACGCTTCGCCAAGCATAGCCGGGGCGGCTTTGCCAATTGCGATGACGTAGGTTACGCCGCTATCCTCCGGGCTCGGAGCCGAATGCTCCGCAAAATAGCGCCGCACAGCGGTCGCGGGGTCGGCGGCCTGCACTGCAGCATCGAACAGCCGCCGCGCCATCCGTCGCATTTCATCAATCGGCATCGAGGCCCCCATTTTCGTCAACGCTTTGTAGACCCGGATCGCCATACGGTAAATCTGTGACTTTAGCAGCGTCAGTCGAAATAACCTTTAGCGTGTTTTCGAGTTATCGCTTTCATAGGGTGTGCCTATGATCTAGTAGAAAATATCGATTTTTCTTGTTCATTAAACCTGCAACACTCGGTTCATGGTCATGGGGCCGTTACAAAAAACAAAGAAAAGCACGCGCGTGCACCCAACAGAAGAGGAGACTGAACGCATGAAAATCCGCAAATCGCTTGTTATGTCGATTGCGGCGGGGATGCTGTCTGCCACGAGCCTTGCGGCGCAAACGGAGCTTACCGTTTACACCGCCGTCGAAGCAGAAGACCTTGCCCGCTATGCTGCTGCATTTAATGAAGAACACCCTGATATCACGATCAATTGGGTGCGCGATTCCACCGGGATTATTACCGCGAAACTGCTGGCCGAACGGGACAATCCGCAGGCCGATGTGATTTGGGGGCTGGCTGCAACGTCGCTTCTGCTGCTGAAATCCGAAGGGATGCTTGAACCCTACGCCCCCGCCGGTGTTGAGGAACTTGATCCCAAATTCGTCGATGGCGACAGCCCGCCCGCGTGGGTCGGTATGGACGCCTGGGTTGCGGCGGTCTGCTACAACACGGTTGAGGCCGAGGCGAACGGCCTGACGCCGCCGACCTCGTGGCAAGACCTGACCGACCCGATGTATGAAGGCCACGTTATCATGCCGAACCCGAATTCCTCGGGCACCGGCTTTCTTGATGTTTCAAGCTGGCTTCAGATCTTCGGGGAAGAGGGCGGCTGGGAGTATATGGACGCGCTTCACCAGAACATTGCGCGTTATACCCATTCCGGGTCGAAACCGTGCAAGCTGGCCGCGGCTGGCGAAATCCCGATTGGCGTTTCTTTCGCCTTCCGCGGAGCGAAATCCAAAGCCGACGGCGCACCGCTGGAGATCATCGTGCCGTCCGAGGGTGTCGGCTGGGATATGGAAGCGACCGCAATCGTTGCGGGCACCGACGACATTGAAGCCGCGCAAAAGCTGGTCGACTTTACCGTCACACGCGGCGCGATGGAGATGTATAATTCGGGCTACGCTGTTGTCGCGATGCCGGGTGTTGCGAAACCCGTCGAACATTTCCCGGAAGGTCTGCTTGACGCGATGATCGAAAACGATTTCGAATTCGCGGCGAACAACCGGGCCGCGATCCTTGAAGAGTGGCAAGGCCGCTACGACGGGAAATCCGAGCCCCGCGAATAATTGCAAATGGGAGGAGCGTTCGCGCTCCTCCTGACCCGGCCTACCGCTTGGTGGCCTAGCCTGAACCACGCCCATTGACCTATCGAAGACAAGGACGTCCACCGTGAACAACGCGGCCGCCATCAAAACCCCCTACCTGCAAATCGACGCGCTTTGGAAAGCATTCGGGGATTTCCTTGCCCTAAAGGACATTTCTCTCGCGATAGAGGAAGGGGAGTTTGTGTGTTTCCTCGGTCCGTCGGGATGCGGCAAGACCACGTTGCTGCGCGCGATTGCGGGCCTTGATTTGCAAACCCAAGGGTCGGTGCATCAGGACGGCAAGGACGTGTCGAACCTTCCACCGTCAGAGCGGGATTTTGGCATCGTGTTCCAATCCTACGCGCTGTTCCCGAACCTTTCGATTGAAAAGAATATCGCGTTCGGGTTGGAGAATACCGGGCGTTCAAAGGCTGAAATCAACCACCGCGTTGCAGAGCTTCTTGATCTCGTCGGCTTGCCCGACCAAGGGCGCAAGTATCCGGCACAGCTTTCCGGCGGGCAACAGCAACGGATTGCACTGGCGCGGGCGATTGCGACCAATCCCGGCCTTCTGCTGTTGGATGAGCCTCTATCAGCGCTCGACGCGAAAGTTCGCGTGCACTTACGGCATGAAATCAAAGAATTACAGCGCAAACTTGGTGTGACAACCGTGATGGTGACGCACGATCAGGAAGAAGCGCTTTCGATGGCCGACCGGATCGTTGTGATGAACCACGGCGTTATCGAACAGGTCGGCACGCCGACGGAAGTTTATCGCGAGCCGCAAACGCTGTTCGTCGCGGATTTCATCGGAGAGATGAACCAAATCCCGTCCTCAATCGGGGAAACCGGGCGCCTTCGCATTGGCGAAAAACACTTTGCCTGTCACGCCCATGACTTCCGCGATGGCGAGGACGTCGTCGCCGCGATCCGCCCCGAAGACGTTATCCCACGGGGTGCAGGTCATACTCCTGAAGAAGGCAACGAAAACGGCCTTGAAGTTCTGCTGAACGAGATGGAGTTCCTTGGCTCTTTCTGGCGATGCCGTCTGCAAAGTGCACAATTTGGCGACAACGAGTTGATCGCCGATTTTTCCATCAATGCCGTGCGACGGCTAGCGCTTGAAGAAGGCAAGACCATCGCAATCGAATTGCCGGAAGGCAGGCTGATGGCGTTTGAACGGGCAGGGGACTAGGCCGTGACTGATACGACACCCCAAACGCTCCCGTCCGGTCCGCGCATTCGCGGAAAGCTGAGCCGGGACGACCTGATCATGCGCGGCGGCATGGTCGTGATTGCGCTTTATCTGATCGTCACGCTGATCTTTCCGCTTTACGCGATGCTGTCCAAAAGCTTTTCGACCTTCAAGTTTGAGCTTGGGCAGTATGAGGTGCAGGAGAGCGACGAAGGTGGGCAGTTTGTTACTGATCCTGTCACGTTTGCCACCTTGAACGAACAGCTTGACGTCGTGCCTGACTCCGATCTAACCGCCGGGGCGGATGGCAGGTTGCCGGTCACGCAATTCTTCCCTGATTTCAGTTTCCGCAGCCCCGTCCTTTATCGATTGCGCAACACGAACGAAGACGGTCGGTTTCTCGTCGGGTCCACATTGCAAACGGGGACGGAGTGGGTGGAGCTTGATTCAAACACCTTCCGGCGTGTGCAGTTGCGGCCCGTGAAGGATGTTGGCCTCGGCAACTTCGAGAATTACTTTTCGACGCCAGCGCTGTTCAAGTCGATCCAAAACTCCTTGGTGATCGCGTTGATCAGCACGGTGGTTACGGTCACGCTGGCCTTTGGGTTCGCTTACGCTCTCAGCCGAAGTTGTATGCGTTTCAAGGGCGCATTCAAGCTGATCGCAATGGCGCCGATCCTCGTGCCGTCACTTCTGCCGGGGATCGCATTGGTCTACCTGTTCGGTAATCAAGGGATGCTGAAGGAACTCTTGTTCGGGGCAAGTATTTACGGGCCAATCGGCATCGTGATCGGGTCGGTGTTTTTCACCTTCCCGCACGCGTTTCTGATTATTTCGACGGCCTTGGCGATTTCGGACATGCGCCTTTACGAAGCGGCGGTGTCCTTGCGCGCAAGCCCGTGGCGCACGTTCTGGACCGTGACAATTCCGGGCGCGCGGTATGGTTTGATCTCGGCCGCGTTTGTCGTGTTCAACCTTGTCATCACAGATTTTGGATTACCGAAAGTGATCGGCGGGCAGTTCAATGTGCTGGCGGTCGACATCTACAAGCAGGTGATCGGACAGCAGAATTTTGAAATGGGCGCGGTGGTGTCTGTCGTGCTGGTTGTCCCGGCGATCTTTGCCTTTGCCATCGACCGATTGGTGCAGGGCAAACAGGTGGCGTTGCTCTCGGCCCGGTCCGTTCCGTATCAGCCGACGCCGAACACCAAGGCGGATTGGGGCTGGTTCGCCTATTGCTGCGCTGTTGCCGTGTTTATCGTCGGATTGCTGGCTGTCTGCCAGTTCGCGGCGCTGATCAAGTTCTGGCCCTATGACCTCAGCTTCAGCCTGCGCAACTTCCAGTTTGACCGGATGGATGGCGGCGGTTGGGCCTCCTATTTCAATTCCATCAAATTGGGGCTTCTAACCGCGATCTTTGGCACGGCGATTGTCTTTTTCGGTGCCTATTTGGTTGAGAAATCCAATGGCTTCAAAACCGGGCGCAACCTGTTCCAGATGTTCGCCATGTTGCCGATGGCCATTCCGGGGATGGTGCTGGGCCTTGCCTATATTTTCTTCTTCAACAACCCCGCGAACCCGCTGAACGCGATTTACGGCACGATGGCGATTCTTGTCGTTTGCACGGTGACGCATTTCTACACGGTCTCTCACCTCACGGCGGTGACCGCGCTAAAGCAAATGGATCGGGAGTTTGAGTCTGTCTCCGCCTCACTGAAGCAGCCAACGCTCAAGCTGTTTTCGCGGGTGACGGTGCCGGTGTGCTTGCCCGCCGTTCTCGACATTTCAATCTATCTGTTCGTGAACGCGATGACGACGGTATCGGCGGTGGTGTTTCTTTACTCGCCAAAAACGAACCTCGCCTCAATTGCCGTGCTGAACATGGACGACGCGGGCGATGTCGCGCCAGCGGCGGCAATGGGGATGATGATCTTTTACACCAACGCAACCGCACGCATTCTGCATTTGATCGCGTCGAAAGGCATCTTGAAACGAACGCAGGCTTGGCGGTCGCGCTAGGGTTTTGCACCAAGCGCTGAGGCGTGTTCCATGAACGCGCGGATGACCCGAACGTCGCGGCGCTGGGAGAGGTAGATCAGGGTTTCGTTCATGCTGATCGTGACTCCGGTCAGGGGGATTTCGACGATCCGGTCATCACGCCCGACCTCGGCCCCCGAAACGAAACCGACCCCGGCACCGGAGGCGACGACCTCCCTCATCGCTTCACGGCCTTCCGCCTCAATCGCGGGGATGAGTTTGACTTTCAATTGGGCTGCGGCATCTTCGAGTTTCTGGCGG
The DNA here is from genome assembly GCF_048060095.1 of Aliiroseovarius sp. YM-037. Lineage (NCBI taxonomy): Bacteria > Pseudomonadati > Pseudomonadota > Alphaproteobacteria > Rhodobacterales > Paracoccaceae > Aliiroseovarius > Aliiroseovarius sp. YM-037. The sequence goes on along the minus strand of NZ_JBLUOA010000001.1, from coordinate 1,825,726 downwards.
GTTTTTGATCCCTTCTCTCGAAACACCAACGGCATTTCGGCCAGATCGTGCAGATCAAGTTGGCGCGTCTCGGCGGGGAAAAATCCTTTCGCCGCAATCGCCACAATGGGCGATGCACCCAGGTCCAGCTTTTCCATGTCCTGACCGGGGGCGATACTGCCGACGATCCCAATTTCGGCGTTGTAGGCGCGAAGTTCGCTCAGCACTTCTTCGGAGTTTCCGGTTCGCAGCGAAACCAGCACCTTGGGGTGTTTCTTGCGAAACCGGGCCAGCACGCCGGTGATGTAATGCGCAGAGTCCGCGATGATGCGCAGCGATCCTTCGACGGCGGCGCGGGTTTCGGACATGTATTCTTCGATCTGCTCTTCGACCTCGAACAATTGCCGGGTCAGAAGGAACAGACGTTCGCCTTCTTTGGTCAGTCGAACCCGCTTTCGGTCGCGTGAAAACAGCAGGACATCGTGATCCTGTTCGAGCTTCCGCACCTGTTCTGAGATTGCGGGTTGCGTCAAAAACAACGCCTCTGCCGCGCGGGAAAACCCGCCGTGAAGGGCTACATTATGAAATGCTTTAAGCTGGCTATGGCGCATCTGAAACCGTCATTTCGTTGTTATCATTTTTGCTTATATTTCGATACCAATTAGCAATTTTACATATGTATGGGCTTTCGTCAAAAGTCGAATAAGCACCGCGCGACAGGAGGTTGAAGATGGGGGCAGATCCGCAGAAAATCGAAGCGCCTCGATTGGGGGAACCTTACCTTCTGACCCCTGGTCCGTTGACCACGTCTTTTCCCGTGAAAGAAGCGATGCTGCGCGATTGGGGCAGCTGGGATGACGATTTCCGCGCGATGACAGCGGAAATGCGCGCGCGCCTTCTTGCAATGATTGGCGATGCATCCGCCGGGTTTGACTGCGTGCCGATGCAAGGCTCCGGCACCTTCGCGGTTGAGGCGATGCTGGGGTCGTTCATTCCGAAGGACGGAAAGGCGCTTTTGCTTGCCAACGGGGCATACGGCAAACGGGCGGCGCAAACGTTGGAGTATCTGGGCCGTGACCATGTGGTGATCGACAAGGGTGATTTCCTGCCGCCGCGAGGGGCAGAGGTTGCACAAGCGCTAAGTGCCGATCCGGCGATCACGTATGTCGTCGCGATACACTGTGAAACCAGTTCTGGCATCCTCAATCCGCTGGCGGAGATATCAGAGGCGACCTACGCCGCCGGCCGCAAACTGCTGGTCGATAGCATGTCGGCTTTTGGGGCCATCCCGCTCGACCCATCCGAAATCCGGTATGAGGCGATGGTGTCTTCGGCAAACAAGTGCATCGAAGGCGTGCCGGGGTTTGGCTTTGTCATTGCGCGGGTGGAGGAGCTTGAGGCCGCGAAAGGCAACTCAAACTCCCTCAGCCTCGATCTCCACGCGCAGTGGTCGCATATGAACAAGACGGGTCAGTGGCGGTTCACGCCCCCAACCCATGTGGTTGCTGCGTTTATGGAGGCGCTGCGTGCGCATGAAGCCGAAGGCGGCGTTGCCGGACGGGGTGCGCGTTACACCGCGAACCGGGACAAGGTCGTAGCGGGGATGCGGTCCCTTGGGTTTGAAACCTTGCTTGATGACCGCTGGCTGTCGCCGATCATCGTGACATTCTTCTGCCCGGCCGATCCGGCGTTTTCGTTTGATCGGTTTTACGAGTTGATGAAAGCCAAGGGGTTCATCATCTACCCCGGCAAGCTGACCGTTGCGGACAGCTTTCGGATCGGTTGCATCGGGCAGATGGACCCTCATGTTATGGCGGACGTCGTCACAGCGGCAAAGGTATGCCTGTCCGATATGGGCGTGGAAAACGCAGCTCCGCCAGCGGCGGCATTGAAAGAACGTGAACGCCTCGCGGCGTGAAGAAGAAGGAAGACTGAATGACTATTCAAACCCCGGTTGAGGCCAACGAACGCGTATATCCAACGCCGAAGGTGCCTGCGATTGCGATTTGCCTAGATGGCTGTGAACCGGCTTACCTTGATGCGGCGATTGCCGATGGGCTGATGCCGACGCTGAAACGGATGCGTGAAACCGGAACGGATCGGCTGGCGCACTCGGTCATTCCGTCCTTCACCAATCCGAACAACCTGTCCATCGCCACCGGGCGTCCGCCGTCCGTGCACGGGATTTGCGGCAACTTCCTGTTTGACCCGGATACGGGCGAAGAGGTGATGATGAACGACGTGCGCTTCTTGCGGGCGCCGACCGTTTTCAAGCAGTTTTACGACGCGGGTGCGAAGGTCGCCATCGTGACGGCCAAGGACAAGTTGCGTGCGCTTCTCGGCGCGGGGCTGTCTTTTGACGACGACCGGGCGAAGTGTTTTTCAGCGGAGAAGTCGGATACGACCACTACCGCCGAGCACGGGCAGGACAAGGCCAGCGCGTGGCTCGGGATGCCGCAGCCGGAGGTTTATTCCGCCGACCTATCGGAATTCGTCTTTGCGGCTGGCGTCAGGCTGCTGCGTGACTGGAAACCGGACGTGATGTATCTGACCACGACGGATTACGTGCAGCACAAATACGCGCCCGATGACGACGAGGCCAAATCGTTCTACGCGATGTTTGACAAGTATCTTGCCGAACTTGACGGGATGGGCGCCGCGATCGTCGTGACCGCCGACCACGGTATGAAACCGAAGCACCTCGCCGACGGCTCTCCCGCCGTTGTTTATGTACAAGATCTGATGGACGAATGGCTCGGCAAAGATGCGGCGCGGGTGATCTTGCCGATCACGGACCCTTATGTTGTGCATCACGGCGCGCTTGGGTCTTTCGCGACTGCCTATCTGCCGGATGGCGCGGATCATGCCGACATCATTGCAATGCTGAAGGCGACGGATGGGATGATGGCCGTTGTCGACAAAGCCGAGGCGATGAAACGCTTCGAACTTCCCGGCGACCGGATTGGCGATGTTGTCATGATCTCGACCGAGAATATGACCATCGGCACCTCGGCCCATCGGCACGACCTCGCAGCGCTGAAGGAACCCTTGCGCAGTCACGGCGGATTGACGGAGCAGGAAGTGCCGTTCATCGTAAACCGGGTGATTGACCTGCCATCGGCCCCAACCTTGCGCAACTTCGACGCCTTCTTTTACGCGACAACAGCGGCGGCGCTTTGACCATGAAAGACAATGACATGACGAAAAAGATCGAAGTTCGCGACGACGGAATGCGTATCGGAGGCGAAAAGGTCTTCACCGACGATGTGGTTGAGGTTCTGTATCCCTACACGGATGAGATGATCGGCACCGTTCCCGCGGGAACTGCCGAACACGCCGCCCGCGCGTTCGAAATCGCGGCGGCCTACAAGCCGAAACTGACGCGTTACGAGCGCCAGCAAATCCTGTTTCGAGCAGGTGAACTGATCCGCGAAAAACGCGAAGAACTCGCCCATTGGCTGACGCTGGAACTTGGTATTTGCCAGCAACATGCGCTTTACGAAACGGGGCGGTCTTACGATGTATTCACGCTTGCCGGGCAAATGGCGATTTTGGATGACGGTCAGATATTTTCCTGTGACCTGACCCCGCAGGGCAAGGATCGCAAGATTTTCACCAAGCGCGAACCCGTGCGCGCGATTTCAGCGATCACACCCTTCAATCACCCGCTGAACATGGTCAGCCACAAGATCGCGCCCGCGATTGCCACGAATAACTGCGTGGTGTGCAAACCGACGGAATTAACACCGCTCACGGCGATTTCCCTCGCGGATATTCTCTACGAGGCGGGGCTGCCGCCAGAAATGTTCCAGATCGTCACCGGACGACCCGAGGACATCGGGGAAGAGATGATAACCAACCCCAACATCGATATCATCACGTTCACCGGCGGCGTCACCGTCGGCAAGCTGATCGCCAACAAGGCCGGGTATAAGCGCACAGCTTTGGAGCTTGGGGGTAATGATCCGCTGATTATTCTCAATGACCTCGACGATGCCGATCTTGAAAAGGCCGCGACGATTGCGGTTGCAGGGGCCACGGGGAATTCCGGCCAGCGCTGCACGGCTGTGAAACGCATTCTGGTGCAGGAAAGCGTCGCCGATAAATTTGTGCCGCTGGTGCTGGAGAAAGCCAAGGCGATCAAGTTTGGCGATCCGATGGACCCGGAAACGCAGCTTGGCTGCGTGATCCATTCGCAAGCCGCAGAGCTATTTGAAAACCGCGTTCTGGATGCCGAAAAGCAAGGCGCGAAAATCCTCTATCATCCCGGACGTCAGGGCGCGTTGCTGCCCCCAATCGTTGTCGATCACGTGCCACATGACAGCGAACTTGTCATGGAGGAAACTTTCGGCCCCATCGTCCCAATCGTTCGGGTTCCCGATGATGACGTAGCGGTTATGGAGATTTCCAACAGCACCGATTTCGGTCTGTCGTCCGGTGTTTGCACCAACGATCTGCGCCGCGCCACGGCCTTTATCGAAGGGCTTGATGTCGGGACGGTAAATATCTGGGAACAACCCGGCTACCGCATCGAAATGTCGCCCTTCGGCGGGATCAAGGATAGCGGCAACGCGGTCAAAGAAGGTGTGCTTGAGGCGATGAAGTTTTTCACCAACGTTAAGACGTATTCGCTGCCCTGGCCAAGATAGAATGGCTGGCCTAACCCATACGGAGGGCGAATCCAACACATCGGACGAGCGGAAGCGGTGGCGGGCCGAAAGCAGCGGTGAGATGTCAGGGCCGCTATTGGCCCGCGACGCCGATGCCTTTCTTCATCAAAGCCTGTCGAGTCCATGCGTGAGCACGATTGCCAAGGCCGACGGCATTTGGATCGAAGATCTGGACGGGCGACGCTACATGGATTTCCATGGAAATTCCGTGCACCACATCGGCTATGGCCATCCTCGGCTGATCGAAGCGATCAAGGCGCAGCTTGACGATCTGCCATTCGCCCCGCGCCGCTTTACGAACGAACCAGCGGTGGAGCTTGCGGAGAAGCTGGCGGCGATCTCTCCGGGTGATCTTGGCAAGGTTTTGTTTGCGACGGGTGGGTCCGACGCGAACGAAGTCGCACTAAAAATCGCACGGGCCGCGACCGGGCGGTTCAAGACGGTCAGTTTTTGGGATGCGTTCCACGGTGCCGGTTTCGGCGCGGCCAGCGTTGGGGGCGAGGCAACCTTTCGTTCTCACATAGCAGGGCCGTTGATGCCCGGCACCGAACACGTCGCGCCGTTCGCTTGCTATCGATGCCCCTACAATCACGCGGGGCCAGATGTCTGCGGTTTGGCCTGCGCACAGATGGTCGATTACGTTTTGGAGCGGGAAGGCGACGTCGCCGCCGTAATTGCCGAACCGATGCGGGCGGTGCCATACGTTCCGCCCCCCGGCTTCTGGAAAGCGGTGCGAGAGGCGTGCAACCGCCACGGTGCCCTGCTGATCATGGACGAGATTCCGACGGGGCTTGGTAAAACTGGCCGGATGTTCGCGTTTGAGCATGATGAGGTCGTGCCCGATATCGTAACACTCGGCAAAGCGCTTGGCGGTGGCATATTGCCTATCGCCGCCTGCATCGCGCGGCGTGATCTGGACGTCTACGGCGACTTTGCCATCGGCCACTACACGCACGAGAAAAACCCTGTAACCGCCCGCGCCGCCCTGACAACGATTGAGATTATCGAGGATGAGGGTCTGGTTGATCGCGCGGCGGATCTTGGCGCTTATGCGATGGAGCGCCTGCAGAACGCCCTTGGCGATTGCGCGATTGTCGGGGATATCCGGGGCCGCGGGCTGATGTTCGGAGTCGAGATCGTGCAAAGTCGCGAAGACAAGACTCCGGGCAACGAAATGGCGGAACGGATTTACTACGCTTGCCTTTCCGCGGGGTTGAGTTTCAAGATCAGTCAGGGTTGCGTTCTGACCCTGTCACCGCCGCTGACGATTGAACGCGATGACCTCGCCCATGCCCTGTCGATTGTCGAAACCGCAATCTGGGCAGAGACGGGATGACAGCGCTGACCGCGTCTATCGTGTTGTTTGCGGCGTTCCTTCATGCGTTTTGGAATGCGGTGGTGAAAGGGGCGGGTGACAAGACCTTGGTTCTGGGCTTGATCGCGCTTGGTCATGTGGTGCCAGGGATCGCGCTGATCGCGCTGGCACCTGCGCCGGATTTCGCGTCTGCGCCCTACATCATTGCCTCAACAATCATTCACTGGGGATACTACGTGCTGTTGAATGTCGCCTATCGGACGGGCGACCTTTCCATTGTCTACCCGATCGCGCGCGGCCTTGCGCCGGTGCTTATCGCGCTTGGCGCGCAGGTCTGGGTGGGAGAGCGGCTGCCGGGCCTCGCGTGGGCGGGCATCCTTTGCGTGTCTGGCGGGATCATGGTGCTGACGCGGGGCGTGTTTAACAGTGGCGTTCACGTTATGGGGTTGGCCGCAGCATTCGGGACCGCGATTATCGTCGCGTCCTATTCGATTGTCGACGGTGTCGGCGTCCGCCTGTCCGGGTCAGCCATCGGCTATATCGGCTGGCTGTTCACCGCAGAGCTTATCGTCGCAATCTTCATCTTTTCAACCCGTTGGGATCGCCTTAGGGCGATGCCGACCCGCACGATCTGGCTCGGGTTCTTCGGTGGTGTCGTTTCCGGGGCGGCCTACGGCCTCGTGCTCTATGCCAAAACCCTCGCGCCGCTGGGGATCGTGTCGGCGTTGCGCGAAACCTCTGTCATTTTCGCAGCCATGATCGGAGTGATGTGGTTTGGAGAGGGACCAAAGCGCAATCGGCTGTTGGCGGCGACCATCGTTGCCTGTGGGATCGTTCTGATCGGAGTGGCGTCTTGAACTGTTTTGGCAACGAACCGCAAGAATTTCGGGGTAAGGTAAGCGTTTGGGTGAAGATTTACCCTTATGTAGCTAATATCAATGAGAAAATGAAACGCGATAAGGTGAAAGCTCTGAAATTGGTGATGCAGAACAGGTTGAAAACAACCGATAGTCAACCCCACTGGACCCGCTGACAGATGGTTGTCGTATCCTTCCTTGTTCAGCTTGCTGGGGCGACGATGCTGTTGCTTTACGCCGTTCGCATGGTTCGGACAGGGATTGAGCGGGCTTTCGGCGCGTCATTCAAGCGGACGGTCACGACGGCCAGCAATCCGGTAAGCTCTGCCGTGACGGGCGTTGTCATGGCGATTGTATTGCAATCGTCGGCGGCGGTTGCGTTGCTTGTGACAGGGTTCGTGTCAACGGGGGTGCTGGCGTTTGGCGCGGGGCTGTCGGTGGTGCTTGGTGCCGATCTGGGGTCTGCTTTGCTGATTCAGGTGCTGTCCTTCCGGCTTGATTGGTTGGTGCCGCTGTTGCTTGCCGTCGGAGCTGGGTTGTTCATTAAGTCCGACCGCCGCGCTCTGAAGCAGGCAGGGCGGATCGTCCTTGGCATCGCGTTTATCCTCATCTCCCTGCGGTTCCTGCGCGAAACGATGGACCCAATCCGCGATAGCGCGTTTTTGCCCGCGATTGCCGGGTATCTTGAACGAGATTTCATTACCGCGTTCCTTGTCGGGGCGGCGCTGGCGTTTCTGATGCACTCAAGCGTTGCGGTGATCCTGATGTGCGTCACGCTTGTCGCGATTGGGGCCATTCCGGTGACGGCGGGGGTGTCGCTGGTGTTGGGGGCCAACATGGGCAGCGCGCTGATCCCGATTTGGCTTAGCCGGGGTATGTCGCCCGTCGCGCGAAGGGTTCCGTTTGCCAATCTGCTGCTGCGCGGAAGCGGTGCGATCATCGCCTTATTGGCCATAAATCGCACATCGGTCCTTCCGTACTTTGGCGATCCGACCGCGTCGCAAACTCTCATCAATATCCACATCCTGTTTAACGCGGCGTTACTTCTTGCGCTGCCATTCTGTCGATACCTCGAAGCGCCGATGGCGGGTTTTTTACCCGCCGAACCGGTGGCGGAGGGGGAGGAGCAGCGCATCCACCGCAGCGTTTTGACCGACGCACCGCCGGCCACGCCGGCCCTCGCGCTGAGCAACCTCAAGCGCGAAGTGTTGCGCATGGCGCAGGTTGTCGAGGCGATGTTTGAACCCGCGATGGGGATGTTTTCAAACAGTGACAAGGCGCGGATCAAGGCATTGGTTGCGCAGGATGAGGTCGTGAACACGGCCCTTGACGGTATCCGCCGCTATGTCGCCGACCTGCCAAGCGATGAGATGACGAAATCCGAAAACAAGCGTGCCCGCGATCTGGTCGAATACGCCATCGCACTTGAGACCGCCGGGGATATCGTCGCGAAGCGACTGCTTCCCTTGGCGGAAGAAAAAGCGCGCCACGGGGTCCGGTTCTCTCAGGCCGGGTTTCAGGAGCTTGTGGGGATTCACGAACGGATTTGCGCGAACCTGACACTCGCCTCGAACGTCCTGCTTTCAGACGATCTGGAAAGCGCCCGCCTGCTGCTTGAGGAAAAGACCGAGATGACCCGGCTGGAACGGTCCAGTCGAAAACGGCATTTGCGGCGGCTGAGCGAGGGAACCGCCGACAGCTTTGAATCGAGCGACATTCACCTTGAGGCGTTGCGATCCTTCAAGGACTTCAACAGCCAGATTGCCGCCGTTGCCTATCCGATCCTATATCGGGGCGGGCAACTGCTTGAAACGCGTCTGATTGAAACGATGAGTGATGAAGATACCGCCGACTAAGTGGTCTGGTTTTTAAGAAGATGCGCGGCGCACCCGGTCAGCGCGGCATAGTCATCAAAGACTATATCGACCGGGAACCCGGCCATGAATTCCGCAAATCGGCCCTTGTCGTGGAATGCGTCACTGAACCCTTCGGAGGCAAGGTAGGGGGCCAGCGCCCTTGCGACGCCGCCGACCAGATGGATGCCGCCGAACGGCAGATGCACCAGCGCCAAATCCCCGGCGACCGTCCCCAGGAGGGTGCAGACATGGCGCACCGTCGCCAGCGCCCGCGCTTCCCGTTTCGCCGCGTCGGCCATGATGTCGGCCGCTTTGCGGACATCCTCTTCCCCATCCTCAAGCGCGATCCAGGAACAGACCCGTTCCAGACCGCGCCCGGACAGCACATCTTCGACCGCGGTAAAGCCGTGATGACGCGCTTCAATATGGCGGCTCATGCGGATTTGATCGTCGCTGTGAACGGGCAGGGACATATGCCCACATTCCGACGGGATCACAGCACGCCCCGCGCCCGTTTCATGCACGACAGCGGCGTTGAAACCGGTGCCAACGCCGATCACCAATTGCGATGCGTTAGGCGCGGCTGGCTTTCCCGGCAGGACCGAGGTCAGGTTTTCCGGATTGACGCGCCCTAGGGCGTAACCCTGCGCCTGTAGGTCATTCAGGATCGCGACGTTGTCGGTCCCCGCAGCCTTGGACAATGTTGGCGCGTCGATCGACCAGCTCAGGTTGGTTAATGCTCCGACGCCGCCTCGGACCGGGCCGGCGACCGCGACACAAACGCCGTCGCAGCGGTCTTCGGATTGCTGGTCGAGATATTGCAGCAAGACCGACCCCAGAGAGTCGAAATCCGCGTTTCTGAACCGCTTGACGCTGTCGGTGCGCAAGTCCGCGCCTCGGGTCAGCGCGATGCGGGTATTTGTGCCGCCAATATCTGCAACAAGCAGAGTGGGGGGCGAAACTGCGGATGCCATCTGCTTGTCCTTAACGAGTTAGCGCTATCTTCAGCGTGTGATACGAGTTTTTTGGGGTTCGCTGCAAGCTTTCAAAATCCACATGGACGAGGCCAAAGCGCTTTTCGTATCCAAGCGTCCATTCGTAATTGTCGAGTAGCGACCAGACGAAATACCCACGCACCGGCGCGCCGTCTGCGATTGCCTTTTGAACAACGTCAAGATGGTCGGCCAAGAACGCGGTCCGCTCGGGGTCGTCGATTGCGCCGTTCTCCAGAACATCCGCCCGCGCCATGCCGTTTTCGGTGATGTAAAGCGGCAGCCCTTTGGTGTAGTCGCGATGGGTTCGTTCGATGAATTGCGCAAGGCCCTCCGGGTAGATTTCCCAGCCCATTTGGGTCTTGGGCAGCGGCCCGTCCACCTCTTTCAGCGCGGGCCAGGGGCCATCGTCGGGGGCAATCAGCTTGCGGGTGTAGTAGTTGATCCCGCACCAGTCGAGAGGGGCCGCGATGGTGTCAAAATCATCCTGCCACCCGGCTGGCAGGTGCGGTTCAATCCCCTCAAGCACATCGGCGGGGTATTCTTTGCCAAACAGACCGGACAGGAAGAAACGATTGTATATGCCGTCGTAACGCATCGCGGCGGCTTTCGCGGCTTCACTATCGTCGGCGGGCATGGCGTATTCCATATTGCAGACCGCGCCGAGGTTGCTCATACCCAAACCGCGCATGGCCTCAATAGCGTGTCCATGCGCTAGCAGAACGTGGTGCATCGCCCGCGACGCTGCCCGGATGTCACGCAGCCCCGGCGCATGATAGCCCATGAAGTGGGACAGCCACGCGACGCACCACGGCTCATTGATAGGGGCCGCGGAATGGAGGCGGTCGCCGATACGGCCCATAATGATTTCGGTGAAATCGGCAAACCACCCCGCGATATCCCGATTGCGCCAACCGCCAAGGTCGGCAAGGGGTTGCGGCAGTTCCCAGTGATAAAGCGTTGCAAACGGCTTTAGCCCGCGTTCCAGCATCGCATCGACCAGACGGTCGTAGTAATCTAGCCCCTTGTCGTTGGGCGTGCCGCGCCCTTCGGGCAGCACCCGCGCCCAGCTTGTCGAAAATCGATAGGCGTCAAACCCACCGTTGGCGACGAGGTCCAGATCCTCCCCGTAGCGGTGGTAGTGGTCGCAGGCCAGATCGCCGTTTTCGGCAAGAATGACATTGCCGGGGGTGGCTGCGAAACTGTCCCAGTGGGTCGGGCCTGCACCTCCGAATTTGTGTCCTTCAATCTGATAACTTGAGGTCGCGGCGCCAAAGGTGAACCCCTCGGGAAAGTCTGAGCGTGACAGCATGGTCTAACCCTTCACTGGCCCTGTTGACAGGCCAAGCATCAACTCAGCCTCAAGCAGCACGTGTTCGGGTGGGGCGCCGGGGTTTTCAATCTGGCGGATCAGCATTTCGGCGAGCCGCGCCCCGGCGTCGCGGACCGAGGACCGCGTCGCAGTATAGATCGGAACATCCTCACCATTTCGCAGATAGGACAGCGCGTCGTCATGGGTGATGACCGATACATCGCGCCCCATTTGCAAGCCCGCGTCTTCGATTGCGCGGCGCACGCCGAGTGCTCCGATGAAGGACGACACGAGGAATGCGGTTGCTGGATTATCGCCCGTCAGCATCGTTTGCGCGGCGCGGAACCCGTTGCCTTCGGTCATCTCGGCCGACGACATCAGGTGAGGGGAGGGTGTTAGATCCCGCTCGGCAAGCGCGACCTCATATCCCTGTCGCCGCCGCGCTGCGAAGTCCATGTCTTCGAAACCGTTGATCAGACCAATTTGCCGATGCCCCAGATCAAGCAGGAACTCCGTCGCTCGTTGAAACGCCCTACGGTTGTTTACGTCAAGCCACGCATATTCAAGTTGAACCCCCGACGCGCGCCCGTGCGAAACGAAAGGAAGCCCGATATCCAGCAGCATTTCGATCCGGGGGTCGTTGACCCGTGGGCCGTGAAGGACGATGCCGTCAACCGACCCTTTCGATTTCATATCGCGATAGGCGCGTTCTTCATCCTCGTCGCGAACGATGGATAGCACCATGTCGTATCCGCTTGCTGAATAGGTTTCTCCGGCGCCTGCGATGAAGTCCGAAAAGATCGGGTTCACCATCTCGTGCTTGCTGACCACGGGAATGACATGCCCGATGGCTCGCGCGCGACCGGTGGCCAGACTGCGGGCGCGGGTGTTCGGGCGGTAGTTGTGACGCTCTGCCGCTTCGGTGACACGACGGCGGGTTTCCTCTTTCACCTCGGGATAGCCGTTCAGTGCCCTACTGACGGTGGTTTGTGAAAGGCCAAGAACGTCCGATAGTTGCTTCAGGTTCATCGCGGATGCCTCAAAGCGCTTTGAAGATGTTAAGATACGTTAGCGCCGTGATTAATGCCGGTCAAAAGAATCATTCTGGCGGTGGGTGATAATCGGCGGGTTTCGCCAATTTTTCCCAAAAAAGTTGACACTGGGTCAAAATGAGGTGAGCCTTTAGGCATTCAAAGCGCTTTGGAAATGATTCGCCAAAGCGTTTATGCTCATTGAGCTTTATCTGGGAGGATAATCATGAAATCCGCAATTTTCTCCGGCGTTGCAACCCTCGCGCTTAGCGCGGGTATGGCGACGGCTGACGGCCATTTGATGTTCGCGCCGGGTGAGGGCGACTTCAACTGGGAAAGCTACGAAGAATTACAGCAAACCGACCTGAGCGGCCAGACCATCAGCGTTTTCGGCCCGTGGCTTGGCCCGGACAAAGAGACCGTTGAAAACATGATCGCCTACTTCGAGGCGGCAACCGGGGCAGAGGTTGAATACTCCGGCTCAGACAGCTTTGAACAGCAGATCGTGATCGACGCCGAAGCAGGTAGCCCGCCGAACGTGGCAGTCTTCCCGCAGCCCGGCCTGGCCTCTGATATGGCGTCACGCGGGCTTCTTGCGCCGCTTTCGGATGGCACCGCCGACTGGATTCGCGACAATTATGCCGCTGGTCAATCTTGGGTTGATCTTGGCACCTTCACGGGCGCCGATGGCGAAGAGGATCTTTACGGCTTCTTCTACAAGGTCGATGTGAAATCGCTGGTCTGGTTCGTTCCTGAAAACTTTGAGGATGCGGGCTACGAAGTGCCAGAAACGATGGAAGAGCTGAAAGCGCTCACCGATCAGATCGTTGCGGATGGCGAAACGCCGTGGTGCATCGGACTGGGGTCCGGTGGTGCGACGGGTTGGCCAGCAACCGATTGGGTCGAAGACCTGATGCTGCGCACGCAGGAACCGGCAGTTTATGATCAGTGGGTTAGCAATGAGATTCCGTTTAACGACGAACGCGTCGTTGCGGCGATTGAAGAATTCGGCGCGTTTGCGCGGAACGATGATTACGTTGCGGGGGGTGCCGGCACCGTTGCCTCGACCGATTTCCGAGACAGCCCCGCTGGCTTGTTTGCCTCGCCACCGGATTGCTACATGCACCGTCAAGCGAGCTTTATCCCAGCCTTCTTCCCTGAGGGAACCGAAGTCGGGCTGGACGTAGATTTCTTCTACTTCCCTGCTTACGAGGAAAAAGACCTCGGCACGCCTGTTCTTGGTGCGGGCACGCTCTGGGCGATCACCAACGACAGCCCGGCAGCACAAGCCTTCATCGAATTCCTGCGGACACCGATCGCGCACGAAGTCTGGATGGCGCAGAAAGGTTTCCTCACCCCGCATCGCGGCGTGAATACGGACCTTTATGCCGATCCCACGCTGAAAAAGATGGGCGACATCCTTCTTGGCGCGGATACGTTCCGGTTTGACGGGTCGGACCTGATGCCGGGGCCGATTGGCACGGGTGCATTCTGGACCGCCATGGTCGACTACGCTGGCGGCAAAGACGCCGAAGCGGTTGCGACCGAGGTTCAGGAAACCTGGGACTCGATCAAGTAATATCCGCTAAGCGACTACCCCGGCACTGAAAGGTGTCGGGACACTCATCGGGAGGACCGCGCGATGGAACAGCTCTTCTGGGCGTTTTTTACAATGGTGGCCGGTGTCTTTGGCTGCGTTGCCTATTTCTTTCTTTCAAACCTAGCGCTGGATTCGATCTATCCGGCGAAAGGCCCGCAGGCTGGCGCAAACATCAACAAGGCCAACGCGATCCGACCGTGGCTGTTTCTGTTTCCGGCGCTATTCGTTCTGGGCGTTTACCTCGTCTACCCGGTTATCAACTCTATCTGGCTTAGCCTTTACGATGCAAATGGCGATGATTTCGTCGGAACGGCCAACTATGAATGGCTGATCCAAGACGGTAAGTTCCTTGAATCCATGCGCAACAACTTGCTCTGGCTTGTTGTTGTACCGACCTTATCGACATTGTTCGGGCTTATTGCTGCTGCCCTGACCGACCGGATCAAGTGGGGCAACCTTGCCAAATCCCTCATCTTCATGCCGATGGCGATCAGCTTTATCGGTGCGTCGGTGATCTGGAAATTCGTCTACGACTTCCGCGGCGCGGATCAAGACCAGATCGGCCTGCTGAACGCCATCGTCGTCGCGATGGGCGGGGAGCCTGAGGCGTGGATCACGGTGCCGTTCTGGAATTCCTTCTTCCTGATGCTGATCCTTGTCTGGATTCAGACGGGTTTCGCGATGGTAATTCTGTCTGCCGCGCTGCGCGGCATCCCCGAAGAAACCATTGAGGCCGCAATCCTCGACGGGGCATCGCCGCTGCAAATCTTTGCCAAGATCAAGGTGCCGCAAATCTGGGGCACCATCGCGGTCGTCTGGACAACAATCACGATCCTCGTCCTCAAGGTCTTTGACATCGTGCTTGCCATGACGAATGGCCAATGGGGCAGCCAGGTGCTCGCCAACCTGATGTTTGACTGGATGTTCCGGGGCAATGACACGGGGCGGGCCTCGACCGTCGCGCTTGTCATCATGCTTCTGGTGACGCCGATCATGGTTTGGAACATCCGCAACGCGCGTAAGGAGATGTCGTAATGGATAACATTGCAGGCACTCAGGCCCGGTTGACATGGGCCGTTAACATAGCCGTTTTCGTGCTGGTCCTGCTTTGGACGGTGCCGACAATCGGCTTGCTCATATCATCGTTCCGCGACCGGGATCAGATCACGACATCCGGTTGGTGGACGGCGCTGTCGGCCTCCGAACAGAACATCGTTGCAAGGACCGCCGCACCGGATGAAGCCGTTGAAGAGAACGGCGTCTGGGTTCTGGCCGGCAACGTGTTCGAAGACGGATCTGGCGACGTGAAGGCGTTTGGCGTCAGTTCTCGCGCCCCGACAGAATACGCACCGGGCGAAACCGCAGAGCGCCGCGGGGCGGAGATTACCGTGTCCGAGGATGGCACCTATCGCGTGACGTCTGCTGAGCCGTTTGAAGGTGCCCGTGGCATCCGATTGTTCGTCACCTCAGTCACGCCGCCGATCTTCACGCTCGAAAACTACAAAACCGTGCTGTTTTCGGAAGGTATCGGCAAGAGTTTCATCAACACGATGACGGTGACGATCCCGGCAACCGTCATACCGATCCTCGTGGCGGCCTTCGCGGCTTATGCGCTCGCCTGGATGGAGTTTCCGGGCAGGGCGCTGATTATCGCGCTTATAGTCGGATTGCTCGTCGTGCCGCTCCAGATGGCGCTGATCCCGCTGCTCAAGCTGCACAACTCGATCGGCATCGGAAAGGCCTATCTCGGGATATGGCTCGCGCATACGGGGTTTGGCTTGCCGCTTGCCGTCTACCTCTTGCGAAACTATATCGCCGGCCTTCCGCGCGAGATTATCGAAAGCGCGAAGGTCGATGGCGCGACCGACTTCCAGATATTCCTGAAGATCATCCTGCCCCTCAGCTTCCCGGCCCTGGCGTCGTTCGCGATCTTCCAGTTCCTGTGGGTCTGGAACGACCTGCTGGTCGCGACCGTGTTCCTTGGGAATAACGAGGATCAGCTGGTGATGACCGGACGGCTTCGGGAACTTCTCGGCTCTCGTGGCGGCGATTGGGAAATCCTTGCCGCATCGGCCTTCGTGTCGATTGCGGTGCCGCTGATCGTCTTCTTTGCAATGCAGAAATACCTGGTCCGCGGCTTGCTCGCCGGATCGGTCAAAGGTGGATAGACCGCGAATGAACATGCAGACTGACTTTTCAAATACGCAACTCGCCGGCGGCGATGCTGACTGGTGGCGTGGCGCGGTCATCTACCAAATCTATCCTCGGTCATTTCAGGACAGCACCGGGGGCGGGACGGGCGATCTGCGCGGGATCGTGGAGCGTTTACCGCATATTCAATCGCTCGGCGTCGATGCGATCTGGATTTCGCCGTTCTTCACCTCTCCGATGAAGGACTTTGGCTACGACGTCAGCGACTATCGCGATGTCGATCCGATGTTCGGCACGATCGGTGATTTCGACGCAATCGTCGCGCGGGCGCATGATCTGGGCCTGCGGGTGATGATCGACCTTGTGTTAAGCCATACCTCGGACGAACATCCCTGGTTCAAGGAGAGCCAGCAAAGCACTGATAACAAAAGGCACAACTGGTATGTCTGGGCGGATGCAAAGCCAGATGGCACACCCCCGAACAACTGGCTTTCGGTCTTTGGCGGATCGGCTTGGGCGTGGGATACGCGGCGATGCCAATACTATTTGCACAATTTCCTGCCGTCGCAGCCCGACCTCAATTTCCATGAGCCTGAAGTGCAAGAGGCGCTGCTCGACGTTGCCCGGTTCTGGTTAGAGCGCGGGGTAGATGGCTTCCGCCTCGATACGATCAACTTCTACGTCCATGACCAGCAGTTGCGGAACAATCCCGCCCTGCCGCCGGAGGAGCGGAATGAGGCGATCGCCCCGGCGGTGAACCCCTATAATCACCAGAACCACATCTACTCGAAGAACAGGCCAGAGAACATTGATTTTCTTCGGAAACTTCGCGCGGTTATGGCGCCCTATAACGCGGCTGCCGTTGGCGAAGTCGGCGATGCCCAACGCGGGTTGGAAATCATGGGCCAATATACCGCTGGCGATGACCTTATGCAGATGTGCTATGCGTTCGAGTTTCTGGCAAAGGACCAACTAACCGCCGGTCGCGTGGTCGACGTCATGCGGAAAGTCGATGAGGTCGCGCCCGATGGCTGGCCGTGCTGGGCCTTTTCCAATCACGACGTTATGCGCCACGCGAGCCGCTGGGATCTGACCGAGGATGCCGAACGCGCCCTGATCGTGCTTCTGATGTGCCTGCGCGGCTCTGCCTGCATCTATCAGGGGGAGGAGCTTGGACTGCACGAGGCGGACCTTGCGTTCGAAGACCTGCAAGATCCTTATGGCATCCGCTTCTGGCCCGAATTCAAGGGGCGGGATGGCTGCCGCACGCCGATGGTGTGGGACAGCGGAAATCGTAACGCCGGGTTTAGCGAGGGCAAGCCGTGGTTGCCGGTCTATTCGGAACATCTGCCACGGTCGGTCGCGGCGCAGGAAGAGGACCCGAACGCGCTGCTGCATAGTTACCGTGCCGCGATTGCTTTGCGAAAGGCCTATCCGGTTCTGGCAACGGGCAAAATGGCCGATTTGATGCGCGACGGCGATGTGCTGCGCTTCACGCGGCAGGGCAAAACCGGATCGGTGTTTTGCGTTTTCAACATGGGCGAGGACGCGAATAGCGTTGATCTGCCGAACGGAAACTGGGGCGCGGTGGAAACCAATCTTGGAACAGTGGCGCCCGAGCACCGGCAACTGAAGCTCGGACCGTGGCAGTTCTCGCTGCTGCAGAAAGAACAGGACTAGGGAGAAGACGATGGCGGATCTAAAACTTACGGACGTCGCAAAATCCTACGGTGAAGTGGATGTTCTTGCGAATATCGACCTTGATATCAAGACCGGGGAACTCATTGTTTTTGTTGGTCCTTCGGGCTGCGGCAAGTCAACGTTGCTGCGAATGATCGCCGGGCTTGAAAAAATCAGCGGTGGCACGCTTGAGATTGACGGCGCCGTGATGAACGACGTTCCACCGGCGCAACGCGGCATTGCTATGGTTTTCCAAAGCTACGCGCTTTATCCGCATATGACGGTGCGCGACAACATGGCGTTCGCCCTGAAAATCGCGAAAATGCCAAAGGCTGAGATCGACAAGTCCGTCGAAAACGCCGCGCGTATCCTCCAACTAACCGACTATCTTGATCGTCTGCCCAAGGCGCTGTCGGGTGGTCAGCGGCAGCGCGTTGCAATCGGGCGGTCGATCGTGCGCGACCCGAAAGTCTATCTGTTTGATGAGCCGCTGTCGAACCTCGACGCCGCCCTGCGAGTCGCCACGCGGATCGAGATCGCCCAGTTGAAAGAGGCGATGCCGAATTCAACCATGATCTACGTCACCCACGACCAGGTCGAGGCGATGACCCTCGCAAGCCGCATCGTCGTTCTTGCCGGCGGCGGTATTGCGCAGGTCGGCTCTCCGCTGGAACTTTATGAAAAGCCGGAGAATGAGTTTGTGGCGCAGTTCATCGGCTCTCCGGCGATGAATCTGCTGTCCGGGGAGGTCACCGCGACAGGTGCGCAAACGACCGTCAAGCTGGACGGTGGCGGCGTTGCTATTTCCGACGTGCCGACCGAAGCGGGCGACAAAGGCGCACGGGTGAATGTCGGCGTCCGCCCCGAGGATTTCGTGCCGACCGAGAACAATCCGCTTTACACCGGTCGGGTGAATATCACCGAGGCATTGGGCGAGGTCACGCTGCTTTATTTCGAAGCACAGAATGGCGAAGAGCCGGTGATCGCAAAGATACCGGGCATCGCGTCCGGCCTGCGTAAGACGAGTGTTTCCCTCGCTGCGCCAGCGAATAAAGTGCATCTGTTCCGGGACGGAAAGTCTCTCCTCTACCGTTAGGTCTGGATGACGTTACGTAAGTCGCTTTCTGTGTGATGGCGGATGGCTTGATCCGTGTCGTCGCATCAACGGTCCTTAGTTTCATAGCCGTGCCAAGAAAGCCCAATCCCGCAAGGCGAAAACAGCCTATGCGGGAATATCGCTGGAGCCCTGAAGACTCGTTAAAACTGTTCACAATATACAAGGGTGCAACCTGCGGTGAATTGGCGACAGAGCGTCACCGCCTCGCGCAATACGTTGCCGACGTCGCGCACGCACAGCGTATATCAGCCCGCAGTGATACTGCGGCGGTTTCGGCAGGTGTTGTGATCTCGCCGCTTTTCCTGCTCGCCTTGCCGAGCACCGTGGACAAATCCGCACAATTGTCCGTCGCACGCGGCCACTACCGGGCGATTGAACAGGCGAGCCTGTCCGCTGGTTGCGGCACGATGACCGACTACCGGAACTATCGGTATGAGATGGGCATCGGGCGTCAGCCCGGTCAGTTCCCGCCGCTATAATCCAAACGTGGCCGCGTGCGACCCGTTGCGCGCGGCCCAATCGGCGGGCGCGATCCGCGAGCTTTGCCTTACCTCTTTTCTTTCCCGCCGACCCGTGTAATAGGGACGCGTCAAACGAAGCATCCAAGGAGAACCCCCATGGAGATTCGCGAGGCGCTTACCTTCGACGATGTCCTACTGGTCCCGGCCGCATCCAATGTGCTGCCGTCAACGGCCGATACCTCGACCTTTGTGACAAAGTCGATCCGGATGAACATTCCGCTGCTCAGCTCTGCCATGGATACGGTGACAGAGGCGCGCATGGCGATCAGCATGGCGCAAGCGGGTGGCATTGGGGTGATCCACCGCAACCTTGATATCGAAGCGCAGGCGCAAGAAGTGCGCCGGGTGAAACGGTTTGAAAGCGGGGTTGTTTTCAATCCGATCACTCTGCGGCCCGAACAAACGCTCGCCGATGCGAAAGCGTTGCAGGAACGGTATCGCGTCACCGGGTTTCCGGTTGTCGACGATCAGGGCCGCGTCGTTGGTATCGTGACCAACCGCGACATGCGCTTTGCCTCCGATGACGCGACCCCTGTGAGTGTGATGATGTCGTCGGATAATCTTGCCGTATTGCAGGAACCTGCCGACCGGGAAGAGGCGAAAAGCCTCATGCGGGCGCGCCGGATCGAAAAGCTGCTGGTGACGGATGCGAACGGAAAGCTGACCGGGCTGCTGACGCTGCGGGATATTGAACAGGCGGTGCTGAACCCGACCGCGTGTAAGGACGAACTCGGCCGCCTGCGGGTTGCGGCGGCGTCGACCGTTGGTGACGCGGGGTTCGAACGAACGCAGGCGCTGGTTGATGCGGGCGTTGATATGGTTGTCATCGACACGGCGCACGGGCATTCCGAAGGGGTTGCCGCAGCTGTTGAGCGGGCGAAGTCCCTTTCCAACCAAGTTCAGATTGTCGCTGGCAATGTTGCCACAGCCGAAGCGACCCGCGCATTGATTGGTGCAGGTGCGGATGCGGTGAAGGTCGGGATCGGCCCCGGTTCGATCTGCACAACCCGAATGGTGGCGGGCGTCGGTGTGCCGCAGCTAACTGCGATTATGGATTGCGCGAAAGGGGCTGAAGAGTCCGGCACCCCGGTGATTGCCGATGGCGGTATCAAGTTCTCTGGCGATTTCGCCAAGGCGATTGCCGCCGGAGCGTCCTGCGCGATGGTCGGCTCAATGATCGCCGGAACGGATGAATCGCCTGGCGAAGTCATCCTCTACCAAGGTCGCAGCTTCAAAGGCTATCGCGGGATGGGTAGCCTTGGCGCAATGGCCCGCGGCTCTGCCGATCGGTATTTCCAGAAGGATGCCGCCAGTGATAAACTGGTGCCCGAAGGGATCGAAGGGCAGGTGCCGTATAAAGGGCCGTCCAGCGCCGTGATCCATCAGCTTGTGGGTGGCCTTCGGGCGGCGATGGGTTACACCGGATGCGCGACTGTGGATGCGATGCGGAAGAACTGTAGTTTTGTGAAAATCACCGGCGCCGGATTGAAGGAAAGCCATGTGCATGACGTGCAGATCACCCGCGAAAGCCCCAACTATCGGGGGATGTAAGCCGGTGCGTTTGACCCCCGCATGACCTTGGACGCAACGCAATGACTCCGGCCGCGAGAGTAGCCGTAGCGATTGAGGTTCTTGACGCCTACCTCGCCGGCTCGCCCGCTGAAAAGGCGCTGACGAACTGGGCGCGGCGCAGTCGCTTCGCAGGTTCCGGCGACCGCGCTGCTATTCGCGACCATGTCTTTGGTGCGCTTCGCAATCGCCTGTCATTCGCAGCGCTCGGGGGTGGCGAAACCGGGCGCGGCCTGATGATCGGGCAACTACGTGCGGAAGGGCAAGACCCCACGGCCGTGTTCACTGGCGAAGGCCACGCGCCGACTGCCCTGACGGCGGAGGAGCAGGCGTTGCCCGATAGTGAAATGCCGGAGGCTGTGGCGCTCGACTGCCCCGCTTGGTTACTGCCGCGCCTCAAAGCCTCATTGAACGACGATTTTGCCCCGGTGATGCGGCTGATGAAGGATAGGGCGCCCGTCTTTCTACGCGTCAACACGCGCAAGGCGTCACGGGATGATGTTCAATCGACGTTGCTGGCCGAAGGGATCGAAACCCGACCACACCCGCTGTCGGATAAAGCGCTGGAGGCGACGTCCAATCAACGCCGTATCAAGAACTCCGCGCCGTTTCAAAATGGGCTCGTGGCGCTTCAAGACGCCGCGTCGCAATTCGTTGCGGACCATGTGCCATTGGATGGGCGCACCCGCATCCTCGACTACTGCGCAGGCGGGGGCGGTAAAGCGCTGGCCTTCGCGACGCGTGGGGCGGGTGAGGTGATCGCCCACGACATCGATTTCCACAGGATGTCCGACATCCCCGATCGGGCAAAGCGGGCGGGGGCGCGGATCGCGTTGGCCGCCACCGACGATCTGACAGCGAAATCCCCCTTCGACGTCGTGTTCTGCGATGCCCCGTGTTCCGGCAGCGGCGCTTGGCGGCGGTCACCCGAAGCGAAGTGGGCTTTGTCAGAGGCGCGGTTGGCGGAATTGACCACCACGCAAGCCAGCATACTGGATCAGGCGGCGGAGCATGTTGTGCCCGACGGCACGCTCGCCTACGCGACATGCTCATTGCTCCACGATGAAAACCGCGGGCAGATTGATTCGTTTCTTGAGCGGGCGCCGGGGTGGGGGCTTCAAACGGATTACCGCCTGACGCCGCTTGATGGGGGCGATGGATTTTACCTCGCGCTCTTGACCAGAGGCACGGCTCAACAATAAACAACCCATAGTTGAATCGCCCGAGATTTACGCTGGTTAAGTTGAGCTTAACGATTGATCACCGAAATGGAGGGGCCACGAATCGAAACAGGGGGCCTCCGTGTCGCAAACGACAGCATCACTTCCGCCGATTATCCGCAAAGCAGACGGATTTTCCGGGCCTTCGTTCTATCTGGGGGTCGTTTCCATCCTGATGATCGGGCTGGCATTCGTGGCGTCCAGCCACGCGATTGGGGTTGTCCTCGCAGCGGTCGGCGCGACATTCGGGTTTATCGCCGTGCTGACGTCGGCGCTAAAGCTGGGTCAGCGTAAGAAACACGGGCGTTTGACCAAGCAAATCGCGGCTTTGACGGAACTCGACAAAGCCTCGTGCTTCGTGACCGACAGGGACGGAGAGATCGTCTATCAAAATACGACAGCAGCGGATCGGTTTTCGGATTGCAAAGCGTTCTCGCTGGCGCACGTGTTCCGCGATTTGTTTGCCAACCCGTCTGCAGTGTTGTTCCGGCTGCAAAACAAGGCGCAAGCGGTCGGGGCCGCACAAGAAGATGTCGTGACCCGCCGCGGCCACACGCGGCTGTCGGTGCATCGGATTGCCGAGGATGCGTTCTATTGGCGGATTGACGATTTTGGTCAACGCAGCGCAAAGTCCCGTGGGGCGGAGGGCGTTAGCCTGCCGATGTTGACCGCATCGAAATCCGGGACCGTGTTGTTCATGAATGAAGCGATGCGCAAGGTGCTTGGCGGGCGGGTCAAAACGCTCGACCGCGTGTTCAATCACCTGCCGATTACCGCTGGGGCGGAGAACGAGGTGATCGGCAAAGACGGCCTTATCAAAAGCCTCGTCGCAGAGATTGAAGGGGCGAGCGGGCGAAGCGAAATCTACCTGATCCCCGGCTTGGAAGCGTCTGCAAATCAGGATGGGCGTCGCCTGCCGACAATGGATGAACTGCCGGTTCCGCTGCTGACGATTGCGAAGGGCGGCCAGATCATTGACGCCAATCGTCTCGCCCGCGATATGCTGGCGGACCCGATTGAGCCGGGTGCAACCATGTCCGATCTGGTCGAAGGTCTGGGGCGTTCGGTCAACGACTGGTTGGAGGATGCCTTCGATGGCCGCGGCTTGCAGCGGTCCGAGGTGATCCGCGCAAAGAAACCTGAGCCAGAGGCGTTCTTGCAGATTTCGCTTGCCCGGTTCATGGATGGGGACGAACCGACGCTAATCGCGATCCTGACGGACGCGACTGAGCTGAAGACGCTGGAAGCGCAATTCGTCCAAAGCCAGAAGATGCAGGCGATTGGTCAGCTTGCGGGCGGCATCGCTCACGACTTCAACAATCTACTGACGGCCATCACCGGCCATTGCGATTTGCTTCTGCTGAGGCATGATCAGGGCGACCCAGATTTTGGTGATCTTGTCCAGATCAACGAAAATGCCAACCGTGCGGCGAGCCTTGTGGGGCAACTTCTGGCGTTCTCGCGCAAGCAGAATTTGCAGCCCGAGGTCATAGATCTTCGTGACACGCTGTCTGACCTCACCCATCTTCTGAACCGCCTTGTGGGGGAGCGTGTATCCCTGACCCTCTCGCATGACCCCGACCTCGCGCCGGTTCGCGCGGATCGCCGTCAATTGGAACAGGTCATCATGAATCTGGTCGTCAACGCCCGCGATGCGATGGTGAACGGTGGAGAAATTCGGATAGAGACTGAGCTTCGGACGTTGACCCAAACCCTGAAGCGGGATCGCGCAAAGGTTCCACCGGGTAAATATGCGACAATCAAGGTTATCGATCAGGGGCATGGCGTGCCGCAGGATAAGCTTGCCAAGATTTTTGAGCCGTTTTACACAACCAAACGGGTTGGCGAAGGAACCGGGCTGGGCCTGTCGATGGCCTACGGCATCGTCAAGCAAAGCGGCGGTTTCATCTTCGTCGACAGTGTCGTTGGTGGAGGGACGGAGTTCACGCTGTTCTTCCCGACCCATACCCAAGTCGCCGCGGTGCCGGCGGAGCGTTCCCCATGCTTGACCGAAACCGCCCTTCCGCCGCGCGGGGAAGGCGTGGTTTTGCTGGTCGAGGATGAAGCGCCTGTCCGGTCCTTTGCGTCTCGCGCGCTTCGGATGCGCGGCTATACAGTGCTTGAGGCGGAAAGCGCTGAAGATGCCCTGAAAACGCTTGAGGACTCGACGTTGAATGTCGATCTGTTCGTGACCGATGTGATGATGCCGGGGATGGACGGGCCAAGCTGGGTGAAGCGTGCCCTTAAAGAGCGGCCGGAGGTTAAGGTTGTGTTCGTGTCAGGCTACGCGGAGGATGCGTTTGGCGATAGTCCAGAGGTGATCCCGAACTCCGTCTTCTTGCCCAAGCCGTTTTCGTTGAATGAGTTGACCAACACCGTTCAACGCCAGCTTCACTGACGGATTTTCTCATAAAGCGCGAAATCGTGGGCGAGTTCCTTTCGCAATCGGGCCTCTGTTTTTGTTGTCAGTTGGAGTTCGAATTTCGGCGATACATTCACTGGTCTGAGTGTTAGCTGTCGCCCCAATCTCTCTTCAAAAAAACAACGAAGGCGATCCAGCTGCGTAAAGTCAAAAATTTGATCCACTTTGGGCACGTCGCCATTGCCACATAAAAACCGCCCCTGCGATCCAAGGTCCGCGTAGGCAGGTCGTTCGTCGGCGAGATAAGCATTGATGAACGCATCAAAGGAAACATCGCGGGTGCTTTTTTCGGAGCCGACCAAAGCATCGCGCGAGCGGTATCGATACCAGCTACCGAGCCAATCAATTGGTTCCCGCATCACGGCAACCGTCGTCAGATTCTTGGAATTTTTCGGGAAGAATAATGGGTGGTAGGTCTTGTGAAACGCCTGCGCCGGAGTGTGCTTTAATCGCGGCGGGTGCCGCATCGAGACATCGGCAAGTTCCCCAACCATTTCGTGGATCGCGCTGCTGCCGGTCTTGGTCGATGACAGGAAAACCAGCTTTTCTTTCCAAAATACCAACATCTTGCGGTCGCCCTGCCTGATTTCAGAAAGAAATGTTCCGCGTAAACTAGCGCTTAACCTTCCGGGGTAAAAGTGAGGATACGAAAAATTAAGTTGAAATGTTCTCTTTTTGGTCCCATAAGAAATTAGAACAAGAGGTGAACAAGAGCAACGATTGCCGCCCGCTTGCGGGTGTGGAATAAGGAAGCAATGAAATGGCGACGGCAGATTTACTCAACATGACTGATAAGAAAAGCGGCGATAAGCAAAAGGCGCTCGATAGCGCGTTGGCGCAGATTGAACGGCAGTTCGGCAAGGGTTCGATCATGAAGCTCGGCGACGAAAACGCCGTGCAAGAGATTGCGTCGACCTCAACCGGATCGCTCGGTCTTGATATCGCGCTGGGAATCGGCGGTTTGCCCAAGGGGCGGGTTGTTGAAATTTACGGCCCGGAAAGCTCCGGCAAGACGACCCTGACGTTGCATTGTATAGCGGAAGAACAGAAAAAAGGCGGTGTTTGTGCGTTCGTTGACGCAGAACATGCGCTTGATCCGCAATATGCGCGGAAACTCGGCGTGGACCTTGATGAACTGCTGATTTCGCAGCCGGACACCGGTGAGCAGGCGCTTGAGATTACCGATACGCTCGTTCGGTCTGGTGCAGTCAACATGGTGGTTGTCGACTCCGTCGCAGCGCTGACCCCCAAATCCGAACTTGAAGGTGATATGGGCGACAGCAGCGTCGGTGTGCACGCCCGTTTGATGAGCCAGGCGATGCGCAAGCTGACGGGTTCGATCTCCCGCTCTGGCTGCATGGTGATCTTTATCAACCAGATTCGGATGAAGATCGGCGTTATGTTCGGTAGCCCGGAAACGACGACGGGCGGCAATGCGCTGAAGTTCTATAGCTCCGTCCGGCTTGATATTCGTCGGATCGGTGCGATCAAGGATCGGGATGAGGTTGTCGGCAATGCAACCCGCGTCAAGGTCGTCAAGAACAAGGTGGCTCCGCCGTTCAAGCAGGTTGAATTCGACATCATGTATGGCGAAGGAATCTCCAAGATGGGTGAGCTTTTGGATCTTGGCGTAAAAGCCGGCGTTGTTGAAAAATCCGGCGCGTGGTTTTCCTACGGGGATGAGCGGATCGGGCAGGGGCGCGAGAACGCGAAGCTTTACCTGAAAGAAAACAACCGGATCGCGCTTGAAATCGAAGACAAGATCAGGGCCGCGCACGGGTTGGATTTCGACATGCCTCCGACCGTCGAAGAAGACGATATCCTGGAAGCCTGAATGGGCCGCTAACGGCCCTCAGTGGATCGAAACAGGAAAAGACCCGGGTGCAGATCGCATCCGGGTCTTTTCTTGCAGTGGACAGCCCCGGATGCGGGCGATAAACCGTCCAGAAGCCGACGATCGCGAACCTTACGAGAGAGCCCGCGCCAATGCCCAGTCTCAACGACATCCGCTCGACCTTCCTTAACTATTTCGAAACCAATGGTCATGAGGTGGTCGACAGCTCCCCCTTGGTGCCACGAAACGATCCGACGCTGATGTTCACGAACTCCGGCATGGTGCAGTTCAAGAACGTGTTTACGGGGGTTGAGCATCGCGATTACAGCCGCGCAGTGACAAGCCAGAAATGTGTGCGTGCGGGCGGTAAGCACAACGATCTGGACAATGTGGGTTATACGGCACGGCACCATACCTTCTTTGAAATGCTGGGGAATTTCAGCTTTGGTGACTACTTCAAAAGGGATGCAATCCCGTTTGCGTGGGATTTGATCACCAAGGAATTTGGCATCGACAAGGACAAGCTGCTTGTCACGGTCTTTCACACGGACGACGACGCGGCAGACATCTGGAAGAAACACGCCGGGTTGCCGGATGATCGGATCATCCGCATCGATACGGCGGATAATTTTTGGTCGATGGGACCGACTGGCCCGTGCGGGCCGTGCACCGAGATTTTCTACGATCACGGCGATCACATCTGGGGCGGCCCGCCGGGCAGCAACGATGAGGATGGCGACCGGTTTATCGAAATTTGGAACCTCGTCTTCATGCAGTTTGAGCAGTTCGAGGACGGGCATCGCGAAGACTTGCCGCGCCCGTCGATCGACACCGGTATGGGTTTGGAGCGGATTGGCGCCCTTCTGCAAGGCAGCCATGATAACTACGACACCGATCTGTTCCGCGCCCTGATTGAGGCGTCCGCGCATCTGACGAATGTTGATCCCTATGGCGAACAAAACGTCCATCACCGGGTGATCGCGGATCATCTGCGGTCGACGTCATTCCTGATCGCGGATGGTGTTATGCCCTCGAACGAGGGGCGCGGCTATGTTCTGCGCCGGATCATGCGCCGGGCGATGCGGCACGCGCATCTGTTGGGTGCGCAAGATCCTGTTATGTATCGGCTGGTGCCGGAGTTGGTGACGCAGATGGGGCAGGCATTCCCGGAACTTGGTCGTGCGCAGCCATTGATCGAAGAGACGCTGAAGAACGAAGAAACGCGGTTTCAACAGACGCTTGACCGCGGGTTGCGCCTGCTGGACGACGAACTGGGCAAGCTGCCCGATGGGGCGGCCCTGCCGGGGGAGGCTGCGTTCAAGCTCTACGACACTTATGGTTTCCCACTTGACTTGACCCAGGACGCGCTGCGCGAGAAGGGTCGGTCGGTCGACACCGAAGGTTTCGATGCCGCGATGGCGGAGCAGAAGGCGAAGGCGCGTGCGGCCTGGTCGGGGTCTGGCGAAACCGCCGACGCCGCGATCTGGTTCGACCTGGCGGAGGAGCACGGGGGAACCGAATTCCTCGGCTACGACACCGAAGTGGCCGAGGGTCAGGTGCTGGCGCTCGTCGACGGTGGCAAGCGGATCGATGCGGCGAAGGCAGGAGCTTCCGTCCAGATCGTAGTCAACCAGACACCGTTCTACGCCGAGGCCGGCGGCCAGGTCGGCGACAGCGGAGAGTTGCGGACGGACACCGGCGCCGCCCGGATTACGGATACGAAGAAAAGCGCCGGGGTTTTCATCCACTTCGCTGAGGTGATTGAGGGGCAGATTGAAACGGGCCAGGGGGCTGAGCTGACGGTCGATCACGACCGCCGGACGCGCATCCGAGCCAATCATTCCGCCACGCATCTGCTGCATGAGGCGCTGCGCCGTCATCTGGGTGATCATGTTGCGCAGCGGGGATCGTTGAATGCAGATGATCGGTTGCGGTTCGATTTTTCGCATAGCAAGGCGCTTTCGTTAAGCGAAATCAAAATGGTGGAGGAGGAAGTTAATGCCTTCGTTCGCCAAAACACGCCGGTTGAAACCCGCATAATGACGCCGGATGACGCCCGCGAAATCGGCGCGCAGGCGCTGTTTGGTGAGAAATATGGCGACGAGGTTCGCGTGGTTTCAATGGGTGAGCTTGATGGCTCCGATAAAGGAACGGATCGCAAGACCTATTCGATTGAGTTGTGCGGCGGTACCCATGTGCGTAGAACGGGCGATATCGGGTTGTTCGTCATGCTGGGCGATAGCGCCAGTTCGGCAGGCGTTCGGCGGATCGAAGCCCTGACGGGTGAGGCGGCGTTCCGTGCGATGTCCGATCAGGATCACCGTCTGGCCGAGGTTGCATTGCAACTGAAGGCGCAGGCGGCTGAGGTGCCGGACCGGGTAAAAGCACTGCTTGATGAGCGGAAAGCGCTGAAAAGTGAGGTCGCGACCCTTCGCCGTGAACTGGCGATGTCGGGTGGGGGCGGCGCGGCTGCTCCGGACGCCGAAAAGGTTGGCGATGTTTCATTCGTCGCGCAAAAACTGGATGGGGTCAGCGGCAAGGATCTGCCCGCGATGATTGATGAGCACAAGGCGCGGATTGGCTCTGGCGCGGTGCTCTTGATCGCGGATGCGGGCGGCAAGGCTGCCGTGGCCGCCGGTGTGACACCTGATTTGACAGACCAGATTTCGGCGGTCGACCTCGTGAAAGCCGCCGTGGCGGAACTCGGCGGGAAGGGCGGCGGGGGCCGTCCGGACATGGCGCAAGGTGGCGGCAAGGACGCAGAAAACGCAGCGGCGGCAATCGCGGCCGCGAAAACCATACTGGAGGGATGACAGATGCCGGCACTTTGGATAGCGCATGTAACGGTCACGGATGAGGATGCGTATGGAAAATACGCGGCCCTGGCTGGCCCGGCGATTGCCAAACATGGCGGGCATTTCATCGCCCGCGCAGGCCGCTATGTGCAGCTTGAGGGCAAGGATCGCCCGCGCAATGTGGTCGCGAAGTTTCCTTCGGTTGAGGCGGCGGAAGGGTGTTATCACTCACCCGAATATCAGGAAGCGCTCAGCCACGCGCGGGGCGCGTCTGAGCGGGAATTGCTGATCGTCGAAACGACGGAGTAGCGCCGCCTAGCTTGCCACGCGCGACTGACGCTTGCGTTCATGCGGATCGAGGAACCGCTTGCGCAGACGGATGGCGTTTGGCGTCACCTCGACCAGTTCATCATTGTCGATATAGGCGATGGCTTGTTCAAGGCTCATCGTGATCGGGGTGGTCAGGCGCACCGCCTCATCCGTGCCAGAGGCGCGGACGTTGGTCAGCTTTTTGCCCTTCAGTGGATTCACCTCAAGGTCATTTTCGCGGCTGTGTTCGCCGATGATCATGCCCTCGTAAACAGGCTCCTGCGCGCCGATGAACATTTTGCCCCGATCTTCGAGGTTGAAGAGCGCGTAGGCGACCGATGTGCCGTTTTCCATTGAGATCAGAACACCCGCGCGGCGGCCAGGGATCGGCCCGCGATGCGGCGCCCATTCTTGGAACACGCGGTTCAGCACGCCCGTGCCGCGGGTGTCGGTCAGAAACTCACCGTGATAACCGATCAGCCCGCGTGATGGGACATGCGCGATGATCCGGGTTTTTCCCGCGCCGGCTGGCTTCATCTCCACCAGTTCGCCCTTGCGCGTTCCGGTGATTTTTTCGATGACCGCGCCGGAGTAATCGTCATCAACGTCAATCGTGACTTCTTCGATCGGCTCCATCTGCTGGCCGTCCACGTCGCGGAACAGCACTTGCGGGCGGGAGATCGACAGCTCGAACCCTTCGCGCCGCATGTTTTCGATCAAAACCCCCATCTGGAGTTCGCCACGGCCTGCAACCTCGAACGCTTCGCCGCCGGAAGTGTCGGTGACGCGGATGGCGACGTTGGATTCAGCCTCTTTCATCAGGCGTTCGCGGATGACGCGGCTTTGCACCTTTTTGCCGTCACGCCCGGCAAGCGGGCTGTCGTTGATGCCAAATGTTACGGTGATCGTCGGCGGATCAATCGGTTGCGCGGGCAGGGCTTCGGTCACCGACGTCGCCACAAGGGAATCGGCTACCGTCGCTTTCGACATCCCAGCGAGCGACACGATGTCACCGGCTTCGGCCACGTCGATCGGTTGCTGGCTGAGACCCCGGAAGGCGAGGATTTTCGTGACGCGGAAGTTTTCGACCAGCGATCCATCGCGGCTGAGTGCCTTGATGGTTTCGCCTGTCTTCAGCGTGCCGGATTCGACCCGACCCGTCAGAACCCGTCCGATGAACGGATCGGCGCCGAGGGTCGTGGCGAGCATGCGGAACGGTTCGCCGCGATCTTCAATCTGTTTCGGGGCAGGGACATGATCGACGATCAGATCAAACAGCGCGGTCAGATCCTTGCGCGGGCCGTCAAGCTCCATATCCGCCCAGCCGGACCGACCGGAGGCATACATCGCAGGAAAATCAAGCTGGTCGTCATCCGCGCCGAGGTTCGCAAACAAATCGAAACACTCGTCAAGTGCGCGGTCAGGTTCCGCGTCAGGTTTGTCGACCTTGTTCAGCACGACGATAGGACGCAGGCCAAGGGCAAGTGCTTTTGACGTCACGAATTTGGTCTGCGGCATCGGACCTTCGGCGGCATCGACCAGCAGAACAACGCCGTCGACCATGCTCAGGATACGCTCAACCTCTCCGCCGAAATCGGCGTGGCCGGGGGTGTCGACGATGTTGATCCGTTTGCCGTTCCACTCAAGCGAGGTCGCTTTGGCCAGAATGGTAATGCCGCGTTCACGCTCAAGATCGTTGGAGTCCATCGCCCGTTCCGCAACCGATTGGTTTTCGCGGAAAGCACCGGATTGTTTCAGGAGTTCGTCAACAAGAGTCGTCTTACCGTGGTCAACGTGTGCGATGATTGCGATATTGCGCAGGTCCATTGGATCAGCCTTAAAGGGAGGGTTGCGCGGCGCATACCGTGCAACCGCAGAAAAGGCCAGCCCTTAGTGTGTCGAGGTCGTGGAAAAGAGGTGGATGATCAGAATGCCCGCCAATATCATGGTCATGCCAAGGATCGCGGGCAGGTCGAGTCGCTGGCCGAAAATCACCCAGCCGATGATCGCGATGAACACGATCCCAAGGCCCGACCAGATCGCATACATGATGCCGACGGGCATAACCTTCAGCGTCAGCGCGAGAAGGTAGAAGGAAACCGCATAGGACACGACCACAAGGATCGACGGCACCGTCTTGGTGAACTGCTGGCTGGCTTGCAGGGCAGAGGTGCCGACAGTTTCCGCGGCGACGGCGAGGATCAGATAGATATAGTGAACGGGCATGGCGCACCTTTTCTGCGGAATCTGGCGGAGATATCGGCCATCTCTACCCGTTCAATCAGGTGGTGGCAAAGCCTGTCGTAATCGGCGGAGTGGTGGCCATTAACGAAAAAGGGCCGGCGATTACGCCGGCCCTTTCAATCTGCGTTGTGGCGCGTTGTTAGCCCGCAAGCGCCTTGTTCAGATTTTCGTCAATCTTCTCAAGGAAGCCTTCGGTCGTCAGCCATTTCTGATCCGGCCCCACCAGCAGGGCGAGGTCTTTGGTCATCGAACCGCTTTCGACCGTATCCACGATGACCTTCTCAAGCGTTTCGGCGAAGTTCATCAGCGCGTCGTTGCTGTCAAGTTTCGCGCGGTGCTTAAGGCCACCCGTCCAAGCGTAGATCGATGCGATGGAGTTGGTCGATGTCGCCTCGCCTTTTTGATGCTGGCGGTAGTGGCGCGTGACGGTGCCGTGCGCGGCTTCAGCCTCAACAATCTTTCCATCCGGCGTCATCAATTGCGAGGTCATCAGGCCGAGCGAGCCGAAGCCCTGCGCAACCGTGTCAGACTGTACGTCGCCATCGTAGTTTTTACAGGCCCAGACGAACTTACCCGACCATTTCATCGCCGCGGCGACCATGTCATCGATCAGGCGGTGTTCGTATGTGATGCCAGCTGCCTCGAACTTCTCGGCAAATTCTTCGTCATAAACCTTTTGGAACAGGTCTTTGAAGCGTCCATCATACGCCTTGAGGATGGTGTTCTTGGTCGACAGATAGACCGGCCAACCAAGGTTCAGGCCGTAGTTCATGGACGCGCGGGCAAAGTCGATAATGCTCGCGTCAAGGTTATACATCCCCATCGCAACACCTGCAGAGGGGGAATCAAACACCTCTTTCTCAATGACTTCGCCGTCTTCACCGACGAATTTCATCGTCAGTTTGCCGGGGCCGGGCATCAGGAAATCGGTCGCCTTATACTGGTCGCCAAAGGCGTGACGGCCAATGACAATCGGGTCGGTCCAGCCGGGCACAAGGCGCGGCACGTTGGAACAGATGATCGGTGCACGGAAGACAACGCCGCCAAGGATGTTGCGGATCGTCCCGTTCGGCGAACGCCACATCTTTTTCAGGCCGAATTCCTCAACCCGTTGTTCGTCGGGCGTGATCGTAGCACATTTCACACCAACGCCGATTTCCTTAATTTTTTCAGCGGCATCAATCGTGATTTGGTCGTTCGTTTCATCCCGAACTTCCATACCAAGGTCATAGTATAGCAGATCAACGTCCAGATAAGGCAGGATCAGTTTCTTCTTGATGAAGTCCCAAATGATGCGGGTCATTTCATCTCCGTCTAGTTCGACGACGGGGTTTTCCACCTTGATCTTGGTCATGGGCTGGCCTCTCGGTTGTTTTGAATCGATTGCTTGGCGCCTTCTAGCGCAAAACAATCCGATGGGAAAGACGGTATGCGGCGGTATACGAATGAAGCGGTCATAAAACCGCCACCTTTGTTTTGAACAACGCTTTGGATGAAGAAAAGGACCAAAGAATGATGCACGAGGCAGAATTTAACGCGCTCGCCCGCGCGCAGCAGATCACCCGCTGGTCAGGGCAGGGCGCAATGATCCTTGGCCTGTTGGCCGTCGCTGTGCTTGCGCTTTGGGTGCGGAGTGAGCCGTTTGATCTGAGTAGCCTCAGCGCGTTGCCGTTCATCTATGTCCTGCCAATCTTTGTTGTTGTGCTGGGTGTCGCCCTTTGGGCGGTCGGTCTTGTGACCCGGCGTGTCACCGAAAAGATGCGAGAAAATGAGGTTGAGGGCCGCGACAACGAAGGCATCAAGGTCGCTATCGTTGCGGCAATCCTGCTGTCTTGGGTGGTTGTGCTTGGGCCGACGACGCTGACGCTGTTCGGGCTTTCCGACATTGGCGCGCTGGAGCGGTTCAATTGGACCTTCCTGCTGTTTTTCGTGCCGGTCGCTGCGCAGGTGTGTTTGATTGCCAAGCCTCAAAAAGATCGGAAAATGCCGAAGCCGCTGGTTGCGATCTTGTTGGTTGCTCCGCTGCTGATTATCGGCGGGGTCTACTTCTGGTTCAGGTCACAGATCGGCTGATCAAGGGTTATTGAGCGCGTTCGAACCATGGGCGGATCAGATCGCGGACATAGGACCAGACCGCAGGCGCGCCACGGTTCACTTTTCCACCGACCCGGCTGTCGATCTGGGACAGCGTGACGTCGTATTCTTCCCAACTGCCGCCGCCTGACGCCAGGTTCAGAAGGAGCGGTTGCACCCGGTCGATGGATTTCGCGAAGATAGCGTCTGGAGTCTTGGCCGCCTCGAATTCGTCCCAGAGGGTGCGGAAGGCGCTGGCTTGATCGTCCGGGAGCAGTCCGAAAATCCGATCAGCGGCGGCCTGTTCTTTTGCGTCTTGAATATTGGTGTCGATCTGAGCGTGGATCGGGGCATCACCTGCGTCAATCTCTACGATGTCGTGAAGCAGCAGCATCTTGATGACGCGATCGATCTGAACCGCGGGGGAAGCCTGATCCGCCAAGACGAACGCATACATCGCGATGTGCCAGCTATGTTCGGCGGAGTTTTCCAGGCGCGAATTGTCGGTCAGCGGTGTCGCCCGCAGGATCGATTTCAGCTTGTCTATTTCCTGAAGAAACGCGAACTGCCGGGCCAGCCTGTCGGTGGTGATGACCTGATCCCGCATCGCCCCCGTCTAGCCTTCGGTCTTGAGGGCAGATAGCTTTTCTTTCAGAAACTGCCGCGCGCGTTCATCTGCTCGGCGGACGCGGGTTGCTGTCAGGAACGCCTCCTGAGCGGTTTGGGAGCTTGCGCCGAGGATTTCCGCAACCTCGGCGATGACCTTGTCGTCACCGCTGGCCTTGAGGACTTTCAGCGCGTCCTTGGCAAGTTCATCTGCAAGATCTTCAACTATGCTCATGACGCCAGCCCCTTCTCCTAGCGTGTGGTTTCGGTCAGGCGGCGGCGGACGTATTCATCGACGCTGCCAAGCATCGTGTCCATATGCGGCTCTTCAAAGAAGTGACCGGCGCCATCGACCTCTTGGTGGGTGATGGTGATGCCTTTTTGTTCATGCAGCTTTTCCACCAGCAGATGGGTGTCGGTCGGCGGCGCAACCCGGTCAGCCCCGCCGTTGATGATCAGGCCAGAGCTGGGGCAGGGCGCGAGGAAGCTAAAGTCATACATGTTCGCGGGCGGAGAGACTGAGATAAAGCCGGTGATCTCAGGCCGCCGCATCAGGAGCTGCATTCCGATCCACGCGCCGAAGGAAAAGCCCGCAACCCAGCAGTGCTTTGCGTTCTGGTTCATCGACTGAAGGTAGTCGAGCGCTGAGGCCGCGTCGGACAATTCACCGACGCCCTGATCGTATTCGCCCTGACTGCGTCCCACGCCGCGGAAGTTAAACCGCAGGACCGTGAAGCCCATGTTGTAGAACGTATAGTGCAGGTTGTAGACGACGCGATTGTTCATCGTTCCGCCAAACTGCGGATGCGGATGAAGCACAATGGCGATCGGTGCGTCTTTTTCCTTTTGCGGGTGATAGCGTCCTTCAAGGCGGCCTTCCGGCCCCGGAAAAATAACCTCGGGCATTCCTGTCCTTGTCTTTCTGTCGCGGGCCGGGCGGTATTCTTGACGAAATCGCTCGGACTCATTAGAACCGTTCTAAATTCCGGCGGGTGCCGGACGGGTCTTCAGGAAGTAAGCGTAAGGCCGTCTAAGGTCAATGAATTTGCGGGGTCGGGGCTATGAAACTCAGCACAAAAGGGCGCTATGCGATGGTTGCCTTGGCCGATCTGGCGTTGCAACCGTCTGATGACCTCGTGTCGCTCGGCGAAATCTCGCGTCGGCAGGATATTTCGCTGCCGTATCTGGAGCAGTTGTTCGTGAAACTGCGCCGGGCGGAGCTGGTCGAATCGGTGCGCGGCCCCGGCGGTGGTTATCGGCTGGCGCGTCCGGCGGCTGAGATCCGCGTGGCAGATGTTCTTGGTGCAGTCGACGAAACCGTTAGTGCGATGCACACAGGTGCCGGTGCGTCCGGCGGCGTTTCGGGGTCGCGGGCGCAATCCTTGACCAATCGTCTGTGGGAAGGGTTGAGCGCCCAAGTTTACGTCTTTCTGCATCAAACACGGTTGTCGGATGTGGTGAGCAATGATCTGGCACCCTGTCCGGCTGTGCCGACCCTGTTCACGGTGGTGGATGAGGGATGAAGGGTGACGTTGCACATCTGCGCCAGTGCGGCGCATTGGGGCGCTGCCCCAAACCCCGGAGTATTTTCGGCAAGATGAAGCTGGGGGCGTGATGGATCGGGCCTACCTCGACTGGAACGCGACGGCACCGCTACGCCCGGAGGCGCGCGAGGCGATGATTGCTGCGATGGATGTCGTGGGCAATCCATCCTCTGTTCATGCAGAAGGGCGGGCGGCGAAGGCTCTGGTTGAGAAGGCGCGAGCGCAGGTTGCGGCGGCATTTGGGGCGGATGGCGCGGACGTGATCTTTACGTCGAGCGCGACGGAAGCGGCAGCGCTTGCGCTTGCGGGGCGTGGGTTGGTTGGTTCTGCGGTTGAACATGACGCGGTTGCGGCGTGGGTGGCGGAGCAGCTTTCGGCGGATCGTGATGGGCGGGTTGACGTTGCTGATCCCGGTCGATCGGTCTTGCAGGCCGCGAACAGCGAAACCGGGGTTCTGCAAGACTTGCCGGACGGGTTGGCCGTGACGGACGCAACGCAAGC
This sequence comes from Aliiroseovarius sp. YM-037, assembly GCF_048060095.1. Classification (NCBI taxonomy): domain Bacteria; kingdom Pseudomonadati; phylum Pseudomonadota; class Alphaproteobacteria; order Rhodobacterales; family Paracoccaceae; genus Aliiroseovarius; species Aliiroseovarius sp. YM-037. The sequence continues at coordinate 1,789,528 of NZ_JBLUOA010000001.1, read as the reverse complement.
GTTCGGCAAGGTGCCGTTTGCGTTCAACTGGTGTGGGGTTGAGATGGCTTTGATTTCCGCCCACAAGATCGGTGGGCCGAAAGGTGTCGGTGCCTTGGTCGTGCGACGGGGCACTGATGTTCCGGCTCAGATCAAAGGTGGCGGTCAGGAAATGGGCCGCAGATCCGGCACTGAGAACATCATTGGGGTCGCCGGATTTGGCGCGGCGGCGGAGGCGGCAGCTCGTGATTTGAGCGATGGTGTTTGGGCGAAAGTTGAGAAACTTAGAAACATTCTAGAAAAAGCTCTGGAAGAATCTGCAAAAGAGACTATTTTTGTCGGGAAAGGCGCGCAACGGATTCCAAATACGTCTTGCTTTGCCACCCCCGGCTGGAAGGGTGAAACGCAGGTAATGCAGATGGATTTGGCTGGATTTTCTGTTTCGGCGGGATCGGCCTGTTCTTCGGGCAAGGTCCGGGCGAGCCGCGTGCTTATGGCGATGGGGTATGACGACAGCGTCGCATCCTCGGCCATTCGGGTCTCTCTCGGCCCGACGACGACGGAAGAGCAGGTGATGCGGTTTGTCGATGCTTGGACAAGCGCATATGCCAGACGCAAAACGCGCGTGGCGTGAAAAAACGGGTAGGATGATGGCTGCACTGGATGAAGTGAACGTAAAAGAAGGTGTCGAGGAAGAAACCGTCGAGGCCGTGAAATCCCTTGCCGGGAAATACAAATACGGCTGGGAGACCGAGATTGAAATGGACTATGCCCCCAAGGGGCTGAGCCATGACATCGTGCGGCTGATTTCCGAGAAGAACGAAGAGCCGGAGTGGATGACCGACTGGCGCATTGCTGCTTATGATCGCTGGTTGAAGATGGTTGAGCCGGACTGGGCGATGGTCGAATACCCCGAAATCAAGTTTCAGGAGCAGTATTACTACGCCCGTCCGAAAAGCATGGAAGTGAAGCCGAAGTCGCTGGACGAGGTCGATCCGAAACTGCTTGCGACCTACGAAAAGCTCGGTATTCCGCTGAAGGAGCAGATGATCCTCGCGGGTGTCGAAGGGGCGGAGGCTGCGCCCGCCGAGGGCCGCAAGGTCGCGGTCGACGCGGTGTTCGACTCCGTTTCCGTTGGTACGACCTTTCAGGCGGAGCTGAAGAAGGCCGGCGTCATCTTTTGTTCGATCAGTGAGGCGATCCGCGAGCATCCAGAACTGGTGAAGAAATACCTCGGCTCTGTGGTGCCGGCGTCTGACAACTTCTATGCGACGTTGAACAGCGCCGTGTTCTCGGACGGGTCGTTCGTTTACGTGCCGCCCGGCGTGCGCTGCCCGATGGAACTGTCGACCTATTTCCGTATCAACGCGGAAAATACGGGCCAATTTGAACGCACGCTGATCATCGCCGATAAGGGCAGCTACGTCAGCTACCTCGAAGGCTGCACGGCACCGCAACGCGATACCGCACAGCTTCACGCCGCAGTGGTTGAGATTGTGGTCGAGGAAGACGCCGAGGTGAAGTATTCGACCGTCCAGAACTGGTATCCGGGTGATGAGAACGGCAAGGGCGGGATCTATAACTTCGTAACCAAACGCGCCGATTGCCGGGGTGATCGGGCGAAAGTGATGTGGACGCAGGTCGAAACAGGCTCTGCCGTGACGTGGAAATACCCGTCTTGCATTCTTCGCGGCGACGATAGTCAGGGCGAATTCTACTCCATCGCTATCACCAACCACATGCAGCAAGCCGACACTGGCACAAAAATGGTGCATCTGGGCAAACGCACGAAGTCGCGGATCGTGTCGAAGGGGATCAGTGCGGGCAAGGCGCAGAACACCTATCGCGGGCTGGTTTCAATGCACCCGAAAGCGAAGGAAAGCCGGAACTATACGCAATGCGACTCCTTGCTGATCGGCGACAAATGCGGCGCGCATACGGTGCCCTATATCGAAGTCAAGAATAACTCCTCGCGGGTTGAGCATGAGGCGACGACCTCAAAGGTCGATGACGAACAACTGTTCTACTGCCGCCAACGCGGTATGGGTGAAGAGGAGGCGGTGGCGCTGGTCGTCAACGGGTTCGTCAAAGACGTGCTGCAGGCTTTGCCGATGGAATTCGCGCTTGAGGCACAGCAGCTGGTTGCGATCTCGCTTGAGGGGAGCGTGGGGTAGTTGGCATTGAACCGACCATTGATTTCCATATTAGAGCGGCTCCGTAGATTCTTTTCGGGGCATAGATTGCGTGAGATCATGACCGGCGCACTTCTTCCGGTTTCGTTCGTGATTCCGGTGTTATTGACGCAAGAGCTTTGGTCGATGTTTGGCGAGTCCGGTATCGGTAAGGTCGTGGCGATTATGTCGGGTGTGATTGTCTTTGTCGTCCTTAAGGCGTTCGATCTGTATTTCAGCCATGCTCTTATTCAGGCGGAGCAGACTGATGCGGCAGAGTCCTGAGCCATGTGGTTGAAAGGCATCTCCCTCCTCTCCGCCATTCTCACCGGCGTGTTCTGCGCTGGCTTCGCGCTGTTCGTCAACGCGATTACCCCCATGGTAAGCACCTATCAGGTCGCACTGCTCGCGAGCATTTCGGGTTTTCTCGGCTCGCTGTTTGCCCAAATCGTTTTGGGGAGGCGTACGTAATGTCCGGCAACGCGCTTGAAGAAGGTCTGATGCAGCAGCTTGGCAATCCCAGCCATGTTGATGCAGGCCGTGTCGCGGTCCCGTTTGGGGCGGTGGCTGGTATCTTGACCTACCTCATTCTGGGCGCGGTGTTTGGTGGTGGCTGGTCGATCTGGCGCTTTTTGCTGGCGGCGATTGTGTGTGCGGGTGTTGGCGGGATGATCTACCGAATGATCGAACGCAAGCGATTGGATGCTGAAAACAAACGCCAGGCGGAACGTCGGGCCAGCCAAACTGCCGAAACGGAACGGCAGATTGCCGAGATGGTGAAACGGACGGAGGGGGAAGCAAGATGACTTCGGACGTGGTTGATATCAATGCGCTGCCCGGCTTCACGATGGAGCCTGAGGGCGGATCGAAGAGATTTGGTGGGACGATTGCGGATATCGATGGGGCGCTCGGACTCTCGATGCTCGGCGCGATGTTTGTGACGGTTGAGCCGGGTAAGCGCGCGTTTCCGTTTCACAGTCACCTCGGCAATGATGAGATGTTCGTTATTCTTGAGGGTGAGGGCACGTTCCGCATCGGCAAAACCGAACACAAAGTGTCTGCCGGCATGGTGTGTGGTGCGCCGAAGGGCGGGCCCGACACCGCCCATCAGTTGATAAATACGGGGAGCAAACCGCTTAAATACATCGGTATTTCGACGAAACAGGACCCGGACGTGGTCGAATACCCCGATAGCGGAAAGTTTGCAGCCCTTGCCGTTTTTCCCGGCGAGGATTGGATGTCGGCGCATTTGCGGTTCGTTGGGCGAACTGACAGCGCAGTGGATTACTGGGATGGCGAAGACGCCTAACCCATCGGATGAATGAGGAAGAAATGCTAGAAATCAAGAACCTGCACGTCAAACTTGAAGAAGAAGATAAGCGCATTCTGAAGGGTGTCGACCTGGCCGTTGGCGCCGGTGAGGTGCACGCGATTATGGGGCCAAACGGCTCTGGCAAGTCGACGCTGTCCTATGTGCTGTCCGGCCGTGACGGTTACGAAGTAACCGAGGGCAGCGCGACCCTGACGGGCGAAGATTTGCTTGATCTCGATCCCGAGGAACGCGCGGCGATGGGGCTGTTTCTTGCCTTCCAATACCCGGTCGAAATTCCGGGCGTCGGGAACATGACGTTTATGCGCACCGCAGTGAATGCCCAACGCAAGGCGCGTGGGGAGGAGGAGCTGTCCGCTGCCGACTTTCTAAAGCTGATACGCGCGAAGGCAAAAGATCTGAAAATCGACGCCGATATGCTGAAACGTCCGGTGAATGTCGGCTTCTCCGGCGGCGAAAAGAAGCGGAACGAGATTTTGCAGATGGCAATGCTTGAGCCGAAGATGTGCGTTTTGGATGAAACCGACTCTGGCCTCGATGTCGATGCGATGAAACTGGTCGCGGATGGTGTGAATGCGCTGCGTGATGCGGGGCGGTCATTCTTGGTTATCACACATTATCAAAGACTTCTGGACCACATTAAACCCGACGTTGTTCACATCATGGCGGATGGTCGGATCGTGAAGTCGGGTGGACCCGAACTCGCGCTTGAGGTTGAACATAACGGATACGCGGATCTGCTGTCGGAGGATGCGTAATGGCGCTCGCGCAGACAAAACATGATGAAACCGAAGCGCGGCTGGCGACTCTATCGATGCCGGCGGGCGCGAACTGGGCCAAGGCGAGCCGCGAGTCAGCTCTCGCGCGTGTTCGTGCGGCGGGTCTGCCGGGGCGTCGGGATGAGTATTGGAAATTCACTCGCCCGGATCGTCTGACTGCGGCGGTCGCCCCACACGCGGCGATTTTCGATGCGGGGGATGAGCCGCCTCTGTTCCACTCCATCGATTGCCTCAAGGTTGTTTTCGTGGATGGCGTTTTCGATGCCGACGCGTCGGACGATCTTTCGATGGAAGGCGTTGAGATTGAGCGTTTGGCAGACGCCACAGCGACGGACATCCACTGGGCGATGGACCTGTATGGCCGATTGGAAGAACGCGGCCAGACCCCGGTTTCGCGCCCGCTTGCAGCCCTGAATACGGCTTTTGCGAGTGATGGTATCGTGATCCGCGCGACTAAGCCGGTCAGCAAGCCAATTTCTCTGGTTTATCTCCATAAATCAGAGAGTTCCGACGCGATCTTGCATCACGCCATCAAGGTCGAACGCGATGCAGAATTGACGGTGCTGGAAAACGGCCCCGCGGCGGCACGGTTTAACAAGGTGATGGAAGTCGACGTCGCGGACAACGCTAAATTCCACCACGTCCGCGCCCAAGGTCGCGATCACGAACGCTGCGCGGCGACGCATCTGTTTGGGCGGCTCGGCATGGAAAGCACGTTCAAAAGCTTTACGCTGACCGCCAACGGCGTGATGACGCGGAACGAGGTCGTTTTGGACATAAAGGGCGATGACGCGGTTGCGCACGTCGCCGGGGCCGCGATGGGCGACGGAGACTTTCACCACGATGATACCGTTTTCATCACCCACGATGCGGTGAATTGCGAAAGTCGGCAGGTGTTCAAGAAAGTTCTGCGGAACGGGGCGACTGGTGTTTTCCAAGGCAAAATTCTTGTCCAACCGGGGGCGCAAAAAACTGACGGGTATCAGATTAGTCAGTCCTTGCTGCTGGACGGGGACAGCCAGTTCCTCGCCAAGCCGGAGCTTGAGATTTATGCGGATGACGTCGCTTGTTCGCATGGGTCCACCTCTGGCGCAATCGACGAGGACGCACTGTTCTATTTGCGCGCGCGGGGTGTGCCAGAGGCCGAAGCACAGGATTTGCTCGTCCTCGCTTTCCTTGCCGAAGCGATTGATGAGATCGAGGATGACGCGATTTCCGAAGACCTCGTGACCCGGCTTGAGGGCTGGCTGTCGCGTCGGCGCGACTAAGTCGCAATGTCTGTCACCCGCGACATCGTTGAGGCATACCGTGCGCCGCGCCGTGTTATGGCGCGGCAGCTTGCCGCTGGCGTGGGCGAAGAACGTGCTCTTGCCTACGTAATGACCGCGTGCTTCCTGATGTTTGTCGCGCGTTTGCCGCTTTTGTCCCGGCAGGCGCACATCCGCCCCGAAGATGGGGAGTTTTCAACTTTGGCAGGCGGCGCGTTTCTTGGCGCTGTTCTGATGGCGCCGCTTGTGTTCTACGCCCTCGCCGCGCTGAGCCATGCGGTAGCAAAAGCGTTTGGCGGGCAGGGCACTTGGCTATCGGCGCGCTTGGCGCTGTTCTGGTCGCTGCTGGTGATTTGCCCGCTGATGCTGTTTCACGGGCTTGTCGCCGGGTTTATCGGTGAAGGTCCGGCGCTCACCCTTGTCAATGTGGGTGTGGGTGTCGTGTTCCTATGGCTTTGGATCAGCGCCCTGCGCGTGGCCGAGGCGGGTAGCCCGCTCGCGCCTGACGCGACGGTCGGCTGACGGACAGACGAAGGACACGCCCGATGACGCCTCTCAGCTTTCTGCTCGCTCTCGTCAAACTGTCGGTCCGCAACCCGAAAGAGGGCGCGGCGCGGGTTCTGGCGCTCGGGTTGAGCCGTCAGGCGATCTGGATTTCGCTCGCCATCACGCTGACACTCGGCACGATCCTTGGCTATGTGCATGAGGCTGTGACGCCCGAAGCACTCGGCGTGGATGGGGAGCCTATCAGGCTGCCCGATCCGTTCGTGTCCGTTGCTGTTACGGCGGTGTTGCTGGTTGCGCTTGATTTTGTCATCGCACAGCTAGGGCGCGGCTTTGGCGGAACAGGCACTTTCTTTGACATCCTGCTTGTCGATGTCTGGCTCCGGGTTATCGCGCTGTTCGCGATGGTCGTGGATATTGTTGCTTTCCTGATCTCCCCCGAACTGGGGCAGGTCGTGTTGTTTGCGACCTATATCTACCTGCTTTGGCTGATGCTGAACTTCGTGTCGGTTGCTCATGGTGGGATATCCCTTGGCAAAACCTTTCTGGTGATCTTCCTTGCTGGAATGATCGCGTTTTTACCATTCCTGCTGCTGCTCAGTATGTTTGGATTGGCCCCGAATATTGGAGCGTGACGATGTATGACGTTGCTGAGATCCGCAAAGACTTCCCGATCCTGTCGCGGACGGTGAACGGGAAACCGTTGGTCTACCTCGACAACGGGGCGTCGGCGCAGAAGCCGCAGGCGGTGATCGACGCTGTGACGCGCGGCTATGCCGAGGAATACTCCAACGTCCATCGGGGTCTGCACACACTCTCCAATATCTCAACCGAGCGGTATGAGGCCGTGCGCGGCATCATTGCGCGGTTCCTTGGTGCGCCGGATGAACGGGAGATCGTGCTGAACTCCGGCACGACCGAGGGAATCAATACGGTTGCATATGGCTGGGCCATGCCGCGGATGGAGGCTGGGGATGAGATCATCCTGAGTGTGATGGAGCATCACGCGAATATCGTCCCGTGGCACTTTCTGCGCGAACGCTTGGGCGTCGTCCTGAAATGGGTCGATGTGGATTCGAACGGTGACCTCGACCCGCAGCGAGTGTTGGATGCGATCAGCGACCAGACCAAGCTGATTGCCGTTACCCACATGTCAAACGTCCTTGGCACCGTTGTTGACGTCAAGGCGATCTGCGATGGCGCGCGCGAACGCGGTGTGCCGGTCCTTGTCGATGGCAGTCAGGCGGCGGTTCACCAGCCGGTCAATGTGGCCGACATCGGATGCGATTTCTACGCGATCACCGGGCATAAGCTTTATGGGCCGTCTGCGTCCGGTGCGATCTTCATGCGACGTGAACGGATGATCGAGATGCGGCCGTTCATGGGTGGCGGCGACATGATCCGCGAAGTCGGGCAAGACGCGATCACCTACAACGTCCCCCCCATGATGTTTGAGGCCGGAACGCCCGGCATCGTGCAAACGATCGGTCTGGGGGCCGCTCTCGACTATATGATGGCGCTTGGAATGGAAAACATCGCGGCGCATGAGAAGGTTCTGCGCGACTACGCCCGTGATCGTCTGGACGGGCTGAACTGGCTAAACGTGCAGGGAACCAGTGCGACCAAGGGGGCGATCTTTTCAATCACACTGAACGGGGCCGCGCATCCGCATGACATCTCAACCGTTCTCGACAAGAAAGGCGTGGCTGTGCGCGCGGGCCACCACTGCGCCCAGCCGTTGATGGAGCGGCTTGGCGTCAGCGCCACGGCGCGCGCCTCCTTCGGGCTGTATAACACGCGTGAGGAGGTCGACGTGCTGATCGACGCATTAGAGCTATGTCACGAACTTTTCGCCTGAATTAGCGATTGCGGGGCAGGGGCCAATGCCCTATATCCACCGCCAACGCACCTGTAGCTCAGCTGGATAGAGCGCTGCCCTCCGAAGGCAGAGGCCAGAGGTTCGAATCCTCTCAGGTGCGCCAATCTTCTCAACCGTTTAGCGTGATTTCGGTTTTGCCCACTGGGGCTACCGACCAAGATATTACCAAGAACTGGTCGATAAGTTAGGTTCTGACTTCGGAAACACACCACGAATAAAAAAAGCGCCGACAAAGCGGCGCCTTTCATCGTCAATGCGGTTCGTCTTACCGACCCCAGCTGCGAACCTGTCCACAATCCATATGAACGAAGTTGGAGCGGGAGTAGCGCCCGACGCCACCTGCCGCACATGCCTTCGCTGCCGCAAATATCTGTCCGACAGACCGAGAGTTCAGCCGAAGATCAGCCGCCTTGCCGGACATATGGAGAGAGTTGCGGGCAACCCCGCGCGAGCGGCTGCGCAGCATCGCGTTGGTGGCCGGGCTGCGATAGCCGGACAGGAGCATGTAAGGTTCGTTCACGTCCATCAGCCTGTGCGCGGCGGCCATGATGTCGACATTTCGCGCGTCGATGGTAATCGCCTCGTCGCTGCGCCAGTCGCGCATAAAGTGGTTAATCTCTGTCAGCGCTTCGCGAATATACTCGCCCTCGACCCAATAGATTGTGTCGATGCTTTCGCCGGTTCGGCCAGAATACATGCGAACCCGTCGTATGTCCCCGCCGCCTCGCAAGAAGCCTGCTGCGTTGGTGTAAGTTGGTGCTGCTGTTAGTGCAGTCGCTGCAAATGCTCCTAGCAATGCGCGCCGCGAGAGCCCGGTATTCGTTTTAACAGTCATGTGAGTGCGCCTGTCCCGTCGCCTTTCTTCCCGCTTTGGCAGCGGTTCGATAATCTCATCCCCAGATGCACGGTTTTTATGACATATCTCGAATCGGCAACCAAGCGTTGATTGTGTCGCACCCCCGTTTTCAAGCAAAATCGGCAAAAACCTGCTGAAACCAAACGGTCGTGCCGATTTTGCTAGGTCGGGGTGGCATTTGATGCACAGGGCCAGGTTTTGTTGCTGTTTTTACCAAATGTGAGTGGACTTTCGGCAACTCTTCCCGAAAGTTTTAGGTGGTAACGAACTAACGCTGCTTTTCGAGGTTTGAAATGAATTTTCCAATGGCTCAGCCACGCGTGGCCAGACTGGTCGTGGCGCTCGCTGCATATTTTATCGCAGCGACACTGATCGGGGCGCCGGCGACGGCGCAAGTCACCGCCTTCAAACAGGCCGTCGCAGAGGCCGCGTCGGACGACGAGGCGATAGCAGCGTTTTACCGTGGACGGAATTATGAACCGCTTTGGACGGGGGACGGATCACGCGACCGGCAGCGTCGGCGGGCGTTTTTGCGGGCTTTGAATTCGGCGGGCGATCACGCCCTGCCGGTCAACCGTTACAGACCCGACGAAATTCGCGCGATGCTGCGCGATGTGCGCACGCCCCGCGAACGCGGCGCATTGGAAGTGGACCTCAGCCGTCGTTATCTGCGCTTCTCACGCGATTTGCAGACGGGCATCATCGACAACCCGCGTCGGGTCGACAGCGGTATCGTCCGCCAGATCCCACGCCGCGATCGGGTGGAGCTGTTGCAAACGCTCGCGACACGTTCGCCGAACGCGGTGTTCCGGTCGCTCGCGCCGCGCACGCCGGAATACACCCGGTTGATGGCTGAAAAAGAACGGATGGAGCGTTTGCTTGGTCGTGGTGGATGGGGCCCGAATGTTGCGGCCAGCAAGCTCGAACCTGGCGACAGCGGTGATCGCGTGGTGACTTTGCGCAACCGTCTGATCGCGATGGGCTACATGCGCCGCAACGCGTCCACACGCTTTGACGGCGCGATGCAGCAGGCTGTTCAGCAGTTCCAGATCGATCACGGCCTGACGCCGGATGGCGTCGCGGGTGAAGGCACGATCCGCGAGTTGAACAAATCCGTCGAAGACCGGCTTCAGTCAATCGTCGTCGCGATGGAGAGGGAACGCTGGCTGAACCGCGACCGCGGGGATCGGCATGTTCTGGTCAACCTCACCGATTTCACCGCGAAGATCATCGACAATGGCCGTGTGACGTTTGAAACCCGCTCTGTCGTTGGGGCGAATGACAGCGATCGTCGCTCTCCGGAGTTTTCCGACGTGATGGAGCACATGGTCATCAACCCGACATGGAACGTGCCACGGTCGATTGCCGTGAAAGAGTATCTGCCGCAGATGCAACGCAACCGGAACGCCGCCGGGCACCTTCGCCTGATCGACCGGCGGGGTCGGGTCGTGAACCGCGCGAATGTCGATTTCACGCAGTATACAGCGCGGACCTTCCCGTTCGACCTGAAGCAGCCGCCGTCGAACCGGAACGCGCTTGGTCAGGTCAAGTTCATGTTCCCGAACCAGTATAATATCTACCTTCACGACACCCCGGCGCAGAACCTGTTTGCCCGCGAGGTCCGGGCGTTTTCGCATGGGTGTATCCGCTTGAACGACCCGTTCGACTTTGCCTACGCGCTTCTTGCGCGGCAGGTTTCGAATCCCCAAACGTTCTTTCAGGAACGGCTGGGAACCGGGCGCGAGACCTTCGTGGAGCTTGAAAAGCAGGTTCCGGTTCACCTGATCTATCGCACCGCGTTCACCCAAGCGAAGGGGCGCACGAACTATCGCCGCGATATCTATGGCCGCGACGCGCGGATCTGGAACGCGCTCAGCGATGCCGGGGTAGCACTTCGCGCCGTTCGTGGCTAAATAGCCCCTGTGCGGAACGCGCTTCCGCGAGCTTGGGGATATGAATGGGATTCACGATCGCAGAAATCGCAGCGGCGCTGGGGGCTGAGGCTGTCGGCGCTGTTGAAACATCCGTAACCCACGCATCAGAACCGGGCGAAGCAAGCGCCGACGCGCTGGCCTTGGCGATGGACCCCAAATATGCCGAAACGCTCGGTCAGGGGAAGGCGCGGGTCGCGATCCTTTGGAAAGGTGCGGATTGGCAGGCGCTAGGGCTGCGTGCTGCGGTTCTGGTGGAACGCCCGCGCTACGCGATGTCGGGCCTTACGAAATTGATGGATCCTGGACCGGAAATCGCTCCGGGCATACACTCAACAGCGATCATTGATCCGGCAGCGGATATCGGTGAAGGCGCGGCCATTGGGCCTTTTGTCGTTATCGGGCGCGGCGTGCGGATTGGACCGGGCGCGCGGATTGCGTCGCACGTGACGGTTGGCGAGGCGGCGCAGATCGGGCAGGGCGCGTTGATCCATTCTGGCGCGCATATCGGGGCGCATGTGGTCATCGGTGATCGTTTTATCGCCCAACCGGGTGCAGTCGTCGGGTCTGACGGTTTTTCCTTTGTTACGCCGGAAAAGTCGGGCGTTGAAAAAGCCCGCGAAACGCTGGGCGACCAAGGCGAAATCACCGGGCAAAGCTGGACGCGTATCCATTCGCTCGGCGCGGTTGAGATTGGCGATGATGTTGAGGTTGGCGCGAACGTCACGATTGATCGCGGGACCATCCGTCCAACACGGATTGGGCGGGGCAGCAAGCTCGATAACCAAGTGCATATCGGTCACAACGTCGAGGTGGGCGAAGATTGCCTGCTTTGCGGTCAGGTCGGTATTGCCGGGTCGGCAAAGATCGGGAATCGCGTCGTGCTGGGTGGGCAATGCGGGGTGTCCGACAATATCTTTGTCGGGGATGATGTCGTTGCGGGTGGAGCCACCAAGATTTTCACCAACGCGCCTTCGGGCCGTGTTCTGCTGGGTTCGCCTGCGGTCAAGATGGACAGCCATGTTGAGATTCAAAAGTCACTCAGGCGGCTGCCCCGAATGATGAAGCAATTTGCAGAACTTCAAAAAGCTGTTTCAAAGCGCGGTCAGAAGGACTAAATGAACCGCAAGCAGGACCGGGGGCGACATGTCTGACGAGATCAAAGAAAAAATCATCAAGATCATCGCGGAGCAGGCCGTATTGGACGTCGAAGATGTAAAGGTGACCTCGACGCTGGAAGACCTTGGCATCGACAGCCTTGGGCTGGTGGAAAGCATTTTCGCGATCGAAGAGGAATTCGATATCCAGGTGCCGTTCAACGCGAACGAGCCTGCGGAAAGCGAATTTGACATATCCTCGGTCGCGTCAATCGTCGAAGCCGTCCGCGGACTGGTCGCAGAACAGACGGCATGAAGCGAGTCGTTATTACCGGGCAGGGAACGATCAACGCGCTTGGCACGTCGGTTCCCGAAACGCTCGACGCGATGCGCGAAGGTCGGTGCGGTATCGGCGATCTTGAAATCCGCGATGTAGACCGGCTGTCGATCAAGATCGGCGGGCAGGTGAAGGGATATGATCCCGAGGATCACTTCAACCGCCAGCAAATCGCGCTCTACGACCGTTTCACCCAATTCACACTGCTCGCGGCGAATGAGGCCGTTGATCAATCCGGGCTTAGCTTTGAGGGCACGCTTTCGCAGGGCGCCGGGGTCATTCTTGGCACCGCGGGCGGCGGGGTCAATACGTGGGACGACAACTACCGCACGGTCTACGAGGACGGCAAGAACCGCGTCCATCCGTTCGTCGTTCCGAAGCTGATGAACAACGCGGCGGCCAGCCACGTGTCGATGGAGCATAACCTGAAAGGGCCAAGCTTCACCGTGGCAACCGCCTGCGCGTCGTCCAATCATGCGATGGGGCAGGCGTTTCAGTTCATCCGGTCCGGCATGTGTCAGGTCATGGTCACGGGCGGTTCTGAATCGATGCTGTGCTTCGGCGGCGTCAAGGCGTGGGAAGGCCTTCGCGTGATGAGCCGCGATGCCTGCCGCCCGTTCTCTGCCAATCGCAACGGCATGGTGCAGGGCGAAGGTGCGGCGGTGTTCGTGTTTGAAGAGATGGAACATGCGAAGGCTCGTGGTGCCGAGATTCTGGCCGAGGTGGTTGGTTTTGCTATGACGTCCGACGCCGCAGATATCGTGATGCCGTCAAAGCAGGGCGCGGCCCGTGCGATTGCCGGCGCGATGACCGATGCCAAGGTTAATCCGGCTGAAGTTGGCTATATCAACGCCCACGGGACGGGCACGGCAGCGAACGACAAGACGGAATGCGCGGCTGTCGCGGATGTTTTCGGCCACCACGCGGATCGCCTGATGATTTCTTCGACGAAATCCATGCACGGCCACCTGATCGGCGGAACGGGCGCCGTGGAGTTGCTGGCCTGTGTCATGGCGCTGAAAGACGGGGTGATCGCCCCCACCATCGGCTACGAGGAGGCCGACCCCGAATGCGCGCTCGATGTCGTTCCGAACGAGGCGCGAGAGCAGAAGGTCGACGTGGTGCTATCGAATGCCTTTGCGTTCGGCGGCCTGAATGCGGTGCTGGCGCTGCGCGCCGCTTGATACCCCGACTTCCGCCAAAGAAAAACGCCGCCCGGATCGGGGCGGCGTTTCGTGTCTTAACACCGTAACCGCGATCAGTTCGGTGTCAGCGAGTCAAATGCGGCGGTGAAGCCGGTCAACGACATCGGCACTTCGACGCGCTGATCGGGGGCGGCAACCGGAACGATTGATACGGTCGCAGCATTTCCGCGCTTGAACGCTGCAACGTCATCGGCAGAAAGGCCGACCCGCGCATAGCATCCTTCTTGGTCACACCAGGTGAAGTTATAACGTTTCGCCGCACCGCCATCGATCTTGAGGGTCAACTGCTCGGTCAGAAGCGTCATCAGCGGAACTGCGATGGTCGCCCCGGCAGCCGCTTGCGCGTTTTCCGGCAGGGGGAACATGCTGACCTCGGCAACGGGGTTACCCTCAGCGGCCTTCAGTGTTTGGTTGATCTGGCAGGGATCATTCTCAGTCTCTTCGGTGCGGACGCAGCGGACTTCCCAATCGCCGGATGTCTCACGGACGTAGAGCTGGGGTCCATTCTCCGCGCCGACTTCCTGCCCCATATCGAGGCCAGCCGCCGGATCGTCTGCTTCGCTGGCTTCAGCGGCGGGGGCTTCTTCTTCTGCGGGCTGCTCGGTCGTGTCTTGGGCAATCGCCGGGAAAGCGGCCGCCAGAAGACATGTGATCGCGAGCGGTTTGAGATAATCGTTCATTTGGTCATTGCTCCGTTTTTCACGCGCCGTGTAGCACGCGGCATTTCTGCTGTCAGTCGGGAAATCCGTGTTTCGCGTTCTGACCAGCGGGGTTCTGCCATGATTTCGCGTGGAATGACAACAAGAGGTCGCTAGACACGAAAAAAGGGCCGCAAGCTGGCCCTTTTCCCTGATCTTTTCTCCCCGTCGGACTGGCCGACTTAGTAATTAAGCAGCAAGCTACGGCCTTTCCCTTTCTCGGTCAACAGTCAATATTCGACTAAGTTCATGGTCTTGCGGAAGAAAGCCGGATCAGGGGCGCCCCTTCAATAGATCAACGCGAAAACGATCCCAGATGGTCAAGAAATACCGCCCGGAAACAAGGTAAAGCTGGCGTGAAACGGTTAAGACTGTATTTTCGGCGGACGTGTTCGCAGTAGAGGAGTCGCAGCAGTGGGTGATCGGATTTTTATTGGCGGGGGCGGCGATGTTTATGCCGATCCGCAGGCGCTACTGCTGAAATACGCGAACCGGCATGGGTTGGTTGCTGGCGCAACCGGGACAGGTAAGACCGTGACGCTGCAAATCCTTGCCGAAGGGTTTTCCAATGCGGGCGTGCCGGTTTTCTTATCCGATGTGAAAGGCGACCTGTCCGGGCTGGCGGAGGCTGGTTCCGAAAGTTTCAAACTGCACGACGCGTTCATGAAACGCGCCGCGACCATCAGGTTTGATGATTACGCCTATGGCGGGTTCCCGGTCACGTTCTGGGATCTGTTCGGCAAACAGGGCCATCCGATCCGCACGACGGTGTCTGAGATGGGGCCGCTGCTAATCGCGCGCCTGCTGGAACTGACGGAAGCGCAGGAAGGCGTGCTGAACATCGCGTTCCGGGTTGCGGACGAACAGGGTCTTCCGCTGCTTGACCTCAAGGATCTGCAGGCGCTGTTGGTGTGGGTTGGTGAGAATGGCAAAACGCTCGGCCTGCGGTATGGCAATGTTTCAAACGCATCGGTTGGCGCGATCCAGCGTCGGCTTCTCGTGCTGGAAAATCAGGGCGGGGCGGAGTTGTTTGGAGAGCCGGCGCTTGCGCTGTCCGACATCATGGCAACGGCGCAGGACGGGCGCGGGCGGATCAACATCCTTGCCGCCGACACGCTGATGGGCGCGCCCCGGCTTTATGCGACTTTCCTTCTGTGGTTGCTGTCTGAGCTGTTTGAAGAACTGCCCGAGGTCGGCGATCCCGACAAACCCAAGCTGGTTTTCTTCTTTGATGAAGCGCATCTGCTGTTTGACGGCGCGCCTAAGCCGCTGGTCGAAAAGGTCGAACAGGTCGCGCGTCTGATCCGGTCGAAGGGCGTCGGAGTGTTCTTTATCACCCAGAACCCAGACGACATTCCTGAGGATATTCTTGGCCAGTTGGGCAACCGCGTGCAGCACGCGTTGCGAGCCTTTACTGCGCGGGACCGCCGCGCCCTGCGTCAAGCGGCCGAGACCTATCGCAGCAATCCGAAGTTTGACACGAGTGATGCCATTCGCGATGTCGGAGTGGGGGAGGCTGTGACATCGATGCTGGAAAACAAAGGTGTTCCTGGTGTTGTGGAGCGGACTTTGATCCGGCCGCCGTCGTCGCAACTTGGGCCGATTTCCACGGAAACCCGTCAGTCGCATATCGATACGTCTCCGATCGCGGGGAAGTATGAGGCGAAGAATGATCGCGTTTCGGCCTATGAGGTGCTGCAACAGCGGGCCGAAGAGGCCGCGCAGGCTGCCGAGGAAGCAGAGCGGCGCGAAGAAGAAGCAGAGATGGCAGAGCGTGAATACCGCGCTGGCCGCCGTTATTCCGGCAACCGCGTGGGCCGTTCGACATCGCGCAAGACCCGCGCCGATCAAAGCTGGGGCGAGGCGATTGGCAATGCTGTTGTCAAAGAGCTTTCCGGCACCACGGGCCGCCGCATCGTGCGCGGTATCTTCGGAACGTTGTTCAAAGGACGCTGATCGCCCCTAAAGCGGCCTAATCTTTAGCTGGGTAATCCGGTTCGCGGTGCGTTCGATCACTTCGAACCGGAAGCCGTGAAAGCTGAACACTTGCCCCTCGGTCGGGATTGTCTGGGCTTCGTGGATGACGAGGCCTGCGACGGTGTTGGCCTCCTCATCCGGCAGGTTCCAATCGGCGGTGCGGTTCAGGTCGCGGATGGTTGTCGCACCATCAACGAGGAAACTGCCATCGTCTGATCGCTGAATCTCAGGTTCTTCCGAGGTGTCGAATTCGTCGGTGATCTCTCCGACGATTTCTTCCAGAATATCCTCAAGCGTGATCAAGCCCTGAAGCGCACCGTATTCATCGACGACCAGCGCAAAATGCGTGTGCCGTCGCAGAAATTGCCGCATCTGATCGTCAAGCGTCGTGGTTTCCGGCACGAAATAAGGGGTCATTGCGACGTCGAGCACATCAAAATCCTTGAGCGCCGTCTTGGACGTGCCAGACCCGCGCCGGAACTTATCCATCGCGCGCAGTAGGTTTTTCGCATGAACCACGCCAACGATGTTCTCGGGATCATTCTGATAGACCGGTAGCCGCGTATGGGCCGAATCCAGACATTGCGACAGTATGTCCTCGGGCTGTTCGCTCGCGTCGATCATTTCGATTTGCGAGCGGTGAAGCATGATCTCTTCAACCGTGCGGTCGCCCAGATCAAGCGCGCCAAGCAGCCTGTCGCGGTCTTCTTTTTCCACCATCCCTTCGGAGTGGCCGAGGGAGATTGCGCCTGCAATCTCCTCCCGCACGGCGAGGATGTGACTGTCGGGATCGGTTTTGACGCCAACCAGTCCGAGGATCAGCCGGACCAGCGACCGGACCGCCATGACGATTGGGGAAAAGACCCGGATGACGATCGAGATCACCGGGGACACGCGCGCCGCCGCGACTTCGGGGTTCGTGATCGCATAGGTCTTTGGCAGCACTTCGGCGAAGATCAGGACGAGAAGGGTCATCACAAGGGTCGCGAGGGCCACGCCGCTTTCGCCAAAGACACGGGTGAACAACGCGGTCGCCAGCGACGCGGCGAGGATGTTGACAAGGTTGTTGCCAAGCAGAACCGCCCCGATCAGGCGTTCGTTGTCCTCTGTCACCGCAAGCGCCTTTTGCGCGCCGCCGTTCCCCTTGTCCGCCTGCGCACGCAGTTTACCGCGCGACGCCGCGGTCAACGCGGTTTCGGACCCCGAGAAAAACGCCGACAGCAACAACAACGCGAGAATAGCCCCTGATGTGATCCAGAACGCTGCGTCCATGACTTTCTTCCATGCCTTCCCGACGCCGTCATCTGGCGCCAATTTCATCAATTATGTCTAGTTATCCGGGCGGATCGGAATAATCCAGCGCGGTTACTCTTCCTCGTGGACGAGGGGGTGATGCTCTAGCACCAGATCTTTCAGGCGCTCATCAAGCACGTGGGTGTAGATCTCGGTCGTTGCGACGTTGGCGTGGCCAAGCAGCGTTTGAATGGATCGCAAATCCGCGCCGCGCGCCAGAAGGTGCGTCGCGAACGCGTGGCGCAGGGTGTGCGGCGTCACAAGGTCCGTCGACAGCCCGGCGGATCGGGCGATGCTCTTGAGCAGTAGGAAAAAGCTTTGCCGCGTTATGTGGCCGGACTTCGACCGTGATGGGAATAGAAAACGGGAGGGCGTGCGCCCGCTTTTCTGCGCGGCTTCCTCAATCTCATCCCGAACCACCAGCCATTCCGCGAGCGCCGCGCGGGCCGGGGGGGAGAGAGGAACCATGCGTTCCTTCCCGCCCTTGCCGCGCACGAGGATAAGCTGCGGATCGCCCCGGACGGCGGCGACGGGTAGCGTGACAAGCTCACTCACCCGCATTCCGGTCGCGTAGAGAAGCTCCATCAGACAAGTCGTGCGCAACTGATCGGTTGGGGATCGTCCATGGGTCCGTGCGGTCGTCAGGAGCGTATCAACCTCCGCCTCGGTCAGCGTTTTGGGCAGGCGTTTGTCGCGGCTTGGCCCTTTGATTTGTTGCGCGGGATTCGTGTCGCGCCAACCTTCTTCAAATCCGAAGCGGTAAAGCTGCTTGATGGCCGACAAGCGCCGGGCGCGGGTGGCGCGAGACAGCCCTTCTTCATCGCAACTGATCAGATAGTTTTCAATATCCGCACGCTCAGCGGTGTCGATGTTCAACCCGCGATGGTCCAGCCAATCGGTGAACTTAACCAGATCCCGCCCGTAGGCGGCAATCGTGTTGGCGGCTGCGTTCAGCTCCGCCGCCTGCGCTTCGAGGAATGTCGCAATCCTGCGTTTCACGGCTTAGCTCCGCCCGGACATGAGGAGGAATTGCAAGCTTGCCTGCCGTGCCGTGTCTTCAAGGCCAACGGATCGAAAAAACCTGAGCGACCGACTGATCTGTTCCAGATCGCCTTCCGCCCCTTGAGTGAACCGATCAACGGCCGTCAGGATCGCTTCGCCGAGGCGGTCTTCATTCAGCAGGTTGGAAAACTCAACCGAAGGCGCCCCGCCGTCAAACCCATCCCGGACGGCCTGCGCGCGATCATTCGTGGCAATCGCCGTGTCTGGTCGGCCTTGGGCGAGGGCGGTAAGGAACTTATCGTCTGGTGTTTTGGTCGGGCGGTTCCGGGCGGCAACCTCATAGTCATCCGACAGAAGGGCTGCGCGAAAGGCGAGGTCGGCAGTAGCTCCGTCCAATTCCATCTCTGAAAGCTGCGGGGCATAAAGACGGGCGAACACACGCGACAAGCCCGCGCGCGCCATTTCGCGCCATGCCCGTGCGAAGGTTTCGTTAACCGCGTCGGCGTCGCTGTCGCTGACAGCCGCGTCGAATTCCTGCAAGGCGTCAACGCGATCCCATAGGCCACCTGATGCAGCAGGCGACCGTTCGGAATAGATGCCAAGTAATCTGTTGTCCGAAATCGCGCCAACGCGGGCAAGGCGTTCTGCCGCTTCTATCCGCGCTTTCCAGCCGGCGGTCGACCGCAGATCGGCATGGGCAAAGGCGCGGGGCAGGGTTTGGGTCGGCAGCGGCTCCCCAATCGCCTCGAACATGCGGAACACGAGCGGCGTCGGGCGATCCGGGATCGGCAGGGGCGGGTCGCCTTCAAAAAGCTCAGGGTCGAGGAACCGGGAAATCAGGTCATATTCCGCCTGATCGACCACCCCTAAAGACGCCGCTGAATTCAGCGTCAGCGCCGCGGCGTCCCAGTCGCCATTCCGCGCGAGGCAGAAAATGCGGGCCTGATAGGTCGGGGCAATGTCGCTGTTTGATCGAAGCGCTTCGCAGGCGCGATCCTCGGTCCCGGTCAAAAGCGCAACATCAAACCAGCGCCGGAACAGATCCGGCGTTGTCGGACCGGCCTGATCCAAAAGCGCCTGTGCGTCATCAAGTGCCCCGATGTCGAGAAGTTTGTCGACTCGCGCCAGAAGCACCGATCCGTCAGAAGCAACCGGCGCGTCAGCCTCAGCCAGCAGAACCCGTTGCCGCAAAGCTGCTGTAGCCGGTAGCGTTTCGACCGGGCTGTCCAGCACCGCCGAAATGATCGCCTCACTTTCGCCGCGGCCCCAAAGGTTCGTCGGGAATCCGGTCACGGCGGGCGACAGGATACCGACAGCATCGGGTGGCGTCGCATCAAGCGGTTGAACCGTTATCGATTCAATCGCGGCGGTGTTGGCAACAGCCTCTTCGTTGGGCGTCATGACAACGGGGGCTGTCACCGATTCTGACAGCCAGTCGATGGCGGACATCGGCGCTTCGGCTGACGCAAGGGATACCGCGCCCAAACAGGCCCCGACAGAGGCCAGCAAACGCGCCAGAACCCTGGAAGATGCCGCTTTAGTTGACATCCAGCGTCACCGCATCGCTCTGTTCGGATTGTTCGGGGGACAAATCACCCAGATAGGCAAAGCCGGCAAGGCCAACGAATCCCACAACAATTAGGAATATCAATAGCTTGAATAGTCGTGCCATCATATGATGTCCTCTGCCCGCTCGATCTTTGATAGCGCTTTGAACGCTTTGTCTGACTTTATATATAGCCTTTTCAGCAATATCACGCCATTGAGGGCAAGAAATTTTATTTGCGCGAGACTGTGCCGTTATGGGCCAACGCCTTAAAAAGACTGTGGTGCTTGTCGGAATGATGGGCGCCGGGAAAACCGCTGTCGGCAAAGCGGTCGCTGCGAAGTTGGGTGTGCCGTTTCTTGATTCGGACGAAGAAATCGTTCGCGCCGCTAACATGACCATTGCCGAGATTTTTGAACGGGACGGGGAAGAGTTCTTTCGCGATAAGGAAACGCAGGTCATCACGCGGCTTCTTGAGGAACAATGCGGGATTCTTTCAACCGGTGGTGGCGCATTCTTGGCCCAACGGAACAGGGCGATCATTCGGGATAAGGGGATATCGGTCTGGCTGCGGGCCGATCTGCGGTTGTTGTGGAATCGGGTGCGGCACAAAACCACGCGCCCGCTTCTCAGGACGGAGAATCCGTATGAAACTCTGCGCGACCTCTACGAAACGCGCGTGCCGCTTTATGCCCGCGCTGACATTGCGGTCGATGCGCGTGCGTCCTATTCCATTGACGAAATGGCGCAGGCGGTGATTGCCGCGCTTGAAACGAGACCGGATGTGCTGGAGCCTGCCCAATGACCGAAACCTTGCGCGTGGATTTGCAAGATCGTTCCTATGACATTCGGGTGGGGTCCGACTTGATTGCACGCGCTGGTGCCGAAATCGCGCCGCTGCTGTCGCGCCCGCGCGTTGCGGTTTTGACCGATGAAACCGTCGCAGACCTTCACCTTGATGCGCTGAAGGCGGGCCTTGCTGCCGACGGCATTGAAATGACCGCGCTTGCTTTGCCATCGGGCGAGGCAACCAAATGCTGGGCGCAATTCAGTCGCGCGGTCGAATGGTTATTGGATCAACAGGTTGAGCGGAACGACGTCGTCATCGCGTTCGGCGGTGGTGTTATCGGCGATCTTGGCGGCTTTGCGGCTGCGGTGCTTCGGCGCGGGGTGCGGTTTGTGCAAATCCCGACGACGCTGCTTGCTCAGGTCGACAGCTCTGTTGGCGGTAAGACCGGGATCAATGCGCCGCAGGGGAAGAACCTGATCGGCGCGTTTCATCAGCCCTCATTGGTCCTTGCGGACATCGATGTGCTGGACACCCTCAACCCGCGCGATTTCCTTGCCGGGTATGGTGAGGTCATTAAATACGGACTTCTGGGGGACGCCGATTTCTTCGACTGGCTGGAACAGAACGGCCCCGCTTTGGCGGATGGTGACACGACGCTTCGGGCAGAGGCGGTGCGGCGGTCCTGTCAAAACAAAGCTGACATTGTGGCCGCTGATGAGACGGAGCAGGGGGTTCGGGCGCTCTTGAACCTCGGCCATACATTCGGGCACGCGCTGGAGGCCGCGACGGGTTATTCCGACCGCTTGTTGCACGGCGAAGGCGTCGCGATTGGATGCGCTTTGGCGTTCGAGGTTTCCGCGCGGCTTGGCCTGTGTTCGCAGGAATGCCCAAGCCGGGTGCGGGCGCATTTCAAGGTGATGGGTCTAAAGACCGATCTTGCGGATGTTCCGGGCGATTTACCGGACGCTGATCGCCTGATCGCCCTGATGGGGCAGGACAAGAAAGTCGTCGATGGCACACTGCGGTTCATTCTGGCGCGCGACATTGGGAATGCGTTTATCACGTCGGACGTGGATATTTCGACTGTCCGCTCTGTGTTGAGCGAAGCTTTGGAAAATCGCCAAAGCTGAAATATCAGGTGGCGCCGAAACGCCACCGATTACCGGTTAGAACGGGATTTCGTCGTCAAGGTCGCTGGGCGCCGGGCCGGATGATCCGCTGTCGTAGCCGCCGGAGGACTGGCCACCGCCATATCCGCCGCCGCCACCACCGCCGCCCTCGCCACGCCCGTCGAGCATGGTCAGAACGCCGTTGAAGCCTTGTAGAACAACCTCGGTCGAATACCGATCCTGACCGCTTTGATCCTGCCACTTCCGGGTCTGAAGCTGGCCTTCGATATAGACCTTGGACCCCTTGCGCAGATACTGTTCAGCAATCCGGACGAGCCCTTCCTGAAAGATGGCAACCGAATGCCATTCGGTCTTTTCCCGCCGCTCTCCGGTGTTTTTGTCTTTCCAGTTTTCAGACGTGGCGATCCGCAAATTGCAGACTTTGCCGCCGTTCTGGAACGTCCGCACTTCTGGATCGCGGCCCAGATTACCTATCAGGATCACTTTGTTCACCGAACCGGCCATTGGGCTTCTCCCTCGAATCTCTCGTTTCTGGTTTCGGACTTTAGACCACCGCATCAACGTAAATAAAAGCCTTATTGCCGTCGGACTGGCGAACATGGAAAAAAACGGTATAGTTGCGCGCGAAACGTGTGGGGCGGGTCATGAAGAAATTAATTGTTCTGACACTTATTTTGTTGTTTCCGGGGCAGGCATTCGCCGAAGGGTTATCGCTTTCAAGCTCGTCGCGATCTTCCGTTTTTCGTTCTCAAACGGCCGTTCTGGATAGCCGCGCGGCGTCGCAATATGCGAACTCCGTCCGTTTGCAACCACCGTCGGTCAATACGCCGTCAAATGCCGGGAACGTGCGTTATTCCGGGCGCTACAACGGCCCTTACCTGCAAATGGCCCGCGACGCCGCGCGACGGCATGGCGTTCCGGAGGATTTATTCCTGCGGTTGGTGCAACAGGAATCCAATTGGAACGCTGGTGCGCGGTCGCATAAAGGGGCGCTTGGCCTTGCCCAGTTAATGCCCGCAACGGCGCGACGATTGGGGGTAAACCCGCGTGATCCATATCAAAATCTGGATGGTGGTGCGCGCTATCTGCGTCGACAGTATGAGAAATTCCGCACATGGCGCTTGGCCCTAGCGGCCTATAACGCAGGCCCGCAAGCGGTGGAGCGTCACGGAGGCGTCCCGCCATACCGCGAAACCCGCAACTACGTCCGCGTGATCCTCGGTAGTTGACGGCGTATTCCCGCCTGTTGAAAAAATCGTTTCGGAACCAAAGCCCGAGCCCCTCGTTCTTCTCTCCGTAATCGCCAGACGCTCTGCGCTGGCTTTGACCGAAAGGAAGAACAAATGACTATGTTCAAAACGGTAGTATTTGGTGCGGCGCTCGCCGCGACGTCGACATTTGCTTATGCGGATGACGTCCAATTGTCTGAAATCGATGTGCAAACTGATCTCAGCGCGGTTGAAGGGGCGAATGCCATGGAGTATTGGCCGACCCTGAACGATGACCTGCGGGCGGCGATTGCCGCTCAGGTGGATTTGGCTGAAGACGCGAACCGCGTGATGGTTGAGATTCACTCCGTCACACTCGATGGATCGGGCGTTCTGCCAGAATCAGGCGAATTCAACCAGTTGCAAGGCACTATTGCAGTGTTTGAGCCGAAAACCGGCCAAGAAGCGGACGATGGCGATATCGCCCCGGTGACGAGCTATCCGCTCAACCTCGACGCATCCGTTGCCGATGGTGGCGTTGCGCCTGAAGGTTGGATCCGGATTCCGCCATCCACGGATGATTTCTACACGGCACTGGTCAACACTTTCGCGATCGAAGTCGTGAAGAACCTCGAAGAAATGTAATCAGTTTCCTTAGTTACCTCAGGTCGCCGCGTCAGAGCGGCGGCCTGTTTCAACGCCCTTCTGGTCCCTCATATCCACGTTCAACCTTGGCAACGCGCAGCGTGTAATGCGAATACCAGCGGAATTTACCGAGCTTTTGAGCCAATAGATGCTCAGACACTTTCTTCCATGCAATTAACGCTTCCTCATCCGCCCAATAGCTGACGGTGATCCCCAGCCCGTCCGCATCCCGCGTGGTCTCTACGCCGATATATCCGGGTTGTTCTTCGGCCAATTCCATCATCTTGTCGGCCATCGCGCCGTAGCCGCTATCGCCAGCTGTCCGCTGAGCGGTGAAAATCACGGCGTAGTAGGGTGGCTCCGGCATCGGGGCGAAGCGTGACATCTATCCGCAGTCGACTTTGGTAATGATCCCGTTTTCATCGACATGGATACGTAGGCGTTCGGGAACGCTGCCATCGGCATCTATACCGGGTCGAACGATCTGCATCAGGTGCATGTCGAAGGTCGGCGGCAGATCCATTTCGTGCTTGCCGACCATATGCTGCATCGCCGCCGCGCCACATGGATCGGGTGCAGCGCCGCGACCACTGTCAGCCGCAGCATGACACGCGCCAAGCATAAAGGGGATCAATACGAACCGTCGCATGAGCAAAGTATTCCGATTTCCGCGCGGAAAGGGAAGCCTATTCAGCGGCAACCTTAATCACAGGCTCCATCCGCGCGAGGATATCGTCGGCGAGGTGACATTTGACCTGATGCCCCTTTTCCAGATAGCGGACGGGCGGAACCTCCTGTTCACAAAGATTACCCGGCACTTCGGATTTCCAACGGCACCGTGTTTGGAACGGGCAGCCGCTGGGCGGGTTCATCGCGGATGGAATGTCGCCTTCTAGGACGATGTGCTTTTTCTCAATCGACGTATCGGCGATTGGCACGGCGGACAGAAGCGCTTCGGTATAGGGGTGATAGGGCGGTGCGAAGACCTGATCGGTCGATCCCATCTCAACCACATGGCCCAGATACATCACCATCACCCGGTCGCTGAGATAGCGCACAATGGACAGGTCGTGGCTGATGAACAGCAGCGTGGTTTTATTCTCGCGCTGGATTTCCATCAGCAGGTCGGTCACGGCGGCCTGCACCGACACGTCGAGCGCGGAAACCGGTTCATCCGCCACGACGATCTGCGCGTCACCCGCAAAGGCGCGGGCGATGCCGACCCGTTGCTTTTGCCCGCCGGACAGTTGCCGCGGCATCCGTTCCGCAAAGGCGCGGGGCAGCTTCACGAGGTCGAGCAGTTTCAGCATCCGCTCGCGCCGCTCAGCCTCATTCGCGCCGATGCCGAAGATTTCAAGCGCTCGGATGATCTGCCGCCCGACGGTCATCGACGGGTTCAGCGTGTCAAACGGGTTCTGGAACACCATCTGGACGGAGGAGATTGTCTGTGTATCCCGCTCTTCGATTGGGATGTCCTGAATCTCGGTGTTGCCCATGACGATCTTGCCGTCCGTCGCCGTTTCAAGCCCCATCAGCACCTTGGCGAAGGTGGACTTGCCGCAGCCGGATTCGCCCACGATGGCAAGCGTTTCGGACTCCCGTGCCTCAAAACTGAGGGTTTCGTTGGCCTTCACGACCTTGGTGTTGCCGCCGCCGAACAGGGCGCTGGCCGCGACCTCGTAGTATTTCTTGAGGTCGTCGATGCGCAGAACGACATCGCCGACTTTGGCTTTTTCGGTGGTCACAGCGGCCGCGATCGGTGCGTTCCAGTCGATTTCTTCAAATCTGAGGCATCTGGTTTCATGCCGCTCGACGCCGCCGACCGGCGCCATCTTGATGTCACCCTGATCGCAGCGCCCCAGTTCAAAATAGTCGCAACGCGGGCCGAAGTTACACCCTTTCGGGCGCTCATGCGGCAGGGGGAAATTGCCGGGGATCGCCACAAGGGGGCGTGCGTTTTTGTCAGCGCCGGGTAGCGGGATGGAGCGGAACAGCGCCTGCGTATAGGGGTGCTGCATCTCGTCAAAGACGTCTTTGATCGAGCCGCGTTCAACCGCTTCACCCGAATACATCACACAAATTCGATCACAGGTTTCAAGGACGAGGCCGAGGTTGTGACTAATGAACAGCATCGATGTGCCGTATTTCTTGCCGAGGTTTTTGACCAACTCAACGATCCCGGCCTCAACCGTCACGTCAAGCGCGGTTGTCGGTTCGTCAAGGATCAGAAGCGCCGGTTTGCTCATCAACGCCATCGCAATGACGATCCGCTGCTGCTGGCCGCCCGATAGCTGGTGCGGAAAGCTGTCGAGGATACGCTTCGGGTCCGGCAGTTTCACGTCCGTCACAACCTCAAGCGCGAGTTTGTATGCTGCGTCTTTGCTAGCCCCCTCATGGATCATCGGAACTTCCATGAGTTGCTTGCCTATCTTCATCGCGGGGTTCAGGGACGCCATCGGTTCCTGATAGATCATTGCGATTTCGTTCCCGCGGATGTCGCGGAGTTCTGCCGCGCTCATCTCGCTCAGATCGCGGCCTTTGAACTTGATCGATCCGCCAACGACACGTCCGTTCACGCCAAGGTCTTGCATGACCCCCAACGCGACGGTGGATTTACCGCAGCCGGATTCGCCGACCAACCCGACAGCTTCGCCGGGTTGGACGTGGACGGTAAAATCCATAACCGCCGGAATTTCCCGAAGCCGCGTGAAAAAGCTGATCGACAGCTTGTCGATCTCAAGAACGGGGCCGTCATAGTCGCGTTTTGCCATGATCTTCTTCCCTCAGTCTTTCAGTGATTCTTCACGCAGGCCGTCGGCCAGCAGGTTCAGCCCAAGCACCATGCTCATCAGCGCGAGTGCTGGGGGCAGGGCAGGGTGCAGATAGACCGACAGAAGCTTGCGGCCTTCGTTGATGGTTGACCCCCAGTCGGGGCTTTCCGGCGGAAGACCCAACCCGAAGAAGCCGAGCGTTCCAAGCAGGATGGTCGTGTAGCCAATCCGAAGGCAGAAATCGACGATCAGCGGGCCACGCACGTTCGGAAGGATTTCCCAAAGCATGATATACCATTTGCCCTCGCCGCGTGTTTGGGCCGCAGCAACATAG
The DNA here is from genome assembly GCF_048060095.1 of Aliiroseovarius sp. YM-037. NCBI lineage: Bacteria > Pseudomonadati > Pseudomonadota > Alphaproteobacteria > Rhodobacterales > Paracoccaceae > Aliiroseovarius > Aliiroseovarius sp. YM-037. The sequence continues at coordinate 1,762,798 of NZ_JBLUOA010000001.1, read as the reverse complement.
TCGCGCGTTTTCACGTCGAGCGTCAGGCCGCGAACGATCCGGAACACTGTCGGTGAGTTGACGAACACAACCGACACGAACACAACGAGGATACCGCCCGGAACGTCAAACCCATCCATCCATGCCGGGATTAGATCGAGCTTGCTGCCCGCCTCCGAGATCAGCGACAGGTAAAGCCATCCTGCAACCCCCAACACTCCGATCAAAAGCGGCGTGCGAATGCTCGGCTGCGTGTAGAAACGCGAATTCAGCAGAACCGCGAGGAAGATGATCGGGAAGATGAACAGCACTGCCGCCATGTAGTTCGGAATACCGGTCGCCACGATCTCTGGCGTGACGAGCAGATAGAACAGCAGGATAACCGGGAAGGCGAGGATGAGGTTTGCCAGGAAGCTAAGGAACGTGTCGAGCTTACCGCCAAAATACCCGGCTGGAAGCCCAAGCGTGATCCCCACCATAAAGGCGAACAATGTCGCGAGCGGTGCAATCTGCACCACGACCCACGCGCCTTTGATCATCCGGCTGAACACATCGCGGGCAAGGTTGTCGCCGCCCAACAGGAAGTAGGGATAGGCCGCTTCGCCCTCTGGCACCGGAACGCCCGGCGATTTGTTCTTAAGGCCCGAAATCTGGTCAAGCGGATCATGGGTGATGATCCAATCCATCGCGCCAAAGACGCCGGTAAAGACCCAGAACATGACAAGGCCAAAGCCGATCATGCCGATGGTGCTGTCAAACAGTTTGCCATAAAGGCCGAGTTTGCGTTTGTAGCTGATGGACAGCCAAAACGTGACAATCAGTGCGATCCAAACAGGGATGAACTGAATGATGATCTGGACGATAATTCCACCTATGGAAAGGGGTTCCATCTTTCAGTCCTCCTTATGATACGCGGATGCGTGGGTTGAGGTAAACGTAGCCGATATCGCTTATCAGCTGCGTCAGCAGCACGACGAACACCGACACGACCGAAACACCTAGCAACAGCTCGATGTCGTTGTTGCCGGCGGCCTGAACCAGCGTCCAGCCAAAGCCCTTATAGTTGAACAGCGTTTCAACAATCACGACACCGTTCAGCAGGTAAGGGAACTGCAACATGATGACGGTAAACGGCGCGATCAGCGCGTTGCGCAGTGCGTGTTTCATCACGATGTTCGAGAACTTGACGCCCTTCAGTCGGGCGGTCCGAATATACTGCGCCGTCATGACTTCGGTCATCGAGGCGCGAGTCATCCGCGCGATATAGCCCATGCCATAAAGCGCAATTGTCAAGACGGGCAGGGTGAAGTTTTCAAAGGTGATGTTGTCCATCGCACTGGCCGCAGTGCCCTTGAACCACTTCAAGCCGACCGCTGACGATGCGAATACCGCGATCAGGATAACGCCCGACACATATTCCGGCGTGGCCGTCGTCACGATTGAGAACGTGGATAAACTTCGGTCAGTCTTTGACCCTTCGCGCATCCCCGCCAAGACCCCGACGACCAAGGCCATCGGCACCATGATTATCATCACCCAGAACATCAGCTTGCCGGTCAGCGCCAGCCGTTTGCCGACAATCGGCCCGACGTCGTCCTTGAAAACGGTTGAATATCCCCAGTTGCCTTGCAGAACGCCGCAGAAGGACGGCGCGTCCTCTGCCGAGACACCTTGGCCGATACAACGTCCAGTGACCGTTCCATCCTCTGCCGTGTAGGTGAACCCCGGCAACACGCCGAGCCATTCGCCGTATTTAACGACCGTTGGCTGAAGGTAGCCGCGCGTCAAAAGCCACGATGTCACCTGTTCGTCCGACATCCTTTGGTTGCCCGCCGTCTTGGCGAGTTTCTCAAGGTTCGGATAGAGATTTGTCAGAAGGAAAACGATGAAGGTGAGGCATAAGGCCGTCAGCAGCATCATTCCAAGGCGGCGGAGAATGAATAGTCCCATAGTCGTCCCTGTTGTTTGTTACGGTGCGCGCCGTTTCGGCGTCGTTTTGTGCGCATGTTACGCAACGGTCCGTAAACGTGAACAGGGCCGCATCGTGCGGCCCTGTCTTTGCGTTAAATCAGGCTGCAAAACCCAGTTTATAGAGGTGGATTTCGTGGGCCGGATGCTTCTCGCCATTCACCACGGAGCCGTTGTGGTGGTTATAGAGTGAGCGCCAGTAAGGCTGAATGATCACGCCTTCATCGACCATGATCTGTTCGATCTTGGCCATAACCTCGCGCCGCTTGTCCGCATCCGCGATGGCAAGTGCTTCGGTCATCAGGCTGTCAAACTCAGCGTTGGAGAATCCAGCCTCGTTCCATGCCTCGCCGGTCCGATAGGCCAGCGCGAGGATCTGAACGCCGAGCGGACGGTGGTTCCACTGTGTGCTGCTGAACGGGTACTTCAGCCAGTCGTTCCAGAAGGTCGCACCGGGCAGGATCGTCCGTTTGATCGGAATGCCCGCGTCGCGGATTTGCGCCGCAATCGCGTCACCCGTGTTGCGCTGCCAATCGTCGTCAACGGTGATCAGTTCATGCTCGAAATCGGCAAAGCCAGCCTCTTCGATCATCGCTTTTGCTGCGGCCGGGTCGAATTCCGCCGGGCCGATATCCGCGTATTCCGGGTGGATCGGGCAAACGTGGTGGTTTGCCGCAACTTCACCGCGGCCAGCGTAGCCCAGTTCAAGACAGACTGCGTTGTCGACTGCCATGGCCAGCGCTTTGCGAACCCGCACGTCGGCATAGGGTTGCTGCCCGTCGAAATCCGTCGGCTGGTGCGACCGGATCACGGTGGTCGCGCCGGTCACGGTTTCAGACACTGTCCAACCGATGCCATCCATTACGTCAACGAAGTCGCCGACGGTTTCGTAAAGCAGATCAATCTCTTCGGATTCGGCTGCGGCGATATAGGCTGACGGGTCGGTGCCATAGTCAATGAACTCAACCCGATCAACATAGGGGCCGCCATAGACTTCGGTGCCCCACCACGGCATGTCTGTCACACGTTCGACAACGCATTTCACGCCAACTTCCATTTCGACGGGGCGGAACGCGCCAGTGCCGATCGTATCTTCAAACGGCGCATCCGCGCTGTAGCTTGAATGAACGATAGCGGCTGGATAGTCGCTCATGCTCGCGACGAGGGTGATGTCGGCAGCGGACAGGTTCAGTTGAACTGTGCTTTCGTCGACGACCACAATCGCGCCTTCGCGGGCTTTCCCGGTTGCTTCATCCACCAGACCAGCAACGCGCGTCGCCATGGAGTTCGCGTCGACCGATTTGTCGCACCAACCAGCGATATTGCGGGCAACATCCTCGGCAGTGAAATCATCGCCGTTGTGCCACTTGATGCCTTGGCGCACTTTCAGCGTATAGACGGTCGCGTCATCGCTGACTTCCCAGCTATCGAGAAGCATGCCGCGGAACGATCCGTCAGCATTGTATTCGACCAGATATTCAAGGAAGCCGCGCGATTGGTTGCCAATTTCGCTCCAGTCAGAGGTGCGCGGGTCTTTCATCGCTTTGACCTGCTGCTGGATCCTCAGCGTGCCGCCTTGCTGAATGTGGCCCTCGGCGCGGGCAGGAGCCGTTGCACCGATCAAGCCGTAGGCGGCGACCGATGTCGCACCCAACGCTGTCGCACGCGACAGAAACTCCCGGCGAGACATTTCGCCAGCCTTATATTCGTCCGCATACATCTTTACAGCGCGATGCATGGGTTTTCCATTGATGGTTGATTGCGTCATCTTACTCTCCCTGAGACACATGATTTATTGGTGTGCGCCCGGAAAAGCCTTCCGGACAGACGATGCAATACGAAGCGATGTTCGGAGCAGACGTTTTGGGCGCAGTGTTCACAGGACCATTCCGCACGACTAACCCCCCCACGTCAACGCCCAGTATCGGCAATTGACGTCACAAAAGCGACATTGTGATCGCACAAATGCGACATCGACTGAATACGATTGCATACCTTGAAGGGGATGCGGGCCGTCTAGTTGCTGCGGCGGAAAGCCGATGGCGTCTTGCCCGTATGGTTCTGAAACGCCCTTGAGAAATACGCCGCCGAGGTGAACCCAAGCTGTGCCGCGACCTGATTGACGGGCAGGCGGGTTTCGCTGAGCAGTCGGCGCGCCTCATACAAAATCCGGTCTTTCAGGATCGACGATGCGGACCGCCCCGCCACCTGATTACAAACCCGCGATAGATGCGTCGGCGTGATGCCGAGGGCGCGGGCATAATCCGATACCGTCCGGCCAGAGCGGAACTCCCCCTCCACCATATCCGTGTATCGTGCGACCAGATCGGCGCTGCGGGTCGCGGTTTCCGTATCGCTTTTATAGCGGTCCTGCGCCCGCTGCAGCCAGACCGAAAACAGCCCCGCGTGGTGATACGCGGCCTTGTCGTTGTCAGCCAGATCGCTGCCGATTTCGCGTTGCAGGCTTTCTAGAATGCCGGTCAGTTCAGCCTGTGGATGCACATCGCGTATCCGCAGGTGTAGCGGCGTCTTCGGCAGATCGAGGTTCAAAGACGTCGGAAAGAACGCGGCCGTCCCAAAGATCGACGCCGTCATTTCAAACCCGTGCATCGTGCGGGCCGGTATGAAAACAGCGTTATGTGCGCCAAACCCGCGCGTCCGGCCCGAGATGGTGATCCGGCCCTGTCCGCGCGTGACCCACAACAGCAGGTCCGACGAATAGCTGCGCATGGCTTCCACCCGCCACCGCCCGCCTTGCGCCATACGCGCAATTGGAATGATGCGAATGTCCTGCGGTGACGTTGGTACGGGGACCATTATTTTACGCGTCTCAAAGCCATTTCCGGCCAATTAAACCGGTAAACTCGGTAAAACAAAAGGAAAAAGTTAACGGTTCAATCAACGCGGCAGATCGTTGCGTAAAGGCAGCGGCGCTTAGGTCACGGCAACCGGGTGCCAGTCCTTCATTCGGGCCCGGAACCAGGTGCGTTGCCGTTTCGCATATTGGCGCGAGGCGATGATGGCGCGGTCAATGGCGTCGTCAAGGGTGATCTCTCCGCTCAGGTGGGCGATCAGCTCCGGCGCTCCGATGGCTTTTGACGACAGGCGCTTGGGGTCCCAATCGGGCAGCATCCTTCGCGCTTCCTCCAAGGCTCCGGCGTCGATCATGGCGTGGAACCGGTCCGTTATCCGACTATTCAGCACTTCCTTGTCGGCGTTCACCACCAACGGCGCCGTGCGCGACAGCGGCAGCAATGGCGGCGGCGTGTCGTCTTGCCATGATGCAAGGCCGCGGCCGGTGGATCGCAACACCTCCCAAGCGCGCTGAACGCGGGCGGGGTTGTTGGTATCGATCCGATTTCGCGTTTCCGCGTCAAGCTCCGCCACCATCGCGCCAAGGCCATAGTTCGCGAGGAACCTGTCTCCCTCCGCGCGGATGTCAGGGCCGGGCAGGGGAATCTCTGCCAATCCTTCGGTGAGCGCGCGAAAGTAAAGACCGGTTCCGCCAATGATGATCGGGCGAGGCTGGCCGTCCGACAGAAACGGCTCAGCCTCACGCAACCATTGTCCGACGGAATAGTCCTGTTGATACGGAACGTGGCCGTAAAGGTGGTGCGGTGCACGGGCGAGGTCAGCGTCGCTTGGCCGCGCGGTCAGGATGCGCCAGCCGTCATAAACCTGTAGCGCGTCGGCATTGATAATCGCGCCGCCCCGATCCTCCGCAATCTGAAGCGCAAGCGCTGATTTTCCTGACGCGGTCGGACCGGCGATCAGGACCGGGCGGTCCTTCGGAATGTCGATGTCCAGACGCATTCGTCGATGCCGATTTCCTGTGGGTCGGGACTATGGGTTGTGCACTGGCAAATTTCCCCCGTCTACCCCGTTGTATCCTGAACCGTTTTCGGACATTTTGCGCTCAGTCAATAAAGCAGCCGGCCGGGGGACATTCATGGCAGATCAGGACGAAGACCAGCCGCAAACGACATTCAAACGTGTCCTTCTGAAAATCTCGGGCGAAGCGCTGATGGGCGATCAGGGATACGGCCTGCACCCGCCCACGGTTGAGCGCATCGCCAAAGAGGTGAAGACGGTCCACGATATGGGCGTCGAAATCTGTATGGTGATCGGCGGCGGCAACATCTTCCGTGGCTTGCAAGGCTCGGCGCAGGGGATGGAGCGGACGACAGCAGACTATATGGGAATGCTCGCGACTGTGATGAATGCCCTTGCGATGCAATCGGCACTTGAGGGTTTGGGCATCTTCACCCGTGTCATCAGCGCGATCCCGATGGATCAGGTGTGTGAGCCATACATCCGCCGCCGCGCCGTGCGGCACCTCGAAAAGAAACGGGTCTGCATTTTCGCCGCTGGAACCGGCAACCCCTATTTCACCACCGACACCGCCGCCACCCTGCGCGCGAATGAGATGAGCTGCGAGGCGATCTTCAAGGGCACGAAGGTCGATGGCGTCTACGACAAAGATCCTGTGAAATTCGCGGATGCCAAACGGTTCGAGGCCGTGACCTACGACGAAGTGCTGCAGCAGCACCTTGGCGTGATGGACGCATCGGCCATTGCACTGGCGCGGGACAACAACCTGCCGATCATTGTCTTTTCGCTCGACGAACCGGGCGGTTTCAAAGGTATTCTTGCCGGGCAAGGCACCTATACAACCGTTCACGGTTGACGATATACAACGAACCAGCGGGCGAAACCGCCCCTTTGAAGTGAGAGATACGCCATGGCGGACGACGATATTGACCTTGATGATCTTCAGCGGCGCATGGACGGCGCGATGGCCAGCCTGCGGACAGAGTTTGCATCCCTGAGAACCGGACGCGCGTCTGCCTCAATGCTCGAACCTGTCATGGTCGAAGCCTACGGGCAAAAGACGCCGATCAATCAGGTCGGCACCGTCAACGTCCCGGAATCGCGCATGGTTACGATCAATGTGTGGGACAAGGCTTTGGTCGGTCCGGTCGAAAAGGCCATTAGAGAGAGTGGGTTGGGCATCAATCCTCAACTAAACGGCACGATCATCATGCTGCCGATTCCCGAATTGAACGAAGAACGGCGCAAGGAACTCAGCAAGGTCGCGGCCCAATACGCGGAACATGCCCGTGTAGCGGTGCGCAACGTGCGGCGCGACGGTATGGATCAGCTGAAAAAGCTGAAAGCCGACGGGATGAGCGAAGATGACCACAAAATTTGGACGGATGAGGTTCAGGATCTGACAGACAGATCCATTCAGGCCATCGACTCGGCGCTGGAGCAGAAGCAAGAAGAGATCATGCAGGTCTGACCCTGCCAGTCTCCGGAAAGGGAACGCCGTTGGCGAGTTCGAGCGAAGCACATAAAGGGCCGCGACACGTTGCGATTATAATGGACGGCAACGGACGCTGGGCGACCCAACGCGGCCATCCCCGGCTGTTTGGGCATCGGGCCGGCGCGCGGCGCGTGCGGGAAATCGTGGAATCCTGCCCCGGTCTTGGCGTCCGCTACCTTACGATTTTCGCGTTTTCGACCGAAAATTGGAAACGGACTCAAAACGAAGTGGCCGGGCTGATGTCGCTGTTCCGTCGCTACATCACCCGAGAGGCGCAGGCGCTTTACAAGAACAACGTCAAAGTGCGGTTCATCGGGGATCGCGTGCGTCTGGATGAAAAACTGACCGCGCTGATGGACGAACTGGAGCTTCTGACCGCCGACAATGACGGCACGGAACTGACCGTCGCGCTGAACTATGGCGGACGGGATGAGGTTGCGCGCGCGACAAAACGGCTGGCCGAGGATGTCGCCGCCGGGCGCCTGAATCCTGCCGAAATCGATGTAGAAACGCTTCCTAAGTATCTGGATACATACGTTTTACCGGATCCAGACCTTGTCATCAGAACAAGCGGAGAGGCGCGGATCTCCAACTTCCTTCTGTGGCAGTCGGCCTATGCGGAATACGAGTTTATCGACACGCTCTGGCCGGATTTCACGCCTGAGATTTTCGCCGACGTCCTTCAAGGATACGGAACCCGCGAACGTCGCTTTGGGGCGGTGCCGGGATGACCGTTCCGGAAAGCTCCGGCAATTGGAACGACCTTAGAACGCGGGTTATCTCGGGCGTGACGCTCGGTGTGATTGGGCTTGTCGATGTTTGGGCGGGTGGCGCGTGGTTCATGGCGCTGATCGCGGTTGTGTGCGGGCTGATGGTGTGGGAACTGACCCGGATGACCAACCCCGACAACTCCGCCGCTGCCCTGCAATTGGGGGCTTTGGGGGCGGTTGCGATTGTTCTGGCGTATTTCCTGCCGAGCTACTTGTCCGTCCCGCTGCTGGTTGCACCCGCGATTGTGGGGATCAGCCTGCTGACCGCGTTCCGCGCGCGGTTCCTTGTCTACTGTGTTGCGATCCTGTTGGCTGGCGATGGATTTCTGATTATTCGCGATAGCTTTGGCCTTGCCTGGATGCTTTGGCTGGTTCTGGTCGTCATCGCCACGGATGTTGCCGGTTACTTCGCGGGGCGCGCGTTCGGCGGGCCGAAGTTCTGGCCCCAGATCAGCCCGAAGAAAACGTGGTCGGGCACTGTTGCCGGATGGATAGCGGCGGCGGTCGTTGGTCTTATCTTCGCTTTGGTCACAGATATCGGCCTTAAGGCGGTACTGCTGGGCCCACCATTGGCTTTCGGTTCTCAACTTGGCGATATCGCTGAAAGTGCCTTGAAGCGTAAGGTCGGGGTCAAGGACAGTTCGGCCCTCATCCCGGGGCATGGCGGCGTTATGGACCGGTTTGACGGCATGATGGGCGCGTCACTTACGTTTATGCTGCTCAGCTTTTACGCGGCGGCCCGCGCCACGGCGCTTTAGGTTATGCGGCGCGTTTCGATCTTTGGTGCGACCGGGTCCATCGGGCAAAGCACGATTGACCTGATACGCCGCGCGCCGCAGGACTATGATGTTGTCGCGCTGACTGGCGGTCGGAATATTGCGCAACTTGCCCGCGATGCCATTGATCTTAAGGTAGATATTGCCGTCACGGCGCATGACAATCTGTTGCCGGACCTTCGCGCGGCGCTTGATGGGTCAGGGATCGAAGCGGCGGCGGGGCCCGCTGCAATCGAAGACGCCGCAAGCCGTCCGGCTGACTGGATCATGTCGGCCATCGTTGGCGCGGCAGGATTGCTGCCGGGGTTGCGTGCGCTAGAGCAGGGAACTACCCTCGCGCTGGCCAACAAGGAAAGCCTCGTCACCGCTGGCCCGCTTTTGATGGCGACGGCCAAGACGCACGGCGCGACGGTCTTGCCGGTGGACAGCGAACACTCCGGCGTATTTCAGGCGCTGGTGGGGGAGGATATCGCGGCGGTTGAGCGTGTTATCATCACGGCCTCAGGCGGTGCGTTTCGCGATACGCCGATGGAACAACTCGCCAATGCAACACTGTCCGAAGCTTCCTCGCACCCCAACTGGAACATGGGCCAGCGGATCACGATAGACAGCGCATCCATGTTTAACAAGGCGTTGGAGTTGATTGAAACGAAAGAGTTCTTTTCTATTTCGCCGGATCAGATCGAAGTCCTTGTTCACCCCCAATCCCTCGTCCACGCGCTTGTCGGATTCCGCGACGGGGGCATCATGGCGCATCTGGGGCCGGCGGATATGCGGCACGCCATCGGCTATGCGCTTCATTGGCCAAAGCGGGGCGAGGTTCCGGTTGATCGCCTTGACCTCGCGCGGGTTGGATCGCTTGATTTCCGCGCGCCAGACCTCGCGCGGTATCCCGCCCTTAGGCTCGCGCGCGATGTGATGGAGGCGGGTGGGCTGACCGGTGCGGCGTTCAACGCGGCGAAGGAACGGGCGCTTGATGGTTTTATCGAGGGCGACCTCGGGTTTTTGCAAATGGCAGACGTGGTTGAGGCGGTGCTTGACCAACTCTGTCGCGACGAAAATCTGGCCAGCGAGGAAATAAACCTTGATAACGTGCGCCGGGTCGACCATCTGGCACGGAAGCGGGCAGAAGACGTGATCCGCGGCAAACAAGGATAATAGGGAACGCATCGTTTGGATTTTCTCGGGTTTCTTCCGTCGGTTGGTGGCGTTGCGTTCACCATAATTGCCTTCATCATCGCCCTGTCGGTGATCGTCGCGATCCATGAATACGGCCATTACATCGTCGGGCGCTGGTGCGGGATCAAAGCGGATGTATTTTCGCTGGGGTTCGGTCCGGTGCTGTGGTCCCGCCCGGATAAATACGGCACGCAATGGCAGGTCGCGGCGCTTCCGTTTGGCGGTTACGTCAAGTTCAGGGGCGATTCCAACGCGGCGAGCGGCAAGGACGCAGACGCCGCCGAGGGGCTGAGCGCGGAAGAATTGCGGGCTACCATGCACGGCGCCCCGCTATGGGCGCGGGCAGCGACGGTTGCGGCAGGGCCGATCTTTAATTTCGTTTTGTCGTTCCTTGTCTTTGCCGGGCTGGCCCTGTCGTCCGGCGTGGCGTCAGATCCACTGACCATCGATGAAATCTACGCGCTGCCGGATCGCGGTTATGAAATCGCGGATGGCGATGCCCTTCTGAAAGTCGAGGGGCGCAGCTTTGATGATCCCGAAATCTCCGCCCATATCGACACGCTGCCAAGCCAGGAAACCTGGACATACACGGTGTTGCGTGACGGTGCGGAGGTCGATGTCAAAGGCCCACCACTCTCTCCAGCCCGCGCTGGGTTCGTTGACCCGACCGGCGCAGCCCACGAGGCGGGGATGCGGGAAGGTGACGTTATACTATCAATCAGCGGGAGCGAAGTTCACCGCTTCGGCGACATGATCGACCTCGTCAACGCGTCGGAAGGGCAATCCATCCCGGTGCAAATCTGGCGTGATGGCGCGGAAAGTACGCTGAACATCGCACCCCGCAGCCGCGACATCGCGAACCCGGATCAGACGTTTGAAACCCGTTGGGTGATGGGCGTGAACAGCGACTACTTCTTTGATCCACAGGTTGAGACTCCGGGCGTCTTTGAGGCGATGAAGATCGGGGTTGAGCGGCTTGTTGGGTTTGTAACGCTGACATTCTCGGGCCTCTATCACATGATCACAGGCGCGATCAGTTCCTGCGGTGTGTCCGGGCCAATCGGCATCGCCCAGATGTCCGGCACAGCGGCCAGCCAAGGAGCAGGAACGTTCATCATGTTCATCGGGATTCTTTCAACCGCCGTGGGCCTGCTGAACCTGTTTCCGATCCCGGTGCTTGATGGCGGGCACCTTGTTTTCCACGCCTACGAGGCAGTGACCGGCAAACCGCCAAGTGACAAGGCGCTGAAGGTCCTGATGACCATTGGTTTGACCTTATTGCTGTCCCTCATGGTCTTTGCCGTCACGAACGACCTTTTCTGCCCATAGGCCACGCTGCCCAATTCCTGCCATATTCGGTTGTTAACTTACTGAATGAACGTAAGTTTGAACCAAGAGGTGCCTCCGATGCACACACTTCAAAGCGGATATCGCGGCCTGTCGCTGTTGTTCGATCTGAACTGGGATCGGCTGCTTTATGTTGCGACAATCCTCGCGGCCCTGATGGTCGGGGCGTTCGTGGGGACTCTGTAAGGTTCGGACCCGTCTAAAATCTTATCTCTGATCGTGCGGCGCAGATAATCTTGCGTTCGCGCCTTTCTGCCTTTTGACAAGGGATTGTAGACCCGTTAGTCAAGAGCCACTAGGGATATCATTTGGATTGGGGTTCATGGCCAAATTTGTGGTTGGAAGTGGCGCGGTATTCCAGGGGGCAAAGACCCACATACGCGCCGGTTTTTTCGCGATTGTTTTTCTTATTTCCGCCGTTTCGATCATGGCTCCGCAGGGGGCGCAGGCGCAGAACTTCAGCTTCAATTCGGTTGAGGTTGTCGGCAACCAGCGCATCGAACCCGCTACAATCCTGACCTATGCAGGAATTTCCCGCGGTGAAACCGTATCGGCGGGTGAGTTGAACGATGCCTACCAGCGCATCCTCGCCAGCGGTTTGTTCGAGACGGTTGAGGTTGAGCCGCAAGGCAGTCGCCTTGTCATCCGCGTTCGTGAGTTTCCTACAATCAACCGCATCAGCATCGAAGGGAATCGTCGTCTGAAGGACGATGCCTTGACGTCTATCCTGCAATCCCAATCCCGCCGGGTTTACAGCCCCAGCGTTGCAGAAGCTGACGCCGCCGCGATCACCGAAGCCTATCAGGTTGAAGGGCGTCTGGCCGCCACCGTTGATCCTAAGATCATCCGCCGGTCCGATAACCGTGTGGACCTTGTGTTCGAGGTGACAGAGGGCCGCGTTTCAGAGATTGACCGGCTGAGCTTTGTCGGCAACCGCGCGTTTTCCGAGCGCCGCCTGCGCCGCGTTCTAGAGACGAAACAAGCCGGTATCCTGCGTGCAATCATCCGCCGCGATACGTTCATCGCCGACCGGATTGAGTTTGATAAGCAAGTTCTGCGCGATTTCTACCTGTCGCGTGGCTATGTCGACTTCGAAGTTCTGTCAGTCACATCCGAACTGTCCCGCAGTCGTGATTCCTTTTTCGTGACGTTCAACGTGCGCGAGGGGCAATCGTTTGATTTTGGTGAGATCACGACGACGACGGACATCCCCGAGATTGATCCGGATGAATTTCAAGAGGCCATCCGCATCCGCCCCGGCGACACCTATTCGCCGAGCCTTGTCGAAAACACGATTGCGCGGCTTGAACGCCTCGCGCTTCGCAAAAACCAGAACTTCGTGCGGGTCGAACCGCGCATCTCGCGGAACGACCGCGATCTGACGCTTGATGTTGAATTTGCCCTAACGCGCGGCCCGCGCATTTTTGTTGAGCGGATCGATGTCGAAGGTAATTCCACCACGCTCGATCGCGTCGTGCGGGAACAGTTCCGTGTCGTTGAGGGCGATCCGTTCAACCCCCGCGAAGTCCGTGAGGCGGCGGAGCGCATCCGTGCGCTTGGCTTCTTTGAGAATACAGAGGTCAACGCGCGCGAAGGATCTAGCCCCGACAGCGTGATTGTCGATGTTGATGTCGAAGAAGCCCCGACCGGCAGCCTGTCGTTCGGTGCCAGCTATTCGATTGATAGCGGCGTTGCCTTTATCATCGGGTTCTCTGAACGGAACTTCCTTGGCCGGGGCCAGCGGATCAGCTTTTCGATCAACACGGCCTCTGACAGCGCATCAGGTGCGTTCAGCTTTACCGAACCCCGACTACTCGGCCGCGATTTGGAGCTTGGCCTCGCCCTGGCTTACCAGACGACCGACAATGACAACTCTGCTTACTCAACACGCAGTGTTTCGTTCCGACCCTCGTTGGAATTTCCTGTAAGCGAGAACGGGCGCCTGAACCTCAACTACAGAATCGCCAAGAGCAAATTGTTCAATGTTGAGGCTGACTCTTCCACGATCCTTCAGGCGGAAGCCGCTCAGGGCTCATTGTTCACCAGCTCTGTTGGATATTCCTACAGCTATGACACGCGACGCACCGGTCTGAATCCGAACGCTGGTGTGATCTTGCGGTTCAGTCAGGACTTCGCTGGGCTTGGTGGTGACAACAAATACATCCGGACGACAGCGCTGCTTGGCGCGGAAACGAAAGTCTGGAACGAAGAGGTGACGCTGCGGGCCGTATTCGAAGGCGGTGCGCTGCATATGCTTTCGGGCGATAGCCGCATCACAGAGCGCTTTAACCTAAACAGCCGGAGCTTGCGTGGGTTTGAGGCGAACGGCGTAGGGCCGCGTGATCTGGGGGCGGTCAACGAAGACGGCCTTGGCGGTAATCTGTTTGCCGTCGCCCGGTTTGAGGCGGACTTCCCGCTTGGTTTGCCTGAGGAATACGGGATAACCGGCGGGCTGTTCTTCGACGTCGGTTCAGTTTGGAGTCTCGACAACGTCGCAGGCACTGGTGGCCCGGTTGACGACAGTTTTAACCTTCGGGCAACGCTTGGCTTCTCGGTCTTCTGGGACACGCCGCTTGGGCCGCTGCGGTTCAACTTCTCCAAAGCGCTCAAGAAAGAAGACTACGACCGGGAACAGACGTTCGATCTGACGATTTCCACGACGTTCTAACATGATGGGCTTGGTCAAACGCGTGATGCTGGCAACGGGACTAACCCTGTTGCTGGGGACGCAGTCTGTCGCGCAACAGCAACCTCAGCCGGGGGCCAACGGTATTCTGACAGTTGAGCCAGAAAGGCTCTATGCCGAGAGCATGTTCGGCCAAAAAATCGAGGCCGAGCTGGACCAGGCGCGATCAGCGTTGATCGCCGAAAATCAAGCTTTGGACACATCGCTGAGCGAGGAGGAGGCGAGCCTTGCAGAACGCCGCCCCACCATGCCAGCGGATGAATTTCGCCAACTCGCCGACGCGTTTGACGAGAAAGTGCAAGGCATCCGCGAAACGCAGGAAAACAAATCGAAGGAACTGACCCAGCGCCGCGAATCCAGCCGGCAGGAGTTCTTTTCGACCGTCATCCCAATCCTTGCCGAAATCACCGAAGCGCGGGGCGCGGTCGCGGTTCTGGAACGTCGCGTTGTTCTTCTCGCTGCAGATAGCATCGACATCACCGATCAGGCCATCGCGCGGATCGACGCTGAATTGGGCGACGGCGAAGGCGTCGAAGACCCTGCGCCGAAATAGCCCCGGCTTGTCTGCGGACATTGTTATTGCTACTCAGGCTTTTACCGATATTGACCGTAGAACAAGGGCTCCCTCATGGCAGAGTTGATCACCGAAGCTGACGTCGATCTCATTCAGCGGATTATTCCGCACCGCTACCCATTCCTGCTAATTGACAAGGTCGAAGATATCGTCGCTGGCAAAAGCGCGGTTGGAATCAAGAATGTCACTTACAACGAGCCGCACTTTCAGGGCCATTTCCCCGGCGCACCGATCATGCCCGGCGTCACGATTATTGAGGCTATGGCGCAAACCGCTGCCGTTATGGTTGGGGTGACGCTGGATCTGATCGACAAGCCACTGCTGGTTTATTTTATGTCCGTCGACAACTGTAAATTTCGGCGCAAGGTGGTTCCCGCTGATGTTCTGAAACTGAATGTGACAGTCACGCGGGGCGGTTCAAAAATCTGGAAATTCCACGGTGAAGCAATGGTCGGCGACGAACTCGCCACCTCCGCAGATTTCGCGGCGATGATCCATCTGCTAGAGGACTAGCGCCATATGACCGTTCATCCCAGCGCGGATATTCACCCTTCGGCCGTCATTGAAGACGGGGCCGAGATTGGCGAAGGCTGCGTCGTTGGCCCGTTTTGCACGGTCGGCGGGCAGGTATCGCTTGGCACGGGCGTGACGTTGAAAAGCCATGTCGTTGCGACCGGGCAAACCCGCATCGGTGATGAATCCGTGGTGTTCTCCTTTGCCTGTGTTGGGGAAATCCCGCAGGATCTGAAATTCAAAGGCGAAGCTACCCGGCTTGAAATAGGCAAGCGCGCCCGGATCCGCGAAGGCGTGACGCTAAATTGTGGAACCGACGGCGGTGGCGGAGTGACCCGCGTTGGCGATGACTGTCTGCTGATGGCTGGCGCGCATGTCGCACATGATGCGCAGGTCGGGGACCGGGTTATTATGGTCAACAACTCCGCGCTCGCGGGCCATTGCATCATCGAAGACGACGTTATCATCGGTGGGTTATCGGGCATCCATCAATGGGTTCGCATCGGGAAGGGCGCGATTATCGGCGCGGTCACGATGGTGACGAACGATGTCATTCCCTACGGCCTCGTCCAAGGGCCGCGGGGCGTTTTGGATGGGTTGAACCTCGTTGGGTTGAAGCGGAAAGGCGTTGCCCGCGCCGACATCACCGCGCTGCGGGCGGCCTATCAGATGCTCGCGCAGGGGGACGGTGCGTTTCAGGACCGTGCGCGGCGATTGGGCGATGAAACCGACAGCGACTATGTGCGCGAGATTGTCGATTTCGTCATGGGCGCCAGCGACCGCTCGTTCCTGACGCCGAGTTGACGGGATGCTTGCGCTGATCGCAGGGCAGGGGCGGCTACCGGTTGCGATTGCCGACAGGTTGGAGGCGGAGGGAACACCCTTCCACCTGTGCGAAATGGAGGGCTTCCCGGTTGAGAACTGCGGGGGCCGGCCCATCATCCGGTTTCGGATCGAACAGGTCGGTAGTTTCTTGGAAAAGCTGACGGGTCTTGGTGTGAACGACGTGGTCTTTGCCGGAACGGTGCACCGTCCGCCAATTGATCCTTCCCAGATAGATTCCAAAACGCTGCCGTTGGTCCCACGAATGCTTGCCGCGATCAAGGCGGGCGATGATGCGGCCCTGCGTGGCGTGCTGTCGATCTTTGAAGACGCAGGGTTTGCGATCAAGGCAGCGCATGAGGTCTTGCCGGAATTGCTACCCGCGGCGGGTGTGTTGAGCGACGCCCAACCTGATGAAACGGCGCAGTCCGACGCGGCGCGCGGAGCGGAGATTGTCGCGGCGATGGGCGCGGTCGATGTGGGGCAGGCGTGCGTTGTGTCGCGGGGGCAAGCACTTGCCATCGAAGCGCTGCCCGGGACGGATTGGATGTTACAAACGCTCAGCGATGGGGGCGGTGGCCCGCAGCGACCGGAGGGCGGTATCCTGTTCAAAGCGCCGAAGCCGATGCAGGACCGGCGCGTTGATCTGCCCGCGATAGGCCCGGAAACAGTTCGCGGGGCGAAAGCTGCGGGACTTTCGGGAATCGTGATCGAGGCGGGGGGCGTCATGGTGCTTGACCGTGACGCGACAATCGCAGAGGCAAATGCCCTTGGCCTGTTCCTTTGGGTACGGGAGTCTGCGTGATGCGCGTCTTCCTGATCGCAGGGGAGCCGTCGGGCGATAAGCTTGGCGGGGCGCTGATGGCAGGGCTCAAAGCCTTGATGCCAGACGTGACATTCTCCGGCGTCGGTGGGCCACTGATGCAAGCAGAGGGTATGGAGAGCCTTTTCCCGATGGACGAACTCTCCGTCATGGGAATCGCAGAAATCGCGCCGAAGTATTTTCATCTGAAACGGCGGATCAGCGAGACGGCCGCCGAAGTGTTGAAACAATCGCCGGACGTTCTGATCACAATCGACAGCCCGGATTTCTGCCTGCGTGTCGCGCGGCTGGTGAAGGCTGAAAGCGATATTCGCACCGTTCACTATGTCGCTCCGACGGTCTGGGCCTGGCGGGCTGGTCGGGCGGAGAAGATGGCGAAGGTGATCGACCAAGTGCTCGCCCTATTTCCGTTTGAGCCGCCTTATATGGAAGTCGCGGGAATGCGATGCGATTTCGTCGGTCATCCGGTTGTGGCCGAACCGCAGGCGACGGATGATTACGCTGCGTCCTTCCGTGCCGCAAACGGTATTTCGCCAGAGGATCCGTTGATCCTCGCGCTGCCCGGATCGCGGTCGGGTGAAGTGCAGCGCCTGGCCGACGTGTTCGGCGAAGCGCTTCGGGTGTTCGCAGCGGACCACCGCGCCGCCCGTGTCGTTGTGCCGGCGGCCGCTCCGGTTGCCGATCAGGTCAAGGCGCAGGTCGCGGCGTGGCCCGGCGACCCCATCGTGATTGATCCGCGTGTGGGCGATGCGGCTGCCGCGTTATCGACCAAGCGGGCGGCGTTCCGGGCCGCGGATATCGCCTTGGCGGCGTCTGGCACGGTGTCACTTGAACTCGCCGCCGCAGAAACGCCGATGGTGATCGCTTATGACATGAGCTGGCTAAGCCGGGTCATTATCAAGCGGATGCTGAAGGTCGATACCGTCACGCTGGTCAATCTGGTCGCCGAAAGCCGCACTGTGCCGGAGTTTCTAGGCGCTGATTGCAAGCCCGCCGCCATCGCTGCGGGGTTGGTCGATGTGTTCAACCACCCTGACGCGCAGAAACAGGCGATTGCACTGACAATGGCTCGGTTAGGCAGGGGCGGCGAAGCCCCCGGCCTTCGTGCGGCGCGTGCTGTTCTGGATGCCTTGGCGAGCGCTAACGCTTAGTGCCCGCGCCAGATCCAGCCGCCGCCGAAAATCCGGCTGCTATCCGTGTCGTAGAACACGCAAGCCTGACCCGGCGATACGCCTTCCTCGGGGGTTAGCAGCTCCACCTCGGCTTCGGTCGCGGAAATCGGTCGCAGGATCGCAGGTTGCGGCGGCCGGGTCGATCGTACGCGAACAGCGACATGCCACTCGGGCTGGCTGTCGAACGGCGCATCCCCCAGCCAGTTGATTTCGCGCACCGGCACGATCCGGGTGGCGAGCATCTCTTTCGGGCCGACGATCACGCGGCGATTGTCGACATCCAGTTTTACGACGTAAAGCGGGGTCTCCAACCCGCCAATGCCCAGACCCCGCCGCTGGCCGACCGTGTAGTGGATGACGCCGTTATGGGTGCCGAGGACGTTGCCCTCGGTATCCACGATCTCTCCGGGTTCAGCAGCACCGGGGCGGAGTTTTTCGATCACGCCCGCATAGTCGCCATCAGGCACAAAGCAGATGTCCTGGCTGTCGGGCTTGTCCGCAACGCTCAGCCCATATTTTGCCGCCAACGCGCGGGTTTCATCCTTGGAGGCCAGATGGCCCAGCGGGAAGCGCAGGAACGACAACTGCTCGGGCGTCGTGGAGAACAGGAAATACGACTGATCCCGGTTGGCATCGGCCGCCGAATGAAGTTCTGGCCCGGCGGGGCCGTCGAACCGCTGGATATAATGACCGGTCGCCATGCAATCCGCATCAAGGTCTTTGGCGGTCTCCAGCAAATCCTTGAACTTCACACGTTCGTTGCAGCGAATGCAGGGCACCGGCGTCGCGCCAGCCAGATAGCTGTCGGCGAATTCATCGATCACTGCGTCCTTAAAGATGTTTTCATAATCCAGAACGTAATGCGGAAAGCCCATTTCCTCCGCCACGCGGCGGGCGTCGTGAATATCGATTCCGGCACAACATGCGCCTTTTTTGGCCAGCGCTGCGCCGTGATCGTAAAGCTGCAAGGTGACGCCAACGACGTCATACCCTTCGTCCGCCAACATCGCTGCCACGACCGAACTGTCGACACCCCCGGACATAGCAACGACAACCCGCGTGTCCGCCACGGGTTTCGCAATGCCGAGTGAGTTCAGCGGAGTGTCCGCGTCCAGTGCCATATCACGCTCCTGATGATCGTGCGGAATATATGAAAATCTTACAGACTAACAAGGGGTCGCTTCATATCCCTTTAAGTCCGATCCGCAATGCTTGTGCCATCAGAAACTGAGGGGTGTGTGATGTTTCTAAAGAAAGTCGATGGCCCACGCGCCGTCACGCTGCCGGATGGCACCGTGATGACACGGGCGGATTTGCCCGATCCCAACACGACGCGATGGGTGGCGAGCCGCAAGGCGGCAGTGGTCAAAGGGGTCGCCTTTGGCCTGATCCCGCTCAGCGAGGCCTTGCAGCGCTACGGATTGTCGCACGAGGAGTATGAGGCGTGGGAAACTGCGATAAAAATGCACGGTGAAGGGGCATTGAAAGCAACGACGCTTCAGACATATAGACAATCATAGGTTGTATAGATATCTCCCGCTTAACGGTAACGCGAGATTAACCATTGTTAGCCAAGGTTAAGGCTCCAGAAGGGAAAGTAGCGGAGAATTAGTATGCGTGTCTTGCTTGTCGAAGACGATCCAACAACGTCAAAAAGCATCGAATTGATGCTGACCCATGCCAACCTGAACGTGTATTGCACGGATCTAGGGGAAGAAGGCATCGATCTGGCGAAACTTTATGATTACGACCTGATCCTGCTGGATCTGAACTTGCCTGACATGAACGGGCATGACGTTCTGCGGCAGCTTCGCCTGGCGCGGGTCGAAACGCCGATTCTGATCCTATCCGGGGTCGATGATACGGAAAACAAAATCAAGGGATTCGGATTTGGAGCCGATGATTACTTGACGAAACCGTTCCATCGCGAAGAACTCGTCGCCCGTATCCACGCGATTATCCGGCGGTCGAAGGGCCATTCGCAATCTGTCATCAAGACGGGACGGATCGCGGTGAATCTGGATGCCAAGACGGTCGACGTCGAGGGAAAATCCGTTCACCTGACCGGGAAAGAGTATCAGATGCTCGAACTGCTCAGCCTGCGGAAGGGTACGACCTTGACGAAAGAGATGTTCTTGAACCACCTTTACGGTGGGATGGACGAACCAGAACTGAAAATCATCGACGTGTTCATCTGCAAGCTGCGCAAAAAACTCAGCGAAGCGACGGGCGGCGACAATCACATCGAAACGGTGTGGGGCCGTGGATATGTGCTGCGCGACCCGGAACCGAGTGAGATTGCCAGCCCGATTGCCATCGGTGCCTGACCGGCCGGGCCTCTGTTAGCGAACGCGATAATTTCACTCCGTCGAGGCTTGTCCCTCTGGACCTCTCTCGGGCTGGCTCCTATCAAAGTATGAGACAGCCGGGGAGGGCGGGATGACTGCCGATATCGCAGTTGAAAAGCTGAGCGAAGCAGAGGCGGAGCGTGAACTCGCGCGGCTGGCAGAGGTTTTGCTGCGGGCGAACACGGCGTATCACGGCGAAGATGCGCCGGATATATCCGATGCGGACTATGACGCGCTGAAGCGCCGAAATACTGAGATTGAGGCCCGGTTTCCGCATCTTAAGCGGGCCGATAGCCCGAGCGATGTCGTCGGCGCCCCCGTTGCAGAGAAATTCGACAAGGTCCGCCATGCGGTGCGAATGTTGTCGCTGGCGAATGCGTTTGACGATGATGATATCTCCGAATTCGATGATCGCGTTCGCAAGTTCCTGAACGTCACCGCCGAGACCTCGCTCTCCTACACGGCGGAACCGAAGATTGACGGGCTATCGCTGTCGCTGCGCTACGAGGGCGGCAAGCTTGTCCAAGCCGCGACCCGTGGTGATGGCGAGGTTGGCGAGAACGTAACCGGCAATGCCCGAACGATTGACGATATCCCCGAAACCCTGACCTCAGCACCCGACGTGCTTGAGGTGCGCGGTGAGGTGTATATGTCTCACGCCGATTTTGAGGCGCTGAACGAACGGCAGGCGCAGGCCGGGGAAAAGACCTTTGCCAATCCGCGAAACGCGGCGGCGGGCTCGCTGCGCCAGCTTGATTCCGCGATCACGAAATCCCGCCCGCTCCGGTTTTTTGCCTATGCGTGGGGCGAGGTGTCCGAACCGCTTTCCACGACGCAAATGGGCGCGATTGAACGGCTGGGAAAGTTTGGATTTTCTATCAATCCGGAAACGAAGCTTTGCACTGATGTTGAAGGCATGATCGCGCAATATCGGGTGATCGAACAAAAACGCGCGACGCTCGGCTATGATATTGATGGCGTTGTTTACAAGGTGAATGATCTCACGCTGCAGGGGCGGTTGGGGTTCCGCTCCACCACGCCCAGATGGGCGATTGCGCATAAGTTTCCCGCCGAGCTCGCCTGGACCCGGTTGGAGGCAGTGGATATTCAGGTTGGGCGCACTGGCGCACTGTCCCCAGTTGCGCGGCTTGCGCCTGTGACGGTTGGCGGTGTCGTTGTGTCGAACGCGACACTTCACAACGAAGACTACATCGCAGGGCGCGATTCCAAGGGCGCCGAAATTCGCGGGGGCAAAGACATCCGCGTTGGGGATTGGGTGCAGGTTTATCGCGCGGGCGACGTCATTCCGAAGATTGCCGATGTCGACCTGTCCAAACGACTGGACGACGCAGTTGCCTACGAATTTCCGACGATTTGCCCGGAATGCGGATCGGACGCAATCCGCGAGGAAGGCGACGCCGTCAGGCGATGCACCGGCGGCATTATTTGCCCCGCGCAAGCCGTTGAAAAGCTGAAACACTTTGTCAGTCGGGGTGCATTTGATATCGAGGGGCTTGGCGCGAAACAGGTCGAACAGTTCTACGCCGATAAATGGATCGCTGAGCCGGCCGATATCTTTCGCCTGAAAGAATGCTACGGCAGCGGTATGCAGCAGTTGAAGAACCGCGAAGGTTGGGGCGAAAAATCCGCGACCAACCTGTTCGAAGCGATTGATGAAAAAAGAGAAATAGATCTTCACCGGGTGATCTTTTCCCTTGGCATCCGGCATGTTGGGGAAAGCGCGTCGAAATTGCTCGCCACGTCTTACGGAAGCTGGGCCGCGCTTGAAGAGGCGTTGACCCAAGCCACCGTCGGCGAAGGCGATGCGTGGGACCATCTGCTGTCAATCGACGGGATCGGCGCGGTTATGGCGGCCTCTCTCGTTACCACGTTCCAGCAAGAGGCGGAGCGCGCTTCCATCGACCGATTGATCGCGGAGCTTTCGGTGAAAGATGCGATCAGCACGGCCCCAACGGACAGCCCCGTGGCCGGAATGACGGTCGTGTTCACCGGCACGCTCGAAAAGATGACGCGGGCCGAAGCGAAGGCGCGGGCAGAGTCGCTTGGCGCTAAGGTATCCGGTTCGGTGTCCGGCAAGACAGACCTGCTTGTCGCGGGACCGGGGGCCGGATCAAAAGCGAAGAAGGCAGCGGACCTTGGTGTGAAAACCATCGACGAAGACGGCTGGCTTTCGTTGATTGAGGGGGCATGAGCAGCCGCCCGGAAATCCTGTTTCCGCTATTTGCGGAGCTTGAAACGCTGGATGGCGTCGGGCCAAAAACCGCGCAGACCTTTCAACAGATGGGGGTGGAGCGTCCGCGCGATCTGCTGTTCACTTTGCCGTATTCGGGGATCGATCGCCGCCGTCGGGACACGATCCAAGGGGCTGAGGTGCCAGCAGTCGTAACTGTTGAGGTTACCGTTGGCGCGCATCATCCCCCAAAGACCCGCGGGCGGCCCTATCGGGTTCACGTGCAGGACGCGAAGGCGGACTTTCAGCTCGTGTTTTTCCATGCCCGCGCGGATTATCTGCAAAAACTCCTGCCGCCCGGGCAGCGTCGGTTGGTGTCAGGCAAGCTCGAAATCTTCGACGGCATTGCGCAAATGGTGCACCCGGACCATGTCGTGCGGGTAGAGGAGGCGGAGTCGATACCGGACTTTGAACCGGTCTATCCGCTGACGGCGGGCATCACCCAAAAAGCAATCATGAAGGCGGCCGCGGGAGCCTTGAAGCGCGTGCCAGACATAGCTGAGTGGATCGATCCCGGCGTCAAAAAGCGCGAGGGATGGCCCGACTGGTCGGAGGCGGTGCGCGCGGCGCACAGCCCGACAAACGCGGCGGACTTATCGCCGGAAGCGGCAGACCGAATGCGCATCGCGTATGATGAATTCTTCGCGCACCAGCTAACGCTCGCACTGGCCCGCGCCGCGACTCGGCGAAAGCCGGGCATCCCGTCGGTCGGCACCGGAGCGCTGCAAAAACGCGTGTTGGGGGCTTTGCCCTACAAACCGACATCCGCCCAAGACCGGGCAATCGCTGAAATTACCGAGGATATGGGCAGCGATCACCGCATGAACCGACTGCTTCAGGGGGATGTTGGGGCGGGCAAAACGCTCGTCGCGTTTATGTCGCTGCTAGTCGCGGTTGAGGCGGGCGGGCAGGGCGTGATGATGGCGCCGACAGAAATACTGGCCCGACAGCACCTCGATAGCCTGAAACCGTTGGCGGAGGATGCGGGCGTCGTCCTCGAACTCCTGACCGGGCGCGATAAGGGGGCGGAGCGTCGGGCCAAGCTCGCCGCACTTCAGCGCGGAGATATTCAGATTCTCGTTGGCACCCATGCGGTCTTTCAGGACGATGTGACGTTTCATGATCTTCGCCTTGCGATTATCGATGAACAGCACAGATTTGGCGTGCGACAGCGGCTGCAACTCGGCGCGAAGGGGCAGGCGGTCGATGTTCTCGTAATGACTGCGACGCCGATCCCGCGCAGCCTCGCACTCGCGCAATATGGTGATATGGACGTGTCGGTGCTGGATGAAAAGCCAGCGGGACGGCAGCCGATCAAAACAGCGCTGGTGTCAACCGGGCGGATGGAGGAGGTGGTCGACCACCTTCGCAAGGCGATTGCCGATGGGCGTCAATGCTATTGGGTCTGTCCGCTTGTCGAAGAAAGCGAAGCGGTTGACCTGACGGCGGCGGAGGCGCGGTTCAAACACCTTCGCGCGGCACTTGGCGAGGGGACAGTCGGCCTTGTTCACGGGCAAATGCCCCCGGCTGAGAAAGACGCGGCGATGGCCCGCTTCGTCGCCGGAGAGACTTCGGTGCTGGTTGCAACGACGGTGATTGAAGTCGGCGTGGATGTGCCCAACGCCTCAATCATGGTGATCGAACGCGCCGAATATTTCGGCCTCGCGCAACTTCACCAACTTCGGGGGCGTGTGGGGCGAGGCACCGCCGCGTCGACCTGTCTGCTGATGTTCCAATCGCCGCTTTCGCAGGGGGCGGAGCGTCGCCTGACGACCCTGCGCGATAGCGAGGATGGCTTTCGGATTGCTGAAGAAGACCTTGCCATGCGCGGTGCGGGCGATGTGATCGGCACGGCACAATCCGGGCTGCCGCGTTTCCGGGTTGCCGATTTGGAGCGACAGGCCGGATTGATGGCAATGGCGCAGAAAGACGCGCGAAATCTTCTTGGCTCTGATCCGAAACTGTCAACAGAGCGCGGGCAGGCTGCGCGTGTGTTGCTTTGGTTAATGGAACAGGACAAGGCAATTCGTTTACTTTCAGTCGGTTAGCCGTAAAAATCCCATTTTGTTCACAAATGTTCTCAAAAAGTTCTTTACATGGCGTTAACGATATGAGAACAAAGTGGCAACACTACACAGAAGGTAGGTTGAGAGCATGTTGAAAGAAATCAAATCCGTTATTGAGCGTTCGTCCGGCACCCTGTTTCAAGATGTGCTGGGGGCGAGCGCGCTTTGCCTCATGCTGCTGATCGGCCTTCATCTACCGACATTTGTTTAGGTTTCTGCCTGCGTTCTCTGTTACTGGGTCGCGCATCCTGTCCCCAATCCGATGCGTTCCACATTGACTGCCTGTCAAAGTCCGGGTGCTACCCCTTCACCCCGTCGACCCATATCTGCCGAGAGACACGCATACTTCCGCCGCCGTCCATCAGGATGCGCGGCGGTTTTTTTATGCGCAGCAGCTATTGGTGGCGT
Source organism: Aliiroseovarius sp. YM-037 (assembly GCF_048060095.1). Classification (NCBI taxonomy): domain Bacteria; kingdom Pseudomonadati; phylum Pseudomonadota; class Alphaproteobacteria; order Rhodobacterales; family Paracoccaceae; genus Aliiroseovarius; species Aliiroseovarius sp. YM-037. Next base: position 1,737,790 of record NZ_JBLUOA010000001.1, on the reverse strand, counting down.
CGTCGAATGCATCGAGCGTGGCATCAAGCGCAAGCAGGATGGAGCCGTGCCTATTGGCAAACCCTCGCGCGGGGATCAGAACCTCAAGCTCGTTGAACGGCGCGTCAGGGGCGGGGCCGTCGGATTTCAGCATGGCGCGGAGTTGATTGCGGGCGGTTTCAACCTCTGCCCGTGTCCGGCCGATGATGTTGGCACCGACGACGGATGCGGCGGCTTGACCGAGCGCGCAAGCCTTCACATCCTGCGCAAATTTGGACACGCGCCCATCCGCCACGCAAAGATCGACCGTGACGGCAGATCCGCAGAGCGGTGCGCGCTTCTTGACGGTCGAGTGGGGGTTGGAAAGCCGATCGGTCAACGGGATATCCGCCGCGAGCGCCAGAATACGGGTCGAGTAGAGCTTGAATAGGTCCGCGTCGGTCGTCATGGCTTTCCCTCATCGCCGCTCTGACTTAGATAGGCTTTGCTGACAGCAATCAAATGGGTATGCCATGTCCTTCGATCCCGCAACGCTGAAATTTGATGACCAAGGCCTGATCCCGGCGATTGCGCAGGATGAGACGAATGGAGACGTGCTTATGATGGCGTGGATGAATGCGGATGCCGTGGCGCGGACGTTAGCGACCGGGAGGGTCACGTATTGGTCCCGTTCTCGCCAATCGTTCTGGGTAAAGGGCGAAACGTCAGGTCATACGCAGGAGCTGGTCGACCTACGTGTGGATTGTGACAGCGATTGTTTGCTTCTGCTCGTCCGGCAAGAGGGGTCAGCGTGCCACACCAATCGGCGGAGTTGTTTTTATACGGCGGTTCGGGATGGTGAAGAAGTCGAGTTGTTAAAGCCCGAGGCGCAATAGATTTTATGCCTCCGGCGGGAGTATTTTGGGCAAGATGAAACCGGTTAGAGTCCGACCATTCGGCGGATGTCTTCCGGGGTCGCGCCATCCTGTCTGAATTTCGCGATGGCGCGGGCGTCATCCCGTTTGGCAAGGCGCTTACCGTTTTCGTCGCGGATCAGTTTGTGATGGTGGTAGATCGGCGTCGGCAGACCCAGCAGTATTTGCAGAACGACGTGGATTTTGGTGGCCTCGAACAAATCCTGACCACGCACGACATGGGTGATGCCCTGCGCCGCGTCATCGAGGACGACGGAGAGATGATAGGACGTGCCCATATCCCGTCGGGCAAGGACAACGTCGCCGATTGAATTGATGAGGGTATCTTGGCGGATTTCGATGGGGCCGTGTTTGCCATCGGGTCCGGTGCCGTCTTCGGTGAAATTGGTTGGGTGGTGATGGGCAATGCACTGGATAGCTCGATCCATATCAAGGCGTAGCACCACGTCTTTGGGGCGCTCTAATTCTGGATCAATCGGGCCATGCCCTTTGTCGCGGCATGTTCCCGGATAAATTAATCCGTCCGGCCCAAAGGTCGGTTCGACACCTTCTTGCGGAGCGCTGGCGGCAAGTTCGATGTCCCGTCGGCTACAGGTGCAAATGTAGACAATCTCTCGCTGCCAAAGTTCGTCCAGTGCCGATTGATAGGCAGCGGTTCGCTCTGATTGCCGCATGGCGGGATCGGGCCACCAGATACCGAGCCAGCGAAGATCGTCATATATTTGCTCTTCCCATTCCGGGCGAGCGCGGGACCGGTCGATATCTTCTATGCGGAGGAGAAAATCGCCACCCGCAGCCATCGCCATGTCATAGGCTAGCAGCGCCGAGTAGGCGTGACCGAGGTGCAGGGGGCCAGTGGGTGACGGGGCGAAACGGGTTCTGAACGTCAATTTTTGCGCAGCACGTAGACCATGGATTTCAGATTGATCCCCGGAAGGTGATCGCCATGTTCGCGAAATTCCAGCCGCGCGGCGCCGCAATCGGTGTATTCCATCACCTTGGCCTCAAACACCGGATCAGCAAGCGCGTGATCGTTAAGCGAAAAGACGAACAGCCCATCTTTGTCCAGCAGATTCATCAACACATCGACCACCTCAATTGGTGCGGCGCCGACGCCGATCGCGCCACAGGCTGTCACGGCGCCGTATTTGCCTTGATGCGTGGAAAGGTCATCGCCCGCTTCGACTTGCTGAAGGTCGCGATAAACGCCCTTTGCTTTCGCCTCTGCCAGCATATCTGCTGACAAATCCACGCCATCAATCATCGTGAACCCGGCGGCTTTTAGGGCTTCGCCGCTTAGCCCGGTGCCGCAGCCGAAATCCAGAATGACCGTGTCGCGATCGGCGAATTGTCGGAGCGCGTCCGCGATCCTGTCCGGGGTCTGGTAGCCGTTCTCGGCGATCTCGGCGTCGTAGCTTTCGGACCAGTCGTCGTAGAGCTTTCGCGTGTCCGCCGAGGTGAACAACTCATACGCTTTGCTTAGAAATGACTTACCCATGGGATCAGCATAGAACACCCGGTCACTTTTCGTCCAGCCACCGTTGCCATGCTGCCTTCGCCCGGTCCGTGTAGGCCTTGTAGCGCGCCTTGCGGTTCCGTCGACCACCCTTGGCGTCAACCTCGGGGAACAGGCCGAAATTGACGTTCATTGGTTGAAACGTCTTGGCGTACGCGCCGCCGGTGATGTGATGGATCAGGGCGCCCATCGCAGTCACGTTGGGTGGCGGGGGGAGAGGTTTGCCCGTGATCTCTGCCACAGCAAGGCGACCAGCCAGCAGGCCCATCGCAGCGGATTCCACGTAGCCTTCAACCCCCGTGATCTGCCCGGCGAACCGGACGTTGGAGCGGGATTTCAGCCGCATCTGATCGTCGAGCAGCGTTGGGGAGTTCAGGAACGTATTGCGATGAATACCGCCAAGCCGGGCGAACCGCGCGTTTTGAAGGCCGGGGATTATCCTCAGCACATCCGTCTGCGCGCCGTACTTCATCTTGGTCTGAAACCCGACGATATTAAACAGCGTGCCAAGCGCATTATCACGGCGCAGTTGCACGACCGCGTAGGGCTTCACATCGGGCTGATGCGGGTTGGTGAGGCCAACGGGTTTCATTGGGCCGAACCGCAGTGTTTCGCGCCCGCGCTCTGCCATCACCTCAATCGGCAGGCAGCCGTCGAAATAGCCGGCGGTTTCGCCTTCGTGGAATTCGGTCTTGTCGGCGGCAAGCAGGGCGTCGATGAACGCCTCGTATTCGTCGCGGGTGAGGGGGCAGTTCAGGTAGGCTTTCTGCTCCGCCTCGGTTTCGCCTTTGTCGTAGCGGGACTGCATCCACGCGATGTCCATGTCGATGCTGTCGGCATAGACGATCGGCGCAATCGCGTCGAAAAAGGCGAGGCTGTCGGTTCCGGTCTCGGCGCGAATACTCTCAGCCAAGGTGCCGCTGGTGAGGGGGCCAGTCGCGATGATCCAATGACCATCGGTCGGCAGTTCCGTGATCTCACCCTCATCAACCGTGACCAGCGGATGCGCTTTCAGGCGGGCGGTCACGTCGGCGGCAAACGGGTCGCGGTCGACAGCGAGGGCGGAGCCCGCAGGCAGCGCGTGCTTGTCCGCCGTTTCAATAATCAACCCGTTGGCCGCGCGCATTTCCCAGTGCAGCAGGCCGACCGCGTTTGCCTCATCATCATCTGACCGGAAGGAGTTTGAGCATACCATTTCCGCCAGATGCCCGGTCTGGTGCGCGAAGGTGCCGACCTTTGGCCGCATCTCGTGGATAACAACGGGAATGCCCGCCTCGGCTGCTTGCCATGCTGCTTCGGACCCGGCCATGCCGCCGCCAACGATGTGGAGTGTCTCAGTCATGGCGCGGAGATAGCCCTTGGACTGCGAAAAGAAAAGACCGGGTATGTTGTTTGCGGGGAGGGCGGTGGTTTATTCGCCGCCGTCCCCGTCAATCTCTTCCTCGTCGTCCTGATCGGCGATCCATGCGACCGATACGACCTCTTCCTTCTTCGCGGTGTCGAACACCTTGACCCCGCCGGCAGAGCGTGACCGGAAGGAAATGCCATCAACCGGGCAGCGGATAGATTGCCCTTTTGATGTGGCGAGCATGATCTGGTCATCCATATCGACCGGGAAAGACGCGACGAGCTCGCCACCGCGCATCGCCTTATCCATTGCCGCGACGCCGAGGCCACCACGCCCGCGCACTGGATAGTCGTGTGACGAACTGAGCTTGCCTGCGCCGTTTGCTGTAATCGTCAGGATCAGATCCTCAGCCGCGGACATCTCGGCGTAGCGGTCCGGCGTGATTGATCCCTCAACCGCGTCTTCATCCTCGTTCTCTGCGTCATCCGGCAACCCGGCGACAGCGCGACGCATTTTCAGATAAGCGGTGCGCTCCTCGCTCGTCGCTTCGAAATGGCGGATCACGGACATCGAAACAACCCGATCATCACCGTTCAGGCGGATACCGCGAACCCCGGTGGATTTACGCCCTTTGAACACACGAACGTCGGTGGTGCGGAAGCGAATGGCGCGGCCCGAATTTGTGACAAGCATCACGTCATCGTCCTCGCTGCAAATCCGCGCGTTCACCATTTCAACGCCTTCCGGCAGATCCATCGCAATTTTGCCGTTACGCATGACGTTGGTGAAGTCTGACAGCGCATTGCGCCGCACATCGCCCGCCGTAGTCGCAAAGACAATCTGAAGCTGATCCCATTCCTTTTCGTCCCGGTCGACCGGCATGATCGCCGCAATCGAAACGCCCTGCGGAATCGGCAGAATGTTGATGATCGCCTTGCCCTTCGCGGTGCGCCCGCCTTGGGGCAGACGCCATGTTTTCAGTTTGTAGACCATGCCGTCGGTCGTGAAGAACAACAGCTGCGTATGGGTGTTCGCAACGAAAAGGGTCGTAACGACATCCTCTTCTTTCGTCGCCATACCGGCGGTGCCTTTGCCTCCGCGTTTCTGGGCGCGGAAATCGGCAAGCGGTGTGCGCTTGATGTAGCCGGACTGCGTGACGGTCACAACCATATCTTCGCGTTCGATCAGGTCTTCGTCATCCATATCGCCGGACCAATCGACGATTTCCGTACGACGCGGCACCGCGAACTGTTCGCGCACGCTGCGGAGTTCGTCGGCTATGATCCCCATGATCCGGTCGCGGGACCGCAGGATATCGAGGTATTCGCGGATTTTTCCGGCAAGTTCCTGAAGTTCGTCCGTCACCTCTTTCACGCCGATTTGGGTCAGGCGTTGCAGCCGCAGCTCAAGGATCGCGCGGGCTTGCGTTTCGGACAGGTAATAGGTTCCGTCGTCGTTCATCGTATGGGTCGGATCGTCGATCAGCTTGATGTATTCGGCAATGTCTTGCGCAGGCCATTGGCGGGTCATTAGCTTTTCGCGGGCTTCCGCCGCGTCGGCGGAGGATCGGATCGTCGCGACAACTTCGTCGACATTGGTGACAGCGACCGCCAGACCGCACAGGATGTGGCTGCGTTCGCGAGCCTTGCGAAGTTCATAGGCCGTGCGCCGTGCGACGACTTCTTCGCGGAACTCAATAAACGCCGTCAGGAATTTGCGCAGGGTCAGCGTTTCCGGCCGCCCGCCATTCAGCGCGAGCATGTTGCACCCGAAATGCGTTTGCATCGGGGTGAAGCGGAACAGTTGGTTCAATACGACCTCGGCAGTCGCATCGCGCTTCAGTTCGACAACGACGCGGACACCGTTACGGTCGGATTCGTCCTGAACGTGGCTGATGCCGTCGATCCGCTTGTCGCGCACCATCTCTGCGATTTTTTCGATCATAGAGGATTTGTTAACCTGATAAGGAATCTCATCAATAACAATGGCGTAGCGGTCTTTCCTGATCTCTTCGATCCGTGTTTTGGATCGAATGATGACACTGCCGCGCCCTTCAAGATAGGCTTTACGCGCGCCGGAGCGCCCCAGCAAAATGCCGCCTGTCGGAAAATCCGGGCCGGGGACGTAATCAATCAATTGTTCGCTGCTCAGGTCCGGCTCATCAATCAGCGCAAGCGTTGCATCAACGACTTCGCCAAGGTTGTGCGGCGGGATGTTGGTCGCCATACCAACCGCAATGCCGCCAGCGCCGTTGACCAGCATGTTTGGATAGCGGGCAGGCAGGACGGTCGGTTCCTGATCCTTGCCGTCGTAGTTGTCCTGAAAGTTGACAGTATCCTTGTCGATGTCTTCCAGCAGCGCTTGGGCGGCCTTTTCCATCCGAACTTCGGTGTATCGATAGGCCGCGGCCTTATCACCGTCCATTGAGCCGAAGTTGCCCTGACCATCCAGCAGCACCAGCGACATCGAAAAATCCTGCGCCATCCGCACCAAAGCATCATAGATCGCAGAGTCGCCGTGCGGGTGGTATTTACCCATCGCCTCGGCCACGGGGCGGGAGGATTTCCGATACGGTTTGTCGTGCGTGTTGTTGGTTTCGTGCATCGCGTAAAGGATGCGACGGTGCACCGGTTTCAGGCCGTCACGCAGGTCCGGGATGGCGCGGCTGACGATAACGCTCATAGCGTAGTCGAGGTAGGATGTGCTCAGCTCATCGGTGATATCGATGGACGGGCCGTCATACGTCGAAACGGGTGGCGTATTTTCGTCTTCGTTTTCAGGAGTTTCCGGAGTGTCGTTCACGTTCTCAACCGCTCTGTTATTTTGGCCATTTCTGCCCTTTCGCGGACTATACAGGAGGCGGCACAAGCAGCGCAATCCCGCAGCGAAAACCAGTTTGTCAGCCGGACCAGAAGACTGCTAACAGATTGTTTTTATTGAAAAGTAATTCTTTCGTGGCATCCTGTTGTTAAGACTAACAATAAATGAGGCAGAAATGGAGATTTCGGAAACCGAATTAATGCTGAAAGGGTATGGGCTGACGACCGCAGAAATGTTCTACCACATGCCGGACTACGCCCACGTGTTAAACACGTTTGTCTGGCAGGAATACGACCTTGCGCCGGACCATCCAAGATTGTTCAAGTTCATTGAATTCTGGCAGGACGAAATTGAAGGTCCGCTACATTCCGTGCGCTTTACGCACCGCAAGATGATTTCTCCCGGTGAATGGCAGAACGTCGTCGGGGAAATCCCACTGCATTAGGGTTCGGAAGGTAAGGGGCGACGTTCGCCGCCCCGGATATTGTCAAACCTCGGCCGCCTCGGCGGCGGCTTCGGGTTCGATCCTGTGGATCGTCCAGCCGGTGATGCCAAAGATGATCGTCACGATTGGCGACAACCAGCAGAAGAAGTTGAACGGCAGGTAAGCGATTGTCGCGACGCCCAATGTTGCCGCCTGATATGCGCCACCAGAGTTCCAGGGCACGAGGTTCGCTGTCACCGTCGCAGAATCTTCAACAGCGCGGGACAGATTTTCCGGCGCAAGGCCACGTTCCCGATAGGCTGGCGCGTAGGTTCGTGCGCCCATGACGATTGCCATATATTGATCGCACAGGATCAGGTTCGCGGCGATGGATGTCAAAACCGTCGAAGTGATCAGCGACGCGGTCGACTTTGCGTAAGACAGGATTTTATCTGCAATCACCTTCAACTGGTTCGTCCGCTCCATCACACCGCCGAACATCATCGCGACGATAATCAGGCTGATCGTGAAAAACATGGATTCGAGCCCTCCGCGGGAAAGGAGGGAGTCGACCTCATCAACGCCGGTGTCCGAGCTGAATCCGCCGAATGCTGCGTTCGCGAGGGCTTCGTAATTTGCGCCCTGCAAGCCGACTGCACAGATAACTCCGGCGATGACGCCAAGTGTGATCCCTGGAATGGCGGGCATCTTGCGGTAAGACACGAACAGCACCACGAGGGGCGGCAAAAGCAAAACCGGGTTGATCGTGAAGTTATCGGCCAACGTGGTCAGCATCGTGTCGATCCGTTCAAGATCGCCACCCGCCGCGCTGTAGCGTAGCCCCAGAACGATTTCGATTATCAGCGTCAGGGTGATCGAAACGCCGGTCGTATAGGACATATGCTTGATGTGGGTGAACAGATCCGTTCCCGCCATCGCAGGCGCAAGGTTCGTGGTGTCGGACAGCGGTGACATCTTGTCCCCGAAATAGGCGCCCGACAAAACGGCACCTGCGACGAGCGGGAGTGGAAAGCCAAGCCCGGCCCCGATCCCCATCAGCGCAACACCGATGGTGCCTGACGTGCCCCAGCTTGTCCCGGTGGCAAGTGAAGTGATCGCGCAGATAATCAGCGTTGCAGGCAGAAAGATCGTGGGCGACATGAATTGCAGCCCGTAATAGATCAGCGTCGGCACAACGCCCGCCAGAATCCAGACCCCGATCAGGATACCGACGACAAGCAGAATGATCATCGCGGGCAGGGCGTTCGTGATCCCTCGCACCATCCCGTTCTGAATGTTCTGCCAGCTAAAGCCACAGCGCAGCGCGACAAGGCTTGCCACGATCACGCCCAGCAGCATCGGAATCTGCGGATCGAGCCCGTAGGCCACGATTGAAATGCTGATCCCGACGACAAGCGAGAAGAGCGATATGGTCGCCTCCCACAGATGAGGCATCCGCGCCCCTGTTGGAATATCGGTCTTCATGTTCTGTCCTCTCATAGAGCCGCGGCGCGGCGTATAAAGAGGGAGTTGTCTCTCCCGCAGACTTTTTATTGCTCGGAAGTTTAGGGTTTCGCCCTTTGCAGCATACCAAACAGATCGCGGGGGTCATCGGGATCCGCCACCATGTCGAGGTCTTGATATAGCCCGGTATCTTCCAGCCGATCACGGACATATCGTAGCGCTGAAAAGTCTTCGATGGCAAAGCCGACTCCGTCAAACAGCGTGATCTGGCGGTCGTTGACGCGGCCGGGCACGTCGCCATTGATGACCTGCCACATCTCGGTCACGACGAAGTCTTCGGGCATCTGCTGGATCTCGCCTTCGATGCGGGTTTGCGGGGGATATTCGACGAACACGTCGGAGCGGCCAAGGATGTCTTTGTGCAGTTCGGTCTTGCCGGGGCAGTCGCCGCCGATTGCGTTGATGTGGACGCCAGCGCCGACCATGTTGTCGGTCAGGATCGTGGCATATTGCTTGTCAGCGGTGCAGGTGGTGATGATTTGCGCGCCCTCAATCGCCTCTTCGGGCGTTTGGCAGGGGGTGAGAGTCATGCCCAGCCCCTCAAGATTTCGCATCGCCTTTTCGGTCGCAGCTTTGTCGATGTCATATAGCCGCAAGGAGTCGATGCCGCAGATCGCCTTCATGGCAAGCGCCTGAAATTCAGACTGCGCGCCGTTGCCGATCATCGCCATTGTCTTTGCGCCCTGCGGGGCAAGGTGGCTTGCTACCATCGCGCTGGTCGCGGCGGTTCGTAGGGCGGTGAGGACGGTCATCTCGCTCAGCAACACGGGATAGCCCGTGTCGACATTGGCGAGCAGCCCGAACGCGGTCACGGTCTGAAGCCCCTCGCGAGTATTCTTCGGGTGGCCGTTGACGTATTTGAAGCCATAAACCTCTCCGTCAGAGGTTGGCATCAATTCGATCACGCCCTCCTTGGAATGCGACGCAACGCGCGGCGTCTTGTCGAACAACTCCCACCGGCGGAAGTCATCCTCGATGTAGCGCGACAGGTCGCACAACATCGGTTCGATCCCGATATGATGGACAAGCTTCATCATATTCTCAACGCTGACGAACGGAACGTAGGCGAGTTCGGATGGCTTGGGGGCGGTCATGGTTTGGGTCTCCGGGTCAGGCGGCGATAGGGTGCTCAGCGATGTCAAAAGCTCTGGGTTGGGCGATCAAAGACGCGGCGGCCAAGCAGCGATGCGGTCAGGTCCACCATCAACTGCGCGGTGCGCCCGCGTTCATCGAGGAAGGGGTTAAGTTCGACGAGGTCGAGAGATGTGACAAGTCCGCTGTCACATAGAATTTCCATCACCAGATGCCCTTCGCGGAACGTCGCACCGCCCGGCACCGTCGTGCCAACAGCGGGCGCGATTGACGGGTCAAGGAAATCGACGTCCAGCGAAACATGCAGCATTCCGCCCGCGTCAGACACTTTCTTCAGAAACGCCTTGAGCGGCGTCGCGATTCCACGCTCGTCAATCGACCGCATGTCATGCGCTTGCATGTCGGTGCTTTGCAGGGCAGCCCGTTCGGCGGCATCGACGGAACGCAAGCCGATGAGGCACACGTTTTCGGTCGGAACCATGGCGGGCAGGGCAGGGAACGCTTCGAACCCCTCACGGCCAGTGACGTAGCCAAGCGGCGTGCCGTGCAAGTGGCCGGAATCGGTGGTGAGCGGTGTGTGATAATCCGTATGCGCATCGAGCCAGAGAACGAACAGCGGGCGGTCAGCTTTCTTCGCGTGCACCGCAACCCCGGCGACTGTGCCAAGCGACAGCGCATGATCCCCGCCAAGGAAGATGGGGAAACCTTCGGCTGCGGCGGCCTCTGCCGCTTCGCTCAGCGCTTCGGTCCAGGCGACGTTTTTCGGCAGATCATAGACCTGCGCATTGCTGCTTTCTGCGGGGCGTTCGTCTTTCGGTGTCACATTGCCAATGTCACGAACGCTGTGGCCGAGCTCTTCGATCACCTCAGCCAGTCCGGCGGTCCGGTAGGCATCCGGCCCCATTAAGCAACCCTGACGGCGCTTGCCACTATCGACCGGCGCCCCAACCAATACGCATGTCTTCGGTTCCATATCGGCCCCCTACGATTCAAGAAAATGAGTTGCGGCAAGGATTCGCACAAAACGGGGTGGATAGGAGGCGTGTTTTTGATTAATTTGCATATCGAAAGTTCAAATCGCAGGGTGATTTTAACAAAATGGATAATACAGACGCAAAATTGATCGCAGCGCTCCGCCGCGATTCACGCAAATCGGTTTCGGAACTTTCGTCAGAACTTGGCCTGTCCCGAACCACGGTGCGCAGCCGTATGGATCGTCTGATCGAAAGCGGCGTGATCCTTGGCTTCACGGTGATCCTGCGGGATGAGGCGAGCCAAAGCCCCGTGCGGGGGTTGATGCTGCTGGGGATCGAAGGGCGCGGCACGGATCGGATCGTGCATCGGTTGAACGGTATCCCGGCGGTGCAAGCGATACATTCGACCAACGGAAAGTGGGACCTGATCGCAGAAATCGGGACGGACACGCTTGAGGAGTTGGACAACGTGCTTGCCGAAATTCGTCGGTTTGATGGGGTGGCGACCAGCGAAACCAATCTGCTGTTGGCGACGCGCCGCGCGTCCGGGCCTGCGGGGCGGCGTTAGCGCCGGGCGGCGATGATCCAAAGACCGGCCAGCGCGAATGACGCGATTGCGTTCCAGCTTGCCATCGACAGGGTGAACATCTCCCACGCGACATCATCGCACCGGACCAGCGGCGCGTTCAGGATCTGGGTCATCAGGTCTTTGGCGGAGATGTCATTGATCGCGCCGGAGGTGCAGGTCGTCGGGCCTTCCCACCAGTCCCTTTCGACGCCTGTGTGATAGGCTCCGACAAACCCACTTGCCGCAGCCGCACACGCGCCGAGGATGCACCAGATCCGGTCCTTCAGGGCGAGGGCGATTACGCCGCATAACACAGCGACTCCATGCGGATAGCGTTGCCAGATACACAGCTTGCAGGGTGCCATGTCGCCAATAAACTGAAACCCCAACGCGGCAATCAGTAGCGCGAGGGAGCCTCCGGCGGCGAAAAGGATAAGCATGGAACGGGTCATAGATACCGAACGAGATAGAAACCGCCGAGCAAGATCACAAGGAACACCACGAATAGTAGCCCAAGACGTTTCTCGATGAAGTCGCGGATCGGAGCGCCGAATTTCCACAGCAATGCGGCAACGATGAAGAACCGGACGCCGCGCGCAACGATTGACGAAACGATGAATACGGGTAGCGATAGCCCCGTTGTGCCGGACAGGATCGTGATGACCTTGTAGGGGAACGGTGTCATGCCGGCGATCAAAACGCTCCACGCGCCCCATTCGTTGTAGCGGGTTGCGAAATCCTCGAAATAGGCATCTTTTCCATAAAATTCGAGGATCGGCCGCCCGACCGTTTCAAACAGGCTCGCCCCGATATAGTAGCCGAACAGCCCGCCAAGAACCGAAGCAACAAGCGCAACGCCTGCGATCAGCCAAGCGCGGGACGGTCGGGCCAAAACCATCGGGATCATCAGAACATCCGGCGGGATCGGAAAGACAGAGCTTTCCAGAAACGCCACAACCGCTAACGCCCAAAGCGCGTGCGGCGTCTGTGCCAAGTTTATGGTCCAGTCGTAAAGCCGCCTGATCATCCGCTCTGCCCGTTTTTCTTTCCCATGCACCACGCCCAAACCCCTACGTCAAGCACTTCTGCGTTGCCGGATGAAGCGAAGACGTTAATATCGGATGATGTAACGAGGAGATGTGTCGATGAAATGGCGTGGGCGACGGGGAAGCCGGAACATTGAGGATCGACGCGGCAGCAGGGCTGGCGCGATTGGTGGAATAGGCGGGATCGGTTTGATCGCCGTGCTTGTGATTGGCTACTTTCTGGGCATCGACGTATCGCCGTTGTTGAACAACCAATCGATCGGCGCGCAATCATCGGGTTCGGTCGAAATCACAGAGGCCGACCAGCAGGCGGGCGAGTTTGTTTCGGTCACGCTTGCCGATACCGAAGAGGTTTGGGCCGATCTCTTCCGCACTCAGGTCGGGCAGGAATATAACCCGGTGACGTTGGTTCTGTTCAAGGGTGCAACCACCTCGGCCTGCGGCGGGGCGAATGGCGCTGCCGGTCCGTTCTACTGCCCGCTGGATAAGAAAGCCTACCTCGACACCGAATTTTTCACGACGTTGTCGCGCCGCCTTGGCGCATCGGGGGACTTCGCGGCGGCCTATGTCGTGGCGCATGAGGTCGCGCATCATGTTCAGGATGAACTTGGCATTCTATCGAAAGCCAACAATGTGCGCGCGCAGTCCAGCGAAACGCAAAGCAATGCGATTTCGGTTCAGATCGAACTGCAGGCCGACTGCTTCTCTGGCATCTGGGCGCGACAGGCGCAGGCCAAGTTTGGTTCCTTGGAGCGGGGTGATATTGCCGAGGCGATGAATGCGGCACGTCAGATCGGTGACGACACGCTGCAACGCAATGCCGGACGCAGGCCCGTGCCGCACACCTTTACGCACGGCACGTCAGAGCAGCGGCAGAACTGGTTTCAGCGGGGATACGAAACCGGTGACATGCGGGAATGCGACACATTCTCGGCCCGGCAGCTTTGATGGCAGTCGGGCGCATTTTCCGGTAGACGCGCCAAGACCGAATAGGTAAATCAGCGCCGTGGCCCGAGTGGCGGAATGGTAGACGCAGGGGATTCAAAATCCCCCGATGGCAACATCGTGCGAGTTCGAGTCTCGCCTCGGGCACCACACCCAACAACGAAACAAGCCGACAGAGCGTATTCGCGAATCGTCGGATGCTGGAATTGGAAACAATCGGGCTGATGTGGCGCGTTCGTAGGGTTATCGCGAACAATGCGGCGTTTGGATGGGTGACTGCCACCCCGTTTCATCACAACCAGAACGCGGCGGCCGTATCAAAGACTCGTGTTAAGCTACTGCTTTGTCGCGAGAAACGGGCATGGCGATTTGGGCAGGTGCCGGGTTTAGGCGCCGCCAGAGATGTTTGAAAAACAACCAAGAATCCCGCGACAGGCCTGTTTCTTCCATCGCAACAATACCCGATCAATCGCGTGACAATCCTGAATGTTAAACAAATCCGCCGTATTACCTGTCGCAGCGTCATCGGCGCACGGCAGGGGTTTTTCCTTTTTGCACGGGCTGGAACTTGGTATTTTCGGTGTGTCCGTGGGGGAATTGGAGGGTGTCAGGCGTTTTGGCCGTGACCCTCATCTTTGTTCAAGCGCCCCGACGGAACGATCAAGCCTCGCTTTTCCGAGGTTTGCGAAAGGCATTTTAGACCGCCGGGCAACCGGTTTTTGACGACAAATAATTGGTGCGAGCCGTTCGATTGGCTTGGCAAAGAAACGGATTAAACGAATGACATTGGACCGTCAGATATTTGATGACGCCGAAAACACCGCAGCAACGCCGTGCTTTACCCCCGGAACGCATATCGCGACTCCGAAGGGTGAACGGAAGATTGAGGATTTGAAGCCCGGCGACGCGGTCGTGACTCGCGACAACGGACTTCAGACCGTCCGTTGGGTTGGGGCGAAGGTCTTTCCGCGGCGCAAGGTGGCGCACACGCCGCATCTGCGCCCGATTCTGATCCGCGCACGATCGCTCGGGAATGGCCTGCCAGAGCGGGATATGATGGTCAGCCCGAACCACCGGATGCTTGTGACGAAGGATCGCACGTCGCTTCATTTTGAAGAACCGGAAGTGCTGGTCGCCGCGAAACACATGGTCGACAATCGCGGCGTCTGCCGCGCCGGGGCGGTTGATACCTGCTATGTCCACATCCTATTCGATCACCATCAGGTTGTTCTGGCGAATGGCGCATGGACCGAGAGCTTTCAGCCCGACGATCATACGCTGAAAGGCATCGGCAATGCCCAGCGGACCGAGATTATGGAGTTGTTCCCGGAGTTGGAAACCAAAGAAGGCTTACGCAACTACGCCCCCGCCCGCCGTGTTTTGACGCGGGAAGAGGCGATTCAATTGGTTGAGTAGCCTGCGCTAACCGCGCATTCGCGCCCCTTCCGGGTCAAACAACGGGGTGCTGATGAGCGTCGCGGGCCGCATGTCGCCTAGAATCTCAATCTCAACCGCCAAACCATCCTTCGCATGTTCCGTCGGGATCAGCGCGAGCGCGATTGATTTGTCCGTGTAGTGCGAATACCCGCCGGAGGTGCAGAAGCCTTTGACCTCGCCATCAATCCACACCGGTTCATACGCAACTACGTCGGCGTCATCCGCATCGACTTCGAAAGCGACCAGCGTGCGGGCGGTGCCGTTTTTCCGTTCAACCTCTGCGGCGGATCGTCCAATGAAATCAACATTCTTCTTGAAAGAGATAAAGCGATCCAGCCCCGTTTCGGCGGCGGTATAGTCGGGCGAATATTCACTCAGCCAAGAGCCGAAGAATTTGTCGAGCCGCAGGCTCATCATCGCGCGCATCCCGAAGGGGCGCATGCCGTGGTTCTGCCCCTCGGCCCATAGGTCGTGGAACAGGGCGCGCTGGCTCATCGCGTCTGTATAAATCTCGTAGCCCAGATCGCCGGTATAGCTGACCCGTTGCACAATGCAGTCGCACATGCCGATCGTCATGCGCTGCACATCGAGGAATTTCATTGAGGCGACATCGGCGTGAGTCACAGCGGCCAGCACATCACGTGCCTTCGGCCCGGCGATCTGAAAGCCAGTGCGCCGGTCCGAGATGTTCTCAAGCGTCACGCCATCGTCGAGGTTCCGACGCAACCAGCGTTCGTGAAACGCTTGGGAGCCGTAGGAGGCGGTAAGCTGGAATTCAGCCTCCGACAGGCAGGACACTGTGAAATCGCCGATCAGCCGACCCCTGGGCGACAGCATCGGGGTCAGTGACAGCCGCCCCGGTTTCGGCATCCGACCTGCCATGACCCGGTCAAGCCATGCGCGGGCACCTTCGCCAGTGACACGAAACTTGCCGAAGTTTTGAACCTCATTGATTCCAACGGCTTCACGGACGGCCTTTACTTCCCGTCGCGTCGCATTCCACGCGTTTGAGCGGCGGAAAGACGGCGTTTCGTAACGCGGTTCATCCCCTTCCGCGAAGTAGTTCGGCACCTCAAGCCCGAATTGCTGGCCCCAAACCGCGCCCATGCTGTCCCAGATGTCATACATCGGGGTCGTCTGGAATGGCCGCGCAGCCGGGAGCTCTTCGTTCGGGTAACTGACGGAAAAGCGGTTTTGATAGTTCTCAACGACCTTTGGTAGGGTGTAGCCGGGGGTGATCCACTTGCCGAAGCGGGCGATGTCCATCGCGAAGACGTCGCGCGCCGGCTCTCCTTCGATCATCCATTGGGCAAGGGTCAGGCCGACCCCGCCGCCTTGGGAAAAGCCCGCCATGACTCCGCAAGCCGACCAATAGTTGCTTAGGCCCGGGACTGGGCCGACAAGTGGGTTTCCGTCGGGCGCGAAGGTGAAGGGGCCGTGGATGATGTTCTTGACCCCTGCATCTGCCAAAACGGGGAAGCGTTTATAAGCGAATTCAATGCTTTCTTCGATCTTGTCAATATCGTCGGGCAGCAATTCATGCCCGAATTCCCAAGGGGTGCCGCCGACGGCCCACGGCTTGCAGGTCTGTTCGTAGAACCCGATGCATAGCCCGCGCCCTTCTTGCCGCAGATAGCTTTCACCGCCGGGGTCCATGACGTGCGGGTGTTCGGCGTCGCGTTCGTAGATCGATGGGATATCATCGGTGACGAGGTATTGATGCTCCATCGGGTGGAGTGGCAGGTAGACGCCGGCCATCGCCCCGACTTCGCGCGCCCAAAGGCCCGCGGCATTGACAAGGTGTTCCGCGATGATCGTGCCCTTGTCGGTCACGACCTCCCAGCTTCCATCGGGGCGGGGGTTGGTTTCTTCGACTTTGGTGTGAAGAACCACCTCAGCCCCGTTCATCCGGGCACCCTTCGCATAAGCGTGTGTCGTGCCGGACGGGTCGAGGTGGCCGTCAAGCGGGTCATAAAGCCCGCCGAGCACGCCTTCGACATTGGTGACGGGGGCGATCTTGGCGATTTCTTCCGGTGACAGGATTTCGGTTTCAAGGCCCATATAGCGGTGCTTGGCCCGCTCTGCCTTCAGCATATCCATGCGCTCCGGCGTGTCGGCGAGGGTAACGCCGCCAACGTGGTGAAGACCACAGGACATGCCTGTCAGTTCCTCAAGCTCCTTATACAGCCGGATCGTGTAACCCTGGAGCGCCGCCATGTTGGTGTCGCCGTTCAGCGTATGAAATCCGCCAGCCGCGTGCCATGTTGAACCTGACGTTAGTTCCGACCTCTCTACCAGCATCACGTCGGTCCAACCGAGCTTGGTCAGATGGTAAAGGACGGATGCCCCGACGACGCCGCCGCCAATGACACAGACACGCGTATGGGTTTTCATGGTCGGGCCTTTCACATCTTGATTTTCCGGCAGCGTCCGATGCGTGGCCGTTCAAATCATGTAGATTTGCGGCATGTTGCGTCGCAAACGAAATAGGGTCAAACGCCGAAACTTGACGCTGTGAGGAAACTCTGTGTCGGGATCGGGCATTATTTTTCTGGGCGTCCCGTCAGGGTGAAAGCAATTGAAACGCAACAAAACGCGGGTCCCATGCGCACACACGCTCAAGTCGTCGTCATCGGAGGAGGGCTTGTCGGGTGCTCCATCCTCTATCATCTGGCAAAACTTGGCTGGACCGATGTTGTCCTGCTGGAGCGGGATGAGCTGACATCGGGGTCTACCTGGCACGCGGCGGCGAATATCCACGGGCTGCATGACAGCACCAATATCAGCCGCATTCAGCACTACACGATGAACCTGTATAAACAGCTTGAGCAGGAAACCGGGCAGGGTTGCGGGGTTTTTCAGCCGGGCTCTCTCTACCTCGCGCAGACCGAGGCGCGGGAACATCAGTTACGGCTGCAAGAAGCCAAGGCAAAGCTTTATGGCATGAATTTCCACGAGGTGAGCCGGGATGAGGCGGAGCGGTTACACCCGATGGTCAATTTCGACGGCATCCGCTGCATCATGTATGAACCCGACGGTGGCAACGTCGACCCGTCGGGCGTCACGATGGCCTATGCTGCTGGCGCGCGAAAAATGGGGGCGGAAATCATGCGGTTCACCCCCGTCACGGCAACCGTGCCGCAGCCGGATGGCACATGGGTCGTCGAAACCGCGAAGGGCAGCATCAAGGCCGAATGGGTCGTGAACGCCGGTGGGCTTTGGGGGCGAGAGGTTGCGGCGATGGCCGGGATCGAACTGCCGCTGATGCCGACGGAACATCAGTATTTCGTCACCGAAACTATTGCAGAGATTGCGGATATGGGCCGCCGCTTGCCGTCAGTCGCGGACCGCGATGGCGAATACTACCTGCGTCAGGAAGGCAATGGCCTGTTGGTCGGTGCCTATGAAAAGGCGATGAAGTTCTGGGCAGAGGAGGGCACCCCCCAAGGGTTCGGCCACGAATTGTTCGCCGACGATCTGGAGCGGATCGAGGATAACATGATGCGCGCCATCGACCGTGTGCCAGCCGTCGGTGAGGCGGGGATCAAGCGCGTCATCAACGGCCCGATGATCTGGTCGCCGGACGCGAACGCGCTGTTCGGGCCGGTGCCGGAGCTTAGCAATTACTTCTGTTGCAACGGCATCATCCCCGGTTTTTCGCAATCGGGCGGTTTGGGGATGCTGGCGGCGGAATGGATTGTCGAGGGTGAACCAAAGCTCGACCTCTTCGCGTGGGATTTGGCACGGTTTGGCGTTTGGGCGGGCAAGGCCTTCACCAAGGCGCGGGTGCAGGATCAATACGCGCATCGCTTCAAAATCCATTTCCCGAACGAAGAACGTGACGCCGGGCGCCCGGCGCGGACGCGACCGATCTATGAGTTGCAGAAATCAATGGGCGCTGTGTTCGGCCTAAACTACGGCTGGGAACACCCGCTTTGGTTCGCTGAGACACCCGGCACCAAGGATACGGACGGGTTCAAACGCCAGAACTGGTTTGAACCGGTCGGCCGCGAATGCCGGATGCTTCGAGAGGCTGCCGGGATCATCGATATTTCAAATTTCGCCAAATACATCTGTCGCGGCCCGGGGGCAGAAGATTGGTTGAACGCGGTCTTCGCCAACAGGATGCCGACCGCGGTGGGACGGTCCTGCCTAACGCCTCTGATCGGGGTGCGCGGCGGTGTCGCCGGGGATTTCACCGTCACGCGCATCGCGGAGGAGGAGTTCTGGATCATCGGCTCGGGCATGGCCGAACGCTATCACAACCGATTCTGGAAACAGGTGCCGCTGCCAGACGGAACGACGTTCGAAAGCCGGACCGAAGCGGTCTGCGGGTTCAACATCGCAGGGCCAAAATCGCGGGCGTTGTTGGAACGGTTGACCAATGCGGACCTATCGACCGAGGCATTCCCGTTCATGCGGTCAAATCGGATCGTGGTCGCGGGTGTCGAGGCCGTCGCGCTTCGGGTGTCCTTCACCGGCGATCTGGGGTGGGAACTTCATTGCGATGTGGGCGATCAACTGGCGCTCTACGAAGCTCTGTTGAAAGCTGGCAAAGACGTCGGGGCCGGGCCTGTCGGCGGTCGCGCTTTGATGTCGCTGAGGGTCGAAAAGGGTTACGGCAGCTGGGGCCGGGAATACTCGCCCGAATACTGGCCGCAAGAGGTTGGGCTGGCACGGTTGGTTAAGATGGACAAGGAATTCCTGAACAAGGCCGCCTATGCCGCCGTGATGGACAAGCCCGCCCGCGAAACGCTCTCGCTGTTCGAGGTTGACGTAACGGACGCCGACGCGACGGGCGGAGAGCCGATCTTCACGCTGGATGGCGCGCCCGCGGGCCACGTGACATCCGGCACCTACGGCCACACGGTCGGGGCGTCGCTGGCGCTGGGTTACCTCAAGGCAGGCACCGCGGCGCCGGGGGATGAGGTTGATATCTTCATCCTAGGCCGGCCACACCGGGCGCGAGTTTTGGCAGAGCCGCCGTTTGATGCGAAAGGCGAACGGCTCCGCGCTTAGCCTACGTCGGCAAGTGGATGTTGAACTTGGCCCTGATCGCCGCATCGAGGGCGGGGTCAAACTGGGCGGCTGAGCGTTCGGACAGGATCTCTTCCTTTCGCGCCGTCGCCTTCTTGACGAGGTCGGGCTTATCAAGCTCTGCCCATTCCTTTGGTGAGGTCCGATCGCCCAGCGCGGGGTAGACGTGATCGGTCTGCATCCGGCCCAGCGTCGCATCCGTGCCAAGGTAGTGACCAGGCCCGCCAAGGCAGACCTCGCGCATCTGATCGAGGCCGAGCGTTTCGTCCGTCACTTCGATCCCCCGCACGCAGCGCATCGCCTGTCCGATCAGATCGTCGCCAAGGATCAGGGATTCGTGGCAGAAACCAAGCAATGAGGCGTGCATTCCCGCGGCCTCATAGACCATGTTCAGCCCGGACAGCCCGGCCATGACGTTGGAACACATCTGTTCCCACCCGGCTTGCATGTCGGGAAGTTTTGAATCCGACGCGCCAGCCGCCGCGCCGCCGGGGATGCCGTAGAATTTGTGCATCTGTGCGCAGCCCGCTGTCAGCAATGCCTGCTCACCCGACCCGACGGTCATAGCGCCGGTGCGTAGGTCCAGCCCGAACGGCCAGGTGCCGAAGATCGCCGGATGACCGGGCCGGATAGCGTTCACGTAGACGATCCCGGCCAGACATTCCGCGCACGCCTGCGTGATTGCGCCCGCGATGGTCGAGGGCGCGGTTGCGCCCGCCATGCCCGCGGACAGAAGCAGCACGGGCATTCCGCCTTCGATGCAAGCCTCCATCACCTGGCAGGCTTCGGTGGCGAATTTCATCGGCGGCACGACGAAGCAGTTTGAGTTGCTTAGAAATGGCCGTGCGCGCCATGCCTCTTCACCGCCCGCAATCATGTGCAGCATATCAAACGCGCCGGGGACGAAGGCGGGCTCCGTAAAGCTCGTGCCGATGTGTTTCGTGGTGCCTGCGCAGGTCGCGTAGATGGTGTTCAGGTCCATCTCGTAATTGTCGGGAATGTCCCGGCACACCATCGGGCGCTGGAGAAAGTGGATATTGTCGAGCTGATCGACGATCCGCGCCGCGTCATGCAAATCCTGCACGGTCGACTCGCGGTAATTGCGCCCATCGGGATCGACCATGTGAACGGCCGCCCCGGCGGTGCCGAAATGCACGCGGTTGCCGCCAAGTTGCAGGTCATGCGCCGGGTCGCGCCCGCATAACGTTATTTCTTTCGCGGCTTTCGCCAGCATGTCTTCGACCAAGGCGCGGGGGAAGCGCAGGCGACCATCGTCGCCGAGGATCGCGCCGACCGCGGTCAAAATCTCCACCCCTGATGGGGGCGCGTCCGCAAGGCCGATCTGTTCCAGCGCCTCAAGTGCTGCAGCATGGATGCGGGCGACTTGCGCACCGGTCAGCGGCTGATAGGTGCCGCCCTCCATGCCGGGGCGGATCGGGCGGATATCGTCGGTGAGCGGGGCAGCCCGCATAGCGCGGCGCGCGGCGCGTCCACCGGAACGGCGTGGGGATTGATCTGTCATGGAATACTCGGGTTTTGGGAGTGGGGCAGGGGCTACGGCGGTGGATTACACCGACGGCCGCCCGCGCGCTGCGCGCCCTCTTTCCGCACCGATGGTTCTGATCACCAACGCGATGACCCAATCGTGCCCGGCCATGACCCCTCCGCTTTTCCACAGCGTAAGAAGGAGTTTAGGCCGCTGTCAGGTCTGTTTCCGCCAAAATGTCGTTTTTAGACTACCATTTGCCGGACGCCCCACCGCCTGAGGAGCTTCCGCCGCCAAATGACCCGCCGCTGCTGCTGCTTGATCGCGTTCGGATCGGGATCGTGACGTTCCGATGATCGTTATAATCGCAATGGCTGCAATTGGTGGTCTCGGTCCGAAGGCCGGTTTCTTCCTTCGTGGCGTGGGTCACGACCTCGCGATGCCGATGCAACCCGCGCCGTCCGCAGTTTGGGCATGATTTAAAGCGGGTGAACAGATCGCCGATGAACCGGCGGAAGATAATCAGCAGCGCCACGCCCGCAAACATGATTGGGATCAGGAAACGTGGCAGACCCGCGCCGGAGCGTTGACGCTCTTCCGGGGCAAGGCCGTCCGCGTGGCGTTCGGCAATGCGAATGATGGTTTCGGTGGTGCCCCTGACGATCCCCTCGCTGTAGTTCGCATCGCGGAAGGCGGGAATGAAGTGCTGGTCGATGATGTCTCCCGCGACGATGTCAAACGATTCCGAATACCCGTTCCCAAGCTCGATCCGCATGTCGCGATCATTCTGCGCCACGAGGATCAGGATGCCGTCGCTCCGGTTCGCGTCACCAATGCCCCAGTCATTGAACAGCCCGGTTGCGAAGCTTTCCACCGTATCGTGGCCGCCAAAGGTCTTCCAACTGCGCAAGGTCAGGACGGTCATTTCGATCCCGGTGTCGTCGCGCAGCTTTTCGAGCTTTGCGGCAAGCGCGGCCTCCGCCTCATCCTCGATCAGACTGCCGTAATCGTTGATGTAGACGGAGTCGTAGGCCGGATAGGTCTGCGCCATCAGGGCGGTCGGGCAGAGCAGGGCGAGGATCAGCAGAATACGCTTCATGGGTTTCTCCGGACTGGCAGTGTCGGCTTGTTCCTACACGGTTTTTCGGGCTTCGTCTGCGGTTCCGGTCAGAAGCCCGTCGATCAGGTCGCCGCTGATTCCGTTGCCGAGCGGGGCGAACGATCCGTCATCGAACATCGCCTTCGCGGCGTCGTGGATCACGCGATGCGTCGCGCGGGCGAGGGCGCTGCCGAGGGAGATGCGGGCGACCCCCGCCGCGGCGAATTCGGCCCGCGTGACATTGGTGTAGGGACCGGCGGCAAGCGCGTTGATCGGTAGGCTGGTCGCCGCGCAGATGCGTTTGAGGTCGTCCATCGTGGCCGGAAGCGGGGCGTAGAGACAATCGGCGCCTGCCTTCTCATACGCGGCGAGGCGGCGCAGGGCTTCCTCGATATCGTATTCCCCGTTCATGATCCCGTCGGCGCGGGCGACCAGGACGAAATCACCCTTCAGGGTACGCGCGGCGGACGCTGCGGCGCTGATACGTTCGACGGACAGGTCGAATTCGTAGGGCGTGGCGGAGGGGAGATCCGTATCCTCTATCGAAATTCCGGCAAGCCCGACTTCGGCGGCGAGGCGCACGGTTTCCGCGACGCCATCAGGATCGGTGGCGAAGCCGTTTTCGAAATCGCCTGATACCGGGACGTTGACGGCGGCGACAAGATCGGCGGCGTGGGAAAGTGCTTCGTCCCGCGTGACATGTCCCATGTCGGGCCGCCCGAGCGTGAAGGCGTGCGCGGCGGAGGAGGTCGCAATCGCTTCCGCCCCCAGCGCCTCAAGCATCTTCGCGCTGCCGATGTCCCATGCGTTCGCGAGGATGAACGGCTTGCCGGGGCGGTGAAGCGCGCGGAAATCCGCGCCGATATCCTTGCTCATGCTCTGTTCCTTTCTGCGAAATCGACAAGGCTTTGGAGGGCGCGGGCAAATTCATCGTCCGGCACGGTCATCGCGACCCGGATGTGACCAGAGGCGGCTTCGCCAAAGCTTTCCCCCGGCATCGTGGCGATAAGTTCTTCGTCAAGCAAGCGATCCGCGAAGTCGTCGCCCGACAGCCCCGTCGCGCGGATGTTCAGCATCAGATACATCGCCCCATCGGCAGGAACGAGGCTAACGGTGTTTTGCTTCGCGAGAATGTCTTGCGCAATCGCGCGGCGGCGGCGGAAGGGGGCGGCGACCTCCTCCTCCAACGCAGCACCTTCGTTCAGGGCAAACAACGCGGCATCCTGCACAAAGCCCGGCACGCCGTATGTCGTGTGGGTCGCAAGGTTTATCAAATGCGCGATGACATCAGGCGGCCCGACGACCCACCCGACGCGGCTGCCGGTCATGGCGTGGCTTTTCGACATCGACCCGACGACCAGCGTGCGCTCTGCCATGCCGGGCAGGGCCCGGGGGCTGATGTGGTTGCCGCGCCAGACCTGGGTGTCGTAAACCTCATCCGAAATGAGCCAGAGGTCGTGGGTGCGGCACACCTCGGCAATCCCTTCCAGCGTTTTCTGCGTGTAGACCACCCCCGTCGGATTGTTGGGGGAGTTGATGAGCAGCGATTTCGCGCCGGCCGCTTTTGCCGCAATATCGTCGGCGCTTGGCTGGAACCCGTTGCTGGCATGGGCAGGGATCGCCAC
Organism: Aliiroseovarius sp. YM-037; assembly: GCF_048060095.1. Lineage (NCBI taxonomy): Bacteria > Pseudomonadati > Pseudomonadota > Alphaproteobacteria > Rhodobacterales > Paracoccaceae > Aliiroseovarius > Aliiroseovarius sp. YM-037. The sequence goes on along the minus strand of NZ_JBLUOA010000001.1, from coordinate 1,713,956 downwards.
GGGCTTCGCACCTACGCCGCGCAATGTGCCGGGGTAGGTGGCATAATAGGGATCAATGAACAGCGCCCGGTCGCCCTCGTCACACACCGCGTGATGGGCCGCGAACAAGCCCGCCTGACCACCGGGGGTAATCAGCACGTTTTGCGGCCCGGTTTTAACACCGGTGCGTTCCGTGACCCGCCGCGCGACGGTTTCCCGCAGCGCGTCCACGCCCGGAACAGCGGCATAGCCCGTATGCCCGCCCAGCGCGGAGGCCTGCATTGCGTCGAGAATTTTTGGAACCGTCCGAATATCATGCTCACCAATCGTCAGTTCAACAACCGGGGCACCCGCCGCCTTCATCTGGCGTGCTTTCAGGAACAGATGCCAGCCGTCCGACCCGCCGCCCGTCAATCCGGTGATCCTGTTCGATAGCTTCATCTCCGCCTCCGCCACCTGTTTCGGGCACGCGACCACGGAGGTGCGGGATTGTCAAACCCTGAGAGCGGCGAACAGGTGATTATCCCAAAGTCGCCTGCACCTTTTTGGTGAGACCCGAGCGGATGATGCGATAGGACGCCTCCAGCCGTTCGGCAAGTTCGCCGTCCTCAACCATACCCCACGGGATATGGACCCAGCTCTTGTGGAAATAGGGTGCGCGTTTGGCGTGGCCGACTTCGATCAGCAGTTGCGCGGTTTCGATGTCGGCGCATTTCACGGACACCCCGTCACCGACAGACCCGACGCAGGCGAACATCTTGCCGCCAACCTTCCACGCGTCATGCCCGCCGCCCCACGGGTCGGAGACTTCGGCCCCCGGAAAGGCGGCGCAGGTGGTGTTAACAAACTCTCGGCTCATAGCCGTCAGTCTGCGGATCAGGCCCGCCAAAATCAAGGTACTTGGCGGATCGGGCCGCCTGCGCTATGCTCTGCCACATGAAAACGGCAACCATCGTTACGATTTGTATTATCCGCTGACATCGTCACGCGGGCCGTCTTTCATGTTTCCATACAAGATCGAAGTTGATAAGCCCGCGTGCGGCACCGCGCGTGAGAGGGACTTATGGTCGAGATCAAGCTTCATAACACCAAGACCCGCAAGAAAGAGGTCTTTTCCCCGCTAAACCCGGACAATGTGCGAATGTATGTCTGCGGGCCGACGGTCTATGACCGCGCCCATCTTGGTAACGCCCGCCCGGTGATCGTGTTCGACACGCTGTTCCGGCTGCTGCGGCATGTCTATGGCGAAGACCACGTAACCTACGTGCGCAATTTCACCGACGTTGACGACAAGATCAACGCGACGGCGCTCGCGCGGAAAGAGGCGGGCGATCCGCGCTCGCTCGAAGAACTGGTGCATGAGCGGTCCGAAGAAACGATCGGTTGGTATCTTGAGGACATGAAAGCGCTTGGCGCGCTTGAGCCGACAGAGATGCCCCGCGCGACGGAGTTCATCCCGCAGATGGTGGCGATGATCGAAGATCTGATCGCGAAAGGGCACGCCTACGCCGCCGAGGGTCACGTGCTGTTCGCTGTCGAAAGCTACAAGGATTACGGCACGCTGTCGGGCCGCTCTGTCGATGACATGATCGCCGGGGCGCGGGTTGAGGTTGCGCCCTATAAGAAGAACCCGATGGATTTCGTGCTGTGGAAGCCTTCAACCGACGATTTGCCCGGCTGGGATAGCCTCTGGGGCCGCGGGCGCCCCGGCTGGCATATCGAATGCTCGGCCATGGCGCATGATCTGCTGGGGGAGAGTTTCGATATCCACGGCGGCGGCAACGACCTTCAGTTCCCACATCACGAAAACGAAATCGCCCAGTCGAAATGCGCCCACCCGGAGGGCGACTTTGCCAATGTCTGGATCCACAATGAGATGTTGCAAGTCGAGGGTAAGAAGATGTCAAAGAGCCTTGGCAACTTCTTCACCGTGCGCGATCTGCTGGATCAGGGCGTGCCGGGCGAAGTGATCCGGTTCGTGATGCTGAGCACGCATTATCGGAAGCCGATGGATTGGACGGAGAAGAAAGCCAACGACGCCCGCGAAAAGCTTGGTCGCTGGCGCGCAGAGACGAAGGATGTTGAAGCAGGTGAGGTATCGGCTGACGTGATTGCTGCACTTGTCGGCGACCTAAACACCTCGGGAGCAATTTCCGCGCTGCATGGATTGTTCCAGAAGAAAGACTTTGCCGCGCTGAAGGCGTCAGCGGTTTTCTTGGGACTCCTCGAAGATGGACTTGGCGAAAAATACGCTGCGCCCGCCAAATACGTTTTATCGGCGGAAACTGGTAAAATAGGTGTGACAGGCAACGCCGCCCAGTTTGTTGTTTCGGGCGGGGTCGACGAAGATATCCAGAAAATCGCCGCAGCCCGAGATAAAGCCAAGAGAGCCAAGAACTTTGCCGAAGCGGATCGAATTCGGGACCAGCTTGCGGATGCAGGAGTCGTATTGGTCGATACCAAGAACGGTTCGATCTGGGAAAAGACCGAGAACTTCGACCCCGCCAAGCTGGAGGCACTCAAATGACCCGCGAACGCCTCTCACTCTATGACACGACGCTCCGCGATGGGCAGCAGACTCAGGGCGTGCAGTTCTCTACGTCTGAAAAGCAGCAGATCGCGGCGACGCTGGACTCGCTGGGTGTCGATTATATCGAGGGCGGCTGGCCCGGTGCGAACCCGACGGATAGCGAGTTTTTCGAGGTCGCGCCGAAAACGAAAGCCACGCTCACGGCGTTCGGAATGACCAAGCGGGCAGGGCGGTCGGCTGAAAACGACGATGTGCTCGCCGCTGTGATGAACGCGAATACGCCTGCGGTTTGTCTTGTCGGTAAGACGCATGATTTCCATGTGACGGATGCGCTTGGGATTACGCTTGAGGAAAACGTCGAGAACATCGCAGCCTCCGTCGCCCATATCGTCGCGTCTGGCCGCGAAGCGCTGTTCGATGCGGAGCATTTCTTTGACGGCTACAAGGCGAACCCCGACTACGCGCTGACCTGCGTGAAGGCCGCCCATGACGCGGGCGCGCGATGGATCGTGCTTTGTGACACCAATGGCGGTGCGATGCCGTCGGAGGTGGCCGCAATCGTGGCCGACGTCATCGCGGCGGGCATTCCGGGGATGCATGTCGGCATCCACACCCATAACGACACGGAAAACGCTGTGGCCAACACGCTCGCCGCCGTTGACGCGGGGGCGCGGCAGGTTCAGGGCACGCTGAACGGCCTGGGCGAACGCTGCGGCAACGCGAACCTGACGGCACTGATTCCTACGTTGTTGCTGAAGCCTACGTATGCGGAGCGCTTCGATATAGGCGTGACGCCAGAGGCGCTTGAGGGGCTGACGCAGGCGAGCCGGATGCTCGACGATATTCTCAACCGCGTTCCGCTGCGGCAGGCGGCTTACGTTGGCGCGTCTGCCTTTGCGCATAAGGCGGGGCTGCACGCCAGCGCGATCCTGAAAGACCCGTCGACCTACGAACACATTGACCCGGCAGTGGTCGGCAACGCCCGCATCATCCCGATGTCCAATCAGGCGGGCCAATCGAACCTGCGCAAGCGGCTTTCTGATGCTGGATTGGACGTCGCGCGGGACGATCCCGCGCTGCCGCGCATCCTCGACAGGATCAAGGCACGCGAGGCGAAGGGCTACTCCTACGACACCGCGCAGGCGAGCTTTGAACTGCTGGCGCGGGACGAGCTTGGCCTGTTGCCGCAGTTCTTTGAGGTGAAGCGCTACAAGGTGACGGTTGAGCGGCGCAAGAACAAGCGCAACAAGATGGTGTCGCTCTCCGAAGCCGTGGTGGTCGTGAAGATCGGCGAGGAAAAGATGCTGTCGGTGTCCGAAAGCGTGGATGCGGAGGGCAACGACCGCGGCCCGGTCAACGCGCTGTCAACGGCGCTGGCGAAAGACCTTGGCCCGTATCAGAGCCTTATTGAGGATATGCGGCTGGTCGACTTCAAGGTGCGGATCACCGATGGTGGGACCGAAGCCGTCACCCGCGTTGTGATCGACAGCGAAGACAGCAAAGGCCGTCGCTGGTCGACGGTCGGTGTGTCGCCCAACATCGTCGATGCGAGCTTTGAGGCATTGCTGGACGCGATCAATTGGAAACTGATCCGGGACGGGGCAACCGCGTGACCCTCGCTGCCTGCGCAGAGATGGTGCGCCGGGGCGACCCGGATCGGTTTCTGTCGACGATGACAGCCTCGCCTGGGGCGCGGGCTAAGCTGTTCCCGCTTTATGCCTTCAACCTTGAGGTCGCCCGCGCCCCGTGGGTCACGCAGGAACCGATGATCGCCGAAATGCGCCTGCAATTCTGGCGCGATGCGTTAGAGGAGATCGCAGCAGGCAAACCCCCGCGCGCGCATGAGGTCGCCGCGCCACTGGCCGAGGCGATCCGGGCAGGCGAGATTGACACCGAACCACTCGACGCACTGGTCGCCGCGCGGCGGTGGGATATCTACCGTGATGCGTTTGAGGATCAGGCGGCGTTCGATGCCCATATCGACGCAACCGCCGGACATTTGATGTGGTCTGCGGCGACAGCGCTTGGCGCGGATGTCGCGTCGGAACCCGTGGTGCGGGATTTCTCGTTCGGGGCAGGGGTCGCGGGCTGGCTGCAAGCCGTGCCGGAGCTTGAGGCGCGGGGGCGTATTCCGCTGCTTGATGGCCGCCCGGACGCTGTGGTCGCGTTGGCGCAACGGGCGTTGTCGCGGTTGAAATCCGCGCGGGCGAAGCGGGGGCAGGTTGCTTGCGCCGCAACGCCAGCGCTGCTTGCGGGGTGGCGCGCGGAAAGCGTGCTGAAGGCGGCGATTGCCGATCCGCGCCGGGTCGCGGATGGGGCGCTTGACCAAAGTGAATTTGCGCGGCGCTGGGGATTGCTCTGGCGAGGCCAGACAGGGCGATGGTAAGCGCCTAAGCCTCCTCCGGGCGGCGCAGCATCAACCAGATCAACGCGCCGCCTGCCAGCATCAGGAACGGGGCCATCGCTAGGTTCACCGCATTCCACCCTTCCGCCGCAGTTCCGCCGGAACAATTCATCAATCCACCGGAGGCGAGCGAGGCAATCGTCACGCAGCCGAACACGATCATGTCGTTCATGCCTTGCACCCGTCCGCGTTCCTCCGGCGCGTGCGCCCCGGCAAGCATCGACGTTGCGCCGATAAAGCCGAAGTTCCAGCCGAACCCCAGCAGGATCAGCGCGATGAAGAAGTTTTCAACCTCCACCCCCGCAAGGGCTACGGCCCCCGCCGCAGCAAGGATAATCAAGCCTAGCGCCACAATCCGCTCTACCCCGAAACGGGCGATCAGGTGGCCGGTGAAGAAAGACGGCGCAAACATCGCGAGGACATGACCGGTCACGACATCGGCGGCCACGTCCTTTTCAAATCCGCATCCAACCACCGCGAGGGGCGTCGACGTCATGACGAGGTTCATCAGCGCGTAAGACACCATTCCGCAGATGATCGCGACAGCGATGCGAGGGGTGCGCAACAGTTCTAGCCGCGACCGTCCCTTAGGGGAGTCCATCGTAGGTGCAGGCGGTTTCGGGATGTCGAGCAGCAGGAACAGCGCCGATCCGATGATGTTCAGCACAATCACCGCGACGTAGCTGCCCAGAAACACGACTGGGAACACATCATCCGTGACCTTCACAAGCTGCGGGCCGATCACTGCGGCGGCGAGGCCACCGGCCATGACGTAGGAGATCGCCTTGGGCCGGAACGCGTCGGACGCCGTGTCAGCAGCCGCAAATCTGTAAAAACCCTGCGCGGACATATAGATACCGGTCACAAATGATCCGACAAGGAATAGCGTGAACGAGGATTGGTAAAGGCCAAGTGCAGCAATCGCAGCTCCGATCGCTCCAGCGAAGGAGCCGATAAAGAATCCGAGCGTCCGCCCATATTTCTGCATCAACGCCGAAAGCGGCTGCGCCGCGAGCATTGAGCCGAGCACGATCAGCGAGATCGGTAGTGTCGCGAAGCAGATATTTGATGCGAGCCCCTGTCCAGCCAGCCCGGCAATCGTGAACAGGATTGGCATTTGTGAGCCTAAAATCGCCTGCACAAACACCAAGACGGTCACGTTCCGTCGGGCGCGACGGTCGGTTTCTGCGGCGGTCGTGGGGGCGGCAAGGTCGGACATGAAACGCTCGTATCCGGTTTTGCTGGAAAGGGGAAGTGTGGCCGGTGGCATTCCCGCGCGGAAGCTATTGCTGACCGTGCCGGGGCGCGTATAGTTCGCCGGATGAACCGATTTGATGACCCTCTGTTAGTGGATGTGAAGGCCGGAGTTTCTCCGTCTTTATGCGTCCAAGGCGTGTGCTTTCGGTGATCGGGCGCGTGATCGAAGGGCCAGCTTGTGTTGCTGAAGGTGCGGCCGTGCTGGCAGGGCAAGAGCCCCGCTTTGCGGATGCGCTGGAACAGACGGGGCCGCTGCCGCTTCGCCTCAAAAAAGATGGGTTTGAGGCGTTGCTTGATGCAATCGTCAGCCAACAGATTTCGGTCTCTGCCGCTGCGGCGATCTGGGCGCGGTTGCGGGCGGCAAAGATGACCGGGCCGCGCAAGGTGTTGTGGGCGACGGATGAGGATTTACGCGCCTGTGGCCTGTCGCGGCCAAAGGTCCGCTATGCCCGCGCGCTGGCAGAGGCGCGGATTGACTACAAAGCCCTGCGAAACACCCCCACGGATGAGGTTATCGAAACACTCGTCGCGATTCCCGGTATCGGGCGCTGGACGGCAGAGATTTATGCGATGCTCGCGCTGGGGCGGGCGGATGTGTTTGCGCCGGGTGACCTTGCTTTACAGGAATCCGCGCGGATCTTGTTCAACCTCGACGCTCGACCAAGCGAACGCGCGTTCCGCGAAATGGCCGAAGCGTGGTCCCCCTGGCGATCGGTTGCGGCGCGGTTGCTATGGGCCTACTACAGGGTCGAAAAACAACGGGAAGGGATCAGATGACTCGCAAACTGGAAAGCGCCCGGCGGGCGGCGGCGTCCGGTACAACGAAAAGCGTTGTGGTGTTCCTGCATGGCTATGGCGCGGATGGAGCGGACCTGCTTGGGTTGGCTGATCCCTTATCGCAGCACATGCCGGATACGGTCTTCCTGGCCCCCAACGCGCCAGAGCGGAGTGCCGCGAACCCGATGGGGTATCAGTGGTTTCCGATCCCTTGGCTTGACGGATCGTCCGAGGAAGCAGCCGCCGAAGGGATGGCCGCAGCGGTCGACGATTTGAACGCATATCTTGACGCCGTGCTGGAAGAAGAGGGCGTAAGCACCGAAAAAATGGTGCTTTTCGGGTTCTCTCAAGGCACGATGATGAGCCTTCACGTCGCGCCGCGCCGGGCGGAGCAGGTCGCCGGGGTTGTCGGCTTTTCTGGTCGTTTGATCGAACCGCAACTGCTGGCAGCGGAGGCTGTTTCCAAGCCTCCGGTCCTGCTAGTGCATGGCGATCAGGATGATGTGGTCCCACCGCAAAGCCTGAACGAAGCAGGCAACGCCCTACTGGAAGCTGGTTTTGAGGTTTACAGCCACGTCATGCAGGGCACCGGGCACGGAATCGCGCCGGATGGGTTGGGTGTGGCGCTGTCATTCATGCATCAGAAGCTTGGGATTGAGGGCTAATCCGCCCATAGCACCGGATTTGCTATTTCGACGGAATTGCCCGCGGGGTCGCGGAAATAGAGTGATCGCGCGCCGTTTGGCCACGCGAATTCCGATTCGATTTCAATACCTTCCGCGACTAACTTCGCGCGCCAAGCGTCGATCTCCGCCGTCGACACAGAGAAGCATAAATGCCCCGGCCCCCGCGCACCATGCGGCGGCACCGGAAGGTTTGGATTATCGGTCGGCTTCTCAGTCTCATACGGATTGAAGATCAGCAGGATCACGGGTCCGACGCGAAAGAACACGTGACGGTCGCGGACGCGGATAATCTTTTCAAGCCCCAGCTTGTTCTCATAGAATTCTTCGGCTGCGTCCAGATCGTCGGCGTAGAGTGTCGCTTCGAGGATGGAACGGAGCGGCGGTGGCGGCATGGAATCTCCGGTCGGGTCGGCGTCATGGTTGTGTTGCAGTCACAGGATAACACAGGTTCAGCAGCGTCGCACATCATGGGGCTTGCCAGAATGCGAACGCCATATATAGTTATCCACAAGCTGGGGCGGGACGTCCCGCCCTCGCAAGGTCAAAAGACCTCACAGGGCGAGGACGGAGTCAGTTAGATGGACGGCGATTTCAGGACACATTTCACCCATGAGCCGACGCGGTTGAGGCACAACCCCGCGCTGGTTCTGAACGCCGATTACCGGCCCTTGTCTTACTATCCCCTGTCGCTGTGGCCCTGGCAGGACGCGGTCAAGGCTGCCTTTCTTGAACGTGTTGATATTGTTGCGGAATACGAACAAGTGGTGCGCAGCCCGTCGGTTGAAATTCGCATCCCGTCGGTTGTTGTCCTTAAGGAATACGTAAAACCGCAGAAGCGCATCGCGTTCACCCGGTTCAACCTGTTTCTGCGGGATGAATTCCGCTGCCAGTACTGTGGGGCGAAGGGGGATCTGACCTTTGACCATGTCGTGCCGCGCGCGGCGGGTGGGATCACCAGTTGGGAGAACGTCGTGGCCGCCTGTGCGCCGTGCAATCTTCGCAAGGGGTCGAAGTCATTGCGGCAGGCGAACATGTCCTTGCGCAAGCCGCCACGCGCCCCGGCGGTGCAGGAATTGCAGAATATGGGGCGGAAGTTTCCGCCTAACTTCCTGCACGAAAGCTGGATGGATTTCCTTTACTGGGATGCTGAACTGGATGCGTAACGCGCCGCTTGCCTAAGCCGAACAACTCGCCCCACCCAGAACGCAGAACTTCGCGCAATGCGGGTGGTTGAGGGCGACGTCACGTTCGGCCTCTTCCAAGGTTTCTCCCAACTCAAATTCCGGCGAATAGGGCAGAAGAGTGCAGGCGAGGACCGCAGGTTTCGCAGCGCCTTTGCGCTTCACCACCATCCGGGATGACGAACACATTACATCGGCCGGGGATTTGTTCAGGATACCCCAGCAAGCGGTGGTTATTTCCGGCACTTCGACGGAGGCGTCCATTTCGGGAAACAACACGGTCATGCCCGGATTTTCGGCATCGATATCAAAGCCGTGTTGGGCGAAGAACTCGGCGTAACCTGCGCGTTCTTCTGGCTCGGTCTCGCCCCACAGCATCCGCCCGGCAACGGCCATCCGCGCACCGATGGAGCGGAGCCATTCCATCCCCTCGACCGTTTTTGCATAGCTACCCGCGCCGCGCATTTCATCGTGGTGCTGTTCGGACCAGTGGTCGAGCGAGACGCGGAAGGTGATGCGGTCGCCAAATTCCTTCACCAGTCGCGCGATACCCTCGCGCACGGTCTTGCGCATCATCGGGCGCATCGCGTTGGTGAGGATCAGAACCTCATACCCGCGTTCAAGGCAGCGGCGGGTCATCTTGTTCATTTCCGGGTTCATGTAAGGCTCCCCACCGGTGAAGCCGATTTCTCGGACTCCCCAAGCGCGGGTGTCAAGTTGGTCTAGGTAGTCGCTCACCTCATCCGCGGTTATGTAAACCAGCGCGTCATTGGTGGGGGAGCTGAGGATATAGCAGTTCACGCATTCGATATTGCACAGCGTTCCGGTGTTGAACCAAAGCGTCTGGGGCTCGGTCAGTGCGACCGTCGCACGGTCAGATCCGTCAGCCGTAACTGCGGGGTCGACAAATTTGCCCTGATTGGCACTGCCTTCGATCTGATCCTTCATAACCTGCCTTCTATTCGCCTTCACCTTCTGTGCTAACTGGCAGGGTTCGGCAATAAAACCCCCAGATGGGGGTTTGACGCCATTGTGATGGAAATTCTGCGTGCTAGACTCTGGCTGGCGGAGCGGGTAAGACGCATCCGTTAGCGCTAACAACAGGTGAAGCATGGTCTCTCGCGTTATTCCCGTCGACGATTTCGATCTTGTGATTTTTGGCGGAACAGGGGATTTGGCCCGCCGCAAAATTATTCCTGGGCTGTATCGTCGCTTTCTAGCCGGACAGATGCCGGAAAAAGCGCGGATCATCGGTGCCGCGCGGGGCGAGATGGACGATGCGGGCTACCGCAAGCTTATCACCGACGCGCTGAATGAATTCGTGCCAGCAAGCAAGCGGGACGCGACGACGATCGAGGATTTCGTGGCGCAGGCGCATTACACGCCGATCGACGCAATGGGCGATGCCGGTTGGAAAGACCTGGCCGCGCTGATGCGGCCTGATGTGATCCGGGCGTTTTATTTCTCGGTCGGGCCCCGGCTGTTTGGGCCGTTGGCAGAACGGTTGCACGACCACAAGATTGCCGATGACGACAGCCGGATCGTGGTCGAAAAACCCTTCGGGCGCGATCTGGAAAGTGCCAGGGCGCTCAACAAGGTTTTGGCGAGTTCCTTTGACGAGCATCAGATTTATCGGATTGACCATTACCTCGGCAAGGAAACCGTACAGAACTTGATGGCGGTTCGCTTTGGCAACATTCTTTTCGAACCGCTGTGGAACGCGCAATACGTCGATCACATACAGATCACGGTGGCCGAAACTGTCGGTGTCGGTGGGCGCGGCGGTTACTACGATAAGTCCGGCGCGATGCGGGATATGATCCAGAACCACCTGATGCAGCTTCTCTGCCTCATCGCGATGGAACCGCCCAGCCATTTCGACCCCGATGCGGTTCGCGATGAAAAACTGAAGGTGATCCGCGCGCTTGACCCTGTTGAGCGGGACGAGATCGTGCGTGGCCAGTATCGCGCGGATGACGGATCGCCGTCCTATATCGAAGACTCCGAAAATCCGAAAAGCACGACCGAAAGCTTCATCGCAATGCGGGTGCATGTGTCGAACTGGCGCTGGAAGGGCACGCCGATCTACCTGCGGACCGGTAAGAAGCTCCGCGCACGTGCGTCTGAAATCGCGGTGGTGTTCAAGGATCCGCCGCATTCGATTTTCGGCCCGCAAGAGGGGCGGCGCGGCAACGTGTTGGTGATCCGCCTGCAACCGGATGAGGGTATGAACCTGCGCGTCACGATCAAGGAACCCGGCCCGGGCGGAATGCGTTTGATCGAAGTGCCGCTGGATATGTCATTCGCAGAGGCGCTGGGTGAAGAAGGGGCCGACATCCCGGACGCATATGAACGGTTGATCATGGACGTGATCCGGGGCAACCAAACCCTATTCATGCGCGGTGATGAGGTTGAGGCTGCATGGGCCTGGACCGATCCGATCATCGCCGCATGGGAAGAACGCGGCGACAAGCCGAAACCATACGATGCGGGTAGCTCTGGCCCTGAAGACGCGCTGATGCTGCTTCACAAGGACGGGCGCCGCTGGCGGGAGATCAAGTAAATGAACCTCATCGAATATCCAGACGCCGATATGATGATGATCGATCTGGCAAACACCCTTGCCGGAGAGTTGAATTCAGCGCTGCGAAGCAATGACCGGGTTAGTTTCGCGGTGCCCGGAGGAACGACTCCGGGGCCGCTATTCGATGATCTGTGCGCAGCCGACTTGCCGTGGGATCGGGTCGATGTGCTTTTGACCGACGAACGCTGGGTGCCTGAAAGCTCGGAGCGATCAAACACCCGCCTGCTGCGCGAACGGCTTTTGACCGGGCGGGCCGCGGCGGCGACCCTGATCCCGCTTTATGCAGACACCGAAACGCCAGAAGAAGCGATGCCGACCCTGCGCCAGAAAATCGGGCCGATCCTGCCGCTGAATCTGTTGTTGCTCGGGATGGGCACGGATATGCACACGGCGTCACTGTTTCCCGGCGCGGATCGGCTGGAGGAGGCATTTGACACACACGCCCCGGTGCTTCTGCCGATGCGAGCCGACGGCGCGGATGAGCCGCGCGTGACCCTGACCGCGCCGGTGTTGAAAGGCGCGATCACCACGCATGTTCTGATCACCGGCGCTGAAAAACGCGAGGTGCTGGAACGCGCCCGCAATATCCACGACCCGATGGAGGCGCCGATCAGCGCGATCCTCGGCGACGCAACCGTGCATTGGGCGGAGTGAATATGGGCTGGAGCGACCTGAAAGACCTTGCCGGCGCGGTCGGGGATCGGCGCATTGAGGATCTGTTCGACGCGGACCGGGCAGGGGCGTTCTCCGTCCGTGCCGATGGAATGCTGTTTGACTATTCCAAGACGAATATCGACGCGGAGAGTCTGAAGGCGCTGATTGCGCTGGCTGAGATTGCAGATGTCGCCGCCAAACGCGACGCGATGTCTACGGGCGCAAAGATCAACGAAACCGAAGGCCGTGCCGTGCTGCATACCGCCCTGCGCAACCTTGATGGCGGTTCGGTTAAGGTTGGCGGCGACGATGTCATGCCGGAGGTGCGCGCAACGCTCGACCGGATGGCGGAATTTGCCGAGGGCGTGCGCTCCGGTGTCATCAAGGGGCAGGGCGGGCCATTCACCGATGTAGTGAATATCGGGATTGGCGGGTCCGACCTTGGCCCGGCGATGGCGACGCTCGCGCTCGCGCCTTATCACGACGGGCCGCGCTGCCATTTCGTATCAAACGTCGATGGCGCGCATATCCATGACACGTTGCGGGGGCTGAACCCTACGACGACGCTGGTGATCGTGGCATCGAAGACATTTACCACCATCGAAACCATGACCAACGCGGAAACCGCGCGGGACTGGATGGCGAAAGACGTGACCGACCCAGGCGCGCAATTCGCCGCCGTTTCGACGGCAGAGGACAAGACTGCCGCGTTCGGCATCGACAGCACCCGCGTCTTCGGGTTCGAGGATTGGGTCGGCGGGCGTTATTCGATGTGGGGGCCGATTGGCCTGTCGCTGATGCTCGCCGTAGGGGCCGATGATTTCCGGGCGTTTCTGCGGGGCGGGCAGGCGATGGACACGCATTTCCGCGATGCGCCTCTAGCCGGCAACATGCCTGTCATCCTGGCGCTGGTCGGGATCTGGCACAATCAGGTGCTTGGCTACGCGACCCGCGCGGTGTTGCCCTATGACCAGCGGCTGTCCCGGTTGCCCGCCTATCTGCAACAGCTTGAGATGGAGTCAAACGGCAAGCGCGTGGCGATGGATGGTGGCGCGCTCGCGCAGCATTCCGGCCCCGTCGTTTGGGGAGAGCCCGGCACCAACGGGCAGCATGCGTTTTATCAGTTGATCCATCAGGGCACACGGATCATCCCGTGCGAATTCCTCGTTGCCGCGGAGGGGCATGAGCCTGAGTTGCAACACCAGCATCGCTTGTTGATGTCAAACTGCCTCGCCCAATCCGAAGCGCTGATGCGGGGCCGTGATCTTGACACGGCTCGCGCACGAATGGCGGAGAAGGAGCTGGAGGGCGCAGAGCTTGAACGACAGTCGCGGCATCGGGTGTTCCCCGGCAATCGACCTTCGACCACGCTGATTTACCCGAAGTTGACGCCGCATGTGCTCGGCCAGATCATCGCGCTTTATGAGCATCGCGTGTTCGTCGAAGGGGTGATCCTTGGCATCAATTCCTTCGACCAATGGGGCGTCGAGCTTGGCAAGGAACTTGCCGTCGCGCTTGAACCGATCGTGTCGGGAAAGGAGAGTGCTGGGGGCAAGGATGGGTCAACCCGGATGCTGGTCGATTTCATCCACGAAAACGGGCCGGTTGGCTAAGACCTATTCTTGCGTTGCCCCGTCTCGATCCTTGAAGGTTTGCTTTTGCGCATCCGTCAGCGGAACCCGGTCAGCGCCGTCCTGCGTCATCAAAACAATCACCGCGTCACCCGTCGCGCACAGCCCATCGGACCAGCAGGCGTATTCCATCGTGAAGCTCGTATTGCGAAACCGCGTCGTGCGCCCGGTGATGATGTAGTCCTGCCCAAGCCCCATCTCGCGGTGAAACCGCGCCGAAACGGACCGGAGCACCAGCCGCGGCGCGGTCGGTCCGTAATCCGATACACCATAGGCGTTGAGGTAAGGCAGGCGAAAACTCTCGAACCAGCGCAGGTAGACCGCGTTGTTCACATGGTTCAGCGCGTCGAGTTCATAGAACTGCACTCGATTGGCGAGGCCGAAGGTCCAGTCATCCGGCACGCCGTGGGCGGCGAGGATATCGGCGGGCAGGGGCGTGTGATAGGGCAGCGTCATGGGATCGGTTTAGGCAATGGTGCGCGCGGCTGCAATGGCGTGCTGCGTCGGCCGGATGCGTCCGTTGTGCGCAGAGGAGCCTCCCCCTCTCGGTGGGAAACCCACCTGACGGGCAATGGGCGGGAGTATTTGGAGCAAGATGAAGCCGGGGGAGGTGGAGCGGGTGAAGGGAATCGAACCCTCGTCGTCAGCTTGGGAAGCTGCTGCTCTACCATTGAGCTACACCCGCGTGAGCGTTGAGGTAGGCGAAGCCGCGTGGCGCGTCAAGATTGAAACGTGAAACGGGCCGCCCACGGGAGAGGGCGGCCCGCCTTACTCAGTCACTCGTTACGCATCTGGTGCGTGTCAGTGTGTCAGAAGGACAAGGATCGCGGCGGCGATAAGGATGGCCTCGGTCGATGTTGGCATGAGTTCCCCCTGACACTGGGCGGGTTGTCCGCCGTTGTGAGAGGAGACACGGGAGAGGAGCGGGGAAAGTTTCAGGGGGGGGGTGGTTTTATATAATTGATTTTGTGAGGGACACTGGCGCTTGGCATCTTGTTATTCGTTTGGCATTACAGCTTAAGAACCCGCTAAATTGATGAGACTGATATGTCGCAAAACCTCTCCCAAACTCAGATAATTCGTTCGCTAGGACAGGCTCTCGAGTGGTTCGAAAAAGAAGTCGGATGGGGTGTCTCTCCGGGCGAGCTCAATCACCTGACCGGAAGGATCGGCGAGCTATACGCCGCAATGGTTACCCGTGGGCAGATGGCTCTTGCAACCAATCAACGGGGTTACGATGTTGTCTCGCTGGAAGGCGAGCGTATTTCGGTCAAGACCGTAACTAGCTCAAATCATGTCAGTTTTCGTGCCAGCACTTTCGATTTAGTCGACCGAATAATGATCCTCCGTCTGGTGGTGGAGGACGACGAAGTTTCGATTGAAGAGTTTTTGGACTGCTCGGCTAAGGATATCCGCGAGCGCGGTGTCAACAGCGGCGGAAACTATAACGTCTATATCAATGGACCGGACTCGGAAGGTGGAGCCGAATCGAATAATCCCGGTCGTCGCCGTCTTTCTATTGAAGAGCTGCAGAAACTCGAAGAAACCGGAAGTGCCAATTACGGCGAATATCGGATTGTGCAGTATGAGAATGGAACAATTATGATTGAGACCGATGGACGTGTTGAGGACGTGGCTAAGCCTATCCTTCGGGAGATAGCGAAAGATGTTGGTGTCGACATTCTCAACAACGCTGGAAACATGAAGAACACGCGCTCTTTAGGTGCAGATATTATTAAAGCCATGCAATAGTCTGCTGATTGTTTTAGTGGGCGGTGCGGTCGGGCAAGACACCCAACCAACCAGCCCCAATCTCACCCCCGCCGCCGCCGTCTCCTCCGACCGCCTTCTTCTCCGTCCCCGCCATCTCCGGCGTTGAAGTTCACGTCGGGCAGGGTGACGACTGTGCCGAGGATGGGGAACGGCTCGACCGAATTCGGGATGTTGCTGGCGTTGACGAAGTGTTCCTGAAAGCGCGGCTCTATCGCGGTTTCGATCTTGTGGATTTTGCGGACGGTCTCTTCGATCTGGGTGCGGGATTCCGTGTTCAGCAGGGCGATGCGCGCGCCGGTGCCGGCGGCATTGCCGGCGCTTGTGACTTTTTCAAGCGGGCAGTCGGGGATCATACCAAGCACCATCGCGTGTTTCGGGCTGATATGCGCGCCGAAGGCTCCCGCAAGAACGATGCGTTCAACGGTGTCCACGCCGAACTTGTCCATAAGCAGGCGCGCACCGGAGTAGAGCGCGGCCTTCGCCATCTGGATTTCGCGGATGTCGCGGTTGGTGACGGTGATTTTCGGGCCGCCATCCTCGCTGCCATCCCAGACGAGATAGGAATAGGTGCGGCCGTCGAGGAAGCAGCGGTCTGATCCGGTCTGTTCCGGGCTGCCGATCAGGCCGGGGCCGTCGACGATGCCCGCGATGCGCATTTCGGCGACCATTTCGATGATGCCGGAGCCGCAGATGCCGGTGATCCCGGTCGTGGCGATTTCATTGGCGAAGGCTGGATCGTCTGACCAGAGGTCAGAGCCGATGACCTTGAAGCGGGGCGCTTTGGTGACCGGGTCAATCTCAACCCTCTCAATCGCCCCCGGCGCGGCGCGTTGGCCGGAGCTGATTTGCGCACCCTCAAAGGCTGGGCCAGTGGGGGAGGAGCAGGCAAGCACCTTTTCGGTATTCCCCAATAGGATTTCCGCGTTGGTGCCAACATCGACGACGAGCACGAGGTCTTCGGATTCATCAGGCGCTTCGGACAGGGCAACGGCGGCGGCGTCCGCACCCACATGGCCCGCGATGCAGGGCAGGATGTAGGCGCGGGCGGCTGGGTGGATTGTCAAATCAAGCTCCGCCGCGCGCAGGTGTAGCGCGTCCGAGGTGGTGAGCGCGAATGGTGCTTGGCCCAGTTCAAACGGGTCGATGCCTAGGAAAAGGTGGTGCATGACCGGATTGCAGACAAACACCGCGTCGACGATCATCGCCTTGTCGATCCCGGCCTCCTCCGCGATCTGGTCGAACAGCGCGTTCATCCCTTCGCGCACGGCGGCGGTCATTTCGGCAGCGCCGCCGGGGTTCATCATGGAATAGCTGACGCGGCTCATCAGGTCTTCGCCAAAACGGATCTGCGGGTTCATGATGCCGGAGGACGCGATGACTTCGCCCGTGTCGAGAGAGCAGAGATGCGCCGCGATGGTGGTGGAGCCGAGATCGACGGCGAGGCCGTATAGCGGCCCTTCAAAAAAGCCGGGCCAGACGTGCATGATGCGGGGCGGCGTGACCGCGTCGCCGAGGTGGACGGCGACGGTGACTTTCCATTCGCCCTTGCGCAGGATCGGCTGCATTGTCTGCAGCACGTGGAGGTCTGCACGGACACCTTCGATCTGCCATTGTTTTTCAAGGGCATTGACCAAGCGTTCAAGATCGCCAGAGGGGTCGTGCATGTCCGGCTCGGCCACCTCGACGTAATAAAGCCGGGTGGAGGCGTTCATGACGATATCCCGCGCCTCTGCCCGTTTGCGGACGACCTGTTTGTGCACCTGGCTTTCGGCGGGCACATCGATCACCACGTCGCTTTGCACGGCGGCCTGACAGCCGAGGCGGCGACCTTTCTTCAGGCCGCGCTTGTCTTCGTAGCGCTGCTCAACCGCGTTCCATTCGGTGAGGGCGTCGTCGGCGACTGTGACACCATGTTTCGAAAACTCGCCATAAGACGGAGTGATCTGGCATTTCGAACAGATTCCGCGCCCGCCGCATACGCTGTCCAGATCAACGCCAAGCTGACGCGCGGCGGTCAGGATGGGTGTGCCAACAGGAAACCGCCCACGTTTGCCGGACGGGGTGAAGACCACGAGGGGATCGGAATCAGCCATGCGCGCACCTTTCCTTCTGCTGCCCCGTTTCTATAGGCCAGCACGGCGGTTGCAATGGCGGAAGGCGTCGCTTAGCGGTCGATCTCCGGCAGATTGGGGCAGGGGGCGGATCAGTTGGTATTTGAGGCCCAAGCGCAACGGTCGAATTCGGCGTAGGCGAACAGCGTGTCGGCCTCGCCCGGCGCAACAAGACGGGAGCATCCTTCGAGCACGTCTGCGGATTCAAAAACACTGACCACGCCGCCGTCTTCACCGTCCGCGCACAGGATTTCGCCGGGGGCAAGCGGGGCGGTGATCCGGTCGGCGCCGGTTGCCTCGGCGGCGAAGAGATAATCGTGTTCCGACCCGTTGGTCACGCAAACACCCTCAGCGAACGCCGAGGCGGGCAGGACGAGCGTCGCGATGAAGGCAAGGCAGGTGCGCAAGAAGGATTCCTCCGGGATTGGGTGATTCAGAGTGTCACGCGGTCTGCGCTGTCTGTCCAATCATCTTGGATGCCATCGTGTCACCTCATGGTGATTGAGAGTTGAAACGGCGTGCGCGGAAATTCGACTACTCTGGCCGCATGTAGCCACAGACACAGCAACGAAAAGGGAGATGGACAATGAAAAGATTGTATATTGCAGGTGCTGTTGCGTTGGCACTTACGACCGCAAGCCCGGCCGCCGCGCAGGATGCGCCGTTTGGCACCGAGGCCGACGCCGAATACGCCGCACTTCTTTGGCAGGTCATGACGGAAAACAAATTGGTCGGTGAAGGCGCGATCCAATCGTTCCCTTACGAGGGGGTGGAGCCGCACGGCATGATGCTTGAAACCTTCTATTCAAGCGCGACCGTTGACGGGCATACCGGGACGCTGATCGTTAAGCGCAATTACGGCCCCGAAGGCGTCAGCATTGACGAGGTGTTGGCCGATCCCGCCACGCATTTGGGCGCACTTACCGTGATGTTCCAACGCGAGGAAGGATTTGACGCGGACAATCAGGATTGGTTCTGGGTGAAATATCTGCCTGACGGAACGCTCGACAAAAACCCTGCCGGGATGCAATTGGCCGGACGTGTCGCCAAGGGCGCCGACGCGGGCTGTATCGCTTGCCATTCCGGTGCTGGCGGTGAGGATTACATCTTTACCACCGACGGGATCGGCATGGCGATGATGGAGTAATCAACCGCCACCGCATGAAAAAAGGAGAGCCCGCGAGGGCTCTCCTTCAAGGCTAAGGGGGAGGGAGCGAGCAGGGACCCTCAACGACCCCGCCGTAGGAAAGATCCGCGGACATCCGGGCCTGCGCCCAGCCATCCTGCAATCACTTTCGTAACATGTTTGACGATGCGCACACGTTGGGTGTTGCCCTCGGCCTCAGCCTCAATCGCTTGCTGACCGGAATAGGCGACCAGGTCGGCTTGGATCGGCGAGGGCGGGGTCAGCGGTGCGCCGGTGCGGGCATCAAGGACCTGCGCGGTGAAGGCGATATTGTGGACGCCGGCGTTTTCGACACCGTAGCGGGTTTTTTGCGTCAGCGCGTGGAACTCAGCCACTTCGATAACCAGGTTCACCGGCTTGCTGCCGCGCAATCCAGATGCGCCAGCGGTCGCGGCTTCGGTGATAATGGCGTCGACCTGCGCATAGCGGTCGCCAGCTGGTTCACCGCGCCAGACGATGTCGGCTTCGGGTGCATAACTGTTCGCCTCAGTCACCGTCAGGGTGTTTGGCACGGTCACACTTACGGATGCCACGCGCCAGTTTCGGGATGTATCGGAGGAAAGCGGGGCGTAGTTCGTTTCGAAAGAACCCCCGCTACAAGCGGCGAGCGTGCAGACGCCAACACCTAGCAAAATCTTACCAAAAACACTCATGCGGAACCTCGCGCTGATACTTTTTTTCATTGCCGTGAAGCTAGTGGAACGAACTAAAATTGTATCCCAATAAATTTTGTCGGGCTACCGTTCCGTAGAGAGTGTTGCAAAATATATGCTTAACATGCCCAAAAGGGCATGTCCGCTTTTCGCTAGGTTTTGGCCAGATTAGCCGCGGCGGCGGCGCCGACGTCCTGCCGGATTGGCCTCGGCCCCGGCGCGGGATGCGTCGGCAAAGCTTGTGCCATCTGCCGTCGCTTCAAGCACCTTGGCAAAGCGGATCCAGTTGCCTCCGTTGGCGTCATTGTTCATCAGGAAATTGGCGGCCTTGATCGCCTCCATCTCAACCTGACGGACGGGGTTCATGATCGCGCTGGTCATGCCGGACGCAATCGCCATCGGCAGGAACGCCGCGTTGATGCCGTGACGGTTCGGCAGGCCGAAGCTGATGTTGGATGCGCCGCAAGTCGTGTTGACGCCCAGCTCATCGCGCAGTTTCCGCACGAGGGTAAAGACCTGGCGACCCGCCGTGCCCATCGCGCCGACAGGCATGACGAGCGGGTCAACAACAATGTCATGCGCCGGAATGCCGAAATCGGCGGCCCGCTCAACGATTTTCTTCGCGACCGCAAAGCGCACATCGGGGTCTTCCGAGATGCCCGTGTCGTCGTTCGAGATCGCGACGACTGGAACATTATATTTCTTCACCAACGGCAGGACGAGTTCCAGTCGATCCTCTTCCCCCGTGACGGAGTTAAGAAGCGGGCGGCCTTCGCACGCCTCAAGCCCAGCCTCCAGCGCGCCGGGGACACTTGAATCGATACATAAAGGAATGTCCACAAGCCCTTGAACTAGATCAACAATTTTTCGCATCAAGGGCGGTTCGGTTTCGTTCGGATTGGGGTTGGAGTTATAGACGACACCCGCGTTGATATCGAGCATTGTCGCGCCGCACGCCACCTGTTCCAGCGCATCTTTTTCAACGGTTGAAAAATCGCCAGCCTCAAGCTCCGCCGCGAGTTTCTTGCGGCCCGTCGGGTTGATCCGCTCACCAATCACACAGAAGGGTTCGTCAAATCCGATGACTGCGGTCTTGGTCTTGCTCTCTACAACGGTACGGGTCATGGGTGGTGCCTTGTGCTTGGGCCTGTGGCCTTATTGTTGATTGGCGGGCAGGGCGGACGACCCGCCGTTTTCGATTGCCCAGTTCGCATTGGTCTTGATCCCGCCAAGCGGGAAGAAATGGACGCGTTCGATGTTGAAATCGGGGTGTGCAGCCTTGTGTTCGGCCAGATCGGTGATGAACTGATCCGGTTCAAACGGCAGCAACAGCTTGGTGACATCCTTCGCGCGTTTTTGCAGGACACGAAGGCTCGCGCCGACACCGCACGCGATTGAGAACTTGATGAGCGTTTGCAGCTTTGCCGGACCTGCAACGCCAATATGGATCGGCAGATCGACGCCCGCGTCTTTGAGGGCATCGGCCCATTTGATGACCGGAGCGGCCTCAAAACAAAACTGCGTGGCGAGCGCCATGTCCGCGTCGGTACGTTCGTTGAAGGATTGTTTCCAGCGCACTGCATCCATTACATTTTTATCAGAACCGTCGGGGTCGATGTCCTTATTGCCTTCGGGGTGGCCGGCGACGTGAAGGCGTGTGAAACCGGCTTTGTCAAACAGCCCGGTTTCAAGCAACTGCATTGAGCTGTGGAAGTCGCCATGTGGTTTGTCGACACCACCGGCAAGCAGTAGCGCCTGATCAACGCCGGCTTCGCCCTGATAGCGCGAAATCCAGTCATTGAGGGTCGCGGCATCCTTGATGATCCGCGCTGGGAAATGCGGCATCACGCGGAAACCTTCGGCGGCCAGTCGCTTGGCGGTCGCCACCATATCGTCAATCGGCGTGCCTTCGATATGGGCGACATAGACGCGGGTGCCGGCGGGCAGCAGATCGCGGAAATCTTCAATCTTTTCAGCGGTTCGCGGCATAACCTCAATCGAATATCCGTCAAGGAATGCTTCAACCGCAGGGTTCACGGGCTTTGGCCCGGTTTCCGTGGTCTTCTTCTTGAACTGCAAAAGTGCCATCAACG
Organism: Aliiroseovarius sp. YM-037; assembly: GCF_048060095.1. Classification (NCBI taxonomy): domain Bacteria; kingdom Pseudomonadati; phylum Pseudomonadota; class Alphaproteobacteria; order Rhodobacterales; family Paracoccaceae; genus Aliiroseovarius; species Aliiroseovarius sp. YM-037. The sequence goes on along the minus strand of NZ_JBLUOA010000001.1, from coordinate 1,692,457 downwards.
CTTCCTTCACAGACGGTGGGATCAGGCCCATCCGTCGTTTGCGATCAACGCCTTGATCCGGTCGTGATCATACTCAGTTTCCAGTCGGGCTGCTTCTTTTGCTGCAACTTCGGCTGGATCGTCACCATCAACGGGGAAGGGGGCGGCCTTGCGCCACTCGGCCAGATAGGCGTCTGCATCTTTTGCATTCACCTTCATTGCCGCGCGGTCGATCGCTTGTTCAAACCGTTCTGGCAACTGCACCTTGGATCCGCGACGGCCCTTGCCGACGATGACTTGTGCCGGGATGTCGCGCCAGTAAACGATCGTCACGTCGTGCATCAAGCTGATTCCTCTTCCTCTGCGTTTGCTTTTACGCGCGCTGTGGGTGTCGTTTGCGTCGATTTTCGACACAAGGCGCGTTCGGAGCGACGTTGAGCCACTATGCAGGGATATACGGTCTGAGTAGGGACTGGTGCAAATGAACGTTGTTCATCATGTTTATTGGAGGCGCTCATGGCGTATCTGAATTACGTATAATACATATTATGTAACTTCTAAATACACCTAGAAACCAGGAAAACAACGCCTTTGCGCAAATCCCTGCCGAAAACGCAAGTCCCCACACAACATATTTACGTCAATCATTGGCGGAGCTGTTCGGTATCTCGACAACTCCGGGTCACTTTGGCTAGAAAGGTTCAGAAATCAAAGGGATATTCCATGCCGTCGCTCTTGCTGCTGAATGGTCCAAATCTGAATTTGCTAGGAACCCGTCAGACCGATGTCTACGGCACCACGACGCTTGCAGAGATTGAGGAACGGTCAGTTGCCCATGCCAAAACGCTTGGCGCGACGCTGACGGCGGTTCAGTCGAACCACGAAGGCGTTCTGATCGATCACATCCATGAGGCACGCGGAACGCATGATGGCCTGATCCTGAACGCCGGTGCATATTCCCATACATCGATTGCCTTGATGGATGCGGTGGCGTCAGTGTCGCTGCCGCTTGTCGAACTGCACCTTTCAAATATCCACGCGCGCGAAACGTTTCGACATGAATCCCATGTCGCACGTGTGGCAATCGGTCAGATATGTGGTTTCGGACCGCACGGATACATACTCGCGATAGATGCTTTGGTGGAACATCTAAGGGGGCGTTAGTGCTCGCAACATTTCTGGAAACGTTGACGGAGTCTCCGTCGGCTGAGGATGTCTGGAACCGTCTTGTCGATAAGATGGCGGAGTTCGGATTTGACCGGCTGATCTATGGCTATACGCAGTTCCGATCCGAACGGTCGCTGGGCGATATTGAGGATTTTCTGATCCTGTCGAACCACAGCCGGGAATTTCTGGATCGGTTTCTGGGTGACAAGCTCTACTTCAATGCGCCGATGGTGCGTTGGGCGCTTGAGAATGACGGCGCGTGCAGTTGGCGGCACATTTCTGAACAACTGGAGCGCGGTGAGCTGACGCCGGAAGAGATTGAGGTTTACGAGTTCAATCGTAAGATGGGCATCACAACCGGTTATGCGCTGAGCTTTCATACGGTGTCACAACGGGCCAAGGGTGGTTTGGCGCTGACGGCCAAGGCCGGGCTGACCCATGACGATGTGGACGAGATCTGGGCGAAGCACGGCACCAACATCAAGGTGATCTGCAACGTCGCGCATCTAAAGCTGATCAATCTCCCCTACTCCGGGTTGCGCCGTCCGCTGACCAAACGCCAGCGCGAGGCATTGGAATGGGTCGGTAACGGAAAGACGATGCAGGACATCGCGACGATCATGGATCTGAAGCCCGCTACGGTCGAAAAACACCTGCGTCTGGCGCGCGAGGTTTTGGACGTGGACACGACAGCGCAGGCGGTGCTGAAAGCCGCGTTTCAAAACCAAATTTTCATGCTCGATCCAGAAAGTTAACAGCGGGTAAGGAATCCCGGACTTCCTTTACCTTAGGTAAGGATGCAAACTGATAAAGTTCCGTGAGTGGTGGCTTTGAGCCTGGGAACATACGAGGTTGGGGACCTGATATTGATAGGCTCTCTGGACTCGTCCGGGAAACTGGATCGTCGATCGATTGGTGTATATTCAGCTATATCGGTCGACAACCCCGGGACGCTTTGTTCCTCATCCCCAGATGTTATGGAGCGCGCCCAAAAGAAACGGAGCAGTCCTTCCCGGGCCTGCTCCGTTTTGATTTTGTGACCTGATGCGCTGGCAGGGCTGTGCGCCCTGCCCTCACCGATTGCTTAGCCTTGGGCGGCTTTCGCAACTTCGGCGGCGAAGTCTTCTTCTTTCTTCTCAATACCTTCGCCAAGTTCAAGGCGAACGAACGCCAGAACCTCAACACCGGCATCGGCGGCTGCCTCGGCAACCGTAACGTCGGGGTTCACGACAAAGGCCTGACCCAGAAGCGTGACTTCGGACAGGAATTTTTTCATGCGCCCTTCGATCATCTTTTCGATGACCTGTTCAGGCTTGCCGGACTCGCGCGCTTGCTCGGTCAGAACGTGCTTTTCGCGTTCAACCAGCGCGGGGTCGAGATCCGCTTCGCCCAAGGATGCCGGGTTCGCAGCCGCGACATGCATCGCGATCTGCTTGCCGATTCCGTTGTCCGACCCTTTCAACGCGACGAGAACGGCAATCTTGCCCATGTCGTCGGCTGCAGGGTTATGAATATAGGACACAACAGCATCGCCTTCGACGGACGCCATGCGGCGCAGCGCCATGTTTTCGCCGATTGTCGCGATCTTGTCGGTGATGGTTTCTTCAACCGTCTTGCCGCCGAGATCGACGTTTTTCAGCGCCTCAACATCAGACACGCCAAGCGCGGCTTTGGAAATGGCCGAAACCATGCCCTGAAACTCTGCGTTTTTCGCAACGAAGTCGGTTTCGGAATTCACCTCAACCGCGACACCGCGGCCACCGTCAACCGCAACGGCGACAAGGCCTTCGGCTGCCGTGCGGCCGGATTTCTTTGCGGCCTTTGCAAGACCCTTGGTGCGCAGCCAGTCAACGGCGGCTTCCATGTCGCCGTCCGTTTCGGTCAGCGCTTTCTTTGCGTCCATCATGCCTGCGCCCGTGGAATCGCGCAGTTCTTTCACCAGTGCAGCGGTGATTGCCATGTCGGCTCTCCTGATTTGTCGTAATGGTTCGGGGCAGGCTTACCCTGCCCCGCTATCCGTTAAGTAAAGCTCAGCCCTCGGCTGCGGCTTTCTCTTCTGCGGGGGCGTCAGCAGCGGCTTCTGCCGGTGCATCTTCCGCAACCGCTTCTTCCTCGAGCGACGCTTCCATCTCGCCCAGATCAACACCAGCGGCGCCAAGCTGTGCGGTCATCCCGTCAAGGGCCGCGCGCGACGCGAGGTCGCAGTAAAGGCTGATCGCCCGCGCTGCATCATCGTTGCCCGGAATGATGTAATCCACACCATCGGGGGAGCAGTTCGTATCAACCACAGCCACAACCGGAATGCCCAGTTTCTTGGCTTCGAGGATGGCGAGGTCTTCCTTGTTCACGTCGATGACGAACAGAAGATCAGGCACACCGCCCATTTCGCGAATACCGCCAAGCGAGGCTTGCAGTTTCGCCTGCTCGCGTTCCATGCCCAGACGTTCTTTCTTGGTGAGGCCATCGGCGCCTTCAGCAAGCTTTTCGTCAATCGCTTTCAGGCGGCTGATCGAGTTGGAAACGGTTTTCCAGTTCGTCAGCGTGCCACCCAGCCAGCGGTGGTTCATGTAATACTGTGCGCATTTTTCCGCAGCTTCCGCGATCGGCTTTTGCGCCTGACGCTTAGTGCCAACGAACAGCACGCGACCGTTCTTTGCAACGGTTTCGCGGATAACATTCAACGCAGCGTCCAACATCGGGACGGTTTGCGTCAGGTCCATGATGTGGATGCCGTTACGGTCGCCGTAGATGAACTCCTGCATACGCGGGTTCCATCGCTGGGTTTGGTGACCAAAGTGAACGCCAGCTTCCAAAAGCTGACGCATAGAAAATTCAGGGAGCGCCATGTCCAAGTTTCCTTTCCGGTTTGCGCCTCGGCGAAGCTGTCAAGGGCATGTGCCCAACCGGCGGACCTTACGGGATGTCTCCCCGTTCGGCCCAAGCCTCGCCTGTGAAGTGGGTGCGCTCTACCCCACCTATTCGGTTTGCGCAAGCCCTCTGGGCGATAATCGGCAGCCAAAACGGTGGCGAAACGTGCTAGGACGGGTCGATCAAAGAAAGGTCTGATTATGTCCCTACCTGATTTCATTCTGAATTTCCCCGAGATTGATATCCCCTTCCCCGCCGATGTCGTCACCACTAACGTCGTGAAGTCCGACAGCGGTTTGGTGGTTTTCTTTACATTTCATAAAGATATGGACTTGCCGCCCCATTCGCATCTGGGCCAGTGGGGCACCATCGTTGCAGGCTCCGCCCAACTGACTATCGGGGACGACACTCAGACCTATAGACCCGGCGATTGTTACAACATACCGGCCGGGGTCGTTCACAGCGGCAAAATTGCCGCCGGGACCGTCGCGATTGACGTGTTTGAAGAACCGGACCGCTATCCGCTGAAATCCTGATTGGGTCGGCTTGCACCCCCAGCCGAAAGGTTCAATAAGGGCGCATGAATTCGACCCAGATCATCTGCATTGGCTCCGTCCTGTGGGACGTGATCGGCCGCAGCGCAAGCCATATGCGCGCCGGGTCAGACGTGCCGGGGCGGATCACCCGCCTGCCCGGTGGCGTAGCGATGAATATCGCGATGACATTGACGCGGTTCGGCTTGCGCCCGGTGCTGCTGACCGCCATCGGGCGAGACGAACAAGGTGATGAGTTGATTGCTGCCGCCGCGCGCATGTCGATGGAAACTGATCTGATCTATCGGTCCGACGACCTGCCAACCGACATCTATATGGCGATTGAGGGTGCGAACGGCCTGATCGCGGCGATTGCCGATGCCCACTCGCTTGAGGCGGCGGGCGACAAAATCCTGCGCCCCCTCGCAGACGGACGCCTTGGAGACACGGCCGCGCCGTTTGACGGCACGATCGCACTTGATGGCAACCTGACCGAAACGCTGCTGGAGGAGATTGCCGGCAGCCCCCTGTTCCAGAACGCCGACCTGCGAGTCGCGCCCGCCTCACCCGGCAAGGCCGAACGGTTGATGCCCTTCCTGCGGCATCCCGGCGCGACGCTTTACGTTAATCTTGAAGAGGCCGGATTGCTCTGCAAATCGGAGTTCACGTCGGCCACCGACGCCGCCCGCGCCCTCGTTGATCGCGGCGCACACCGCGCGCTCGTTACGGACGGCGGGAAAGAAGCGGCGGTTGCGGATACCAACGCCCTGCTGACCCAAGCGCCGCCCGAAGTCATGGTAACTCGTGTCACGGGCGCGGGCGATACCTTCATGGCCGCCCATATCGCGGCTGAACTGCGCGGCGAACAAGGCGGTACTGCGCTAAGAACCGCGCTGACCGCCGCCGCAAACTACGTTGCCGGAGAGACCCCTTTATGACCCTATCCCTTCGCTACGCGCCCGAAGTCGAACAGGCGCGCGCCGCGGGCGATCCGATCGTCGCGCTGGAAAGCACGATCATCACCCACGGAATGCCCTACCCGCAGAACGTCGAAACCGCCCGGCAGGTTGAGGCGGCTATTCGAGAGAACGGAGTCGTGCCTGCCACGATGGCAATCATCGATGGGCAGATCCATATCGGGCTGACCGATGCCGAGCTTGACGCACTGGCGCAGGCGAAGGACGTCGCGAAACTTTCCCGCGCCGATATCGCAGCCTGCATCGCGACAGGCGGAACCGGCGCAACCACTGTTGCCGCGACGATGATCTGCGCAAGACTCGCAGGAATCAGCGTCTTCGCGACCGGCGGCATCGGCGGCGTGCATCGCGGCGCGGAGGAGACCTTTGACATCTCAGCCGACCTTCAGGAACTGGCGCAATCGCCGGTGACGGTTGTGGCTGCGGGGGCGAAGGCAATCCTCGATCTGCCAAAAACACTCGAAACCCTCGAAACCCTCGGCGTTCCGGTCATCACCGTTGGCCAAGATGCATTCCCGGCGTTCTGGTCCCGCGACTCCGGCGTTCCGGCACCGATCCGTATGGACTCTCCGACAGAAATCGCAGCGGCTCACCAGACGCGCGTCGCGATGGGACTGCCCGGCGGCCAGCTTGTCGCCAACCCGATCCCGGCAGAGGCTGAGATCAGCCGCGAAACGCTCGACCCTGTGATCGCCCAAGCGCTAGATGAGGCTGCGGCGCAGAACATCACGGCAAAGGATGTGACGCCCTTCCTGCTCCAGCGGATATTTGAGTTGACCGAAGGCCGCTCCCTCACCGCGAATATTACGCTGGTCATGAACAATGCGCGTCTTGCGGCAAAGATTGCCCGCGAGATGACCTAGTTCGCGCGGTTTCAGCATTCTTCTTATTGTCTCAATGCGCCCAAGCGCCTAAGTTCGCTTGATTGACACAAGAGACCATGCATGAAACTTGATGACGACCAGACCCCAGAACCGCGCGTGCGCCGCAGACGGTTTGCAGGACTACGCGCCAGCTTTCTGACCGGGCTTGTCGTCATTGCCCCCATTTTCCTGACCGCGTGGCTGATCTGGACGCTGGTCGGTTGGATCGACAGTTGGGTGCTGCCGTTCATTCCGTGGAACCTGCGGCCGGAGCATTACATCGGCATCAACCTGCGCGGCCTTGGCGTCATCGTCTTCCTGATCTTCACGGTTTTCGTGGGATGGATGGCGAAAGGGATCATGGGGCGGTCGCTGCTTCACTGGGGCGAAAGCATCGTCCAGCGGATGCCGGTCGTGCGGTCCGTCTATAGTGGGCTGAAACAGATTGCGGAGACTGTGTTTTCGCAGGCCGACACGTCATTCGACAAGGCCTGTCTGGTCGAATACCCGCGCAGGGGCATCTGGGCCATCGCCTTCATTTCCACTAGCGCGAAGGGAGAGATCGACGCCAGCATCCCAAGCGATGGCGGGCTGATGTCGGTCTTCCTGCCAACGACACCAAACCCAACCTCGGGCTTTCTGCTGTTCGTTCCGAAAAAGGACGTGATCGAGCTTGAGATGACGGTTGAAGATGCGGCAAAACTCGTCATCTCTGCCGGGCTGGTCTATCCGAATGGCAAAGACCCAAAAATTCCACCACCCACCGATTAATCAAACATCGCTCCAAGGTTCAGCGTATCGCGATTGTTCAGATCGTCGAAATGCGCCGACAGGAAAGCGTCTGCCGCCGCGCGCCCGGCCTCTTTCAACTGGGCCAGCAGTGTTGGCACTGGCACCATCTTGGTCGCGACGGACAGATCGTTCATCAAGTCGTCGTCGGCGATCATATGCACCCGCACGTTTTTCATCTGTCCGGGCTCCAGCCGCCCCTCTGCCAGTAGGCGTTTGACAAAGGCGATAGACCGCAACTCCGCCAGCAATGAAGTATTGAACCCGATTTCATTGATCCGGTTCTGAATTTCAGGCGCGGAGCGTGGCAAATCCTCGCGATAAAGCGGGTTGATATTCACAACAACGATGTCGTCCGGCAATGCGTGGTCATAAAGCGGAAACAGCGCGGGATTCCCGGTATATCCGCCGTCCCAATAGGCTTCCTTCTTGCCTGTCGCGGGGTCCGGGATCTCCACCGCCTGAAAGATCGTCGGCAGGCAGGCGGAGGCCATCAGAACCTTCGTATTGATGTCTTCGCCAGTGAAGACCCGGATACGTCCGCTGCGCACGTTGGTCGCGCAGACAAAGAACCGCGGCCCCTCAGCCGCACAAACCTTGTCATAGCGAAACCGCCGCGCGATCCGCTCAATTGGATTACGATAGGCCGGGCCAAGCGCATAGGGGCTGAACACACGCGACGCAGCATCTGCGAACTGATACCCGGGCGAATGTCCGATCAGGTTTGACAGCATCGCCGCCGAGGGTGCGACCCCGGCGACCCAATCAAGGTATCCTGCCCCCGTCGTTGCGCCCATCTGGTCCCACAACCAGTTAAGGTTTTCGCGGGCTGCATCACGGCCGCCAACGACAAACCCCGCCTTGATCGCGGCCCCGTTCAGCGCCCCCGCGGAGGTGCCGGAAATCGCCGCAATCTCAATATCGCCTTCATCGAGAATCCGATCGACGACACCCCAGGTAAACGCCCCGTGGGCGCCGCCGCCCTGAAGGGCCAGATTGATCCGTTTCATCTTGCTCAAAATACTCTCGCCGAAGGCATTAATCTTATAGCGCGGTCCAACCGCCATCGACGCTGATGGTGGTGCCCGTGATCTGCGCCGCAGCGTCGGAACACAGGAACACGGCCGTGCCGCCCATCTGTTCGACCGTCGCAAATTCTTTCGAGGGTTGCCGCTTCAGCATGACGTTCTTGATCACGTCCTCGCGGCTCATGTCGTATTCCTTCATCGTGTCGGGAATCTGCGCTTCGACCAGCGGGGTTAGCACGTAGCCCGGACAGATCGCATTGGCTGTGATCGGTTCTTCCGCCGTTTCCAAAGCTACCGTTTTGGTCATACCGACAACACCATGCTTTGCAGCGATATAGGCGGATTTGTAAGGCGACGCGGTCAGGCCGTGGGCCGAGGCGATATTGATCACCCTGCCCCACCCGGCCTTGCGCATCATCGGCAACGCCGCAGCGGTCGTATGAAAGGCAGAGCTCATGTTGATCGCGATGATTGCGTCCCACTTATCGACGGGAAACTCATCAATCGCCGCAACGTGCTGAATACCGGCGTTGTTGATCAGGATATCGCATGCCCGAGCCTTTTCGATCAACGCACGGCATTCGTCGCCCTTCGACATATCCGCCTTGATGTATCGCGCACTCACGCCATGCTCTTTCGCGATGCTCTCAGCCAGTGCGTGATCCTCATCCCGGTCGGTGAAGGAGTTTAGCACGACATCGGCCCCGGCCTTGGCCAATTCCTGTGCGATACCCAATCCGATTCCCGAATTCGATCCGGTGATGATGGCGGTTTTTCCACTAAGCGTCATGCTGTCCCCTGAAGCTCTGATAATATTCGCGGCAGACTATAAATCCTGTGCCAGCGAATACCACAGCGAACCGCACGACAAAAAAAACGCTGGCCGAAGCCAGCGTTAAGTTATTGAGGCAGGTTTCATACAGGCAAGAAACCTATCGAGCAGTGCCCCCTTTATACGCAATCCCCCGCCGCCTTCCAAGCTAAAAGTTTGAATTGATTTGAAACCCTCGTTAGCGTCGGGGTCGAAGTGACACTCGGCAACAGGGATCAAAGCAAAAATGAAATCAGAAATTTTCCGCCCGTTTCGCGCTCTTGGTGCTGCGATTGCATTGATCGGCGCTGCCGGATTCGCCACCGCCGAACCGCAACATGGCATAGCTATGTATGGCGATCCTGTCCTGCCACCGGATTTTGTGTCTCTTCCTTACGCGAACCCGGATGCTCCGAAAGGTGGGCGCATCGTTTTTGGTGAACCGGGGGGGTATGACAGCCTTAACCCTCATATCCGAAAAGGCCGCGCGCCGTGGGGCGTAAGAAGCCATGTTTTTGAAAGCCTTCTGGGGCGAAACTACGATGAACCCTTCACTCTATACGGTCTTCTGGCCGAATCAGTTGAGACCGGACCAGACCGCGAATGGGTGGAATTCACCCTGCGGGAAGAGGCTGCGTTTTCCGATGGCTCCCCCGTCACCGTCGACGATGTCATCTGGTCGTTCGAAACCCTCGGCACGGTCGGGCATCCGCGCTATATAAACGCCTGGAACAAGATCGACTCGGTTGAGGCGACCGGCGAGCGTAGCGTTCGTTTCACCTTCAACACTGAAGACCGCGAACTGCCGCTTATTGTTGGCCTGCGCCCGATCCTGAAGAAAGCCCAATATGGCGGTGTCGATTTTGCAGAATCCGGCGGTATCGACATTGTGCCGATTGGCAGCAGCCCATACGTGATCGACGCGTTCGACGTTGGGCGCTACATCAGCTTCCGACGCAATCCTGACTACTGGGGCAATGACCTGCCCTTCAATCGGGGCCGCCACAACCTCGACGAAATCCGCTATGATTATTTTGGCGATGGTGATGTGGTATTTGAGGCGTTCAAGGCCGGCGAAACCAACAGCTTTCGCGAATCTAACGGGGCGAAGTGGGATACGAACTATAATTTCCCGGCCATTCAATCCGGCGACATCGTGCAAAGCCTCATTCCCCACGAACGCCCGTCCGGCATCAAGGGGTTCGTGATGAACACTCGACGCGACGCCTTCAAGGACTGGCGCGTGCGCGAGGCGATGATTCAGGCGTTCAACTTTGAATTCATCAACCAAAGCCTGAATGGCGGGCGCGATCCGCGTATCACCTCGTATTTCTCTAATTCCGTCCTCGGCATGTCGCATGATCCGGCAGAGGGTCAGGTGCTCGCCCTTCTGGAGCCGTTCTCAGATGACCTGATGCCCGGCGCGATTGAAGGCTACAGCTTGCCCGAAGGCGACGGGACGGAGCGGAACCGCAAGAACCTTCGCGCGGCCCTCGCGTTGATGGAGGAGGCCGGCTGGACCGTGCAGGAGGGCGAGATGAAGAATACCGAAGGCCAACCCTTCACCTTTGAAATCCTGTTGTCGCAAGGGGCGACGCAGACGCATCAGATGATCGATATCTACACCGAAGCCCTGTCGCGCATGGGAATCACGCCGACCGTCACGATTGTCGACAGCGCCCAATACAAAGAGCGCACAAACGCGTTCGATTTCGGCATGGCCTATTATCAGCGCAGCCTGTCCCTGTCGCCGGGCAACGAACAATGGCTCTACTGGGGGTCCGAGGCCGCCACGCAGGAAGGATCGCGCAACTGGATGGGCGTTCAATCCCCGGCAATCGACGCGATGATCACAGAAATCCTCACCACCGAAACGCAGGAGGGCTTTCGCGCCGCAACCCATGCGCTTGACCGTGCGCTGACCAGCGGGCGCTATGTCGTTCCAGTTTGGCACAACCCCGTTTCCCGTCTTGCCCATGTGAAAGAGCTGCATTATCCCGAAGCCTTGCCGATGTATGGCGACTGGGTCGGCTTTCAGCCCGACGTTTGGTGGTGGGAGGAATAGAGAATGACAATCCGTATCCTGTTGATCGCATCCGTGCTTGGGCTTGCCGGATGTGCAACGGTTGAGGGTATTGGCCGCGACATTTCCCGCGGCGCGCGGGCCGTGGATAACGCAATCTAAACATTCGTCATACCGATGTTACAAATGCCGTCTAAGCGGCTGGCATGAATATTCTCGTTCTTTGCACCGGCAACTCCGCCCGGTCGATCATGCTTGAGTCGATCTTCAATCGCTCGGGGCAGGGTCGCGTCACCGCCTTCTCTGCCGGGTCGCAACCTGCGGGGAAGGTCCATCCGCAATCCCTGACACTGCTGGCGCGCGAAGGTTACGACGTCAGTCCCGCTCGGTCCAAAAGCTGGGATGAGTTTGCAGAACCCAACGCCCCTGAAATGGACTTGGTGATTACCGTCTGTGGCTCCGCCGCTGGTGAAACCTGCCCGATGTGGCCCGGCGCGCCGCTGCGCGCCCATTGGGGCGTTGAAGACCCCGCCGCCGCGAGCAAGCCGGAGTGGGAATCCGCGTTTGATGAAGCCTACCGCATCCTGCGCAAACGCGCCGAAATGCTTCTTGCCTTGCCGATTGAGACGATGGACAAGGCGACCCTGAAGCAAGAGCTTGATCGCATAGGAACACTGACATGAGCCACAAACTGCTGGCCGAATTCATCGGCACCGCCTTTCTGTTGATCGGTGTCGTAGGGTCGGGGATCATGGCGGCGAACCTGGCGGGTGATAATATCGCGCTCGCGTTGCTCGCCAATGCGATTGCGACGGGCTGTATCCTTTATGCGATCATTACGACGCTTGGCCCGGTTTCAGGCGCTCATTTCAATCCGGCGGTGACGCTCGCCTTCGCGCTCAGGGGGGAGCATGGCTGGAAAAACGTCGCGCCCTACGTGATTGTTCAGATCGCTGGCGGGATCATCGGCGTCTGGCTGTCTCATCTGATGTTCGACCTTCCGATTCTGCAAAGCTCCACCACCGCCCGCGCTGGCGTCGGCCAATGGTCGAGCGAGATCATCGCAACCTTCGGGCTGTTATTCGTGATTTTCGGCGGCGCGCGACATCGGCCTGACGCAGTTCCGCCACTCGTCGGGCTTTATATCACGGGGGCGTATTGGTTCACGTCGTCCACAAGTTTCGCAAACCCTGCGGTGACAATCGCGCGGGCGTTTTCGGATACCTTTGCTGGGATCAATCCCGGCGACGTTCTGATGTTCATTCTGATGCAGGGTGTCGGTGTCGCCGTCGCGGCCGCAATCCTGCCGATCCTGTTTGATCGCGACTGATCCACCCGATCTTGCAACCCGCCCCATGCGGGACTAGCACAGGCGGATGGTTTCCATCTTTGACACTGGCCCGCCGCCGCCCTGCCCCGCGCCGTTCAATATGGCGGCATACGTGCTTGGCCGCGCCGCATCGCTTGGCGACAAACCGGCGCTGGAGGTTTTGCACGCGGATCACACCGAGATCTGGAAATACGCACAGCTTGAACGGGCGGTTCTGGGCACGGCGTCGGGCTTGCTTGCGAGTGGTGCGAAGCCCGGTGATCGCGTTTTAATGCGGCTTGGGAACACGGTTGAGTTTCCGCTGACCTATCTTGCCTGCATCGCGGTTGATCTTGTCCCGGTGCCAACAGCGGCGCAACTGACAGAGCCTGAGGTCGCAAAGATCATCGCCGACGTTACGCCGACGCTGATTGCGCGGGGCGATGGCATCCCCTGCCCCGAAACCCACGTGCCACAGATCGCCGAGGCGGAGCTTGAGGTGATGCAATCGCTACCGCCCGCGGACTACGCGAAGGGTGATCCAGAACGGCTCGGCTACATCATCTATACTTCCGGCTCCTCTGGCGTTCCGCGTGCGGTGTGCCACGCCCATCGCGCGATTTGGGCGCGACGGATGATGTGGGACGGCTGGTATGGTCTGACGGCCGACGACCGCGTGCTGCATGCAGGGGCGTTCAACTGGACCTACACGCTTGGCACCGGCCTGATGGACCCATGGACGGTTGGCGCGACGGCGTTGATCCCGGCGGCGGGGATGCCGACCGAGGCCCTGCCGAAGCTAATCGGTGAGCACGGTGCGACGTTGTTCGCCGCGGCACCGGGTGTTTACCGCCAGGTGCTCCACAGCGCCGACAAACTGCGCACGCCGACGTTGCGGCACGGTCTTTCTGCTGGCGAAAAACTCTCGCAGAGTGTCGCGGACGGATGGACCCGCGCAACCGGAACCCCGATCTTTGAGGCATTCGGCATGTCGGAATGTTCGACCTTCCTGTCAGGCAGTCCGACCTCCCCGCCACCGCCCGGCGCTTCGGGTTATCCCCAACTGGGCCGAAAGGTCGCGATCTTGGACGACGCCGGAGCGCCCGTTCCCCATGACACCCCCGGCGTTCTGGCCGTCGACCGCCACGACCCCGGCCTGATGTTGCGCTATTGGGGGGCGGAGGATGAAACCCGCGCACGTTTTGTTGGCGACTGGTTCCTCACCGGTGATACCTGCGCAATGGCGGCGGACGGGGCGATTACTTACCTTGGGCGGGCGGATGACATGATGAACGCCGGGGGTTTCCGCGTTTCCCCGCTTGAGGTCGAAGCGATCCTGAACGCACACCCCCATGTGCAGGAATCCGCAGTTGCGGAGGTCGCAGTAAAAGCCGATACAACCGTGATCGCCGCCTTCTATGTCTCCAACCCTTCGCTGGACGACGCGGATTTGACCACCTTCGCTTCGCAGCGGCTGGCCCGCTACAAACAGCCGCGCATTTATCGACGGGTCGCGGCATTGCCCAAAGGGGCGAACGGCAAACTTCTAAGGCGCGAACTGCGCCAGCGCTATGAGGATACCCATGGTCAGACTTGATATACTCTCCGACCCGATCTGCCCGTGGTGCTATATCGGCAAGGCCAATCTGGACCGTGCGCTGGAACAGCACCCGGATCATCCCTTCGTGATCGAATGGCATCCTTACCAGTTGAACCCCGAGATGCCCGCCGAAGGCATGGATCGCCGCACCTATCTGGAAACGAAATTCGGCGGCAAGGAGGGTGCCGTAAAAGCCTACGCCCCGGTCGTCGAACACGCAAAGGCAGCTGGGCTGGAGATCAATTTCGAAGCTATCGAGACGACGCCGAATACGCTCAACGCGCACCGCTTGATCCATTGGGCGGGGCTTGAGGGTCGGCAGACCGCTGCGGTCTCCGCCCTGTTCCGCGCCTATTTCAAGGAAGGCCGCGACATTGGCGATACCGAGGTTCTGATCGACATCGCAGACGGGATTGGCATCGACGCAAAGATGATCCGGCATCTGCTTGGCACTGACGCCGACGTTGACGACATCCGCGACCGGGACGCGAACGCCCGCGAAAAGGGCGTGACGGGCGTGCCATGCTTTATCATCGCCAACCAGCACGCTCTGCCCGGCGCGCAATCGCCAGAGCTGTGGGCGCAGGTGATTGATGAGGTCGTCGAACAGATCAAGGACGCTGAATGACCTCTCTCCGCAGCCATGCGTCCTTACCCATTGGACATTCCTGTTTGAACTTGGGATATGGGCAGCTGCAGCGTTTCTGTTTTGGAACCGCCCTCAGCCGAAAGTGATCTGATGCCCCGCCGCCTGTCCACGCCGGAATTCATTGCCATGATCGCAATGTTGTTCGCGACAATCGCCTTTTCGATTGACGCGATGCTGCCCGCGTTGCCGACGATTGGGGAGGAATTGACACCCGACGATCTGAACCAGGCGCAATTGGTCATCACGAGTTTTGTGTTCGGCATGGGGGTCGGCACGCTGTTTACCGGGCCGCTGTCCGATGCGTTCGGGCGCAAGGTCGTCCTGCTGTCCGGGGCCGCACTTTATGCGGCGATGGCGCTCCTGGCGTGGTGGGCAGAGTCGCTGGAAACCCTTCTTGCAGCGCGGGCGTTGCAGGGGCTAGGCGCAGCCGGGCCGCGAGTCGTGGCGCTCGCCATCGTGCGGGATCTTTATTCCGGGCGCCAAATGGCACGCATCATGTCATTCGTCATGCTGGTGTTTTCACTGGTCCCCGCGCTCGCCCCATCGCTGGGCGCTGTCATTATCTATTTCTTAGGTTGGCGCGCGATCTTTGCGACCTTCGTGATCTTCGCCGCTGCGACGGGCTTGTGGCTCGCCCTTCGGCAATCCGAAACCCTACCGATAGAGGCGCGCATTCCTTTCCGGTTCGCGAACTTCATGTCCGCGTTCCGTGAGGTCGGCAGCAACAAAATGTTCGTTCTATCGGTGCTTGTGCAGACCCTCGTCTTCGGGATGTTGATGTCGGTGATTTCGACCACGCAACAGATCTACGACGTGACGTTTGACGAAGGCGCGCGGTTCCCGCTTTGGTTCGGGGCAACCGCGATCATCGCCTCAAGCGCGAGCCTCGTGAACGCCGCTTTGGTGGTTCGGCTTGGCATGCGCTACCTCATCTCGGTCGCGCTGGCCGGGCAGTTTATCGCATCGCTGTTGATGGCCGTGATGACGGCTGGCGGGTTGTGGCCGGACTGGGCTTACTTTCCGGCTTATTTTGCGTGGTCAACGTCGATCTTCTTTATCCTCGGTCTGACGCTTGGCAATCTCAACGCTCTGGCGATGGAGCCTATGGGCCATATCGCGGGCATGGCCGCGTCGATCATTGGCGCGGTGTCGACCGTTCTGGCGGTGCTGATTGCGGTTCCAATCGGGTTGGCGTTTGACGGCACGCCAGTTCCATTGGCGGTCGGCGCAGTGGTTCTGACCGGGATCGGCTGGCTGCTGATGCGTCGCGTCGCACAGTTGGAGCGGGTCGCAAGCAGCACCTGATCCGTCAGGATTTCGCGGCGGCCTTCCCAGCCTTTTTCTTCGCAACAACCTTTTCGGCCAGATCGCGGGCAATGGCAAACGCACCCTTGATCTTGTCACTGTCCTTGCGCCAGTCGCGGCGCACGATGACCTTGTTGTCGCGGACCTTGGCCAGCCCATCCTGCGCGTGCATGAAATCAACCAATCCTTCGGGCGACGCAAACTTGTCGTTGTGGAACTGAATCGTCGCGCCCTTCGGTCCACCATCCAGCTTGGCAATCCCCGCGCGTTTGCACATCGCCTTGATCCTGACGATCAACAGTAGGGTGTTCACCTCTTTCGGCAGCTTGCCGAAGCGGTCGATCAGTTCGGCGGCGAAGCCTTCAAGTTCAACCTTGGTGGCAAGGCCCGATAGTCGCCGATAAAGACCCAAGCGCACGTCAAGATCGGGCACGTAGTCTTCGGGGATCAGGACCGGCACGCCCAGGTTGATCTGCGGCGCCCATTGACCGTCGTCGTCGGTGATCCCTTCGACCTCGCCCGACCGAATCTTGGCAATCGCCTCTTCCAACATCTGTTGGTAAAGTTCATAGCCGACTTCGCGCATCTGGCCGGATTGTTCTTCGCCAAGCAGGTTGCCCGCCCCCCGGATGTCGAGGTCTTGCGAGGCGAGCGTGAACCCCGCCCCGAGTGTATCGAGACTGCCCAGCACCCGAAGCCGCTTTTCGGCGTTCGGCGTCAAGGGCACGCGGGGTTTCGTGGTGAGGTAAGCATAGGCCCGCGTTTTTGACCGCCCCACACGACCTCTTATCTGATAAAGCTGCGCGAGGCCAAACATGTCGGCGCGGTGAATGACCATCGTGTTTGCGGTCGGAATATCGAGGCCGCTTTCCACAATCGTCGTCGCCAGCAGCACATCATACTTACCGTCGTAAAAGGCATTCATCCGGTCATCAAGCTCGCCCGCCGCCATCTGACCATGCGCGGTGATAAAGCTGACCTCCGGCACCTGATCGCGCAGAAATTCCTCTATCTCCGGCAGGTTTTTGATCCGGGGCACGACGAAAAAGCTTTGCCCGCCGCGATAATGTTCGCGCAGCAGTGCCTCGCGGATCGTGATCGTATCGAATTCCGACACATAGGTGCGGATTGCCAGCCGGTCGACCGGGGGCGTGCCGATGATCGACAGATCGCGCACCCCGGACAGCGACATTTGCAGCGTGCGCGGGATCGGCGTCGCGGTCAGCGTTAGAACGTGAATGTCGGACCGCATGGATTTCAGGCGTTCCTTGTGGCTCACGCCGAAGTGCTGTTCTTCGTCGATCACCAACATCCCAAGGTTCTGGAACCGCACAGATTTCGCCAACAAAGCATGGGTGCCGATGACGATATCGACGGTCCCACGGGCCAGCCCCTCGCGGGTTTGGGCGGCTTCCTTTGCGGGCACGAAACGCGACAGGGTCCGCACATTGATCGGAAAGCCGCGGAACCGGTCCTTGAAGCTTTTGTAGTGCTGCCGCGCCAACAGAGTCGTCGGCGCAATAACCGCGACCTGCACGCCTGACATGGCCGCAACGAACGCAGCCCGCATCGCAACCTCGGTCTTACCAAAGCCCACATCGCCGCAGACCAGCCGATCCATCGGCTGACCGGAGGCCATATCGGCCAACACATCCTCAATCGCGCCCAACTGATCGTCAGTTTCCTGATACGGAAACCGAGCGGAAAACGCGTCCCACATGCCGTGTGGCGGCTCCATAATCGGGGCGCGGCGCAAGGCGCGTTCGGCGGCGATACGGATCAGCTTGTCCGCGACCTGCCGGATGCGTTCCTTCAGCTTCGCTTTCTTCGCCTGCCACGCGCCGCCGCCCAACCGGTCAAGCAACCCCTCCTCATGCCCGAATTTGCTGAGGAGTTCGATATTCTCCACCGGAAGGAACAGCCGATCCCCGCCCGCGTATTCCAGCGCGATACATTCGTGCGGTGCGCCCATCGCGGTAATCGTCTCAAGCCCCGTGTAGCGCCCGACCCCGTGATCGACATGGACGATCAGATCCCCCGGAGACAGGCTTTGCGCTTCGGTCAGGAAATTTTCGGCCCGTCTTTTGCGTTTTGGTGCACGGATCAGCCGATCGCCAAGCACATCTTGTTCAGAAATGACGGTCAGCCCGTCGCCTTCAAACCCATGCTCCAGCGACCAAATCGCGAGGTGAACACCCCCTGTCGTATCAGCAACGTCGCGAAAATCATTGATAAGATGCGCTTTTTCTAAGCCTTCATCTTGCATCAACCCATGCAGACGTTCCCGGGCCCCTTCGGAATAGCTGGCGAGGATGACCTGACTATCTTTGCGTTTCGCGTTAATATGATCCCTCAACGCACCGAAAAGGCTGACCGATTCCTGTTGGCGCTCGGGTGAAAAATTGCGTCCGATCCGCCCACCTGCGTCGATCACCCCCGGCCCGGTGCTTTTGGGCAGTGCCGACATCTGAACCACGCGATGCCCCTCGACCGCCTTTTCCCAAGCGGCATCGTCCAGATATAGAAGCCCCGGTGGCACCGGTTTATAGACTGTATCCATCCGGCTTTTCTGATCGAGCGCGAGTTTCCGCGTCTCATACTGATCTTCAATCGATTCCCACCGCGCGATCCGGGCTGGGGTCACTTGATCGTCAAGGAAGATGCTGGCGTCGGGCAGATAGTCGAACAGCGTTTCGAGCCGTTCATGGAAGAACGGCAACCAATGTTCGACGCCCTGATGCTTGCGCCCGGCGCTGACGGCTTCGTAAAGCGGATCGTCCGTGCCCGCCGCGCCAAATTCGATGCGGTAGTTTTGACGGAAGCGCGTGATCGCTGCGTCGTCGAGGATGACTTCGGAAACCGGCGCAAGCTCCACCACGCTCAGCGGCTCTGTTGTGCGTTGGGTTGCGGGGTCGAACCGTCGCGCGCCATCCAGAACGTCGCCGAACAGGTCAAGCCGGACTGGGCCGCTATCCCCCGGCGGATAAATATCGATGATCCCCCCGCGCACTGCGAAATCCCCCGGCTCCGTCACTGTTGGTGTCTGGGAAAACCCCATGCGGACGAGGAAAGCGCGCAGTTCCGCCTCATCAATCTGATAGCCGACACGGGCGGTGAAGGCAGCTTGTCTCAGAACGTCGCGCGCTGGCACTCGCTGGCTGACGGCGTTCAAGGTCGTCAGCAGGATGAACTGCCCCGGTATACCGTGGGCCAGCGCGGCAAGTGTCGCCATACGGGTCGCGGAAATACCCGGGTTTGGCGACACGCGGTCATAAGGCAGGCAATCCCAGCCTGGAAAATCGACCACCGTAACATCCGGCGCAAAGAACGACAGCGCCGCGTGGGTCGCCGCCAGCCGTTTGTCATCGCGCGCGACATGGATGACCGGGCCGCCGGTCTTGGCCAATTCCTTAGCGATCAGCCTTGCGTCAAAGCCTTCGGGCGCGCCACCCGCGATGATGTGCCGTTCTGACATGCGTGTTCTCCGTCAGCCGCCCAGAACACCGAAAGTGACGTTCTGATACATGCCCCACATCGCCGTCACGAAGATCGAGATCATACCAATCAGCTGCGTCCAAAGGCGGTGGTTATACATCCGCTTGCAGAGATCTTCGCCCGTCGGTTCATCCCTAACGAACGCTCGCGCGGTTTGCAGGCTAAGCATGGCGACAAAGCTCATCGGAAACAGCAGTAGAAAGACGGCTTGCGCAAATTCGACCCGGTAGTGAAAGCCAAGCAGGGCGAGGCTTGTCAAAACGAAGAATCCGAACGCCATCAACCAGACACCCGAGACATTTGCGATATAGATCATGCGCGATGTGTTGATCCGCACCATATCCTCAAGATCAGCCATCGCCTCACCACCATTGCGCCGCGCCCGCAGCACGAGGTCGTAGGGAACGCCCAGCACCCAATGGCTTGTGGACGACCACAAAACGGCCAACGCGATCCAGAACCAAAGGTTTGAAAAGGACCGCATGTCGATCAGTTCGAATACGGTCTGATACCAGTCCAATTCTGCGTCCCCGTTTTGCCTGTTTTCGGACTTTATCGCCGCAATTGGGGATATGCCAGCTTGAGGTGAAGCGCAATCCGTGCAACCCAAGGGAAACGATTTTCTGAGGTTTGATATGCGTCCGACCGTTGCCCCCTACCCGACCGCCCGCTTCAGACGGTTGCGCCGCACC
The DNA here is from genome assembly GCF_048060095.1 of Aliiroseovarius sp. YM-037. NCBI lineage: Bacteria > Pseudomonadati > Pseudomonadota > Alphaproteobacteria > Rhodobacterales > Paracoccaceae > Aliiroseovarius > Aliiroseovarius sp. YM-037. The sequence continues at coordinate 1,672,369 of NZ_JBLUOA010000001.1, read as the reverse complement.
CCAGCACTTCGGGCGCTGACGCGCGAAACGCACTTAAGCGTGGATGACCTGATCTGGCCGGTATTCGTGACCGGTGGCAAGGGTCAGCGCGTGCCCGTCGCCTCCATGCCAGGGGTGGAGCGTCTTTCGGTCGATCTGGTCGTGAAGGCTGCCAAGAAAGCCCGCGATCTGGGAATCCCCGCGATCTGCATCTTTCCCTACACCCAGAAATCGCTGCGGACTGAGGATTGCAAAGAGGCTTGGAGCCCCGACAATCTGTCAAACCAAGCCATCCGCGCGATCAAGGACGCGGTGCCGGAGATCGCAGTGATGACGGATGTCGCGCTCGACCCCTACAACGCCAACGGCCACGATGGGATCGTGCGTAATGGCGAAATCGTCAATGACGAAACGGTTGATGCACTGGTCAAGATGGCGTTGGCGCAGGCGGATGCGGGAGCGGACATCATTGGCCCGTCTGACATGATGGACGGACGGATCGGCGCGATCCGAAACGCGCTTGAGGCCGACGGTCGCCATAACGTCGCCCTGCTTTCCTACACCGCGAAATACGCGAGCGCTTTTTACGGCCCGTTTCGGGATGCCGTTGGCGCATCCGGCGCGCTGAAGGGCGACAAGAAAACCTATCAGATGGACCCCGCCAACAGTGATGAGGCGCTGCGGCTGGTCGAACGCGACCTGACCGAAGGGGCCGATATGGTGATGGTGAAGCCGGGGATGCCCTACCTCGATATCTGCCGCAGGGTGAAAGACACCTTTGGCGTGCCGACCTTCGCCTATCAGGTTTCCGGCGAATACGCTATGATCGTGGCGGCGTCCCAGAACGGTTGGGTCGATGGCGAATACGTGATGGTCGAAAGCCTGCAGGCCTTCAAACGCGCAGGATGCGATGGGATTCTGACTTATTTCGCGCCACGGGTGGCAAAGCTCCTGAACCTGTGATTGCGCCCAACGTAAGCTGAATTCAGCCTGAAAAACGACCAAATCGCCCGTTTTGGTCCAATTTCCCGCGCGTTTCTTCAAAAACTGGATATAGTCGAACGCGAGAGTGGCCTGCACACTTCGCGCGACAGTTGCAGTCCGGCGTAAGATCGGACGCAGGTGCACCCAACCGACAACCGGTTTGACCGCAAGGAGGGACAGATGAACAACAAGGTTTTATTGGCCGTGGACGGAAGCCCCGGCAGCGAAAGGGCGCTGGACTACGCTGCGGCCCGTGCCAAGATCGGCGGGGCCAAGATGGTCGTCGCCTATGTGATTGAATGGTCCGCCTACAGTTTCAATACACCGGAAGAAAACGCCGAACGGCATAAGCGGCGCGAGCAAGAAATCGAGCGCGCCAAAAGTTCGGTCGTGGAGCCGGCAGCGGCAAAGCTGAAAGCCGAAGGGATCGATGTCGAAACCATCGTGAACCACGGCCCTCCTGCCGAAACCCTGATCCGACTGGCCGAAGAACACGACGTTGCGCAGATCGTGATCGGGCGCCGGGGGCAAAGCGGAATCAAGGCGCTGCTGTTTGGTTCGGTCGCTGCGAACCTGATCCAGACATCCCCTGTCCCTGTCGTGGTTGTTCCCTAAAGGGGCGCTGCATCTTTCGTGATTCAACAGAGAGGACTTTCGCATGACGCGCCTAATAACCTCGATCTTCGTCCTGATCTGCCTCGCCCTTCCCGCGCAGGCCGGCATTGACGAAACCATCAACAACATCACCGCACCGATCGCGACGCTGATCGGGCAAATCGTCTTTTTCAAGATCCCGGTTTTCGGGGCGAACCTGCCGCTTGTCGTGTTGTGGCTTGTCGCCGGGGCGGTGTTCTTCACCTTCTACATGGGCTTCGTGAACCTGCGCGGTTTCGGTCACGCCATCCGGCTTGTCCGGGGCGACTACGCCGACCCGAACAGCGCCGGTGAGGTCAGCCATTTCCAAGCGCTCGCCACGGCGGTGTCCGGCACTGTCGGTATCGGCAACATCGGCGGCGTCGCCGTCGCCGTGACCGTCGGCGGCCCCGGCGCGACCTTCTGGCTGATCGTCGCAGGGTTTTTGGGCATGTCGACCAAATTTGTCGAATGTACGCTCGGCGTGAAGTATCGGAACGAAAACCCGGATGCGTCCGTTTCCGGCGGGCCGATGTATTACCTGCGTCAAGGCTTTGCCCAACGTGGTATGGAAGGCTTTGGCAAGTTCATGGGCACGTTCTACGCCATCGGTATCTTTATCGGGGCACTCGGGATCGGCAATATGTTCCAGTCGAACCAGGCCTATGTGCAGTTGAACGGTGTGACCGGCGGGCGGCTTGACGGGCTCGGCTGGTTGGTTGGGTTGATCCTTGCCGGGGTCGTCTTTTCCGTCATCATCGGCGGTATCAAGTCCATCGCGCGTGTGACCGAAAAGATCGTTCCATTCATGGCGGTGTTCTACTGCGTCTTTGCGATCATCGTTATCCTGATGAACGTCACCACGATCCCGACGGCCATCGGCAACATCTTTAGCGGAGCCTTTACCGGCGAAGGTGTCACCGGCGGTGCCCTCGGCGCGATGATCATTGGTTTCCAACGGGCTGTGTTTTCGAACGAAGCGGGGATCGGCTCCGCTTCTATCGCACACGCTGCGGTTAAGACGGACGAGCCGGTGACAGAGGGCTACGTTTCCCTGCTGGAGCCGTTCATCGACACTATCGTGATTTGCACTATCACCGCGCTGGTGATCGGCACGTCGCAAGTGGCCGATCCGAACTTTGCCAATGGTGCCGAAGGGGTCGCGATGACCTCTGCCGCGTTTGAACGTCAGCTTAGCTGGTTCCCGCTGCCGCTTGCTTTCGCGGCACTGCTGTTCGCGTTCTCGACGATGATCTCGTGGTCTTACTATGGCCTCAAGGGCTGGACCTATCTGTTTGGCGAAGGCCAGACCGGGCAGACGATCTACAAGCTGATCTTCTGCGCGTTCGTCGCACTGGGCTGCGTCGTCCAACTGGGGCCGATCCTCGACATCTCGGACGCGCTGGTCTTCCTGATCTGTGTTCCGAACATCCTCGGCCTCTACTTCCTCGCGCCCATCGTGAAGGCGGAAATGAACGCCTATCGCGCGAAACTCGCGAGTGGAGAGATCAAGGTTTTCAAACACTAATTCCCGCATAACGGGAAACCGGCCCTCGCACCCCGCGTGCGGGGGCCTTTTTTGTCCGCAGATTTTATCAATCCGGTGCATCAACGGATGACAATCGGCGGCGTTTGGCTTAGGTTATTGTCAAGCGGCATCAAAAAGTCGCGCTAAGTCAGGCAACCACAAAGGCGAAAGATATGAGCAGTTTCTCACGGCGGAGCTTTATCGTCAGCGCAGGCGCAGCTGCGGCCAGCACGGCGGCATGTAGCAACGGCATCGGTAGCAACGGGGCCGAAACCATCGATTCCCGCGTCGCATCGACGCGTAACTTTATGTATCAGCAATATCCGGGCACGCAGGATTTGCGGAACAAGTCAGCAGGTATGCTGATCATGCCGCTGGTCACCGAGGCCGGGTTTGGCGTCGGCGGGTCCTACGGACGCGGCGCGTTGCAGATCAATGACGTGACGGTCGATTACTATTCTGCGGCCTCGGCCAGTTTCGGCCTTCAGATCGGCGCGCAGCAGTTTGCGCACGTGCTGTTCTTCATGACCGAAGAAGCGCTCGCTGAATTCCGGCGTGGCAGCGGATGGGCCGCGGGCGGTGACATCGAATATGCGGTCAGCGACCGGGGTGGCAATCTGGGTGTCGACACGACAACTGTTTTGGACCCCATCATCGCGGTGGTCTTTGGCCAAGCTGGTTTGCATGTTGGCGCGACCCTTGAAGGCACGAAATACACCCGGATCATTCCGTAAGGTTTACTGGCCTAAACGAAGTAAGCGTATGCCTGACATCGGTTGGGCATACGGACATGTCATCTACTTGGCGGCGCGCTTCACTAGATCGGACATCGATGCGGCATCGGCGGTGTTTTCATCCAGCAGGCCCAGTTCGACCCCTACCCTATCTTGATCGTTCTTGTTCTGACTGACCTTCCAGTTGCCGTTCAGCGTTTCGACTTCGATCTCGAAACCAACAAGCCCTTTTAGCTGTCGTTCCAAGAACTCCGCGGGGGCATCCGTCACAGCCCACGGCGTCGCCCGATTGCCTTCGTGACGATTGGTCAATTCGGCCAGATGTTCCATAAGCCAATCGTGATCCCGGCAAAACCGAAGCACCCCATGCGCGTGAACGACGGCGTAGTTCCACGTCGGGACGACCTTGCCATGCTCTTGCTTTGACGCATACCAAGACGGCGTTATGTAGGCGTGCGGCCCCTGAAATATCGCCAGCACTTCAACATCACGCTCCGTTTTTCGCCAAAGCGGGTTGGCGGCGGCAAGGTGGCCGCGAATGTTGCCGTTTTCGGAAAGCTCTGGATGGATGACCAGCGGAATGTGATCCGCGGATAGACCGCCCGTCGCCGCAGACACGAGCGTTGCAAACGGATGCGCTTTCATCAACGCCTGCATCACGTCGATACGGGTTTCCCGGAACAGAGGGGGTTGAAACATGATCGCATCCTTTGCTTGCGGGCGTTCAGCCCGCTATCTGACCTAACCGAGCGCCCGAAGCCTTTTCACAAGGCTCGACGTGTCCCACCGTCCGCCGCCCATCTTCTGTACATCTTTGTAAAACTGATCGACGAGCGCCGTCACTGGCAGGCTCGCCCCGTTTTCATTCGCCGTGCTGAGGCAGATGCCAAGGTCTTTGCGCATCCAGTCAACGGCGAAGCCATGTTCGAATTCGTCGTCGATCATGGTTTCGTAACGGTTCGACATCTGCCAGCTTCCCGCCGCGCCCTGGCTGATGACTTCGACAACGTCGCGGCCATCCAGCCCGGCCTTTTCCGCAAAATGCAGCGCCTCGGACAAGCCTTGCACCAGCCCGGCGATGGCAATCTGGTTGCACATCTTGGTCAATTGACCCGCACCTACGTCGCCCAAACGGCGACAAATCCGGGCGTATGCCGCGATAATCGGATCCGCTTGATCATATGCGGTCTGATCGCCGCCGCACATGACGGACAGGGCGCCATTTTCCGCCCCCGCCTGCCCGCCCGAAATCGGCGCGTCGACAAAGCTAAGGCCGCGTGATGTCGCGATATCGCTAAGCTCCTGCGTGACCGCTGCGGAAACCGTGGTGTGATCGACAAATACTGCGCCGTCGTCCATCCCTGCAAACGCCCCATCAGGCCCGTCGCACACCCCGCGCAGATCATCGTCATTCCCGACGCAGGCCATCACGAACGCCGCGCCCTTCGCCGCCTCGCGCGGTGTTGTGGCCATCGCGCCGCCATGTTGGTCGACCCAAGCCTCGGCCTTCGCGCTTGTGCGGTTATAGACCGTCACCTCATGCCCTGCGGCGGCGAGATGCCCGGCCATTGGATAGCCCATGACCCCAAGGCCCAAAAACGCGACTTTTGCCATGGCTCAATCCTTCCGTTTGCCTTCAATCTGTGTTCCCCTTAATGAAGGGGCCGCGCTGAGGCGTCAACAAAGGGGTTGGGATGGCACAGGTCTTTCGCTGGTTGCTCAGGATAGTGGTTGTGCTGCTTCTCCTGATCGCCCTTACAATCGGCGTTGTGTATCATTTGGCCAGCAAATCGCTGCCGCCCTACAATGCGGAATACGACGTCGCGAGCGTTAATCAGCCCTTCGAAATTGTCCGCACGAACTCTGCGGTTCCCCATATCCTCGCAAAAACCGATGAGGACGCGTTCTTTGGCCTTGGGTTCGTCCACGCACAGGACCGACTGTGGCAAATGGAGCGGTTGCGCCGCACCGCGCAAGGGCGCTTGTCAGAGCTTCTCGGGCCGGAAATGATCGAGATTGACGCGCAAATGCGGCGGCTCAATATCTATAATCTGGCGCTGCAATCGGTGTCGGCGCAGGACGCCCAGACGCTTGACGCGCTAAACGCCTATTCCGCCGGGGTGAACGCGTGGTTGGAGCAGGTCAGCATGGGCACCCATGGCCGCGGTGCGCCGGAACTGTTCATGTATGGCCGGGACATTGCACCGTGGCAGCCTGCTGATTCAATCGCGCTGCTCAAGCTCATGGCCGTTCAGATGTCATCGAAGCTGGAGGAAGAAGTGATCCGCGCCCGCCTGTCGCTGATTTTGCCAGAAGAGCGCTTGAAGGACATCCTGCCCGACGCCCCCGGCCCCGGCCTAGCGGAGCTTCCGGAGTATGCGGAGCTGTTTCCCGGCATCACGCCGAGCACGGAGCCGCTGCGGGTCGCGACCAATCCGCTGTCTCCGTTCAAAGGGCGCGACCGTGCGGGCGCTTCAAACGCATGGGCCGCCGCGCCGGAACGGTCCGCAGCGGGCGGCACGTTGCTTGCCAATGATCCGCATTTCGAATTCACCGCACCGTCAATCTGGTATCTTGCTCGGATGGATTTCACCGAAGGCGGTCTGATCGGCGCGACGATCCCCGGCATCCCGATTATTCTGAGCGGCCGCAGCGATTACCTTGGGTGGGCGATCACGGCGTCCTACCTCGACGATCTCGACGTGTTTATCGAGCGCCTGAACCCCGACAATCCTGAGCAATACCAGACGCAGGATGGTTTTGCCAATTTCATAACAGAAGAAGTTGAGATCAAGGTGAAAGGCGGCTCACCCGTGCCGCTTACTCTTCGCTGGACGCAGAACGGCCCCGTCCTGCCCGGCACCCACGCGGGTTTGGAGCATATCACGCCGCCGGGGCACGTCGCGTCGGTGTCGTGGACGGCACTGTCGCCCCGCGATACGTCGCTTAGCGCGGCGATCCGCATCATGCGGTCGCAATCCGTCGATCAGGCGATTGAGGCGGGCGAAGATTTCATCGCACCGTCGATGAACCTGACGCTCGCCGGTGGCGATACGGTCGCGATGAAAACACTCGGCGCGTTCCCGCTTCGCGCGCTTCGGCATCAAAGTCAGGGGCGCTACCCGAGCCAAGGTTGGTTGCCGGAAAACCGCTGGCAAGGCCGCGCGGGCTATGCCGGGAACCCCGCTTTCAAAGATCCCGCAGGCGGCGTGCTGGGTAACACGAACAACAAGATCGTCGACCGGATTTTCCCCTTCCACATGAGCTTTGTCTGGGGCGATACGCAACGGGTGCAGCGCTGGGAACACTTGATGCAAAGCCGCGAGGTTCACACCCGCGATAGCTTTGTCGAGGCGCAGCTTGATACCGTCAGTTTTACTGCCCGCGCCCTGTTGCCGCTGGTCGCAGCCGACCTTTGGTATACCGGCGATGCCGCCCCCGATGGCAGCGCCGAACGTCGCCGGGTTCAGGCGCTCGCGATGCTTGCCGAATGGAACGGTGAGATGAATGAACATCTGCCCGAGCCGCTGATCTACGCCGCGTGGATGCGGGCGTTGCAGGATCGCCTGATCCGGGATGAACTTGGCCGCCTGTCGCAGGGTTTTCGGCATGTGGAGCCACTGTTTATTGAGCGTGTCTTCCGCGACGTTGAAGGGGCCGGGATTTGGTGTGACGTGATCCAGTCAGCGCCTGTTGAGACCTGCACAGAGATCGCGCGGCAATCACTGGATGACGCGCTGCTTTGGATCGACGAAACCTATGGTGGAACGCTTGAATCCCTGCGCTGGGGCGACGCGCACCTAGCGGTGCAGGATCATCCGACCCTTGGCGAAGTTCCGTTTCTCGGCTGGTTTCTGAACATCCGCCAGTCGACCAGCGGCGGCGACAATACCCTGATGCGTGGGCTGACCTCCGGGGCGCCGAACGCGCCGTTCCAGAACGTGCACGGGGCTGGGTATCGCGGGGTCTATGACTTCTCTGACCCCGACAGTTCGGTGTTCATCATTTCCACCGGGCAATCGGGACATCCGCTGTCGCGTCACTACGATGATCTGGGGGAGCTTTGGCGCCGGGGCGAGTATATTCCGATGTCGCTGGATCCGGACCTCGCCCGCGCTGCGGCGGATGGCATCATCATCATGAACCCGGCGGCGGAGTAGCCGTTAAAGCCTGCGAAACGCCTTCGCCTGACGTGCGGTCCAGAGGACGCGGAGCGAGAACCCATCCTCTGTCTGCTCCTCATCCTCAATGACGCCCTGTTCAAACAACCACGCCCGCTTGCGCCCTTCGGAGAATGGGAGGAGCAGCGTTTGCTCTGTCTTAGGCTCCGTCAAAGCGGCAGAGACCGCGTCGAGCAACTCCGGCACCCCTTCCCCGGTCAAAGCAGAAATCGCGAACAGATCGTCCTGCCGCGCGGCTGTCGTTTCAAGTTGCCGCCGCGTTTCAGCGTCCAGTTCATCGAGCTTGTTCAACACCTCGATCCGGGGCGTCGTTTCGGAAATCCCGAGTTCGGTCAGAATCTCTTCGACATCGTTCGCCTGTGCCTCGGTCTCAGGGTGCGAAATATCACGGACATGCAGGATCAGATCGGCGCCCAGCACTTCCTCAAGCGTTGCGCGAAAGGCTGCGACAAGCTGGGTCGGCAGGTCCGAGATGAAACCAACCGTGTCTGACAAGATCACATCCCGGCCAGACGGCAGCGTGACCGACCGCATCGTCGGGTCAAGCGTCGCAAACAGCATGTCTTTCGCCATCACCTTCGCGCCCGTCATGTGGTTGAACAGCGTGGATTTGCCCGCGTTGGTATAACCCACTAGCGCCACGACCGGATACGGCACCTTCGCCCGTGCGGCGCGATGAAGCTGCCGGGTTTTGACCACCTTCGACAACTGTTTCTGAAGCCTGTTGATCTGATCGTCGATCGCGCGGCGGTCTGCCTCAATCTGCGTCTCGCCGGGGCCGCCGACGAAGCCGAGTCCGCCGCGCTGCCGTTCAAGGTGGGTCCATGCCCGCACAAGCCGCGTGCGTTGATAAGACAGTGCTGCCATCTCAACCTGCAATACACCCTCGCGGGTCGCGGCTCGGTCCGAGAAAATCTCAAGGATCAGGCCCGTGCGGTCGAGGATTTTGACCTTCCACTCGCGTTCCAGATTGCGCTGCTGAACCGGCGTGACCGGACCGTCGATCAGGACGAGTTCAACCTCATGCTCTTTGAACAGCTGACCGAGTTCCTCGGTCTTTCCCGATCCAAACAGATAACCGGGCCGAATGGCGGACAGGCGCACGATATCGGCCCCGACCACCTCAAGCCCTGGCAATGCACCCGCCAATGCGCGCGCCTCGCCCAACGCGTGGCTCGCATTGCGGCGCTGTCGATCAGAGGTGAGTTCAGGGTGCAGAACCCAGGCGCGGGTTGCGATTTCGCCGTGTTCGACGGTCAACGGTTACTCTTCACCATCGTAAAGGCTGATTGGCTGCGACGGCATGATCGTTGAAATCGCGTGCTTGTAGACCAGCTGTGATTGACCATCGCGGCGCAGAAGGACGCAGAAATTGTCAAACCACGTAATCACGCCCTGCAATTTGACCCCGTTGATCAGAAAGATCGTCACCGGAACCTTTGTCTTGCGCACATGATTGAGGAATGCGTCCTGCAGGTTTTGTTTATCGGCAGCCATCGGATTCACGCCCTTTTTTCGGTCTTATGCCCTCGCGGTGGGCCTTTCAGTATCAAGTTTAAGAGTATGGGGATTATTTTATCAAGATTCCACCCAAAAAAATCAGCCCGTTACGGACCTATCCATTACCCGCCGATCATGATCGCCACAAGTCAGGATTCAGCAAAGCGATAATGGCGAGGGTCTCAAGCCTGCCGACCACCATCGCGGCTGCAAGGATCATCTTCGCCGCACTGCCCATTGCGCTGTAGGCGACCGGCGTTTCAGCCGCGACCGAGGCCAACGGCCCCGTGGTTGACAGCGATGCAACCGTCAGAACGATCGTCGTTTCGAAGGTCAGACCGGTCAGTGAAAGCGAGACCATCACGACCGCGACGGAGAGGGCAAACAGCATGAAGAAGATCCACGCCATGTAAGCCCCCTGCCGTCTGAGGTGCCGGGCCTCAGCGCCGCTGCCCCCAACCGATGACGGATGGACGAGCCTGTCCATCTCCCGCAGCCCGTGCTTGTAGAGCGCATAGACCCGCAGCAGCTTGACCCCACCCGCGGTGGTCGCGACCCCGCCGCCGACCAGCGACAGCCCGACAAGGATCAACCCCGGTGTTTCAAGCCCGGACCAGCCTCGCGCCTCTGACCAGTCGCCGGATTCAAACCCGGCGGTGGACAGGAACGACAAGACAGTAAACGCGCTGCCCCATAGCGCTTTCAGCGCGGCGATGGCGTTTTCTTCATCATCGACTTCATAAGCGCCGACCCAGTGGCGCACGAACAACAGCGTTGGCACCATCACGATAAAAAACAGGCCCATTCGAAATTCTGGATCGCGCGACAGGCGGGAAATCGATTCTGACTGCGTTTCCGGCGCGAAGGTCAGGCGTGAGATAGCGAAGAACAGGAAGATGAAGATCAGCCCTTCACCCACATAGCCCGCATTGCCGTTTGAAATCCCGCCAATCGGGGAAATCCCGCTGGTCGCGAGCGTCGACATCGCATGACACACCGCAACGAATGGGCTTTCCCCCGCGAGGATCAGGAATATCCAAAGGGCGAGCGTCAGGCCGGAGTAAATCGGAAGCAACGTTATCGCATGTTTCGCGAGGCGTTTTGACGGGTCCGCGCCGCCCTCGACCTGCGAATAATACGTGCCCGTCAACCCGATGCGAGACCGAGAGGTAACCTCAAACCCGCCAAGGTTCAGCGGCGCGAGCACCGCGATCCCCATCACCCAGACGAAAAACCCACCCATCCAGCCGACAATCGCCCGCCACAGATGCAGCGTCGAAACCAGCCGCCCCGGTTCATCAAACAGCGTCGCCCCGGTAGTCGTCAGCGACGACACCATTTCGAAATAGGCGTTAAGGAACGACGTGTTCTGGAGCGTTTCGTAGAACGGGATCGCCAGCAGCGCGGGCAGAACCAGATAGGTGCTTAGCAACGCGACCAAGTGGCTACGGGCCACAGAACGTGATGGGTTGTTCGCCGTCGCAATCGCAATAAGGGACGTGAGCGTCAACAACAGAACGCCCGCATAAAGAAAGACGCGGGCGGCGTGCAGTTCCCGCACCAGATAGCCATAGGTCGCCGGGAACAGCATCGCGATCGCGCCCAGCCCCATCAGGATGACGATCAACGGAAGGGAAAGGAGCCGCTGGATCATGACTCAGAAAAAGTCGATCGAGACCTGAAGCAACCGTTCGACTTCCGGCACGTCTGCGGCCAGTGAGAATAGAACGATCACGTCGCCCTCTTCGATCCGGGTGCCGCCCGTGGGTCGCACGATCTTGTCGCCCTTCTGGACAGCCCCGACAAGGACACCTTCAGGGAAATCAACGTCGCGGATCGCTTGGCCGGAGATCGGGGATGTCGACAGCACTTGCGCCTCGATGACCTCAGCCTCGGCGTCGCCAATCGAATAGATGTCGCGGACGCGGCCATGGCGGATGTGGCGCAGGATTGAACTGACGGTCGTGGCACGGGGATTGATATAGGCGTCGATGTCGAGCGGACCCATCAGCGGCGTCAGGGTCGGGTCGTTCACCAGACAGATCGCCATCGGACATCCCGCCGCCTTGGCCCGCACCGCCACCAGCATGTTGGTTTTGTCGTCGTCCGTGACGGCAAGCACGGCGTCGGCACGGTCGATATTTGCTTCCGACAGCAACTCCGCGCTCATCCCGTCGCCGTTCAGAACAATCGTGCGTTCAAGCGCATCGGCGGCCCGTTCCGCACAGCGGCGGTTCTTTTCGATCACCTTGGCGCGGATGCGGGTCGCTTGTTTCTCAAGACGGCTTGCCACCGCAAGGCCGACATTGCCACCGCCGATGATGACAACGCGTTCCTGTTTCTTCGAATCTTTGCCGAAGACTTCCATTGTTCTATTGATATCAGCGGATTGCGTGACGACGTAAATCTCATCCCCCGCGAAAAGCTGATCCCCCGGCTCTGGCGCGAACAGCGATCCTTCACGCCGCACCCCGACAACAATGGCCGTAAGTGTGGAAAATAGATCGGTGAGCTGCCGAAGCGGGGTGTTGAGGACGGGGCAGTCCTCCTCCAGCAAGATACCAAGAAGCTGGACGCGCCCCTCCAGAAAACTCTCCGTATCGAAGGCAGACGGGGCCGAAAGCCGCTGCAGGGCAGCCGCGGCAACCTCCCGTTCGGGACTAATCACCACATCGATTGGCATGTGGTCGCGCCGATAAAGGTCAGAGTAGATCGCGTCGAGGTAACTTTGCGCCCTCAGCCGCGCGATCTTGCGCGGGACCGCGAAAACCGAATGGGCCACCTGACAGGTGACCATGTTGACCTCATCCGAATGGGTCGCGGCGATAATCATGTCGGCGTCACGGGCACCCGCGCGGGTCAGGATATCAGGGTAGCTCGCGAACCCCGCAATCCCCTGCACGTCAAGCGTATCCGTCGCACGGCGCACAAGTTCGGCGTTGTTGTCGACCACGGTAACATCGTTATTCTCGCTGGACAGATGACGGGCGATTTGCCAGCCAACCTGTCCTGCCCCACAGATGATAACTTTCATGCGTTCTACCTTTGGCGGCCGCGGGCTTCATCCATGGCAGAAGCCAATGCTGCGGTCAATCTCAGGCGTCGGTCGTGTCCTCAACATGCGCGACCCGCGATCCGGCCTTGTTCGACGTGACCACGTTCAGCGATTTCAGCTTTCTGTGCAGTGCTGACCGCTCCATCCCGACAAAGCTGGCCGTGCGGCTGATATTGCCGCCAAATCGGTTGATCTGCGTCATTAGGTATTCGCGCTCAAACAGCTCTCTCGCCTCGCGCAATGGCAGCGTCGCAAGCGAGCCTGACAGCACGACGCGGTCCGTATCGGCGCTGGGTTCGTCGGGCTGGGGCAGTTCTTTCGCCTCAATCGGGCCGTTGCCATTGCCAAGGATCAGCACCCGCTCCAGCACGTTCTTCAGCTGACGCACATTGCCCGGCCACATCATCGTCTGAAGCAACGCCTGCGCCTCGCCGCTGAGTTCGCGCAGCGGCAAGCCCTGATTGGTGTTTAGCGCTTCGATGAAATGTTCGGCAAGCTCCGGTATATCCTCGCGGCGTTCTTCAAGGGAGGGAACAGAGATCGGAACCACATTCAAACGGTGGTAGAGTTCTTGACGGAAGTTGCCCGCGCTAATCTCGCTCTCCAAGTCTTTGTTCGTGCTGGAAATAACGCGAATATCGACGTGAGTTTTCGAAACCCCTCCAACACGCTGGAATTGTTGATCCACAAGCACGCGCAGGATTTTCGACTGCGTTCCGGCGGGCATGTCGGCGACTTCGTCAAAGTAAAGCACGCCGCCGTTCGCCTGTTCCAGCATCCCTGGTTCGATAGTCCCCTCTGGCGTTTCGCGTCCAAACAGAACCTCCTCCATCCGGTCGGGTTCGATCGACGCAGAATTGACCGTGATAAAAGGCGCGTCCGCCCGATTTGAATTCGCGTGGATATAGCGCGCGGCGACTTCCTTACCCGACCCGGCAGGCCCAGTCAGCATCACGCGACCGTTGGATTTCGTCACCTTATCAAGTTGCGATTTCAACACCTTGAAGGCAGAACTTGATCCGATCATCTCGCCCAGACCATCATCCTTGCGCCGAAGCTCCGTATTTTCGCGCCGCAAGCGCGATGTTTCCATCGCGCGGCTGATGACGACCATCAATTGATCAATGTTGAACGGCTTTTCGATGAAGTCATACGCCCCTTGTTTGATCGCAGCGACGGCAATTTCGATGTTGCCGTGGCCCGAGATGATGACAATCGGAATATCAGGTCGGTCACGCTTGACCGCTTTCAGGATGTCGATCCCGTCCATATCGCTGTCTTTCAGCCAGATATCGAGGATCATCAACGCCGGTGGCTCTGCCTCGATCTGCGACATGCAGTCGTCGGAGTTTGCGGCCAACCGGGTCGTGAAACCCTCATCCTTCAGGATGTCCGCGATCAACTCCCTAATATCGCGTTCGTCGTCAACAATCAGAATATCGCCCATATCATCACACCTCACTGTCATGGACCGCATTTGCGGCATACCGCTCGTTAATCAGCCCGAGCGGCAAATTGATTACGGCGCAGGCGCCGCGGTGGTCATTGCCTTCAAAAATCTCTGCATCTTCCAGCGACAGGGTGCCGCCGTGTTCTTCGATAATCTTGCGCACAATCGGCAGGCCAAGGCCGGTGCCCGATGCGCGCGTGGTCACGTAGGGTTCAAACAGTTGCGCCCGATCCTCGGGCAGTCCGACACCGTTATCTGCAATCCTGATCCGAACGCGATCATTCTCAATCGTCATGTTCAGGCGCACTTCGGGTTGATAGCCATCAGGTGCGCCATTTTCGACAAGACTTTCCGTGGCTTCGCCAGCGTTCTTAATCAGGTTCGTGAGTGCTTGGGATACCATGGTGGCATCGACCTCGGCCTCCAGCGGACCCTCTGGCAGCGAGACAGAGAACCGCACCTCTTCCTGTGCCGTTTCGCGCAGAAGCACGGCGTCTTTCACGATTTTCAGCAGATCTTCGCGCCGCCGCTCTGGTTCGGGCATACGGGCGAATTTAGAGAATTCATCCACGATCCGCCGCAAATCGCCGGTCTGACGGATAATGACGTCTGTGTATTGGTCCAGCTGCTCTGCGTCCTCCCCAGCGACGCCGCGGAACTTGCGTTTGATCCGCTCCGCCGAAAGCTGAATCGGGGTCAGCGGGTTCTTAATTTCATGCGCGATGCGTCGGGCAACGTCGCCCCACGCCGCCATGCGTTGGGCTGACACGAGGTCGGTTACATCGTCAAAGGCGATCACGTAGCCTTCAAGTTTTCCCCCAGCGTTCCGGCGTGTCGACATCCGCACCAGCAGGTTTTCCAGCTTGCCGTTTCGGGCCAGCTTGATTTCGCGCTGCGCAACCTCGCTGCCGCTTTCCGAAAGGTCGGAGAAAAGTTCAGCAAACTCCGGTACGGCGTCGGACAACTTCTGGCTTGGGTTGTCGGGATCAAGCGACAAAAGCCGTTCGGCAGAGCGGTTGACGAACGCCACCTGCCCTTCGGCATCAAGCCCGATGACGCCCGCCGTGACCGAGGACAGCACGGAATCAAACAGCCGCCGCCGCCGCTCCGTCTGTCGGTTGTTTTCCAGCAGCGTTTCCCGTTGCCCCTTTAGCTGCCGGGTCATCTGGTTGAACAGTCGGGCGAGCATGGCGATTTCGTCGTCGCCCTCATCCTCAAGAACCTGCACGTCCAGATCCCCCGCCCCGACTTGCTGCGCTGCGCCAGCGAGCCGCCCGACCGGCCGGGCAAGGCGCTCCGCAAACCACAAGCCAAGCCAGATCGCGGCAAGGATCAGGATCACCGCAAAGCCCAGATAAAGCAGGCCAAATTCAAACAACAGCCGCCCGCGTTCGCTTTCCAATTGCTGATAAAGCAGCACGGTTTCCTGCGTGTCATCAAGAAGGCTCAGGATATCGCCATCGACGTTTCGGCTGACGTAGAGGATACGGTCTGCAAAGCTTGGCAGTCCGACAAGGGCGCGGAATTCGTTGTTGTCCCAGTCTTCGATGATGACCGTTTCGCCGGACAGCGCGCGCTGCATTTCCTCGTCACTGGGGCGTTCAAAATCGAACAGGTAGGATCGTTCGCCCCGCGCCCGAATCTCGCCGGAGCCGTCAATCACGTAAGCCTCGCGCAGGCCACGTTGGACGAGCGCTTGGCCCTGCGTCAAAATCTGCCGCAAATCCCCATCGGGCAACAGAAACGCCGCCTGTCGGGCTGCGTTGATATATTGCGAAAGCGCCTCGGCGTCCTGCACCAGATCGCGGCGGTGTTCTTCTTCATAGGCTTCGGCGGCAGCAAGTGACGTGCCAAGAACATTCCGCACCCGGTCGGAAAACCATCCCTCTAACCCGAAATTCACGGTGATGGCGGCGAATACGGCGACAAGCACCGTCGGCACCAGCGCGACAAAGGCGAATACCCCGGTCAAACGCAGGTGCAATCGAGAGCCTGCCGATTTCGCCCGACGGGCAGCGACCATCCGGGCGACGCGCTGCATCACCAGCGCCGCAACGACCAGCACATAAACGAGGTCTGCCAGCAGAATCAGTCGCAGGCCCGATGCCCGCGACCCTTCGTCGAGCGGTCCGAGGACAAGGAAGGTGACAAGGGCCAGAACCGGGCCCAGAACCACGAGTCCAAAGGTCGTTATATTCTGAAAACGCCGTTGGCGCCGCAGGCGGCTGACCTTTTCCCATGTTGCACGTCGTGCAGGGCTCGGCATGTGCCGACCTCATCTGATTGTGCTGCTCGTGCAGCGGACCGCCAAATCTGGTGGCTTATTTTCGGCTGGCGCCGAATAGCCACTCTTCTGTTGCGCTTTTACATCAACTTACGGCGGCGTGTCACGCGAATATCGAGGTCGGTGATTTTCTTGCGCAAAGTATTGCGGTTCAGGCCAAGTAATTCGGCGCATTTCGCCTGATTTCCGGCGGTGGCGTCCAGCGCGATTTCGATCAGTGGATGCTCCATCTCTCGCAGGATTCGCGGATAAAGGCCGGGCGGCGGCAATGCGCCGCCGTGCATATCGAAATAACGGCGCAGATGCCGAGCGACGGATTGCGATAGCTGATCGCCATAATCCGCGCCGTTGCCGGCCGCGGTCGGGGTATGGGTGCCAAGGATCGCCTCAAGCTCCGCCTTTGAGATTTCGTCGGTCGCGCTTGTCAGGGTCAGACGCCGCACGGTGTTTTCCAATTGGCGCACGTTGCCGGGCCACGGAAAGCTGCGCATCCAGTCAAGTGCCGGGGCCGAAAGTTGTCGCTTGTTTCCACCACCCGCCGCGCTTTGCGCAAGGAAATGATCGGCCAGCACGTCAATATCATCCACCCGATCGCGAAGCGGCGGCACGGTGATCGGCACACCTGCCAAGCGGTAAAACAAATCTTCGCGGTAGTCGCCGTCTGCGGTCTTGCGGTCCAGATCGACACGACTGGTCGAGATGATGCGCGGCCCGGTATCGGTGAGGTTATCAAGCGTTCGGACAAGCCGGGCCTGTGCCGCGTCGTCAAGATCGGCGACCTCATCCAGCAACAATGTGCCACCGCGCACCTCGGTCAGCAGCCGTGCGGTTTTGTCCGGGTCCGAAAGCTCCTCTGCCCCCGCGACCACGAAGGGCAATGTGCGCCGGTCGCACAAATCATGGATCGCGCGTGCGATCAGCGATTTTCCCGACCCGCTTTCGCCAGTGACGAGAACCGGCAGGTCGGCGTTCATTACGCGTGCGACCAGCCGATAAAGCTCTTGCATTGCCGCACTTTTGCCGACCAGCGGCAGGTCTTGCGTCTCGGCATCTTCGGTCGTTTCGCCCGTCTGGCGGGCGGGTTTGCGCTGCTCCAACGCTTTTGCTGCGCGTTTCATCAGGTCCGGCAGATCGAACGGTTTTGGCAGGTAGTCATACGCCTCGGCTTCTGCCGCTTGAATGGCGGTCATGATCGTGTTTTGGGCGGAGATGACGATGACCGGAAGATCGGGGCGTTCCTCGGCAATCTTCGGCAACATCTCAAGGCCGTTGCCGTCCGGCATGACAACGTCCGAGATTACAAGCTCCCCCTTCCCTTCATCGACCCACCGCATCAGCGTCGTCAGCGACGACGTCGCGTGCACCTTGCATCCGGCGCGGGTCAGCGCTTGCGTCAAAACCGTGCGAATGGTGCGGTCGTCGTCTGCAATAAGGACAGTGCCGTCCATCAGTCAGCTCCTTCGGTTTCTTTGGCGAGGGGGAGTGATAGTCGAAAGACCGTGCGGCCCGGTGCGCTGTTCGCGGTGATCCAGCCCTCGTGATCCGCCACGATCTTGCTAACGAGCGCGAGGCCGAGGCCCGTGCCGTTTTCATGGCCAGACACGAAGGGTTCAAACACATGATCGGCGATTTCCGGCGGCAGCCCGTTGCCGTTGTCGATGACCTCAACCTGCAACGGCAGTCCAAAGGCGGAGCCGTCTGGCCGACGCAGGTGCATACTGTGGTCGTAGAAGGTGCGCAGGGTGATAGTCGCGTCGTCGACCCCGGCAAGCGCAGCGGCAGCGTTGCGGATCAGGTTGTGAAACACCTGAAGCAGTTGATCGGGGTCCGCGAATGTGTCGGGCAATGACGGGTCATAGTCATCCTTGATTGCGACATTTGACGCAAATCCGACCTGCGCCGAGCGTCGCGCCTGATCGAGCACATCGTGCAGATTCACCCGGCGGCGCGAGGGCGGCAAGAGGTTGCCGAACTGCTCCACCTGATCGAGCAGTTTCAGAATGCGGCGGGTTTCGGCAACAATCAGGTCGGTCATCTCCCGATCCTCTCCGGACAGGCCCATCGACAAAAGCTGCGCGGCCCCCGTGATCCCCGCCAGCGGGTTCTTGATTTCATGCGCCAGAAGTTCGGCCATTCCAATCGCGGATTTCACGACCGATGATCCGCCGCGCGGATGCCCAAGCTGGCCAGAGATTTCGCGCGGTGTGATCAGGATCAGCAGGTATTCGACACTGTCGCCAAGCGGCGCGATCTGGATCTGGCACAGGATCCCCGCCCGCGCGACACTGCCAAGCACGGCGTCGTTGATGAATATACCGGAATGCCCTGCGATGACGCGGGCGATGGCATCGGGCAGCGATGCGTCGCAGATCAGCTTGTCCGTGATGGTGCCACCGATGAGCGCCTTGCGGGAGAGGTTCAGGAAACTCTCTGCCGCCGGGTTGCTATCGGTAATGATCCCGTCCGCCTTTACGATCAGCGCAGACGACGGCAGGGACGCCCAGAGGGTTGGGTCGTCAACGCTCATGCGACGGCCCTCGGCACTGCATGACCGACGGCATCCGGCAACAGGCGCAGGACAGTCTGCGGGTCACGCTCTGTCAGGATAGACTTGCGAAGCCCCTGCCCCGTTTCCACATAGTCCATATACCAGCCAAGATGTTTCCGCGCGACCCGCACGCCCAGCGTTTCGCCATAGAAGGACAGCATCGCCTCGTAGTGGTTTGCCACCATATCGGCAAAGGCCGACCCTGCCGGGATGTCCGGCGCTGGAGTGTCGTAGATCGCGTGCGCAATCTCCGCCAGCCGCCACGGTGCACCTTGTGCACCCCGGCCAATCATAACGCCATCCGCACCGGACAGGCGCAGCGCCTCGCGCGCTGTTGCGGCGTCGGTAATATCGCCGTTCGCGATGACAGGGATCGACACCGCATCCCTTATCGCGCGGATTGCGGCCCAGTTTGCGCGGCCCTTGTAGAACTGACACCGCGTGCGCCCGTGGATCGTCACCATCTGGATACCGCTCGCCTCAGCCCGCCGGGCAAGCTCCGCCGCGTTCAGTGTTGCGTCGTCCCAACCCAGCCGGGTTTTCAGCGTGACGGGAATATCGACCGCTGCAACCACCGCGTCGATCAGAGAGATCGCGTGATCGAGGTCACGCAACAGCGCCGATCCCGAATAGCCGTTCACGACTTTCTTGGCCGGACAGCCCATGTTGATGTCGATTAACCGCGCGCCGTTGGCCTCAACCTGCCGGGCGGCTTCGGCCATCCAATACGCTTCCCGCCCGGCGATCTGAACAGACGTGTTGGCAAGGCCAAATCCCAGCTCTGCCTTTTCGCGGACGCCGGGCTTCGCCTGCACCATCTCCTGACTCGCAACCATTTCGCTGACGACCAGACCTGCGCCGAACCCCGCGACAAGTGTGCGAAACGGCAGGTCCGTGATCCCCGCAAGCGGAGCCAGAAAAACAGGTGGATCAATGGGAAGGGGGCCGATCGAAAGCGTCAACTGCCTAATCCTTGTGCATACGGGTTTCTACGGTCCAAGGCCGAAATGAACAATAATTAGGCGGTATTATCCCCGTGTCGTTCGCAAACTGCCTAATTTTTGGGCAGTTCTGACGGAGAATGCCGCCATTGTCACGCCTTTAAGAACGTCATAGACACTCCGAAGCCAAACGGAGACCTCATGAGCATTGCTGTCATCATTGTTGCAGCTGGGCGCGGAACGCGGATGGGCGGCGGCGTTCCCAAGCAATATCGGATGCTTGCGGGGCAGTCTGTATTGAACCGAACGTTGCACAAATTCACGCAAGTTCCGAAGGTCAGCGCGATTGTCGTTGTCATCAACCCGGAGGACGAGGCGCGGTTTGTCGACAGCGTTAGTTTACCCGTGGGCCTGCCCATCAAGATCGTTCACGGTGGTGCAGTTCGGCACGAGTCCGTTGCCGCCGGGTTGTCGGCGATCCCGGATGACTGTGATCGTGTGCTGATCCACGACGGTGCACGACCCCTCGTCAGCGATGCGGTGATTGGCCGTGTGATTGACGCGCTCGACGTTTCGACCGGGGCCGCCCCCGGCCTTGCAGTCACCGACGCGCTTTGGCGGGCTGACGACGGGCGCGTGTCTGATATCGCCTCTCGTGATGGTCTGTTTCGGGCGCAGACTCCGCAGGGGTTTCGTGTCGCGTCACTTCGTGATGCATATGCTGAATATGAGGGCGAGGCTGGGGACGACGTCGGTGTTGCTCGTGCATATGGCCTTGACGTTCAGATCGTCGAGGGTGACGAGGACAACTTGAAACTGACCTATGCTGCGGACTTTGCCCGCGCCGAACGGATATTGGGGGCGGACATGGATATACGCACCGGAAACGGGTTTGACGTGCATCGATTTGGCGATGGCGACCACGTGATGTTGTGCGGGATCGCTGTGCCGTTTGATTGCGGTCTTCAAGGCCATTCGGACGCCGATGTCGGTATGCACGCGGTGACAGACGCGATCTACGGTGCACTGGCAGAGGGCGACATCGGCCAGCACTTCCCGCCGAGCGATCCGCAGTGGAAGGGGGCCGAAAGCCACATCTTCCTCGATCACGCCTGCACGCTCGCCCGCAGCCGTGGCTATCAAATCACCCACGCCGACTGCACGCTGATCTGCGAGGTCCCTAAGATTGGCCCGCATGCCGACGCGATGCGGGCAGAGATGGCGCGGATCATGGGGCTGGACGTCAGGGCTGTTAGCGTCAAGGCGACAACGTCGGAGCGTCTGGGCTTTACCGGACGCGGCGAAGGGATCGCCGCCCTTGCCACCATCACGCTGGTCCGGACATGAGCAAACTGATCGCGACATTCTTCGGCGCTGGATTGCTGCGCCCTGCCCCCGGCACCTGGGGATCGCTCGCGGCCCTGCCCGCGGCTTGGCTGATTATGGAATGGGCCGGGTTCTTTGGACTGCTGTTCTGCGCGTTCATCGTCTTTTGGGTCGGCTATTGGGCGACGCTGGAGGAAACGAAGGGTAAAGACGATCACGACCCCTCAGAGATCGTGATCGACGAGGTCGCCGGCCAATGGATCGCGTTGCTACCCGTCGCATATGGCGCCGGCATGATGAATGTTGAAACGCTGCGCCTGTGGCCGGGTTGGATTGCTGCGTTTCTGTTTTTCCGGCTGTTTGACATCCTGAAACCCGGCCCGGTCGGCTGGGCGGATAGGAAGCATGACGCGATGGGCGTAATGCTTGACGACGTGATCGCCGGCGTTTTCGCGGCGATTGCAGTCATTGTGGTGGGGTCATTCTTTCATACGGTGATGGGATGAGCGTTTCCGCCGACATCCTGACCCGCGCGCGGGATGCGGGCGTGATGATCGCGACGGCTGAAAGCTGCACTGGCGGCATGGTTTCCGCCGCTTTGACCGATATCGCCGGATCGTCCGATGTGTTCGAACGCGGCTTCGTAACCTACACCAACGCCGCGAAGGTTGAGATGTTGGGCGTTTCCACCGCGACACTGGACGCGCACGGCGCGGTGTCGGAGGAAGTTGCGGCAGAAATGGCGGAGGGCGCCCTTGCCCTCTCCCGCGCGCAGCTCGCGGTGTCTATCACCGGAATTGCCGGGCCGGGTGGGAGTGAGTTCAAACCTGAAGGTCGCGTTTGTTTTGCCATCGCGGAGTCTGGCACCCCAGCCAAAACCGAAACCGTTGAGTTCGGGCCGCTCGGCCGTGCCGAGGTGCGCAAGGCTGCACGGGATCACGCGCTTAATCTGCTTCTGGTCACGCTGACCTGAACCAGCACAGATTTCCGGCAGCTCACCCAAAAACCGCACAAAAAACAGGCATCGAAAGAAATGCCCATGAATTAGGCATGATCTGCACCTGCCTGCCTTTTCTTTAATCGCCCTCTCCGCTTCAACGCGCCAAGCAACCGGACCGGAGAATGATATGAACGCCGCAGATACAGCTTGGATCATCGTCGCCACGGCGCTTGTCCTCTTCATGACCTTGCCGGGGCTGGCGCTGTTCTACGGTGGTCTTGTTCGGGCGCGGAACGTGCTGAGCGTCTTTATGCAATGCTATGCCATCGCCTGTTTGATGAGCATCCTGTGGCTTGCCTTCGGGTATTCCATTGCGTTCGGTGCGGGCGAAAGCGGCGTTTGGGGTGGCTTGGGCAAAGCGTTCTTGGCAGGCGTGACGGCGGACAGCCTGTCCGGAACCCTGCCCGAAGTTCTGTTCTTTGCCTTCCAGATGACTTTTGCGATTATCACCCCGGCCCTGATCGTCGGCGCTTATGTCGAACGGGTCGGCTTTGGCTTTGTGCTGCTTTTCTCGGGCCTTTGGATGCTGCTGTGCTACGCGCCGGTTGTGCATTGGGTTTGGGGCGGCGGTTTTCTGGCAGATGGTGGAATTTTCGGTGAAACAGGCGTCAAGGATTTCGCCGGTGGCATCGTTGTTCACGAAACGGCGGGGATAGCAGCACTGCTGATCGCCGTATTCCTCGGGCCGCGTCGCAATCGCACGACGCCGCCGCACAATCCGGGGTTTGTGATGATCGGGGCGGCGATGCTGTGGGTCGGTTGGTTCGGTTTCAACGGCGGCTCACAACTCGCCGCCGACGGCGGGGCGGCGATGGCGCTGACAGTCACGCATATCTCAGCCGCGACGGCATCGCTTAGCTGGGCGCTGTGGGAGAAGATCAAGTATGGCAAGGCATCGTTGGTGGGCATTGTCACGGGCACCATTGCGGGCCTTGCCTCGATCACACCGGCGTCGGGGTTTGTCGGTCCGATTGAGGCGCTGTTGATTGGCGCGGTCGCGGGTATCCTGTGTCAGGAAGCGGTGAACTTCGTGCGCAACGCGCTCGGCATTGATGACACGCTTGATGTCTTCGCGGTTCACGGGGTCGGCGGGATCTTCGGCACGATCATGATCGCGGTATTCGGCGCGGGAACATGGACGGCGCAGCTTGGGTCGCTGGTGATCGTTGGCGCGTTCACCGTCATCATGTCGGTCGTGCTTATCAAGATAGTAGGGTGGATCACGCCGATCCGCGTCGATCATGAGATCGAGGTCAACGGCCTCGACCTTGAAGTGCACGGGGAACGCGCCTACGACATGGCGTCCTAGCTGTAGAGTTCGTTCGCGCGGTTTTCGAATGCGCGGACGATGCGGTGCATGGCTTCGTTGAACACAACGCCGATCAGTTTTTGCAGGATCATATTGCGGAATTCGAAATCAACGAAGAACTCGACCCTGCAGTGGTCGTCGGGAAGGTCGGTAAACGTCCAGTAAGATTTCAGATACTTGAATGGGCCGTCGAGGTATTCGGTGTCGATCCGCATCGCTGCTGGATCAAGCGTCACGCGGCTGCCGAACCGTTCGCGGAACACTTTGAACGAAATCACGAGGTCGGCGAGCATGATTTCCCGTTCGCCCTTCCGCTCCGTCGATCTGATGCGGGCGGCGGCGCACCACGGCAAGAACTCCGGGTAGGACGCGACGTCGGCCACCAGATCATACATCTGCTGCGCCGTGTATGGCAGATCGCGTGAATCGTGATGTTTCGGCATGTCTTTCCCTTCGTCCCGGTCTGTCATTTCGAGGGTCGAGCGTCAGAAATCAAGGGATGAATGGGTATTCGCGCCGATCTGTCCCGAAAATGGGTTGGCCTGCGCCCCGCTGTCGCGCTAGGAAAGCAACGCACATTCCCCGGCAGGAGAGCCAGATGCCAGATCGCCCGTATGTCATTGATGAAATGATCTCTGCCAAGACCATCGCGGCCCGGATCGAGGATTTAGCGCGCGAAATACGGGAGGAGTTCGAAGGCACCGACAAGCTGGTCGTCGTCGGGCTGCTGCGTGGATCGTTCGTGTTCATCGCGGACCTCGTGCGAGAGCTAGATTTGCCGGTTGAGGTCGATTTCCTCGAAGCGTCCTCCTACGGCGACAGCATGGAAAGTTCGCGCGAGGTGCGGATTTTGAAAGATCTGCGCGGAGAGATTGCCGGCCGCGACGTGCTGTTGGTTGAAGATATCGTCGATACGGGGTTCACGCTGAAGCATGTCATCAGCTTGCTGCGCACCCGAAACCCGCAAAAGCTGCGCACCATTGCCCTGCTCGACAAGCCATCCCGCCGCGAGGTGGACGTGAAGGCGAGCTGGACCGGATTCGAGATTCCAGACGAATTTGTCGTGGGCTACGGCATCGACTTTGCCCAACGCAATCGCAACCTGCCCTATATCGGTAAGGTCCGGTTTACCCAGACGTGACAGATTGGCCACATCGCTGTTTGGGTCGCTTTTGACGATGCGCTCACCGTGCTATGTTGCGGCTGAGCAGAACAATTAAGAATCGTGCAGGAACAAAGTCTTATGAAATATTCCGTTTCGCTGGCTCTCGCATCCAGTCTTTTTGCGACGACAGGCGCGCTGGCGCAGTCCTCAAACCCGTTCAGCGGACCGACGCAGTTCTTCGTCGAAGGATATGTCGACCTGTCTTACCTCGACGCATCGGGCGGTCAGGACGGCACATTGCTACGGTCTGAGGTTGATCTTGGCTTCCGCCCCGACGGCGACGGTCTGGGGTTTGAATTGGGTCTGGATGGCTACTGGCTCGATTCCTCAACGGTGGATGAAGACAATACAGCGATCTATCCGGCTGTCACGCTCGACACCGCCTTCGGACAATTTTCTGCCGGTATCCCCCGTTCGGTGCTTGATCGGGGCTATACAGCGGACACGGTGTTCGCGCGGTCGAGCTTTCTTGACCTTCAGTTGAACACCTTTACCGACTCCTTCCTCGGCAGCGCATATCTGACGTCGTCAGAAACGCCCTATGGTTTGCGTTACGATGGGGAATTTGGTGCGACGAAGATCGGGCTGTCCTACCATCAGATCGATCTTGGCGGCGGTGAAACCGACAACTATGCGCTTGCCCTGCGGCATGAATTTGACGCGATCAGCAGCTTTTACGACTTCGCGGTCTTTGGTGGTTTCGAACACGTCACCAATTCGACGACCGACGCGACCAATTACACGATCGGGGCCGAGAGCGGCGCGGACAATTGGACAGTTGGTCTGCAACTCACCGACAATGAATTGATCGGCGATTCGAGAATTGCTGAAGTCTATGCCGACTACTCCATCAATAACTTCACGATCAGCGGTTCGGTGCTTGACGTAAATCCGGGCTTTGGCCCGTCGATCAGCTATTACGGTGTTGGTGCGGAGTATCGTTTCCTGCAAAATGCCTACGTCGATGCCGGCGTCGTCGATAGCGACGCATTTGGGTTTGAAAGAACCTACGAAGTATCGCTCGGCTGGCGCTTCTAAACAGCTCCGGTTGCGCCCATGAACCCACTCCACTTTCTACGGATGGCGAAATGGGCGCGGCTTCCGCCATCGGCGACGCGGGTCAAGCTGGTTTTGGGCGTAATCGCGATTTGCCTGATTTTGTTTGCGATTGAGCGTGTTTTTGGCTGGCCGGAGCTTTTGACGCCAAACGACCTACGCGGAACGAGAGCGCGTCCCTAAGCTTTGCCGAGCTTCTTCATCCGCGCATCCCGCAGACGGGCAAAATCATCCCCCGCGTGATAGCTTGACCGGGTCAGCGGGGTTGACGACACCATCAGGAACCCCTTGCCATACGCGGCCTTTTCATACGCTTTGAATTCATCCGGCGTAACGAACCGATCAATACGGTGGTGCCGCGTCGTCGGCTGCAGATACTGACCGACGGTCAGGAAATCCACATCTGCGGCGCGCATATCATCCATTACCTGCGTTACGGCCTGCCGATCTTCGCCAAGGCCGACCATGATGCCGGATTTCGTAAACATTGTTGGGTCGAGTTCCTTAACCCGCTGAAGCAGCCGCAGAGAATGGAAATAACGCGCGCCGGGGCGCACCTCGGGATAGAGGCCCGGCACCGTTTCAAGGTTGTGGTTAAAGACGTCAGGGCGCGCTTCGACCACGGTTTCGACGACCTTCGGATCGCATTTCAGAAAATCCGGCGTGAGAATTTCAATCGTGGTCCCCGGCGATTGACGGCGCACCGCGCGTATCGTTTGGGCAAAATGCTCTGCTCCGCCATCTTCCACATCATCGCGATCAACCGAAGTGATGACGACGTGATTCAGGCCAAGCTTTTTCACCGCGTCCGCCACCCTGCCCGGTTCAAACACATCAAGTGCGTCGGGCTTGCCGGTCGCCACATTGCAGAACGTGCAGCCACGGGTGCAGATTTCACCCATAATCATCATGGTCGCGTGACCTTGCGACCAGCATTCACCGACATTCGGACAGCCAGCCTCTTCACACACGGTCGTCAGGTTGTTTTCCCGCATGATCTTTCGTGTATCGGCGTAGCCCTTTCCGCCGGGTGCGCGAACGCGAATCCAGTCGGGTTTCTTTGGTTGTGCGTTCTCCGGGCGGTGGGCCTTTTCGGGGTGGCGTTCAGCCGGAACTTTCAGATCGCGCATGAAAATCGTCCTTTGATGTCCGCGCCACTATAGGGATTTCCCGTGTGGTGACCAGTGCTGCCAAATGTCGCTATTCGCTGGCTGCACAGCAGCTATGTGTCCTGCGGGGGCGACAAAGACGCCCACCTGCCTTTTCCCGAATTGAACTCAGATTAGAATCATTTTAAAGAGCGGCAAAGCTCTCTGAGCATCGAAATTCGTATTCAGTTTGAAGGAGATACACCATGAAAGCAGGACTTCATCTGCCTAACGTCACGTTCAAAACACGGGTGCGGGACGAGTCGATCGGTGGATCGAATCCCTTCCGCTGGGAAGACAAAACCACCGCTGATTATTTTGCGGGCAAGCGCGTCGTTCTGTTCGCACTGCCGGGCGCGTTTACGCCGACCTGCTCGACCTATCAACTGCCGGGGTTTGAGGATAACTTCGAGACGTTCCAAAACTACGGAATCGACGAAATCTACTGCCTGTCGGTCAATGATAGCTTTGTGATGAACAAATGGGCCGAAGCGCAGGGCATCAAGAAAATCAAGGTGATCCCTGACGGTTCGGGCCGCTTCACCCGCAAGATGGGAATGCTGGTCGACAAGGATAACCTTGGCTTTGGCGCGCGGTCTTGGCGCTATGCGGCCGTCGTGAACGATGGCGTTGTTGAGGCTTGGTTTGAAGAGCCGGGGATCGAAGATAACCACGCGGAAGATCCCTATGGAGAGTCTTCGCCCGAGACGGTTTTGAACTGGCTGGAAGGCGACGCGCAGGCGTTGGCGTCGTAAATACAACCGATAAACGAAAAAGGCCCGCAATGACGCGGGCCTTTTTTATGCGCGGCAGATGTCGGACTATCCGATCATCGGACCATATCGCCCATGCGTTTCGTCATAGTGGCGTTTCAGCCGTTGCAAGGCGATCCGCAAAACCACCTTGCCGGACCGCGCCGACCAACCCATGCGTTTTTCGGCCGTTTCCATACCTTCCAGATAGCAACAGCACCGAAGCACCACATCGCCAAGCCCCGGCCCAAGGTCGCGCAAAGCGGCGGAGACCCGATCCCGCGCCTTGGTCGGCCCTTCGGCAATGCCACTTCCGCTGCCGAAATTTCCGCGATCCCCGCCGGTCAGGAACTTCTCCCAGTTCTGGGCGACACGCGGACCCATCTGCGCGAGCTCAAAGTCTTCGCGCAACCGCTCACCCGCTGTGACGAGATCATCGGACAAAAACGGCTTGCCTGACTTATCCTTTCGTCGGGCGAGCGCGGCCAAAGGCGATTCCGCCAGGTTGTAGCGGATCTGGCGGGGGCGTTCTTCTGTCCCGGTGGCCATTTGCTTTTCGCCCCAAACCCGGTGTTGATCGCCAAAGGCCGCCTGCGCATCCTGAAACCCCGGTGCCGCGCCGTTGCCCAGCATCCGCTTCAGTGACGCGCGCCCGACCGAGGTGATTTCATACTGCGCGATCCGTCCTGATTTCACGCAGGTGATCCAATCCTTCAGCGCCATCGCCTGTGCGATATCGCGATCAACGACGGCAGTGCGGGTTGTCTTACCCCCCGGCAGGTCACGCACGACGGCGGCTTTGTCCATATCCTTCGCCACCGCAAGGACAGCGCCTGTTTCGCTTAGTCGGCGCAGGACGCGGCAGGCTTCGCGTTCGATCTTTACGTCCAGTTTCGTGTGGGAGGTGTGTCTGACAGGGGCGTTCATGGGTGGCATTTCCTCTTCAAGCTTTGGAATTTGGCTCTGGAAATGGGAACGACCCAGGTAACGCAGCGCTTCGTCCACAAGGGGGTCATCGCGGCGGTTCTCGTAACGACGCACTTGTCGCAGAACGGTCGAGGCGTGACAGCCGGACCGCCGCGCGACCGCCCGGATCGAAAGGCCCGTCTCCGTGTGCATCAAATAGCGTTGCGCAGATTCGGGCACCCAGCGCGGTAGATTGGGCCTGACATCAGACCCAGTGCCGGCTGCGATATTCATCGGCAGACAGTCCTTTCCTCCGGCCGAAGGGGCGAGTTGAGAAACAACCTTGAGTTGCATGTATTACCTGATCGTTTAGTTTTCCAGATTTAGGCATCATTCGAATTTATTCCTAAACAACTTTGAAACCATCGCGCGGACGTTGCGGCCAAGCCGCAACACCACCACAGGTTGCATTAGATCATCTGGACCTCTGCTGACAATTGAAGGACCAGCGATGACCGACCTGCTGACGATGTTGAAGCATTTGCACCGCCCCCGCCTACTGATCCGGGCCGCACGATTTGGGGTGGAGGACTATTCCCGCAGCCGTGATTTGCCGCGCCTGATCAAATGTACTGGATTGCCCGACCCGGCGCGTGCGATCACCGCGTTGATGAACGAAGAAGGATATCTGGAAGAAAAACGACAAACGGGCGACGCTGATTACAGCATCGCCCGGCATATTGAGGTTCTGATCGCCCTAATGGGCGAGGCGCGGTTGCTACCAACGATTAAATGAAGGCGTCAGGCTCCGCCGCTTTCTTCTTGGTGACGAATTCGTTCAACGCCTCTTCAATGGCGGGGTCGATGGCGGGTTTCGTGTAGTCCGAAAGCAGCTTTTGAACCCGCTCGGCCGCCAAAACTTGAGAATCCCGCGCGCCTTCTTCGTCCCACGTTTCAAACGGCTTGTAGTCGAGCACGTTGGAGCGCCAGAATGCGTCCTTGAAATTCGCCTGTGTATGGGCGCAACCGAGGTAGTGGCCACCCGGTCCGACTTCGGCAATCGCGTCCATCGCCTGACCGGTTTCGGAAACATCGACGCCCTTGGCGATGTGGTGAAGCACGCCAAGCTGATCGGCGTCGAGAACAAACTTTTCAAAGCTGGCGACCAGCCCGCCTTCAAGCCAGCCGCAGGCGTGAAGCATGAAGTTCACCCCGCCAAGCAGCGCCGCGTTCAGCGTGTTGGCGGTTTCGTAGGCCGCCTGCGCGTCGGGCAGTTTCGATCCGCACAAGCTGCCGCCAGATCGGAACGGCAGGTTCAGCCTGCGCGCCAATTGTCCTGCGCCATAAAGAATGTTCGACGCTTCTGGCGTGCCGAAGGTCGGTGCGCCGGAGTTCATGTCGATCGAGGTTACGAACGCGCCAAAGATAACCTTCGAACCCTTTTGAACGAGTTGGCTATAGGCGACCCCAGCCAGCACCTCGGCCAGAACCTGCGTCAGTGTCCCGGCGACCGAAACAGGCGCCATCGCGCCCCCAACGATGAACGGAGAGATGATGCACCCCTGCCCGTTCTTCGCATAGACATCCAGCGCGCCGACCATGATTGGGTCAAACGTCAGCGGAGAGTTGATGTTGATCAGCGACGTTGTAACCGCGTTGTTCTGAACGAACTCATCCCCAAACAGCACACCGCACATATCGACGGTATCCTGCGCCCGGCTGGGTTCGGTGACAGAGCCCATGAACGGCTTGTCCGACAGCGTCATATGGGCATGAAGCATATCAAGGTGGCGTTTGTTCACTGGCACGTCGGTCGGCTCGCAAACTGTGCCGCCACTGTGATGCAGCCATTTCGACATATAACCTAGCTTCACGAATTTCTGGAAGTCGTCGATGGTTGCATAGCGACGCCCGCCATGCAGATCACGCACGAAGGGCGGACCGTAAACCGGGGCGAGCACGAGGTTGTTGCCGCCGATCACCACCGATTTTTCGGGATTGCGGGCGTGCTGGGTGTATTGCGACGGCGCGGTTTTGATCAGCTCTCGGGCCAAACCACGGGGGATGCGCACGCGTTCGCCATCAATATCCGCGCCGGCTTCGCGCCAAAGCTCTAGCGCGTGGGGGCATTCGACGAAGTTCACGCCAATCTCGGCCAGAACGGTTTCCGCGTTCTCTTCGATGATTTGCAACGCTTCCTCGTTCAGAACCTCAAAATTGGGGATGTTCCGTTCGATATATTTCGCAGTTTCGATGCTGACTGCGGTGCGTTCTGCACGTCGGGCGGCACCACCGCCACCCCTTGCCCGCCGACGGCTTGCTGCTTCTTCCATATTCTGAACTCCGAAAATCATGCTGCGCAGGTTTGTCGGGCGTATTCTAGCGGATCGCGGCCCGCAGCGTGAATTGATAGCGGCGATTGACGGGCAAAAGCGACACATTCGCCGGATCGTGGGGCGGATCACGCCTTGCCGTGCCCCTGCCCCCTTGCAGAACACGCAGCACCTATTTATTGCCAGCCTATGACTCAGATCGCCCCAGACATCGCCCACGAGCGGCTGCTTATCATCGACTTCGGCAGTCAGGTTACGCAATTGATCGCGCGTCGCCTGAGAGAGCTGAACGTCTATTGCGAAATCCACCCCTTTCAGAACGTGACCGATGCGTTTCTGGCGGAATTTCAGCCGAAGGCGGTTATTTTCTCCGGCGGCCCGGCCAGCGTCATTGACGAAGAGTCCCCCCGCCCGCCGGAAAGTGTTTTCGATCTTGGCGTGCCGATTCTGGGCATCTGCTACGGCCAACAAGTGATGATGCAAATGCTCGGCGGTCATGTCGAACGCGGCCATGGCACGGCGGAGTTTGGTCGCGCCTATGTCACACCCAATGATGACCGGATCGACCTGCTGACCGGCTGGTTCCTTGAGGAGCGCGAACAGGTCTGGATGAGTCATGGCGACCACGTCAGCAAAATCGCCCCGGGCTTTAAGGTCTACGGCACGTCACCGAATGCGCCCTTCGCAATCACCGCCGATCTTGATCGTGATTTCTACGCCGTGCAATTCCATCCAGAGGTGCACCACACCCCGAACGGCAAAACGCTTTACGAAAACTTCGTGAAACGTGCAGGCTTCACCGGCGACTGGACGATGGGTGCCTATCGGGATGAAGCGATCCGCCAAATCCGTGAACAGGTTGGTGATGCGAAGGTAATTTGCGGGCTGTCCGGCGGCGTTGATTCTTCTGTCGCCGCAGTGCTGATACACGAGGCGATTGGCGACCAGCTCACCTGCGTTTTCGTCGATCACGGTTTGCTGCGCCAAGGCGAAGCCGAAGAAGTCGTGACCATGTTCCGCGACCACTACAACATGCCCCTGATCCACGCGGACGAGCAGGAGCTGTTCCTTGGCGCACTCGACGGTGTCAGCGACCCAGAGGTGAAGCGCAAAACCATCGGCAAGCTATTCATAGACGTGTTCCAGAAACACGCGGCAGAGGTCGGCGGTGCCAAATACCTCGCCCAAGGCACACTGTATCCCGATGTTATCGAAAGCGTCAGTTTCTCTGGCGGGCCATCGGTCACGATCAAATCGCATCATAATGTCGGCGGCTTGCCCGAAAAGATGGGGCTGAAGCTGGTCGAACCCCTGCGCGAGCTATTCAAGGACGAGGTGCGCGCGCTGGGCCACGAACTAGGCCTGCCCGACAGCTTTATCGGCCGTCACCCTTTTCCCGGCCCCGGCCTCGCCATCCGCTGCCCCGGAGAGATCACGCGCGAAAAGCTCGATATTCTCCGCAAGGCGGATGCCGTCTATATCGACCAGATCCGCAAGCATGACCTTTATGATGAGATTTGGCAGGCGTTCGTCGCGATCCTTCCTGTGCGCACCGTCGGCGTTATGGGTGACGGACGGACCTACGATTTCGCCTGCGCCTTGCGGGCTGTGACATCCGTTGATGGCATGACTGCGGATTACTACCCGTTCAGCCACGATTTCCTTGGCGAAACCGCGACCCGGATTATCAATGAGGTGAAGGGCATCAACCGCGTGACCTACGATGTCACGTCAAAACCCCCCGGCACGATTGAGTGGGAATAGACCCCGCGCCCTTGCGCTGCCCAAGGAAACACGCGACCAAAGCGGTATGACACGTCTGTTCGGATCAGTGCTCCTCGCGGGGCTATGCTTTGGTGCGGCCATGGCCGAGGCGGAACTGCCACCGCTTGCCTGCGAAGGCGCGGCGCCTGACTGGACACTGACCCTAGCCGGTCCGGTGGCACAGCTTACCATTGAGCGCCCGATTGACATGACCGTACCGCAAAGCAGTGTGGCCGAGGGGGCGGATTGGCCCCGCGCACTGACGCTTGTTGGGGATCGTGACACGGCGATTGTCATTCTGGATGAGGAGATGTGCAGCACCGCGCACGCGAAGGGCTTTCCGATAGAAGCCCACATCCTCACCCAACGCGGCACGACCCCGATCCTCCTGACCGGATGCTGCACGGTGGCGGAGTGAGCGCGCCCGTTCTGAAAGCCGCGGCCTGGATGTCCGGCGCGGTTGTGTCCTTCACCGCCATGGCGATTGCGGGCCGCGCGGTCAGCCATACACTCGATACGTTCGAAC
This sequence comes from Aliiroseovarius sp. YM-037, assembly GCF_048060095.1. NCBI lineage: Bacteria > Pseudomonadati > Pseudomonadota > Alphaproteobacteria > Rhodobacterales > Paracoccaceae > Aliiroseovarius > Aliiroseovarius sp. YM-037. The sequence goes on along the minus strand of NZ_JBLUOA010000001.1, from coordinate 1,639,267 downwards.
TGATGCTTTATCGGTCGCTGGTCGGGATCGCGATTGTCGTCACCGTCGGGCTGGCTGCCGGGACGCTCAATCAGGTCAGCTTCCAACGCGTGCACCTACACCTTTTTCGCAATATCGCGCATTTCTGCGGTCAGAACCTGTGGTTCTTTGCGATCCCCCTGATCCCGCTTGCGCAAGTCTTTGCGTTGGAGTTCACGACTCCGCTTTGGGTTATGATCCTCGCGCCGTTCTTTTTGGGGGAACGATTAACGCGGATGCGCGCGCTTTCCGCCTGTGTCGGGTTTCTGGGAATATTGCTGGTCGCACGGCCGGATGTCGGCGGCATCAGCGTTGGCGTCGTATCAGCCGCGCTTGCCGCCATCGGATTTGCGACGAGTGCAATTTTGACGAAACGACTGACACGAACCGAATCGATTACCTGCATTTTGTTCTTCCTCACGACGATGCAGGCGTGCTTCGGCTTGCTTTGCGCAGGGATCGATGGCGACATCGCGCTGCCAACGGCGCAAATCTATCCGTGGTTGGTTGTCATCGGCTGTGCCGGATTGCTCGCCCATTTTTGCATTACCAGCGCGCTGAATATCGCGCCCGCCGTCGTGGTGATGCCCTTTGATTTTGCACGCTTACCTGTCATCGCGGTGATCGGCATGCTGTTCTACAATGAACCCTTGGACCTGATCGCCATCCTTGGCGCGGTGATCATCTTTGGCGCCAGTTACCTCAATATTTTCGCCGAAACCCGCAACTGGGCAAGTGTGCAACGCTGAGTTGCAAACACGCTCTGACGCGGCGTCATTGATTGACCTGTAATACTTCGGCCCCGTAATCTTTACGAAAGAAATAAAATAATCAGGGAAGTGGAAATGAAGTTACTTTGGTCATCTGCGGCGGCCCTTGCGATCATGGCAGGCGGAGCCCAAGCAGGCGCGATTGAGCGATCAACTCAATCCGTTGGTATTCTGTTCGAAGAAGGGCGCTACGGCGAGTTTTCACTGTCGTTCGTCAGCCCATCGGTTAGCGGCACGTTAGGGGGCACACCCAGTGGCGATATGGCACCCGCCTACCTTACCTATTCCTTCGGCTACAAGCAGGATCTGTCAGATAATCTGGCCATCGCGCTGATCCTCGATCAACCGATTGGGGCGGATGTATCGTATCCGACCGGTGGCTACCTGTTTAACACGTCCACGGCCGAGCTTCGGTCGAACGCTCTGACCGGGCTCCTGAAATATCGGTTCCCATCGAACGTCAGCGTCTATGGCGGCGTGCGGGTTATGCGGACTAAGGGCAACGTGTCGATCCCCTTCCTGGGCGGTTACACGCTGGACGCAAGTCCCACGACTGACCTTGGATACGTCGTTGGTGTTGCTTACGAGCGCCCCGATATCGCACTGCGCGTCGCGCTGACCTACAATTCTGCGATTGACCAAGACTTCAACGTGACCGAGTTCGGCGCAGCGACATCGGTTATGCCGGTCGAAATTCCGCAATCGGTGAATCTGGAGTTCCAGACTGGCGTTGCAGAAGACACGCTGCTGTTCGGGTCGATCCGCTGGGTTGACTGGACCGCTTTTCAGCTCGACCCGGCCGCCTACCCGCCCGCCACTCCGCTGGTATCTTACGCTAACGACGTGACGACCTACACTCTGGGTGTTGGCCGCCGGTTCAACGAACAGTGGTCCGGCGCGGTTACGATTGGCTATGAAAAGCACCACGGCGATCCGGTGGGCAACCTTGGCCCGACCGATGGTCAGACCAGCCTCGGGGTTGGCGCGACCTATACGCAGGGCAACGTCGAAATCTCCGGCGGCGTGCGTTACATCTGGATCGGTGACGCTGTTACGACCGCCGGGGCCCAATTTAGCGGAAACGACGCGATAGCAGCGGGTATCCGGGTTGGCGTGAAGTTCTAAACTCACACAAGATACAACACCCAGCACCCCGCCACATCGGCGGGGTGTTTTCGTTTGACCCCCTGCGCTCTGCTGGCTACCAAGTCTAAACTCGAACAGGAACGGCAATGATGCTTTATTCTTCGGCTCAGGACTGGCGGGATGCGGACGCGAAGCGCGTGCTGTTATTTGGTATGTCCGGCCTCGGAAAGACGCATGTTTCCAATATCTTGCGCGCCGAAGGGAATTGGTTTCACTACTCCATCGATTATCGGATCGGCACCCGGTATATGGGCGAGCATATTTCGGACAACTTCAAGCGCGAAGCGATGCGGGTGCCGTTGCTGCGCCAACTCTTATTGACCGACTCCGTCTATATAGCGTCCAACATCACCTTCAATAACCTCGCGCCCCTGTCGACGTATCTTGGCAAGCCCGGCGACCCGGACAAGGGCGGCTTGCCGTTTGACGAATACATGCGCCGTCAAGACCAGCACCGCGCGGCAGAAATCAGCGCGCTCTATGACACACCCCGCTTTATCGCCCGAGCGGAGGAGCTTTACGGCTATGGCAATTTTGTCTGCGACAGCGGCGGATCGATCTGTGAAGTCGTCGATCCCGACAACAAGAACGATCCGGTTCTCTCCGCGCTTGTCAAAAACGTGTTGTTGGTCTGGATCGAAGGGTCCGAGGCACACACGGAAGCTCTGATCAGGCGGTTCGAGAAAGCACCGAAGCCGATGTATTACCACCCGGACGTGCTTTCGGACTATTGGCAATCGTATCTCAGCGAAAACAACGCTGTAGAAGGCGACGTTGATCCTGATGACTTCATGCGCTCGGCCTATAAACGCGCCTTGGCGCACCGTCAGCCACGTTATGAGGCGATGGCGCAGAATTGGGGTGTTTCCATTTGCGCAGAGGACGTTGCGAACGTCACGACAGCCGACGATTTCACCGATCTCGTCGCCGCTGCACTGGAAATGCGCGACCGCTAACCATATTTCCCTTCATCCGATCTAGGAGTCATCTATGCCGATCAAATTGCCCTCCAGCCTGCCCGCCTTCGACGTATTGTCGAACGAGGGCGTGATGGTGATGGGCGAAGGTCGCGCCGCCCGTCAGGATATCCGCCCGCTTCAGATCGGGTTGCTGAACCTGATGCCGAAAAAAATCCAAACGGAAACGCAGTTCGCCCGGTTGATCGGCGCGACGCCACTTCAGATCGAACTGTCGCTGATCCGCATGTCTGAGCATGAAACGAAGAATACCGCCGCCGAGCATATGGAGGAGTTCTATCAGTCGTTTCAAGAGATTAAGGAGCAAAAGTTCGACGGCCTCATCATCACCGGCGCCCCCATCGAACACCTGCCGTTCGACAACGTCACCTATTGGGATGAGTTGAAAGAGGTTATGGACTGGACGCAAACCAACGTCCATTCCACCTTTGGCGTGTGCTGGGGCGGCATGGCGATGATCAATCACTTCCATGGCGTTGAAAAACACATGCTCGACGCCAAGGCGTTCGGCTGTTTCCGCCACCAAAACCTTGCGCCCGCCTCGCCCTATCTGCGCGGGTTTTCGGACGATTGCGTGATCCCGGTCAGCCGTTGGACCGAAATGAAACAAGCCGAAATCGACGCGACGCCTGACCTTATCACCCTGCTTGGCAGCGACGATGTCGGCCCTTGTCTGGTTGAGGATACGGCGCACCGGGCGCTCTATATCTTCAACCACTTTGAATATGACAGCTTCACGCTGAAGGAAGAATATGATCGCGACGTAGAGGCCGGCACGCCGATCAATGTGCCGATCAACTACTATCCCGACGATGATCCAGAAAACGTCCCGCAAAACCGGTGGCGCAGCCATGCGCATCTGCTTTACGGTAACTGGATCAACGAGATCTACCAGACCACACATTTCGACATGGAAAAAATTGGCACTTAGAAGGATCATCCTGTCTGGCCTCGCGGCGACGCTCGGCCTCGCCGCGCTGACGTCGTGCACGGCCAGCCAGCGGGAAGCCTCCGCGCGCGATCAGTATCCGCCGCAGGGCCGCTTCGTCGAGGTCGACGGCACGCGCATGCACGCGGTCGTCGAAGGCAGCGGGCCGGATCTCGTGCTGATCCACGGCGCGTCGGGGTCCCTGCGCGACTTCACCTTCGACCTGGTAGGCAGGCTCGCGCAGGAGTGGCGGGTGATCGCGATCGACCGCCCCGGCTTCGGCTGGTCGGAGCTGCCGGATGAAAGCCCCGGCCTCGCCGTGCAGGCCCGACTGTTGCGCGGAACCGCGCGCTCGCTCGGGGCAGAAAAACCCGTGGTCATGGGGCACAGTTATGGCGGTGCGGTCGCGCTCCGCTGGGCGTTGGACTATCCAAACGACATTGCCGCGCTCGTGCCGTTGTCGGCGCCTTCGCAAACTTGGGAAACCGGCCTTCCGCCGTTCTACAGCTTCCTCAACTCTGACTTCGGCGATGCGGTCGGCGTGCCGCTCATCACCGCGTTTGCTCCGGATTCGACGCTTGAGAACGCGGTGCGAGAGGTCTTTGCACCGAACCCGATGCCCGAAGATTACGCCGCGCATTTCGGTCCCGAAATGACACTGAGGCGCCAGACGTTGCGCACGAATGCGTGGCAGCGCAAGGTGCTGAAAGAGGAACTGCGCGGCATGATCCCGAACTATCCGCGCATTTCCGTCCCGGTCGAGATCGTGCACGGCGTGGCGGACACGACTGTCGGTTTGTCGATCCATTCGGAACCGCTGGCGGGCCAGATCCCCGGCGCGCGCCTGACACCGATGCCGGGAATCGGCCACATGCCGCATCACGCCGATCCAAAGACGGTCATCGCAGCGATCAACCGTGCTGGCGCGCGCGCCGGATTGCGCCGGCCCTCGCCGAACGCCATAGTCGAACCAGAGGCCGAGGAGTAAGCACGATGACCCTTCCCTTCGACGGTGCGATCAGCGCATTTTACAAGAACGAGGCTCCGAAAGAGGTGCGCGAGGCCATCGCGGAGGGTGGAAAGAAAGACATCCTGTCCGAAAGCTACCCCTATGACGACCGGATGGACCGCAACGAATACGAAGACACACTGCGCGCGCTCCAGATCGAACTGGTGAAACTGCAGGCTTGGGTCAAGGACAGCGGCGCGCGCCTTTGCGTGGTATTTGAAGGGCGCGATGCTGCCGGAAAAGGCGGCACAATCAAACGCTTCCGCGAAAACCTTAATCCAAGGGTCGTCAAAACAGTCGCCCTGTCAAAGCCGACTGAAAAGGAAGCGACACAGTGGTATTTCCAGCGATATGTCGAACATCTGCCTGCGGGTGGTGAAATCACGCTGTTCGACCGCTCTTGGTATAACCGCGCAGTGGTGGAGCATGTGTTTGACTTCTGCACCCCCAAACAGCGCGCGCATTTCTTTCAGCAGTTGCCAGAGTTTGAAAATATGCTGGTCGACGAAGGCATCCACTTCGTCAAACTGTGGCTGAACGTCGGTCGCGCCGAACAACTCCGTCGTTTTTTGTCGCGCGAGGGTGATCCCCTGAAGCAGTGGAAGCTTAGCTGGATCGACGTTGAAGGCCTGAACCGGTGGGATGAATACTCCGCCGCGATTGCCGAAACCTTTGAAAAGACGCACCGCCCTGACGCGCCGTGGACGGTCGTTCGGTCCGACGACAAGCGCCGGGCAAGGATTGCCGCCATGCGCGCTGTCCTTTGTGGGATTGACTATGCCGGCAAGGACAAAGACGTCGCCTGCCCGCCCGATCCCAACATTTGCGGCGGACCGGACATCTGGGATGTCTAAGCGGGGCTACCATCATGGCAACCTGCGCGCCGCTTTGGTCGAGGCGGCGCTCGCTTTGATCGAAGAAAAAGGCCCGACCGGATTCACTCTATCTGAGGCTGCGAAACAGGCCGGTGTGACCCCAGCCGCCGTTTACCGCCATTTCGAGGGGCGCGAAGACCTGATCGCCGAAGCCGCACTTCAAGGCTATGAGATTTTTGGCGACCTGATGGCGCACGCTTATGACAAGGGCCAACCGTCTGCGCTTGCATCGTTTGAGGCGACGGGTCGCGCCTACCTCGCCTTCGCGCGACGGTTCCCGGGCCACTATGTTGCGATGTTCGAAAGCGGCATCTCGGTCAACCGCTCGCCCGAACTCGCCCATGCCGCGACCCGCGCGATGGGCGTGCTGGAACGCGCCGCCGAGGAACTCTCCCGCCATATCCCTGCTGATAAACGCCCCCCCGCCAAGATGTTCAGCGCGCATATCTGGGCGATGAGCCACGGCGTTGTTGAACTCTTCGCTCGGGGCTCTCCCGGCACGAAAAGCCCCTTTCCGTCCGAAGACCTCCTCGAGTCCGGGATTGGCATTTATCTCAGGGGCCTCGGCCTTATCGACCCCGATACTTAACCATTTTCCCCAAATATCCTCGCCCGGCGCCCGACAGGCGGGTTTCCCGCCGAGAGGGAAGGCGAAATAAGTATGCCAACAGAAAAGGCCGCCCCAAACAGGAGCGGCCTTTCCAACAACATGTCGCAGTGAATTAACGCTTGGAGAACTGGAAGCTCCGGCGGGCCTTGGCCTTACCGTATTTCTTCCGCTCAACCACACGGCTGTCGCGGGTAAGGAATCCAGCGGCTTTCAACGCGCTACGCAGGCTGGGTTCGTAAAGCTGAAGCGCTTTCGAAATACCGTGCTTGACCGCACCGGCCTGACCGGACAATCCACCGCCTTTGACGGTTGCAACAACGTCGAATTCACCGTCGACACCGGCAACCGAAAACGGCTGGCGCAGGATCATTTGGAGCACCGGACGGGCAAAGTAGGCGTCCATGTCCTTACCATTGACCGAGACCTTGCCGGACCCCGGCTTGATCCAAACGCGGGCAACCGCATCTTTCCGTTTACCGGTCGCGTAAGAGCGGCCGAATTCGTCGCGAACAGGTTCACGCGGCGCAGCGACTTCAACAGCTGCTTCGGTACCGGACACGGCTTCGTTCAGCTCATCGAGAGATTTGATATCTTCAGCCATGATCAAGCGTTCCTGGTGTTTTTGGAATTCATGGATTTTACATCCAGCACTTCGGGGCTTTGCGCCTCATGTGGATGATCGCCGCCCGCATAAACGCGCAGGTTCGTCATCACCTGACGCGACAGACGGTTGCCGGGCAGCATGCGCTGAACGGCCTTGGTCACGACGCGTTCCGGGTGTTCCCCTTCAAGGATCTGACCCGCGGTGCGGGATTTGATCCCACCGGGGTAGCCGGTGTGACGGTAATAGACCTTGTCAGAGCGTTTCTTGCCGGTCAGCTGAATCTTGTCAGCATTGATGACAATAACATTGTCGCCCATGTCCATATTCGGTGTGAAGCTCGCCTTGTGCTTGCCGCGCAGGCGCATGGCGATGATCGAAGCAAGACGACCCAGAACAACGCCTTCGGCGTCGATCAGGATCCATTTCTTTTCGATATCCGCCGGAGTAGCGGTGAAGGTTTTCATTTGTATTAACCCTGTAATATCTGGGTGCAGAGGCGATGCCGCCCCTCTTTCATTCGGATGGACGGGTTTTACAGGGTATGTGCGCACAGTCAAGCGCCATCGTGTGCAATTTAGTGAAGAAAATCAACGCGATATAAATACGGTATTATTTTACCCCACCATCTACACCGCGAAACCACCTGAATAACATGCAACCGGGCCCACTACGCCCGCTCCGGTGGGATCGAATAAGTCAACCCAGCCCTCGCAACGGGCTGCCCCCCGCCTTCCGAATAGATCAGAACATCGCCAACCGCCAAAACTCGCCCTAGTTTCAGTAACCGCGCGGTGGCAACCAAGGCACGACCCGATTCCGGCTTGCGCATAAAGTCGATTGAACAATTCGTAGTCACAGCCAGCGCCTTCGGCCCGATTCGAGACAAAATTGCAAGATAGATGCTGACATCCGCGAGGCTGAACATCGACGGCCCCGACACCGTTCCGCCGGGCCGCAGGTTTCGATCACTCACCGCCATCCGCACAGTGATCTGCGCATCATTGACGGTCAGCACTTCGAAATCATCCGAGACTTGGGGAAACGCCTTAACCAGAAACGTTTGCAACTCATCACGCGACATTTTCAACGGCATACTTTTCCTCTCGGCATTGACGGCCTAAGGTTTGCCCGAAACCCGAGGGAGGGCAAGATGGCAGATCTGGTTTTGCGAAAAGATTCCGGCGCGGTCGCGCGGCTGACCTTGAATAGCCCCGGCAACCTCAACGCGCTGTCCGACACCATGATCGCGCGGTTGCAAGACGAACTGTCCCGCCTTGCCGAAGACCGGTCGATCCGGGTCATCATCCTCGCGGGCAGCGGCAAAGCCTTTTGCGCCGGGCATGACCTGAAAGAAATGACGCGCGGGCGTTCGGCGGAGGATGGCGGCAAGGCCTATTTCGCCGATCTATTTGAACGCTGCGCGACGCTGATGATGACGCTGCCGCAGCTTCCGCAACCTGTCATTGCCGAGGTCCACGGCATCGCCACAGCCGCCGGGTGCCAGTTGGTCGCGTCTTGCGATATGGCCGTTGCCGCCGCCGGAACGCGGTTTGGTGTCAATGGTGTGAATATCGGCCTGTTCTGCTCAACCCCCATGGTCGCGCTAAGCCGCAACATTCCCCGCAAGCAGGCGTTTGAGATGCTGACAACAGGGGCGTTCATTGAGGCCGAAAAAGCGGAAACGCTTGGCCTCATCAACCGGGTCGTGCCGCAAGACGATCTGGCGGCGGAAACCATGCGATTGGCAGAGACGGTCGCCGCAAAACTCGGGTCCGCCGTGAGGATCGGCAAGCAGGCGTTCTATGAACAGGCGCAGATGCCGCTTGATCAGGCCTACGCCTACACCGGTCAGGTCATGGTCGAAAACATGCTGGATCGCGATACCGAAGAAGGAATTTCCGCTTTCCTTGAAAAACGCGACCCGGAATGGGAACAGCCCTGAGTCGATCGCTCAGAGCTTGTAGATCGCGCTGAACTTCTCTTCGAGATAGTCGAGCAGCGGTGCCTCAGTCGGCCGGAACCCGCAGGCCTGTTCAACAACCTCGCGCGGCTCAAAAAGGCCACCGTGCCGCTGCAGGTTCTCGCCCAGCCAGCCCGTCGCGGCAGAGGTGTCGCCCTGCGCCAACCCCTCGTCCAGATCCGGCACCGCATCCCGCAGCGCCTTGTGCAGACACCCGGCATAAACATTGCCGAGGCTGTAGGTCGGGAAATAACCGAACAAGCCAACCGACCAGTGTACGTCCTGAAGGCATCCGTTCGACGGCTTATCGACGGCAAAGCCAAAGTCCGCCTCAAAACGCTCATTCCACGCGCCGGGCAGATCGGCGACTTGCAGATCGCCAGAGATAAGCGCGCGTTCCAGATCGAACCGCAGCAGAACGTGGAGGTTATATTGCAGCTCATCCGATTCCGTGCGGATGTAGCCCTGCCCGACCCGATTGACGACGCCGTAGAATGCGTCCGCATCCCCAACGCCGATGTCACCGAAGGACGCCGTCATCTGATCGAACAACCACCCGGTAAAGGCACGCGAGCGACCAATCTGGTTTTCGTAAATCCGGCTTTGGCTTTCATGCACCCCCATCGACACGCCCTGTCCAAGCGGCGTCAGCAGATACGCGTCGTCGATCCCAAGCTCGTAAGCTGCATGGCCGACCTCGTGAATCGTCGAATAGAAACAATTGAACGGGTCATCCGCCGCCGTCCGCGTCGTGATCCGAGCATCCGTGCCGGAGCCGGAGGAAAACGGATGCACCGCCTTATCCAGCCGCCCACGGTCAAAGTCATAGCCAAAGGTTTCGGCCAGCTTGCGGGCCAGCACCAGTTGCTTGCCTTCATCGAAGCTGCCGGAAACTCCTCCGGGCTGGTGATCTGCGCCCATGATGCGTTCCCGCAGCGCGATCAGGCGGGGCCGAAGCGCGCCGAACATCGCCTCAAGCTCTGCCCCGGTCGCACCGGGTTCGTAGTCCTGCAACAGCGCGTCGTAGCGGCTGCCACCATTTGCCAGCGCCTCCGCTTCCTCGCGCCGCAATTGCAGCACCTTGGCGAGTGTCGGGGCGAAGGCGTCGAAATCCTCATTCGCACGGGCGTCGGCCCAAACGCCTTGGGCAAGGCTCGTTTCCCGCGCGATGGCGGCGGCAAGGGCGGCGGGCACCTTGGTGTTGCGGTCGTAGTCACGGCGGATGTGACGCAACTGGGCCTGCCCCTCGCTCGACAATGTGCTCGCATCAATCGCGGCCAACCACTCACCCACACGCGGATCTGTGCGGCGGGCGTGGAGGACACCTTCAATCGCTGCCATCTCCTCGCCCCTCTGGGCCGCAGCACCACGAGGCATGACGGTTTCCTGATCCCAGCCAAGCCTACCCGCGATCTGCGCCAGCGCTTCGGTGTCGCGCTGGAACTCCATCAACTCATGATAGGCGGGCATCTTAACCTCTTACGCTTTGGGATAACGGATATTGCGCGCGGTGACGGGCGCGCAGGATCAGCACCCACGCTACAATCGCACCGATCTGGTGAGTGATGGCAATATGCCACTGCGCAGCCTGCATGACCGTGACAATCCCAAGCAGCATTTGCAGGATGAGCATCGCGAAGGCAGCGGTAAACGCGCCCTTGGTCGCGGTATAGCCACTGGTACGAGTGCGACGCCAGACGACAATGGCAAAGATAACAAGCAGATAGCCCGAGACCCGGTGCAGGAACTGAACCAACGCCGGGTTTTCAAAGAAATTCGACCACCACGGCGATAGGTTCATCATTCCATCGGGGATCACCTGGCCGCCCATCAAGGGCCAATCGATATAGCCGCGCCCGGCATCAATCCCCGCGACCAGCGCACCGAGCAGGATTTGCAGAAACGCGAAATGCATGAGGCCCGTCGACAGCGAAAATAACTTTCCCTCCCGGCCCCGCCGCGCCTGCATCAACTGCGCTTCGGGTCGGCTGAGCATCAGGATATACCACGTGGTCAGCCCAAGGATCACAAAGGCAAGGCCAAGATGGATCGCCAACCGGTATGACGCGACATCGACCATCCGCCCGGTCAGGCCAGACGATACCATCCACCAGCCAATCGCGCCCTGAACACCGCCAAGCACACCGAGGCCAAGCAATCGTCCCGTCCAACCCGTCGGCATCCGCTTCGTCAGCCAGAAAAACAGGAACCCGACACCCCAGACGAGGCCGATGACCCGGCCAAGCTGGCGATGCCCCCATTCCCACCAGAAGATCGATTTGAACTCCGCCAGCGTCATCTCGCTGTTCTGAATCCGGAATTCGGGGATCGCCTGATATTTCTCAAACTCCGCTTGCCAATCGGTGTCGGAGAGGGGCGGCACAGCACCGCTGATCGGTTGCCATTCGGTGATCGACAGCCCGCTATCGGTGAGCCGCGTCAGACCGCCAACCACAATCATGATCGCGACTAGGGCGAAGATCGCGATCAGCCATCCCCGAACCGCCCGCCGGGCACCCCTCGGTGCGCGGTCGATCACGCCGGTCTTCGGCGTGGCCTCCGCAGGCTTTGCGTCGTCGACCTCTTCAAAAATACTGCGCTTCTGACTCATCTCAGCCCCCGGCCCGTTTCCGGCAAACTATGGTGGCGGCGGGGTGTCTGCAAGTCACTCCCCGCGTTCTTTCCAACGCACCATTTGCCGCAGGATGCCGTGAAACACCTGCACATCCGCGCGGGTCATCGGCATCCGGCTCCAGAGGTTTCTGAGGTTGGTTTTCATACCGTCGGCCTTGGTTTCGGGAAAGAAAAACCCGGCCTGCGCCAACCGTTCCTCATAGTGATCGCCGAGCTTTTGAACCTCAATCGCCTCGGCGAATTCGGTCTTAGCCATCTCAACCACCTCGGCCGGGGCGTCCACCGACTGTCGGCGCCACTCATACGCCGTCAGCAAAACGCACTGAGCCAAGTTCAGCGACGCGAAATCAGGATTAACGGGAACAGAGATAATGGCATTGGCAAGTGCAACATCTTCATTCTCAAGCCCCGCACGCTCAGGCCCGAACAGAACACCGACCTTCTGACCGCTCGCAATCAGGGCGCGGGCATGATCCATCGCGCGTTCAGGCGTCATGATCGGTTTCGTCAGCCCGCGATGCCGTGCCGTCGTCGCAAATACAAAGTTACAATCGGCAATCGCCTCGCCAACGTCAGAGAACAACCCCGCCTCGTCCAGCAACCGCCCTGCCCCCGATGCCATCGCGCCCGCTTTGGGGTTCGGCCATCCGTCGCGCGGTGCTACGATCCGCATCCGATCAAGGCCAAAGTTCCACATCGCACGGGCCGCCGCGCCAATGTTCTCGCCCATCTGCGGGCGAACAAGGATCATCGCGGGCTGTGGCCCGGTCCAGGGTCTGTCGGTCATCATGCGCGCCTTCGGAAAATTGCCTGCGGCGTGATACGCTCTGGACCGGCCTCTGGCAAGGCGCGGGGGCAACGCGAAACTGGCGACCCGCAGCCGACATCAAGTAGCCAATTGGGAAAATCCCCGCTATAGCAGCCACACCACCAATGACGGAGCCCGACAATGGCCGACGCCGAGCAGCCACAGATCTACCTCATCACCCCGGCAGAGTTCGAACTGCTGCAATTTCCGCAAACGCTTTCGAGGGTTCTCGATGTGACGAACATCGCCTGCGTGCGCCTTGCCATGGCAACGCGGGATGAGGATCGGATCGCAAAATCCGCGGATGTGCTCAGGGAACTGTGCCATGCCCGCGACATTGCGCTCGTGATCGACAGCCACGTGATGCTGGTCGAACGGCTTGGCCTTGACGGTGTGCACCTGACAGACGGCGCCCGGTCAGCCCGGAAAACCCGCAAGACGCTTGGTGCGGATGCAATTGTCGGTGCGTTCTGCGGCGCGTCCCGTCATGACGGCATGACAGCGGGCGAGGCTGGCGCGGACTACATCAGCTTTGGCCCCGTTGGCGCGACCCCGCTGGGCGACGGCACGCAAGCCGACCCCGATCTGTTCCAATGGTGGTCCGAAATGATCGAAGTGCCCGTGGTCGCCGAAGGCGCGCTCGACATTGAAACGATCCGCGCCCTCGCGCGCTACACGGACTTCTTCGGGATCGGAGAGGAAATCTGGAACGCCGAAGACCCGGCTGCGCATCTCGGCCATCTCCTCTCCGCCATGCACTGACCGCCGCCACCATTTTCCAAAAATATCCCGCCGGAGGCTTTGTGCGACCAAAGGTCGTGCAAATCACGTGGTCGGCTGCAACACCTCTTCTGCCTCAAACGGTAACGCGCCGCGCACAACCGCTTCGCAGTGCTTTGCAAGCGCCTTGCGATCTGGAAAATCTGCGACCCTGACCGGCGGGTGGTAGACCACTTCAACCCGGCCCTGCCGCGCAACGGCCAGAGTGCGCAACAGATGCGGGCCAAATCCCATATCGCCCCACCAGCCGTAAAACCGCGCGTCATGTCCCGGCGGTGCGTAGTAGACGACCGTAACCGGCTGCACCTCCAAACTGTCGCGCAGATTGTCGGAAAAGAACGCTGAAAACAGCGTCGACTTGAACGACAACACGCGAAGCCCGTCGGTCGATGTTCCTTCCGGAAAAAACAACAGCTTGTGCCCGGCGTTCAGCCGCTCCTCGAAAATCCGTTTCTGCTCAACGGCTTCGCTGCGGTTTCGATTGATGAACACCGTTCCCGTCGCCCGCGCGAGCCAACCGATACCGGGCCAGTCTGCGACCTCGGACTTTGATACAAAGTAAATCCGCTTCCGCGCATTCAGCGCAAATATATCAAGCCATGACGCATGATTTGACACCACTGCCCCCTGCCCCCGCATCGCGGTGCCGCGGGTCGAATATCCAAGGCCGAGGATGACAAACGCAGAACGGCAGACAAACTGCGTGATGTAAGGCGTAACAGGGCGGCGCACCCCGAACAGGGGCCGCTCGACGATCCGTATAAGGATAAGTAGCAACAAGCACCCAAAGGTCACAAGCGCAAGGGCCGTTCCGCGAAAGACGGCCCGGACCCAACCGGGCAGCGAAATCCGCTCAGGCTCCGGTTCAACCTCCGGCCGCCAGGTTGAGGATGTCACGCCCCCCGCCCCTCGACATACAGCTTGGTTTGCTTGGGGTTCAGGCGTTTCGTGTCCATCAGCACGCACACATCCGTGGTGTTGAATGCGTGGTCGATAAACGCGCCATCCCCAACGAAACCGCCCAAACGCAGATAGGCTTTGATCAACGCGGGCGTCGCCACCATCGCGCGGCGACGATCGACAGCATCCCCATCAAGCAGGTTCATCGACTGGTAATGTGCGCTCTGTGCCCGGACCCGTAGATCCTCCGGCGCGAGGTGATTGTGATAGAGGTAGGAAAGAGGTTCTTTTACCTCGTCAACATCGGTGCCGTGGAACGACGCAACGCCGAACAGCACCTCCACCCCGTTCTTCAGCACATACTCGGCCAATCCGTTCCACAAGTGGAACATCGCCATCCCACCGCGATAATCCGCGTGAAGGCAGGATCGGCCAAGCTCCAGCAGTTTACGTCCGGTTTTCTTGAGCGGGTCGAGGTCATATTCATCTTCGGAATAGAACCGCCCGATTTCGTCGGCCTTTTCCCCCAAAAGAAGCCGATAGACCCCGATGACGTGATCCAACTCCGCCTCACTCCGACGTTTGTCAATCAGGATCAGGTGATCATAGAACGGATCGAACGCATCGCGCTCTAGCCGTTTGTCGTGATCCACAAGCTCTCCGTCACCGCCGAGTTCGTCTACGAAGACGTCATAGCGCAAGCGCTGCGCCGCCAGCAGGTCGGGTTCTCGCTGGGCCAGACGGATCTCAAACTTCGGATCGGCGACTTTCATCGTGTCGTAAATGTCCTGTTCCCCTTGTGTTCGTGGCGTTCTACGCAGCGGACCACTGATTTGCAACATGCGCCCCGGCGGCAATGTATACTCGCGTTATGGTTGTAGTCGCTTTGCTGGTATGTCAGGAGTCAAACACCAACTCCAGCTCAACCCGCGATGTATTGAGAACCACCTTGCCGATCTCTTCGAAGTTAACCGTTAATTTACCACCGATGTTCGATTGTATCTGCCCAAGCCCCCAATCAGGCTCGGCCGGATTTCGAACGAGCATTCCGGGCTCATAGATCGCACTCGGATCATCCATATCGCTCTCCTGACAGGATCATCGCCCATGACGACGCCCCAAACCTTGACCAAGCCAGATCTGACCGCCCTGCTCGGCTCTCGTATCTGTCACGACCTTATTAGCCCTTTGGGCGCAATCGGCAATGGGGTAGAGCTTTTGGCGATGGCGCAAGCGTCCGATAGCCCCGAACTGTCGCTGATCAGCGAGAGCGTGGAAAACGCCAACGCCCGCATCCGGTTCTTCCGGGTCGCGTTCGGCGCGGCGGACACTGACCAGCAGATCGCCCGGCGAGAAGTGTGTTCGATCCTGACCGCCTACTGCAAGGCCGGGCGGATTTCGATTGATTGGCAGGTCACGGCGGACCCGATCCGCGCGACGGCCAAGCTCGCGTTTCTCCTCATCCAGTGCTTGGAAACGGCAATGCCCTTCGGCGGGCAGATCGTTGTCACCGAAGACTCCGGGCGCTGGCAGTTGGAAGGCCGGACCAAAAAGCTAAAGATCGAACCGGAGTTGTGGGAGGTATTGTCAAACCCCACCGCCGCGCAACAAGTGCGGCCCGCAGAAGTGCAATTCGCCCTAGTGCCGCAAACGATCCACGACCTGAACCGCAAATTGCAAGTATCCGTGGAAGATGGCGGCGTGCGTATCAGTTTCTGACGCAGTGCTTAGTCGCGCGTCGTCCCGTTCCCGGCGACGAGGTATTTGAAGCTGGTCAGTTGCTCTGCCCCGACCGGGCCGCGTGCGTGCATTTTTCCGGTCGCGATACCAATCTCGGCCCCCATGCCGAACTCTCCACCATCCGCGAATTGGGTTGAGGCGTTGTGCATCAGAATTGCACTGTCGAGCCGTTGAAAGAACCGCGCGACTGCGGCGTCGTCTTCAGTCAGGATGCAGTCCGTATGAGAGGAGCTATAGCGCCGGATATGAGCAATCGCGTCGTCGACATCGTCAACGACCCGCGCCGCGATAATGGTATCAAGGTATTCCCGGCCCCAGTCGTCGTCTGATGCGGCGGTCGTGCCTTCAATCTGCTGCAAACCGTCATCTGCACGCACCTCAACACCCTCAGCGATCAGCGCCCGCACGATCTCTGCCCCCAAACCGTCAGCAATGTCGCGGTGGATCAGCAGGCACTCCGCCGCGCCGCAAATCCCGGTGCGCCGGGTCTTTGCATTCAGAACAACACGCAGCGCCTTTTCGCGGTCGGCAGCCGCATCGACATAGATATGCACGATGCCTTCCAAATGGGCGAAAACCGGCACCCGCGCTTCCCTTTGAACAAGGCCGACAAGCCCCTTGCCACCACGGGGCACGATCACATCGATATGGTCGGTCATCGTCAGCATTTCGCTGACGGCAGCACGATCACGGGTCGGCACCCTTTGGATTGAGTCTTCGGGCAGGTTCGCGGCCTTCAATCCCTCGACCAGACAGGCATGGATCGCGTCGGAGCTATGAAAACTCTCCGACCCACCACGAAGGATCACGGCATTCCCGGCCTTCAGGCAAAGTGCGCCGGCATCCGCCGTCACGTTGGGTCGACTTTCGTAAATCACGCCGATCACGCCAAGCGGGGTTCTGACCCGTTTGATGTTCAGGCCCGTCGGGCGATCCCACTCGGACATCACCTCGCCAACCGGATCAGGCTGCTCGGCTATCGCGCGAAGCCCATCCACGATGGATCGCACCCGCCCCTCATCCAGCATCAACCGGTCAAGCATTGCGTCGGACAGGCCTTTTTCGCGGGCGTAGTCCATATCCTTCGCGTTCGCCGCAATAATGTCCGCACGGCGCGCCCAAACGGCATCGGCGGCAGCGATCAAGGCGGCGTGTTTGCGCTCGGCTGAGGCGAAGGCAAGCTCCGCACTCGCGGCGCGGGCGCGGCGGCCAATGTCATCCATCAGCGTTTGAATCGAGTCTTGGTCTTTCATCGGATCGGTCCGTGATTTGGGCGGGTCTATCCCGAGGGATCGTTTTAGCAGCAAGCCCGCTAAAGCGCCATATCATCGCGGTGGATCAAGGCGGCGCGGCCCGGATAGCCCAAGATGTCTTCGATCTGGCGGGATTGGCAGCCTTTGATGGCCGTTGCCTCGTCTGCTGTATAGCGGATCAAACCGTGGCCGAGGCGCTCTCCGTCTGGGCCGAGGATAGCGACTGGATCGCCCCGGCCAAACGCACCGGATACACGGGTTACACCAGCGGGCAGCAAGCTTTTGCCCTGTTGCAAGGCGTGGGCGGCCCCCGCATCGACCTGCACGTCGCCCCTGGGGTTCATCGACGCGATCCAGCGTTTGCGGGCGGCTTGCGGGTCCGTTTGCGCCAGAAACCACGTGGCGCGAGCGCCGTTTTCGATGGCCTGAAGCGGGCGGATCACCGACCCTTCCGCAATCGCCATCGCGCAGCCCGATCCGGTCGCGGTCTTCGCCGCGAGCAGCTTGGTGCGCATCCCGCCTTTCGAGGTTTCTGAGGTCGCCTCCCCCGCCATCGCTTCGATTTTGGGTGTGATGGCTTCGACAATCGGCAAATGTTCTGCGGTCGGGTCGACCTGCGGATTTGCGGTGTAGAGGCCGTCAACGTCGGACAGCAGCACAAGCTGATCCGCGCCAACTGTCACCGCAACTTGCGCGGCAAGCCGATCGTTGTCACCAAACCGGATCTCATCGGTTGCGACAGTGTCGTTTTCATTGACGATTGGCACGACCCCAAGCGACAGCAGCTGTTCAAACGTCGCGCGGGAATTCAAATAGCGCCGTCGGTTCGCGCTGTCCTCCGCCGTCACCAGAACCTGCGCCGTTGTGATGCCGTGGGGGGTCAGCGCCTCTTCATAAGCTCGGGCGAGCTGGATTTGCCCGACGGCGGCGGCAGCTTGGCTTTGTTCGAGCGATAGCGTGCCATCGGGCAGCTTCAAAACCCGGCGCCCAAGCGCGATTGATCCGGAGGAGACGAGAACGACATTCGCCCCCCGCCCCCGCGCTGTGGCGACATCCTCTGCCAACCCGTGCAGCCAGTCGCCGTGCAGCCGCCCCGTTTCGCGATTGACCAACAGGGCAGAGCCGATCTTGACAACCAGCGTGCGCGCTGTGCTTAGGGTCGCCACGGCTGAGGCTCCTCACCCGCTTCCTTGATGCGGATGCGATCATCTTCGATCTGGGCGCGCACGGCCCGCAGCACCTCCGTCAGCCCTTCGTGGCTGACGCCAGACATCTGCAAGACGGGACCGCCGACAGCCTCCTGCAGAAGTGCGGCACGTTCTGCGCGTTCCTCATCATCCAGCGCGTCAATCTTGTTCAGCGCGGTGATGCGAGGTTTTTCGGCAAGTGCACCGCCATAGGCTTCAAGCTCGCCAATAATGGTCTGATAATCCTCGACCAGCGTTTCGGACGTTCCGTCAACCAGATGCAACAGCACCGCGCAACGCTCGACGTGGCCAAGGAAACGATCCCCGATCCCGCGTCCCTCATGTGCGCCTTCGATCAGGCCGGGAATGTCCGCGACGACGAACTCCGCATTGTCTACGCCAACGACCCCGAGGTTCGGGTGCAGCGTGGTGAACGGATAATCCGCAATCTTGGGGCGGGCATTCGATGTCGCCGCTAGGAAGGTGGATTTACCGGCGTTCGGTAGGCCCAGAAGGCCCGCGTCCGCGATCAGTTTCAGGCGCAGCCAAAGCGTTCGCTCGACGCCCGGCTGGCCCGCGTTCGCGCGGCGCGGTGCTTGGTTCGTTGAAGACTTGAAATGCAGGTTGCCAAAGCCGCCATTGCCCCCCTTCGCAAGCACAACGGTCTGGCCGACCGCTGTCATATCGGCAATAACCGTTTCCTGATCTTCGTCGAGGATTTCGGTGCCGACCGGCACGCGCAGAATGATATCATCGCCGTCATGACCGGTGCGCTGCTTGCCCATTCCGGGCTGGCCACTTTTGGCAAAAAAGTGCTGCTGGTAGCGGAAGTCGATGAGCGTATTGAGCCCGTCAACAGCTTCGGCAATCACATCACCGCCGCGCCCGCCGTCGCCGCCATCAGGGCCACCATATTCGATATACTTTTCCCGCCGGAAGCTGACACAGCCCCCGCCACCACCACCGGAACGGATATGAACTTTGGCGAGATCGAGGAACTTCATAGGTGCGGCTTTCGATTGGTTGGCCCCCGCGATAGTCGAGTTCGCGGGCGACCTCAAGCCTTGCTGCTAGGCGCTAAGCTTTCGCAGGTAGGTCCATGTCGCAACATTCGCGCCACGTGCAACGCTGTGCGTCTCGGCATCGCCAAGGTATTCAAACCCGGCCTTCGTCAGAACACGGGCCGAGGCCGGGTTATCCTGAAATACCTGTGCAAAGATCGTTTCGCAATTCTGCGGGTTGGCACGCAACAACGCTTCGACCGCTTCGGAGGCGAGGCCTGTGTTCCAGAACGCAGGCGCCACCCAATAGCCGACCTCAGACTGCGCACGCTCCATCCGGTCAAGACCGATCACACCCAGCACTTCGGAATGACCAAGCTCTGTCCCGTCCATGATCCAAACGTCCTCGGTCCGCTCCTCATCAAGTGCGCGGGCGATAAACGCGTCTGTTGTTCCGGGCGGCAGCGGATGCGGAATCGAAGATGTCGCCTCGGCGACGCGCTTGTCAGACGCATACATTTCCAGAAGCCCGGCATCGGAACGGCGCACGGGGCGCAGGATGAACCGGTTGGCTTCGATCACAGGTTGGGTGACGATCGTCTCGTATCTCATGCCTTCCCTCCTCCGAAAAGCACATAGAGGACGCTGGCGACTGTCAGCGCCGCCAATGTCCACATCAGGTATTTTTCTGCCGTATGTCCGGCGACTGCTCTTGCAAGCCTCTCTCCCCCGTACGTCCAGATAGGGTGCAGGACGATTTGGGCCGTAAAGAGGCAGATGGCGATCAATGCTGTGGCGTTCAAGGTTGACGTACCCGCCGAAACGAATGCGGTGAACCCGGTTGTCGTCATCGCCCACGCCTTTGGATTGAGTGGGTGAACAAGCAATCCGGCCTTAAAACCAGGCGCTTTCGCGCTTTTCGTATCCATATCCAGCCGCATATTGGCGACGCGCCAGGCCAGCCAGAAAATATATCCGGCCGAGATCCATTTCAGCGCCTCAAACAGCAGTGGAACGCGGTCCGCGAGGCCCATCAGGCCAAAACCAATCGGCCAGATGATCAGCTGCTTTCCGACCACAACGCCCGCAACAAACGGCAGTGCTGCCTGCAAGCCATAGCGCGCACCCGTTGCCATCAGTGCCATGTTAGCGGGCCCCGGCGTGCCGACCTGACTGACGGCGAAGATCAGAAATGCACCTGTTGCGACGGCCATCTAACGGGCCTTTCAAACATTGAAACGAAAAAGGGATCGGCGGTCTGCCGATCCCCTGATATCTTTAACCTATGCGGGTTCGGCTATTCAGCGGCCTCCGCCACTGGAAGGACCGATACAAAGGTGCGGCCTTTGAAGCCCTTGCGGAAGGTCACTTTCCCTTCGGCGGTCGCGAACAGGGTGTGATCCTTGCCCTGCCCTACGTTTTCACCCGGCCACCATTTGTTGCCGCGCTGACGCGCGATGATGTTGCCCGGGATCACGTCCTGACCACCGAACTTCTTGATACCCAGACGACGACCGGCAGAGTCGCGACCGTTTCTGGATGAACCGCCTGCTTTCTTATGTGCCATCGTGTCTCTCCTTAACCTTTAGCCAGTTCTTTGGCCTGAGCGATCCAGTCTTCACGCTCGATCCGGCCTTTGAACGACAGTTTCTCGTCCATCTCTGCAACGTCTGCGTCCGACCATGCCGCGATTTGGGCAAAGGTAGTGACGCCAGCTTCGTTCAGCTTCTTCTCAAGCGCGGGACCAACGCCCGACAGTTGCTTGAGGTCATCAGCCGCTGCTTTCGCCGCAGATTTCTTCGGCGCCGCTTTTTTAGCTTCGGCTTTCGGCTCTGCCTTCTTCGGCTCGGCTTTCTTGGCTTCGGCCTTCTTCGGCGCTGCTTTTTTCTTTGCGGGCTTCGCGGCTTCGACTGCGACTGCCGAAACGGAGCCCGCACCGATTGCTGCCTTGACCCCGGATTTATCACCGCCTTTTTCAAGGATATCGGTGATTTTCAGCAGGGTCAGCTGCTGACGATGGCCCTTCGTCCGCTGCGAGCCGTGCTTCCGGCGGCGCTTGACGAAGTGGATGACTTTATCGCCTTTGATCTGGTCGACGACTTCGGCTTGAACAGCCGCGCCTTCGATGGTCGGTGTGCCAACGGTGGCCCCAACCATAAGAATCTCATTGAACTGGACTTTTTCGCCAGCATCTGCAGCCAGTTTTTCAACGCGGAGCATATCGCCCGATTGAACCTTGTACTGCTTGCCGCCAGTCTTGAGGACTGCAAACATTCGCTTTTCCTTCGTTTCCCGCGTCCTGTGGCCCCCGGCGTTCCGGGTGTTTGTGCCGTTTCCGGCGCCGCGAACAGCGCGCCCTATCCGAGCGTGGTTTCGCTTATCTCTGCAAGCATCCCTTGCACAGAGCCGCGTATATCTGTGCATATGACCGCGAAGTCAAGCCATTCATCGCGGGAAATACCATGCGCACCACCCTTTTTCTTACGGTTCTTTTGTCGGCCCTTTGGGGGTGCTCCACCCTACCGCCGATGGCGTCGTCAAATCCCGCAACTGCACCCGGTCAGAATACCGAGGTTTTCGTTAAACAAAACCACGCAGCCCTAATCGCGGACATCGAAGCGGGCGGCGGCGCAACGCTGACGCAAGCCTATGACATGATGGATGTCAACGCGGCCACTCGCGACATCGCAACGCTGCGCCTGCAATCGGAACTGTCGTTATATCGCACAAGCCCCGGTGCTTTGATGATCGCGCTAAGGCTGCACAGCGGATAACCCCCTTGGACCTTGCGGTGCTTTTCGCTAGAGACCGGATAAGCATCGTAAACGAGGTTCTGAATGCTACCGATCAATCCTTCGAAGATCCCGCAGCTTTATTCGCAAGCGCTCGATTTGCAGAATAAGGGCCGCGCGAAGGAAGCTTTGGCGATCTACCAGAACATTCTGCAAGCCAATCCGAAGATCGCAGAGGCGCATTTTCAAATTGGCCAAATCCGCATGAAGGCATTGGATTTCGAAAGCGCCGCAAAGGCGTTTGGGCAAGCTGCGGCCCTCAAACCGAAACAGCCCGCAATCTGGCAAAGCTATGCAGAGGCGTTGTTGCGGCTGGACGACGCAACCGCCACCTCAGCAGCATTGCGCCAGCTTGAGGCATCCGGTCTGCCCAGCGACACTCGCCAGAAGATTAGCCAAAGGCTTTCCAATCGATCCGGTAAGACAAAGGTCGATACCGGCGGCATACGGCCCGAGCGTCTGCAGGATGTCGTCAGGGCGCTCAATGCGGGCGACGCTGCTGCAGCGGAACGCAAGGTGCGCGCCCTGCTGCGTCAACATCCATCTGTCCCGGTTCTTCATACCATGCTGGGCGGAGCTTTGCGGCAAAAGGGCGACTTGGATGGTGCCGGTAAGACATTTCGCAAGGCCATCGCGCTCGACGGATCATACGCCGAAGCCTATTCCAACTACGGCGATCTGCTGCTCAGCAGTGGCGATGCGGCCGGCGCGGTCGAACAACTTGAACACGCGCGATCCCTGACGCCCCGCGCGCCTGCTACGCTCGCCAACCTCGCCAACGCCTATCTTTCGCTGGATCGGCGGTCCATAGCGCTTGATCTGCTGGATCGGTCGATCAAGATCGACCCGAACAACCCCATCGCCTACCGGACCCGCGCACAGATCCACGCCAAGGACGGCCTGCATGACAAGGCGCGGGATGACCTAAAGAAATGCCTCGCGCTCGGCCTAAAAACCGCGCAGGTCCATCAGTTGCTTGCCAAAGCCCTCGCCGCGCTTGGGGATCGCGACGCCTCTATCGCGACGATCGACAAGGCCATCGCGATGGAGCCAAAGAACGCGGCTATGTATTCGGCCAAGGCCACAATCCTGCAATCGCTTGGCGATTTCGACGCTGCCGCCGACATCTTTCGGCAGGCCTATGAGGTTGATCCGACGAACGGCCAAATCTATCGCACCTTCAGCGCATCCCATAAGTTCACCGAGGATGATCCCGTGCTGGCGTTGATGGAAGACACCTATGCCCGCGATGATCTGCGCCAGCATGACCGGATGCAGCTTGGGTTTGCCCTGTCAAAAGCGATGGAGGACATCAAGGCGCATGATCGCGTATTCACCTACCTCAACGACGCAAACCGCCTGGTGCGCGAGGAACACAAGTATCACATCAGCCAGCGCCGGGATGAAGTTGACCGTATGAAAAAAGCGTTCGCGGGGTTCAAGCCTGACGGCCACCCCCTGACGAACGACAGCGATTATGCTCCGATCTTTGTCACCGGTATGCCCCGGTCGGGCACAACGTTGATCGAACAAATCCTCGCCAGCCATTCGACCGTCACCGGTGCCGGTGAGACAGGCCGCTTCGCCCGCCAAGGCTACGGTTTGATGCTGCCACCGAGCGGGGATCGCGCGATTGGGAATATCACCCGCGCCGAGATCAGTGCGCTTGCGGATGACTACAAAGCCTATATCGAAACGCTGCTGCCCGGTTCCGACCGCATTACCGACAAGTCGATCCAGACTTATCTGGTGATGGGGCTTGTCTGGCTTTCCATGCCGAACGCCAAGGTGATCGTCGTGCGCCGTGATCCGCGCGACAACCTGCTGTCGATCTACAAGAACGTCTTCCCGGACGGCACACACCTATACAGCTATGACCTACACGACCTTGGCCAATATTATCGGATGTTCGTTGAAATGATCGACTTCTGGCGCGGCATCGCCCCGGATCGGTTCCATGAAATCAGGTATGACGATCTGATCGAAAATCCAGAGGAAGAAAGCCGCAAGCTTGTCGCGGCGGCCGGGCTTGAATGGGAAGACGCGTGCCTGAACTTCCACGAAAACAAGCGCAAAGTGGACACGCTAAGCGTCTATCAGGTGCGTCAACCGATCTACAAATCGTCGCTGAAAGCGTGGAAACGATATGAGGCGGAGCTTCAACCGCTGTTTGACAGCCTCGGCGACGTGCTTGACGATTAAATGTCTTCGCCCGCGATAAACAACGCGACGGCGTCGCCCAGATTGTGCGAAATCTCAACGAACATCTCGTCAAACGCAACGAACAGCGCGCGATTCATCGCTTGGCCCTCTTCGGTTTCGGACATGGCGATATACGCTTCGATATCGTCATCGGTGAGCGGCCCGTAGGCCATCAGAAGGTAGGACAACACCCATTCGGTGGTTTCCATCCTTATCTCTGGCTCTTGCGACCAAACGTCGATCAGGATTTGCTGCTCCGTCAACTCGCCCTCGAACGCGCCGCCTTCCTGCAAGCCGCGAAAGAACGCTAGGTTTGAGTTGAGCGCCCCTTCGACATTGGCATCGATCAGATCGTTCACATCCGAATAGCGG
This sequence comes from Aliiroseovarius sp. YM-037, assembly GCF_048060095.1. Classification (NCBI taxonomy): domain Bacteria; kingdom Pseudomonadati; phylum Pseudomonadota; class Alphaproteobacteria; order Rhodobacterales; family Paracoccaceae; genus Aliiroseovarius; species Aliiroseovarius sp. YM-037. The sequence continues at coordinate 1,614,701 of NZ_JBLUOA010000001.1, read as the reverse complement.
CGGATCAGTTCTAATCGGTCCGATCCGTCGGATTCCGCGATGTGCAGGGTTTCTCGCGCGGTTTCCTCTACCGCTTCGTCGAGCAGTGCGCGGCGCGCGCTTAGCTCCAACTGGATGATTTGATGGCCCCTGTCCGAGCTGAAGAAGTTAATCAGCGGCGTCTGATCGACACCCGCCATTTCTGTTTCAAAATGGCGGTCGAACATCGCCCGCATGCGGGACGTGTCGTAGATTTGGTCGATCCGCTCATCCCAATGCGCGCCACCCTGCCCGCCGAGCATTTCATCGCGAAGCTCATCGCCATAGCCAAGCCCTTCTTCGCGCATGATTTCGATCACCTCGGCGATCCCAATGACCTCAGACAGCGCGTCAACGTCCTTCGCCTGCGATGAGAGCGGCACCAGACCCAGCGCGAAACAGGCTGCTGTTACGAATTTCCTGATCATCGGACCCTCCACACCCTCATTGGTCGATGATCCCGTGGTAGAGCGTCCGAACGGGATTGCCAAGGGAGGAGCGTGTGGAGTTTCGAAGGTTTGATCTTCGGCGCAGTCGTCCCAAAAATAGGTTGCGCCCATCGTGCTCGCGGATTACATCCCCCCGCGTGACCCTTCGCGGAGAGGTGCCGGAGTGGTCGAACGGGGCGGTCTCGAAAACCGTTGTGGGTGCAAACCCACCCAGGGTTCGAATCCCTGTCTCTCCGCCACATGCCTTTCGCGCTGCGAAATGCCTGGAAAATCCCCCACATCGGCAAGTGGCAGTCGTTTCAAACGCTTAGCGTCGCCTGAACAGCCCGTTTCCAGCCATCGTATTTCCGGGCGCGATCACCTGAGTCCATCGCAGGATCAAACCGCCGCTCCAGCGCCCACGCCTCGGCGAACCCTGCCTGATCCGGGTAGATGCCGGCGCGCATCCCGGCGAGCCATGCAGCGCCGAGCGCCGTTGTTTCCAACACCTCTGGCCGATCGACTGGCGCGTCAAGAATGTCAGACAGGAACTGCATCGCCCAGTCAGAAGCGCTCATCCCGCCGTCGACCCGCAAGACGGCGCTGTCGCCGCCTTCCCAGTCGGCGTTCATTGCCTCCATCAGATCGCGAGTCTGGTAGCCGACGCTTTCAAGCGCCGCGCGCGCGAATTCGGCAGGGCCGGAGCCGCGAGTCAGACCGTAAATCGCGCCGCGACAATCGGCGTTCCAATACGGTGCGCCAAGGCCCGTGAACGCAGGCACCAGAATAACATCCTGCCCCTCATCCGACGCTTCGGCGAGGGGCTGGGTTTCTTTCGCATCCCGGATGATTTTCAGACCGTCCCGCAGCCATTGTACGACCGCGCCCGCGATAAAGATCGACCCTTCCAGCGCGTAGGTCGGCTTTCCATCGAACTGGTAGGCAATCGTCGTCAAAAGCCTGTTTTCCGACTTAACCGGCGTATCGCCGGTATTCAGTAGCGCGAAACACCCGGTTCCGTAGGTGGATTTCAGCATCCCCGGTTCAAAACACGCCTGCCCGACCGTCGCCGCTTGTTGATCGCCCGCGACGCCCAGAATCGGAATCTCTCGCCCGAACAGATCGCTTCGAGTCATGCCAAAATCAGCGGCGGAGTCCTTCACCTCCGGCAACATCTCCATCGGAATGTCGAGAATATCGCAAATCGTGCTGCTCCAGCGCCCTTTGTGGATATCGTAAAGCAAGGTCCGCGCGGCATTCGTTGCATCGGTGACATGTGACTGGCCTCCGGTCAGCTTCCAGATCAGGAAGCTATCGACGGTGCCGAACAAAAGCTCCCCTTTTCGGGCGCGGTCACGGGCACCATCGACGTGATCGAGAATCCATTTCAGCTTGGTGCCCGAAAAATACGGGTCAAGCAGCAGTCCGGTCTTTTCGGTGAATGTCTCTTCTTTCCCGGCATCCCGCAGTTCCCGGCACAATTCGGCCGTGCGCCGGTCCTGCCAGACAATCGCGTTGTGGATCGGCTTGCCGGTTTCGCGATCCCAAACGACGGTGGTTTCCCGCTGGTTAGTGATACCGATCGCGGTGATATCTGCGGCTGTGATCCCGGCGCGTTCGATCACTTCGCGGCAAGTGCCCGCAGTGGTCGACCAAAGATCGCTAGGATCATGCTCCACCCATCCCGACTTTGGGAAATGCTGCGGAAATTCTTCCTGCGCCGTGGCGGTGATCTTCATCGACTTGTCAAACAAGATCGCGCGGCTGGAGGTCGTGCCCTGATCGATAGCGAGGATATAGGTCATGAAGCAGTTATACCTTCTTGTCTAAAACGGCGGGGGTGATCCCAGAGATCGACCCCCGTCACTGCTTAGCGGCATGTGGCCCACACGATACCGCCGAGCATACTCGGAAGGGAAGAGGCTGCGACGCCCCTACCCCGTGATCGCCTTGGCAGTGTGATCGGACCGTGCGTCGGCCATCCACTTTTCAAGGTGCCCGATCTGGTCAGTGCTCAACCGCAGGCCAAGCCGGCTGCGGCGCCAAACGACATCCTCGGCGGTTTGGGCATATTCGTGAACCATTAACCAGCGGACTTCGCGCTCTGTGAGGGTCGCGCCAAACGCCTCGCCGAGTGCGTCGGCGTCTGTCGTGCCCTCAAGCATCACGAACGCATCCGTTCCGTATCCGCGCACCAGCCGCCGCGCCCAGAAATCATCAAGGAACGGGTGTTGGGTTTTGAGGTCGGCAATCAGCTTTTCAACATCCGCGACCGGAAAGTCGCCACCGGGCAAGGGCACGCCAGCAGTCCAGCTTTCCGGCGTTCCATTGAAGAACGGAGCGATCTTTTCAAGAGCGTGTTCAGCGAGCTTGCGATAGGTCGTGATCTTGCCGCCAAAGACGTTCAGCAACGGTGCGCCGTCATCGTTGACCTTCAAAACATAGTCCCGCGTCGCTGCCGTCGCGGATGTCGCGCCGTCGTCGTAAAGCGGCCTGACGCCCGAATAGGTCCAGACGATATCGTCCTCAGTCACCGGGCGCTTGAAGTATTGCGAGGCAAATTTGCGCAGATAATCCGCCTCTTCCGGCGTGCAGACGGGTTTGACGGAGACATCTTCGTGGTCCGCATCCGTCGTGCCGATCAGCGTGAAATCCGTCTCATACGGGATCGCAAAGATGATACGCCCGTCCTGCCCCTGGAAGAAATAGCATTTGTCATGATCAAACAGCTTTTTCGTCACGATATGGCTGCCGCGAACAAGGCGCACGCCTTCGGTCGCGTTGATGCGGGCGGTGTTGCGGATGATGTCTTCGACCCACGGGCCACCGGCATTGACCAACATCCGCGCCTTGTGGACGGTGACCGCGCCGCTTGCGGCGTCCTCGGTCGTTACCTCCCAAAGATCGCCTTTGCGCTCGGCGGCTGTGACCTTTGTGCGCGTCATAATCCGCGCGCCCCGCGCCTCTGCATCGCGGGCGTTCAGCACCACAAGGCGCGAGTCCTGAATCCAACAATCCGAATATTCATAAGCGGTTGCAAATCGATCTTGAAGTGGCTCTCCAACCGGATCGGTCCGCAAATCGACGGTCTTTGTGCCGGGCAGTATCTTGCGCCCGCCGAGATTGTCGTAAAGGAACAGGCCGAAGCGGATCAGCCACGCCGGGCGACGCCCCTTCATCCACGGCATGACAACGCTCAGGATCTTCGACGTCGGCGTTTCGCCCTCGAACCGCATATCCTTGTGATAGGGCAGCACGAACCGCATCGGCCAGCCTATGTGGGGCATGGCGCGAAGCAGCGTTTCACGCTCTTTCAGCGCTTCGCGGACCAAGCGAACCTCAAAATACTCCAAATAGCGCAAGCCGCCGTGGAACAGCTTTGTCGATGCTGAGGACGTGGCGGAGGCAAGATCGTTCATCTCGGCCAAGGTCACGGACATGCCGCGCCCGGACGCATCACGGGCAATGCCGCAGCCGTTGATACCGCCCCCGATAACGAACAGATCGACTACACCGTCTCTTCCCGACGACTCCGACATGATGGCCCCTGATTTGGTTTGTTGAATAGGTGCAAGAAACACAAACGCGCAAAATAGGTCAACTCGAATATTCGTTTTCTTTCGGTTTATAGATTTTCATGTGAAAGCAGGACGTTGAAAGATGACCATGTAAACGAAGCGTGTAACTTATGGAAAAAAGCGCGATAGAAACGCTATCACCGATCAAAACGCCTCTCAGAATCAACAAAATTCTTGCGCTTCGCTTCTCTTCGCGACAAAGTCGCGCATAATCGAACATTGGCAGCACGACATGGCTCAGAACTTCCGCGAACCCGACATTCTGAATATCGCCCGGACCGAAGGAAAGGTGCTGGTCGAAGACCTCGCTCGACGCTTCGGCGTGAGCGTTCAGACGATCCGCCGCGACCTAAGCGATCTGGCTGATGCGGGCAAACTCGAACGGGTGCATGGAGGCGCAGTCTTGCCTTCTGCCGTGTCCAATATCGGCTACGAAGACCGCCGCGGGCTGCATGACGCGGCGAAAGCCGACATCGCCCGCCGCTGCGCGGAGGCGATTCCCGATGGGGCCTCGCTGTTCCTCAACATCGGCACCAGCACCGAGGCCGTGGCCCGCGCCCTGCTCCACCACACCAATCTGATGGTGGTTACCAATAACATGAACGTCGCGAATATCCTCGTCGCGAACACCGACTGTCAGATTATGGTCGCGGGCGGCATGTTACGCCGATCAGATGGCGGATTGGTCGGTGACATGGCGGCCAGAAGCATTGAACAATTCAAGGTCGATTACGCGGTGATCGGCTGCTCTGCGCTTGATGCGGATGGCGACTTGCTGGATTTCGACGTGCAGGAGGTCGGCGTGAGCAAAGCGATCATCCGACAAGCGCGGCGGGTGTTTTTGGTGGCCGACCATTCAAAGTTTCAACGCAGCGCCCCGGTGCGGATTGCATCGTTGAGGGACATGAGCACGCTATTCACCGACGCGCCCCTATCGCCTCCGCTTACCGATCTTTGCGCCCGGTGGGACACGACGGTCAGTTACGGCTAGTCCCATCGTCACCCACCGCGAGGTCATTTAATATCGGGCAATCCGGCCGATCGTCGCCTGCGCACGCCTCAACCAGCGCGCCGAGCGTTGCGCGCAACTCCTGCAACTCTGCGATCTTCTCGTCGATCCTGACCAGATGTTCCGATGCGATGGTTTTAACGTCCGAACTCGTCCGCGTGTGATCTTCGTACAGCGCAAGAAGGCCACGACAATCCTCAATCGAAAACCCCAACGACCGCGCGCGGCCCAGAAAGCTGAGTTTGTGCAGGTCGTTGCTGGCAAAACTGCGATATCCGTTCGCGTCCCGTGCTGGTGCAACAAGGCCAATATCCTCGTAATATCTGATCGTTTTCGCGGGCAGCCCGGTGCGATCCGCCGCGTCACCGATATTCATGTCTGCACCTCCTGCGGGATCGCGCGGCCAGCGGTTTCTGCTGGCGCTCTTTTGGGTGTATCTGCTTTCAACGCCGGTTCCACAAACCGCAGGCGAAGCGCGTTTGTCAGGACAAACACGCTCGACAGCGCCATCGCACCTGCGGCCATCATCGGTGACAGCAGCATACCCGCGAAGGGATAGAGAACGCCCGCCGCGACCGGGATCAGCAACGCGTTATAGCCAAACGCCCAGCCGAGGTTCTGCCGGATATTGCGCATCGTCCGACCGCTGATTTCAAGCGCATTGACGACGCCCGTCAGATCACCGGACATCAACACGACATCCGCAGCCTCAATCGCAACGTCCGTGCCGGTGCCGACCGCGATACCGACGTCAGCGGCGGCCAGCGCGGGCGCGTCATTGATCCCGTCGCCAACGAACGCGACGCGGCCAGTGGCGCCGCGCAGTTCTTCGACCGCGTCAATCTTGCCGCCGGGCAGCACATCCGCGACGATGTGGTCGACGCCAAGCTGCGCGGCGATAACCTCTGCCGTTGCCCGGTTGTCGCCCGTCACCATCGCGACCTTCAGCCCACGGGCTTTGATCGCGTCGACCGCGTCTGCACTCATCGGCTTGGCGGGGTCGGCCACACCGAGCAAAGCCGCAAGCTGACCGTCAACTGCCGCGTAGATCGGTGTTTTACCAGCGCGGGCGAGGGCGTTGGCGGCGTCGGACATTGTATCGGTCGCAATGCCGTGACGGTCCATCAACCGCCCTGCGCCAACGAGGATGGATTGGCCCTCTACGACCGCCTCAACCCCAAAACCAGTCACTGAATCGAATTCGCTCGTTTCAAGTGCTTGCAGCCCCCTGCCCTCCGCCGCCCGCACGATGGCCTGTGCGATGGGATGTTCTGACCGGGCCTCAACGGCGGCGACCCATTGCAAGACGCTGTCGGAGTCAAACCCCTCTGCCAACTCGACATCCGTCAACTCCGGTTGTCCGGCCGTGAGGGTTCCGGTCTTGTCAAAGGCGATCACATCTACGTCTTGTAAGCGCTGCAGCGCGTCGCCCCGCCGGAACAACACACCAAGCGATGCGGCACGGCCCGTGCCGACGATGATCGATGTTGGCGTCGCAAGCCCCATCGCACAGGGGCACGCGATAATCAGAACGGAGACTCCGGCGACCAGCGCAGCCCCGATCCCCGGCCCGACCGACAGCCAGACGATGACCGTCAGCGCAGCAATCATAATAACCACCGGCACGAACCACGCAGTCACGCGATTGACGAGGTTTTCGATGGGCAGCTTCGCGCCTTGCGCAGCCTCGACCATCTTGATCACCTGCGACAGCACCGTATCGCGTCCAACCGCTGTGACTGAAATCGACAGCGCTCCGGTGCCGTTGATCGTGCCGCCGACGACGCTGTCGCCGCTGGTTTTCTCTACCGGAACAGGCTCACCCGTCACCATGCTTTCGTCGACGAACGACCGGCCATCTACAACATCGCCGTCACTGGCAATCCGCTCTCCTGGTCGGGTCTGGATGATGTCGCCGACGACCAACTCCGCGATCGGCAGATCTTGAACTTGCCCCGCCCGTTCGACGCGCGCGGTTTTGGGGCGCAAGCCGACAAGTTTGCGGATTGCGTCGCCTGTGCGGCCACGCGCGCGCGCTTCCAGCCACCGCCCCAGCAGGATCAACGTCACGATCACCGCTGCGGCCTCGAAATACACAAATCGCGCGTCGTCGGGCAGCAAACCCGGCGCGAATGTCGCGATGGTCGAATACCCCCAAGCCGCCGACGTGCCGAGCGCGACGAGGGAGTTCATTTCCGGTTTCCCACTCAGCAACGCCGGAACACCTTTGGCAAAGAACGGGCGCCCCGCCCAGAACATTACCGTCGTTGTCAGCACAAACTGGATCAGCCAGTTTGCCTGCATCCCGATCGTCCGCGCGATCAAGTCATGGACAGCGGTGAACATATGCCCGCCCATCGCCAGCGCGACGACCGGCAGTGTCAGCAGTGCGGCGATCAGCACGCGTCGTTTCATCTCATCCGCTTCGGAGGAGTTGCGCACGCCCTCCGCGTCGTCCGAACGCACCTCGGCCGGATAACCCGCGTCAGTCGCGGTTTGGGCAAGGTCGGCGGCGGTCATAGCCCCGTCCTGATACTCCACATGCGCGCTGTGCGTGGCGAGGTTGACCCGTGCGGACACCACTCCGGGCGCATCGGTCAGAGCGGTTTCGACCCGTCGGACGCAGGATGCACAGGACATTCCGTCGAGAGTGAGGGTCGCTTGCGATGTTGGTTTCATTCCATCCTCGACATGGTTTTGATCTTGGTCACCACCTCACATAAGGCTTCCAGTAAGTGGAAGGTCAAGGTGTGTTTGGAACATTTGTGGTGCGACAGAATGCACTGATGATTCGCGCTGATCAGCGAAAGGCCGCGACGGACCGAACTCCGTCGGTCTTCTCGCATCAAACCCGACGCCCGCCAAACCGTTTGCGTCACGACTTGTTCGTTTCACGCCGCGCCGATTGACAACGGACAAGCGAGCGAAAATGATCGGGACCGACGACAGGAGCCTGCCAAATGCAAGATTTCCTTGCTGCATTCCAAGCTGCATTCGGTTTGATCGCCTCAGGCGACCGGGCATTGTATGAGATCGTAGCACTGTCGCTTCAAGTCACCTTCAGCGCGGTGTTCCTTGCGACGCTGGTGGGCCTGCCGCTTGGCGCGATCCTCGCGATAGGTCGCTTTCCGGGGCGCGGGTTTCTGACGGTCGCGGTCAGCGCGTCGATGGGCCTGCCGCCGGTTGTCGTCGGCCTTGGCCTATATATGGTGCTAAGCCAGGCCGGACCGCTCGCGGTTTTGCAACTGCTTTACACGCCGACCGCGATGATTATCGCGCAGTTCATACTCGTAACGCCGATCATCGCGGCAATCTCCCGTCAGGTATTGGTTGAGATCCACCGCGAATACGACGAAACCCTCCGCGCGATGCGGGCGAGTGGTCGGCAGGTGATGATGACTATCCTGTGGGACGCCCGCCCGCAGCTTTTGACCGCCGCGCTTGCCGGGCTGGGCCGCGCGTTTGCCGAGGTGGGCGCGGTGATGATCGTTGGCGGGAATATCAACCATGTGACAAGAGTGATGACGACTGCGATTGCGCTTGAAACTTCGAAGGGTGAACTTGCCCTCGCGCTTGGGCTCGGGATCATCTTGCTGGCGCTGTCATTTTCAATCAACGCCGCTGCGATGGCTCTAAGGCCGCGCCGGGGGGCGATTGCCTATGGCTGAAACCCGGATACTCCCCTTCCCGTCGAACACGACTCCGAACGCTGCACCCATCCAGCTCGACGATTTGCACCTGTCGCGTGATGGAAAAGTGCTGCTGGACGGCGTGACGCTCGGCCTTCCGGGGCGCGGGATCACGGCGCTGATGGGGCCGAATGGCGCGGGAAAAAGCCTGCTGTTGAAGGTGATTGCCGGTATTCTGGCCCCGAACCGGGGCCGCGTCAGCCTTCCAAGCGCGATGGAGCATCCGGCGCTTGTCTTTCAGAAACCCGTCCTGCTGCGTCGCACGGTTCGCGCGAACCTGATGCACGCGTTGAAGATGCACAAAATTCCCCGCAAGGAACGGCCCGGCCGTCTTGCCGAACTGCTTGTCATGGCCGACCTCGCGCGCATTTCCGAGGCGCCGGCCCGCGCATTGTCGGGCGGTGAACAACAGCGGCTTGCCATGGTGCGCGCCTTGGCCGCGCGCCCGCGCCTTCTGCTGCTGGATGAACCAACGGCGAGCCTTGATCCAGCCGCAACAGCCGCCATCGAAGCCCTTGCAACGCGCGCGTCCGAGGATGGCGTCAAGCTGATCCTGATTACGCATGATCGCGGCCAAGCCGCACGGCTGGCGGACGACATTGCCTTCTTGCATCGCGGCAAGATAACGGAGCATACGAAGGCATCCGAATTCCTCGACTCGCCGCGCTCAGCCCAAGCACGCGCTTATGTTTCGGGCGAACTGCTACTCTAAGGAAATAACATTATGCGCCGACTTCTCCTTGCCCTCGCGCCGGTCTTCTTTGCGACTTCTGCGGTCGCGGAAACCCCGTTCATCATCGTTCAATCGACGACGTCGACCCAGAACTCCGGCCTGTACGACGCAATCCTGCCCCAGTTTCAGGAGGCTGCGGATATCGAGGTGCGGGTCGTTGCGGTCGGGACCGGCCAAGCGCTGAAGAACGCGCAGAACTGTGATGGCGATGTGTTGCTGGTGCACGCGAAATCGGCGGAGGAAAAATTCGTCGAAGACGGCTTTGGCCTGTCGCGATCCGACGTGATGTATAACGATTTTATCATTGTTGGCCCGGCAAATGACCCCGCCCAAATCCATCAGCTTGGCTCCGCATCCGCGGCACTGACCGCCATCGCGTCGACGGAGGAGCCTTTCGCCTCACGCGGGGATGACAGCGGCACTCATAAGAAAGAACGCGCGTTGTGGGAGGATGCGGTCATCGACCCGAATATCGGAAGCGGCACATGGTATCGCGAAACCGGCTCCGGCATGGGGGCTACGCTGAACGCCGCCATCGGCATGAACGCCTATACGATCACCGACCGGGCGACGTGGCTTGCCTTTGGGAACAAGGAACAGCACGGTATTTTGCTAGAGGGCGATGACGCGCTGTTTAACCAATACGGCGTCATCGCCGTGAACCCCGCCGCTTGCCCGAATGTGAAGCAGGAAGAAGGGCAGATATTCATTGATTGGCTGCTGTCCGAAGAAGGCCAGACCGCGATCGGAGAGTATCGCGTCGAGGGGCAGCAATTGTTCTTTCCGAACGGTGACGGAACGCCGCTTTAGCCGCGGAACCCTGTTGCGACGACGAACTTTTCCGAACTATCAGATCGGCTCGCCGGGGGTTTCATATTCGCGACCTTGGTGAACTTCTGCTTCAGCAGTTTCTGCAGTTCCCCTTCCGCGCCACCGGCCAGCACCTTCGCAACGAAGGTGCCGCCATCATCCAGCACGTCGAACGCGAAATACGCCGCAGCCTCGCACAATGCGATGATGCGCAAATGGTCGGTCTGCTTGTGACCGGAGCTTGCGGCGGCCATGTCGGACATCACGACATCAGCCTTGCCATCCAGCCATCCCTTGACGGTTTCGTCCGCGTCATCCGCCATGAAGTCGAGAACGTGAATTTCCGCACCCGCAATCGGCTCCACCTCTTGCAGATCGACGCCGAGGACCGTTCCGACCTTCTTGCCGGGCTTCTCGCCTAACGCATTGACGCGCTTCACCGCAACCTGACACCACCCACCGGGGGCGCAGCCAAGGTCAACGACCCGCGCGCCGGGCACGAGAAAGCGATATTTATCGTCGATTTCCAATATCTTGAACGCCGCCCGGCCCCGATATCCCTCGACCTGTGCCCGCTTTACATATGGGTCATTCAACTGACGTTCCAGCCAAAGGGTAGAGCTTAGCTTCCGCCCCCGTGCGCTTTTGACTTTCACTCTCAGGTCGCGCTCTCCGCGCCCGCTCGTCTTCTTCGTCATGGTCAGTAATGTCCGTCTTCCAGAACGCCATCCGCGCTCATCAATGCGTATAGCAGCCCTTCGCGCAGACCGCGATCCGCGACCGACAGACGGTCCGTCGGCCAGATGCGCATCAACGCCTGCAAAATCGCCGAACCCGACATAATCAGCGTGGCCCGGTCACGTCCGATCCGCGGATCGCTGCGCCGTCCGTTGGGGCCGAGGTTGAGGTAGCCGTGGATCACCTTGTCGATCTGATCGGTCGTCATCCGCAACCCGTCGACTTTGTTGCGATCATAGCGCCGCAGCCCAAGGTGTGACGCGGCAACCGTCGTCACGGTGCCGGACGTTCCAATAATCTGGAACCCCTCGCGGATGTGGTTGCTTTCGTAGGGTGCGAATTCGCGCAGGTTTTCCTCAAAATGCCAGCTCATCAGCGCGAAACGGGCGGAGTCGTCTTCGACATCATCAAATTGTTCGCGCAGTGTCGCGACGCCCAGAGGGACAGAGATCCAGTCAACCACACGCGCCGCCGGGAACGGTGTGCCGTCCTCTGGCCGGAACCCCGAATGAAGTCGCATGATCGCGCGGGGGCGTTCGACACTTGGCACTTTCGAGAGGTCGATCCAGACGAGTTCCGTCGAACCACCGCCAATATCGACAACCAGCAATTGCTCGGTCTTGGTCGACACCAACGGCGCGCAACTGATTACGGCCAGCCGCGCCTCTTCCTCCGGTTGGATCACCTCAAGCTTCAGCCCGGTTTCCCGCTTCACATGCCGAATGAAATCGCCGGAATTGCGCGCACGGCGGCAGGCTTCGGTCGTGACCAGCCGCATCCGCCGAACATTGTGATGTTTCAGCTTTTTCTGGCAAATCCTAAGCGCCTGAATCGTGCGATAGATTGAATTTCGGGACAACCGCCCGGTCGCCTCGAGACCCGCCCCAAGCTGGACGGATTTCGAAAAGCTATCGACCACATGGAACTGGTTGCCCTTCGGTTGGGCGACCAACATGCGGCAAGAATTTGTCCCCAGATCAAGCGCAGCATAGAGCTGGGCCGGGTCTGGGCGAGTCGGCGCGGGTGGCTCAACCGCTTTCGGGAACGCGCCCGCACCATCGGGACGCTTGGGCGCCATCGTCGCCCTCCATTTCAAGTTGAGATCAGAGTAGCGACCGAGCGGCGCACGCGCAAGATAGCAGATCGTCTTGGATCGCATCAGCGAGGTCCGGGCGACCGCCACCTACCCAAGCTTTTCGCATGACTAACCAATGAATTATCGCGTTTCAAAGGATCGACAGAGCGCGGGTTCAATGCAACCTTGACTGTGTTGCAACAGCAGTCTGGAACCGGAGGCGAAATTGCTTGATCACTGGCGAACTCTCCTGAAATCGCATTGGGGAATTGCGGCGTCTTTGCACCAGTTGAACGGGGAATATGACCTCAACTTCATGGTGAAATGCGATGACGGGAAACGCTTTATCCTGAAAGTCATGCGCGACGGCTGTGCGCGTGATCTGATCGATATGCAGATCGCGGCCTTGGCGTTCGTCGCGGAGAATGACCCGGCCCTGCCCGTTCCGCGCGTCGTTCAGAGTATTGACGGAGAGGCCATCGTCAGCCTGCAAGACGAAGGAGGCGCAAACCGGCTCTGCTGGCTGCAAACCTGCCTTGAGGGCGTCACCTACGCTCGTTTTAAGCCCAAGTCCGCCAAACTGATCCGCGATCTGGGCGAAAAGCTTGGTCGCTTGGATGTCGCGCTGCGTGGATTCAAGCACGCCGCACTTTCCCGAGACTTCAAGTGGAACCTCGTTGGGGCGGATTGGATCACGTCGAAGCTCGACCTGATTGATGAGCCGACGCGGCGCGAGCTGCTCGCCGACATCCTTGCCGCTTTCGCGGATATCAAGCCAGAACTGACGCGCCTTCCCGCGGTCGCCATTCACAACGATGTGAATGATCACAACATCTTGGCGCACATATCTCATTCAACAACGGCAAACGTAACCGGCCTGATCGATTTCGGCGACATGTGCGCCGCACCTCGGATCTGCGAACTCGCCATCGCTGCCGCTTACGTCGTGCTGGATCACGAGACGCCCGAAGCCGCGCTCTCAGACCTCGTTGCCGGGTATCACGCCGCGGCCCCTCTGACTGCGGAGGAGGTCGATCTGATTTGGCCGCTTCTGCGGATGCGTCTGGCGGTGAGTGTGGTGAATTCGACAGAGATGGCGAAAGAAAACCCGGGCGACCCGTATGTCACGATCTCCCAAGCGCCGGCCTGGCGGTTTTTGGAGCGTTTTCCGACCCCGCCCACGCTTATCAACGCCCGCCTGCGCGCGGCTTGCAGCCTTCCGGTCGTTGATCACGCCCCCTGCGTTATGGAGTGGCTGGACGCGCAGCGCGGCACATTTGCCGACCTCTTCGGGCGAGTTTTGTCGGATGCGCCGATGGGATCGCTGTCGGTCGAATCCAGCACTTGGCCACAAAATCCATTCGATATGCCAACGGAAGAGGCCGCACGCGTCGGGGAGGAGTTCACCGAGGCCCACGAAATCTGGCTGGGCTATTACAAGGAACCGCGCCTGATTTACACGTCGCCTGCCTTCCGCGCTGGCCAGCATAAGTCTAGCAGTCGGCGCACCGTTCATCTGGCAATCGATGTCTTCGCCCCGGCGGACACCCCGCTTTTCGCACCGTTCGACGGCACGGTATACGCCGTCGAAAACCGCGATCATCACCTCGATTATGGCGGGGTGGTTATTCTTGAACATGGAACCCCGGATGGCGATCCGTTCTTCACGCTGTACGGTCATCTCAACTCCGATGTCGTCTCATCATTAAGCGTAGGCGCTAAGATACTGAAAGGGAATGCATTCTGCCGACTTGGTGTAGTCAGTCAGAACGGCGGTTGGGCGCCCCACGTGCACTTCCAGCTCGCGCTGACAACAGAGGGGATGGGCGACGACTGGCCCGGTGTAGCGGACCCCGACGATCTTCAACTTTGGACGGGAATCTGTCCAAATCCGGCAGCACTGCTGAACTTGCCGGATGAAAAGGTTGCATTCCAACCCATTGATAAGAAATCCGTTCAGGAGCGCCGGAGCACCTATTTCGGCCCGAACCTCAAACTCAGTTACGACGATCCCGTGATGTTCGTCCGGGGCTGGCGCCACCATCTGTTTGACCAATGGGGGCGGCCTTACCTCGACGCCTATAACAACGTGCCGCATGTCGGCCATGCGCATCCGCGTATTCAGGCCGTCGCCGCGGATCAGCTGAAACGTTTGAATACAAACACGCGCTATCTGCACCCCGCGCAGGCCGCGTTTGCGGAGAAGATTACGTCCAAACTGCCCGACCAACTCAGCGTGTGCTTTTTCGTTAATTCGGGGACAGAGGCGAACGAACTCGCGCTTCGTTTGGCGCGGGCGCATACCGGCGGGAAAGCGATGATAACGCCCGATCACGGCTATCATGGCAATACGACCGGCGCGATGGATATCTCAGCCTACAAGTTCAACGCGCCGGGCGGAGCGGGTCAGCCGGATTGGGTGGAATTGGTTGAGGTTGCCGATGATTATCGCGGTAGCTTTGATCGGCAAGATGCTGATCGTGCGAAGAAATTAGCGATTTTTGTTGACGACGCCATTGCCCGGATCGCCACCAAAGACGGCAAGCTCGCCGGGTTCATTGCTGAAACATTCCCAAGCGTCGGTGGCCAGATCATCCCGCCGAATGGCTATCTTCCCGCTGTTTATGACCGCATCCGCGCCGCGGGCGGTATCTGCATCGCGGACGAGGTGCAGACGGGGCTTGGGCGATTGGGCCACCACTATTTCGGTTTTGAACATCAGGGGGCCGTTCCCGACATTGTTGTGATGGGCAAACCCATCGGCAACGGGCATCCACTTGGCGTGCTGGTGACGACCCCGGCCATCGCCGAGAGTTTCGCGCAGGGGCCGGAGTTCTTTTCGACCTTCGGCGGGTCCACCCTGTCTTGCCGTATAGGCAAGGAGGTGTTGGATATCGTGGACGACGAAGGGCTGATGGAGAATGCCCGCAATATGGGGGATCGCCTGCTGGCTTCGCTCGCAGACCTCAAGAATCACCACACGGCGATTGGCGATGTTCGCGGTATGGGACTATTTGTCGGCGTTGACCTCGTCACTGATCGCCAAGCCAAGACCCCGGCCACCGCGCTTGCGTCTTACGTTAAGAACCGCTTGCGGGAATGCCGTATTCTGGTCGGAACCGAGGGCCCCGCTGATAATATCTTGAAAATCCGCCCGCCCCTCACGATTGACACAGAAGATATTGATCTGATTGTCAAAACACTCGACAGCATCCTGTCGGAAACGGCCAGCGCCGCACATTTGGACACCTAGCCAAGCGCGTATCCCGCGCCGCGGACTGTTCGCACTGGATCATCGCCGCCGCCTTTGGTCAGCGCCTTGCGCAGTCGTCCGATGTGAACATCTACCGTGCGGGTATCGACATAAATGTCGCGCCCCCACACGCGGTCGAGCAGTTGCTCGCGCGACCAGACCCGCCCCGGTTTTTCCATGAATGTCGTCAGCAGACGAAACTCCGTCGGGCCAAGCTTGATCAGGGTGTCGCCGCGAAAAACCTTGTGGGTTTCGGCGTCCAGCACGATGTCGTCGAAGGTCAACCGCTCTCCGACCGATGCGGGGCGCACGCGACGAAGCTGGTTTTTGACCCGCGCCATCAGTTCAGCGACCGAATAGGGTTTGACGATGTAATCATCCGCGCCGGTTTCCAGACCGCGCACCCGATCCAGCTCTTCCGACCGGGCAGAGAGCATGATGACCGGCACGTTTTTCGTCTCGGCCCGGGTTTTCAACCTGCGGCAAATTTCGATGCCCGATACGTTCGGCAGCATCCAGTCGAGCAAGATCAGATCGGGCGCGTCCTCGTCAACAAGCAACAGCGCCTCCTCCCCGTTCTCGGCCCGGCTGACACGAAATCCCTCGGCCTCAAGGTTGTAGGCCAATACCTCCCGCTGTGCCGGTTCGTCCTCTACCACAAGAACAGTCGGCTGGTCGGCTGACATCAGCTCTCCTCCCCGACGTCGGGATCAAGATATCCGGTCGTCGCCTTCGGTCTGCTGTCATCAGGCAGATCTCCGGTCGCAAGATAAATGACCTGTTCCGCGATCGAGGTCACATGGTCGCCCATCCGTTCGATGTTTTTCGCGATAAAGTGCAGGTGCATACAGGCCGTGATGTTGCGCGGGTCTTCCATCATGAAGGTCAGGAATTCGCGGAACAGCGCGTTATACATCTGATCGACTTCGTGATCGCGCTGGCGGACATCCTCGGCCAATTGCGCGTCGCGCTGGATATAGGCGTCCAGCGCGTCTTTCAGCATCACTTCGACTTCCTTGGCCATCCGTCGAATGGCTCCGGGCGTTCCGTTGATGACAGGCATCTGAACCAGCACCGAAGTCCGCTTGGCGAGGTTCTTCGAATAATCGCCGATCCGCTCAAGATTGCCGGAGATTTTCATGACCGTCAGAACCGTGCGCAGGTCGGTGCCCATCGGCGCGCGCAGAGCAATCAATCGCGCGGCCTCTTCATTCACCTGCTCTTCCAGCGCGTCAATGGCCTTGTCGGCCTTGCGCACTTGCTCGGCTAATTCCTCGTCCCGTGCCTCAAGCGAACGGGCGCTATCAAGGATCGCGGCTTCGACCAGCCCGCCCATCTTCATGATCTGCGCCTGAATACCCTCAAGATCGCGGTCGAAGGCCGACGCGATGTGTTGGTCCTGCATGGAGCCCTCCATCAACCGATCCTCCCGGTGATATAGCTTTCGGTCCGCGGATCGCTTGGGTTTGTGAATATCTGTCCGGTTTCGCCGAATTCGACGAGATTACCGAGGTGGAAGAAGGCCGTTTTCTGACTGACACGTGCGGCCTGTTGCATCGAGTGGGTTACGATCACGACCGAATAACGCTTGCGCAGCTCATCGATCAGTTCTTCGACCTGCGCCGTCGCGATGGGATCAAGGGCAGAGCAAGGTTCATCCATCAGCAGCACCTCAGGTTCGGTCGCGATCGCCCGTGCGATGCAAAGGCGCTGTTGCTGACCGCCGGAAAGTCCGGTGCCCGGCGCGTCGAGCCTGTCCTTGACCTCATCCCAGATCGCGCCACGGCGGAGCGCCTTTTCAACGATCTCATCAAGTTCGGCCTTCGACCGAGAAAGTCCGTGAATACGCGGGCCGTAAGCGACATTGTCGTAGATCGACTTTGGAAACGGGTTCGGTTTCTGGAACACCATGCCGACCTTGGCGCGCAACTGCACCGGATCGACCTTGGGGTCGTAGATGTCCTCTCCGTCAAGCAGGATGTTCCCTTCGACACGGCAGATGTCGATTGTGTCGTTCATCCGGTTCAGGCATCGCAGGAAAGTCGACTTGCCGCAGCCCGACGGGCCGATGAAGGCCGTGACGGTCTTGTCGGTGATATCGACGTCGACGTCGCGGATCGCCTGCGCTTCGGCATAGTAGACCTGCACGCCGCGCGCGGAAATTTTTGTATCTTTCACGTCCACGGCTCTCTCCGTCAGTGTCATGTCATTCATCATCTGTCCTCACCAGCGGCGTTCGAAGCGACGGCGCAGCAGGATCGCAACCGCGTTCATTGTAACAAGAAAGATCAGCAACACTATGATCGCGCCCGATGCCCGTTCGACAAAGGCCGGATCAGCGCGTTGCGTCCAGTTGTAGACCTGAATCGGCAATGCGGATGCGGGGTCAAAGAAGCCTTCCGGCGGCGCGTCGGGAAATTCCTTCACGAAGGCGACCATGCCGATCAGCAGCAACGGAGCGGTTTCGCCCAAGGCTTGCGCCAATCCGATGATCGTGCCGGTCAGGATACCCGGCGCGGCGAGCGGCAGAACGTGGTGGAACACCGACTGCATCTTCGACGCACCAACGCCAAGCGCGGCATCCCGGATCGACGGCGGCACCGATTTCAGGCTGGCGCGGGTTGCGATGATGATGGTCGGCAGGGTCATCAGCGTCAGAACCAGGCCGCCGACGATTGGTGCTGATTGCGGCAGCCCGGCGAAGTTGATGAAGATCGCGAGGCCGAGGATACCGAACACGATAGACGGAACGGCGGCGAGGTTGGAGATGTTGACCTCGATCAGATCGGTCCAGCGGTTTTTCGGCGCGAACTCCTCCAGATAGATCGACGCGGCGACACCGATTGGCAGGGACAGGACCAGCACGATGATCATCATGTAGAGCGATCCGAGGATCGCAACACCAAGGCCGGCAGATTCCGGTCGCTGGTCGGACGCATCTGGCGAGGTCAGGAAGGCCCAGTTGAACCGGGTTTCAAGCAGACCCGCCGCTGCCAATGCATCCGTGATATCAAGCTGCTCCGGTGATACATTGCTATCAAGCGCAGCACTTGCGCGGTCGACGCGGCCCTTTTGGTAGCCGTCGATCCGCCCGTTCGCGAGGAATTCCACGGTGATCGTCTGCCCGACCAGTTCGGGGTTGGCCAGCACGAAGTCGCGCAGCTGCGCCGGCGCATCTTTCGACACGATCGCGCCGACCTCTTTGTCCTTGATCTCCGTTTCAAACCCGATTTCTGCCAGTTGCGCGACAGCCGCATCTCGGATCAGCGGCGCGTAGCCGAAGGTCGAAACCGATTTCATCTCTTCCGGGTCGCGGTTGCCTTCTTTGTCGAGCTTGTCGGCCGACAGCGTCACGTCGAGTGTCAGGTAGGTCTGACGGAACGACCCTGCCCCGTTGCCGATAATCGTGACCAAAAGCAGGATCAACGCGAGAATGCCGACAAAAATCGCGGCTAGACCGTAAACTTTGAACCGTCGCTCGGCCGCGTTCCGCTTTTTCGTGCGCGGGCTTTCGGTGAACAGCGAGGTGTGGTTTGCGGCGTCGCTCATTCATACTGCTCCCGATATTTGCGCACAATGAAGAGCGCGAGGACGTTGAGGCCCAACGTGATGACGAAAAGCGTCAGGCCAAGTGCGAAGGCGACCAGCGTTTCCGGCGCCGCAAAGTCGGTATCGCCCGTCAGTTGGCTGACGATCTTGACGGTTACGGTGGTCATCGCCTCAAACGGGTTCACGGCTTCGCCCAATCCATCGGTCAGTTGCGCGGCGGCAGCACCTGCCCCGAGAACGACGATCATCGTTTCGCCGATGGCGCGCGAGGCCGCCAGAAGAACCGCGCCGACGACGCCGGGCAACGCGGCAGGGACAACAACTTGCCGGATGGTTTCGGATTTCGTTGCGCCAAGGCCAAGCGACCCGTCCCGCATCGCCTGCGGAACGGCCGTGATGATGTCATCGGACAGTGACGACACGAACGGGATCAACATGATCCCCATCACCAACCCGGCGGTCATGACGGATGAGCTGCTTTCGCCAAGCCCCAACGGTTGCGCAAAGTAGTCGCGTAGCATCGGGCCGACCGTCACCAGCGCAAACAGCCCGTAAACAATCGTCGGAATACCGGCGAGGATTTCGATCAGTGGTTTGGCAACCGTGCGAAGCTTCGGTCCTGCATATTCCGACATGTAGATCGCCGCGAACAGGCCAACCGGAACCGCGACCAGCAGCGCGACAAAGCTGATGTAGAGCGTGCCCCAGAGCAGCGGCAGGATGCCCAGCTCGCTGTCTCCGCGGAAATCGGGCGACCATGTCAGGCCAAAGAAGAACTCCGCCGCTGAATACTGCGAAAAGAAGTTCATGGTTTCAAACAGCATCGACAGCACAATGCCAAGCGTTGTGAGGATCGCTATGGACGCCGCGAAAATCAACAGGCCAAGCACCCAGCCTTCGGTCAGGTTCCGCGCCCTGCGATTGGCAGCGGTTTTGGCGAAGGCCCAGGCGCAGCCGATGACCGCGACAACAATGACAGCGATGGCGAGTTCCCATCCGCCCGCCTTGGGCAACAGGTCAAACCGCGCGAGCAGCAACCAAACCATCAAAAGGGCAAGCGCGGGCACAAGCCCGCTCAGCGCTACATTGGCACCGTGATAGACTGGCCGGGAATGAAAGGCGCGACTGTCGTCGCCCACGACCGCTGCACGCGCGCGGCCTGCAACGAAGGCAGAGGCACCCAAAAGCAACAAGGTCAGGATGATCCAGATAAGGGGCATATGCAGCAGCTTTCCAGAAGACAAGCGAAAGGGCGGCCCGGACCGGGCCGCCCTCATTCATGCATTACATGTTGTTTTCGGCTGCGACCGCGGATTGCGTCGCTTCAAGCTCCGGGTCTGCAACCAGACCGTATTCGGCCAGCGGGCCATCCGGGCCTGCAATTTCATCGGCAACAAAGAACTCAGCGTACTCTTTCAGGCCGGGGATCACGCCGATGTGGTCCGCTTTGATGTAGAAGAACAGCGGGCGCGAGACGGGGTATTCGCCAGTCGAAATGGTCTCGGTCGACGGTGCTACGCCGGACATGTTTGCAACTTGCAGCTTGTCGGTGTTGTTTTCGTAGAACGACAGACCGAATACGCCGATGCCTTCCGGATTGGCTTCGATGCGGGCTAGCGTTTCGGTGTAGTCACCGTCGATATCGACCGAACGGCCGTCGGTGCGCAGGCCGATACATGCCTTTTCGGCGGCTTTCTTGTCGCCACCGTTGGCCTCCATCAGAACGTCGAAGTCACCGGTTGCTTCACAACCGGCGAGGATCACCTTGTCCTCGAAGACTTCGCGTGTGCCGTGCTTGGTGCCCGGAACGAACGCCTGGATTTCCTGCTCGGGCAGGTCAGGGTTCACTTCGTTCCACATGGTCACTTCGTTCGTGACGACTTCGCCGTCGACGACGACGGTATCAGACAGCGCACGGTACCAGTCTTCGGGTGTGAATTCGAACGCGTTGCCGTCGATGTCGGACGCAAAAACGATGCCGTCATAACCGATGCGAACTTCGATGATGTTGGTCACGCCGTTTTCGGCACATGCAGCAACTTCGGCTTCCTTGATCGCGCGGGAAGAGTTGGCGATGTCGATAGTTTCTTCGCCTACACCTTCGCAGAACTTCTTGAGACCCGCGGAAGAGCCACCGGATTCAACAACCGGTGTCGGGAAGTCAAAGTTTTCGCCGAAGGCTTCGGCAACGATCGCTGCGTAAGGCAGAACGGTCGAAGAACCGGCAATCTGAATCTGGTCGCGCGCGGTCGCGGCAGTTGCGGACAGCGCAGCAACGGCCAGAACAGAGGCGGAAATTTTCAAACGAGACATCTAAATGCTCCTGTTAACGTTTCGCGGTCACCCCCCGGGCAACCTCGCGGCCTCTCTAGGCCCTGCGCGCAATCCTTTTGTGACAGGCGCGTAACAGTTTTATGACAAAGGGCGGGTTCGCCGAAAAAACTAGCCGGCAGGGTCCGTGGCGGCGGGAAGGATCACCATGAACTGGCTGCCCTGCCCCAACGTGCTTTCGATCTTCAAACGGCCCCGATGCCGATTGACGATATGCTTGACGATCGCAAGCCCGAGGCCAGTGCCGCCCATCTCTCGCGACCGATGGGTGTCGACGCGGTAGAACCGTTCGGTCAGTCGCGCAATATGTTCCGGGGCGATACCGTCGCCATTGTCACGGACGATCAGCCGGTAGCCGGGCGCGCGCAGCGCGGTTTCTTCTTGCGGGCCGGTGATCGAAACCACGACCTCTCCGCCCTTACCGCCATATTTGATCGCGTTTTCGGTCAGGTTGCTGACGACTTGCCGAAGCTGGTCGGAATCGCCGATGACGTTCGTTGGCCCCTCGCCAAGTTCCGCCCGCAACGTCACATCCCGATCATCCGCGAAGGGTCGCAGCGCTTGCAGCACCGAATTGACTTGCGCCGATAGGTCGACCGTTGCGGTTGGCCGTTGGCGTTCGTCATCCTCAACCCGCGACAACGACAGCAAATCGAGCACGAGCCGGTTCATCCGCGCCGCCTCGTTCTCCATGATCGAAAGGAACCGATCCCGCGCCGCCGCGTCATCGCGCGCGGCACCACGTAGCGTTTCTATGAAGCCCGACAAGGCGGTCAGCGGCGTGCGCAGCTCGTGACTGACATTGGCAACGAAATCGCGGCGCATCTGGCCGGCTTCCTCAACCGCCGTGACATCGTCGAGACTAACCAGAACGCTGATGTTGTCGTCCTCGCCGACGACCGGGGCGCAGTGAACCACGTAGGTCGTCTCTCGCCCCGCCTCGTATCCCAGATACCGCGTGTCGCGCGGCCCTGCACCCGCCAGCACTGCCTCGATTGATTCGAGCAGATCCGGCTGCCGCATCACAGTGATGAAGTGGCGATCCAGAATCCCCGGCCCAAACAGCGATTCCGCGGCGGAATTCGCCTGCGTAATCCGCTCATCCGGGCCAATCAGAACGATGGGCAACGGCACAGCGGCCAAGAGGGAAGCGATCTGTTTTTTGTCCACTATGTCGCGCTCGTTTTCTGATCTATCGCGTTGCCTTTCGTGCCACATTTTGAGACATAGGACACCCGACGAAAACAGGCGAAAATCCGCCCGTTTGAAGCCGGTCTATTGTGCGGCCTGTACCAAGTAAACTTTTTTCCCCGTTTTGCCCACGACGACAACGAAAACAAGGCCGCAGGCGCTGGAATGGCGCCTGGGATCGAACAGGTAAGTGCGCGGATGAGCAGTGCAGCCCCGAATGATACAAGCGAACTGATTCTCGTCGTCGGCAATGTCCGCACGTGGATCGCGCAGGGGCGTGAACTGCCGCAGGATTCGGGGTTCCGCTACCTCGACTATGCCGACATGGATGCCGAGGCGCTATCGGACGCGGCACCGAGCATCGTGCTGTCCCCGCTTGTTGCGAACGGGTTTGACGCGCTCGACGTGGCGGCGCGGCTATATACGCTGGGGTTCACCGGACGATACCGCGTTCTGTCACCGAAACTGCCCCATCCCGATATGGTGCTGACAGAACTCCGCGCCCAGGCGCCGGGGATCGATTGTGAGCTTTATCAGGTGACGAACCCGCTTAAACTCCGCGTGGTTTGACGGCGGCCGCGACTGCCTCGGCAAATTCGCGTTTCAGTAGGGCGATATCTTCAACGCCGACGGAAACGCGAAAGAATCCTTCGGAAATCCCGATCGCTTCGCGGGCTGCCGCGTCCAATCCACGGTGCGATGACGATGCCGCGTGCGACAGGGTCGTGCCGATATCGCCGAGTGTTGGGGCAAAGGCGATGTTCGCAGCCGCTTCAGTCAGCGCATTGGCGGCAGCGCGGCCGCCTTCGACCTCAAAGCTCACCATATTGCCACCTTGCCCGCCCAACAGATGCGCAGCACGGTTGTGGTCCGGGTGATCGGCGCGTAGCGGATAAAGCACACGGCGCACACCAGGAAGACCTCCGAGGTGATCGGCAAGCTCCGCCGCGTTTTGTGACGCGCGGTCAAAACGCAGGTCGAACGAATACAGCCCCCTTTCTGCCAGCCAGCAGTCGAACGGGCTGCCGACCATGCCCCAGGTGATAACCGTTGTCGTGATCTGTTCCTGAAGCGCAGGATTTTTCGCAACGACATAGCCCAACATCGCGTCCGAATGCCCGGCGAGCAGCTTGGTGACGGAGTGAATCACAACATCCGCACCGTGATCGAATGGTCGATAGGCGCGCGGCGTGGTGAAGGTGTTATCAACCATCAGCAGCAGGTCGTATTCGCGGGCGAGTTGTGCCAATCCCTCCATATCCGCCACCCGCAGCGTCGGGTTCGATACAACTTCGACAAGGATCGCGCGGGTTTCGGGATGAAGCGCCTTCCGAAACGCCTCAATATCTGTCGGGTCGGCCAAGGTCGCGCCAATCCCGAGGCGCGGCAGATCCTCCTGCATCAGCCGCAGCGACCGCCCATATAGCTGATCGCCTGCGATGATGTGATCGCCCGCATTCAGCAAGCCCAGAACAGCCGCCGTAACCGCCGCCATGCCTGAAGACGTGACGATCCCGCCAACCGCCCCTTCCATCCCGTCGATCTTTGTCGCAAGGATTTGCGCGTTTGGATGCCCCTCCCGCGAATAGGCGAAGCCTTCGGTGCGTCCCTCATACTGCGCGTCGAGCGCGTCTGGATTGCGAGAGGCATAGACGACCGAGGGCTGAAGCGGCGTCCCAACGGGGCGCGACGCGCTCTCTGGCCACGGGGTCCGGCGGATCAGCGATGGACGGTCGGTGTCTGACATGAAGTGGCCCCCGGATTGCGTGTGGTTTAGTCGCGAACAGCCAGCCCGTCACGGAACCGGCGCATGTTCTGCACATACCCCTCGGCGGAATCATAAAGCGCGGCGATACCCGCCTCATCCAACTGCCGCACGACCTTGCCGGGCGCACCCATGACGAGAGAGCCATCGGGGATCGTCTTCCCTTCGGTAATCAGCGCCCCCGCCCCGATCAGGCAGTTCTTGCCGATGGTCGCGCCATTCAGAACGGTCGCGCCCATGCCGATCAGACTACCTTCGCCAATCGTGCACCCGTGCAGCATCGCCTTATGGCCAATCGTGCAGTTCTCGCCAATCACCAGCGGGTAGCCCATATCGGTGTGGCAAACGGTGTTTTCCTGAATATTCGTGCGTGCGCCGACGGTGATGCGTTCATTGTCACCGCGAAGGGTCGCGCCGAACCAAACGCCAACACCGGCGCCCAAAGTAACTTTGCCGATCACATTCGCATCCGGGGCGACCCAGCTGTCGTCGTCAAGCTCGGGTGCCAGTCCATCCAAAGTAAAAATCGTCATTGCCGTTCCTCAAATTCAGAGTTCAGGTTGCGCACGATGCCGACAAGATCGGGCTGCTGCGACTTTCTCATCCGCTCTGCCGTTACGATGGTTTTCAGCCGCTCGAAGGTCGCATCCAGATCGTCGTTAACCAGAACGTAATCGTATTCCGCCCAATGGCTGATTTCATCCCGACTTTTCTGCATCCGGCCTGCAATCACCTCTTCGCTGTCCTGACCACGTGACCGCAGACGTTTTTCCAGCTCGGAGATCGACGGGGGCAGCAGAAAGACCGACAGCGCGTGCTGTTTGCCGATTCCGGTTTCGCGAACCTGCTGGCCGCCTTGCCAGTCGATGTCGAACAACACGTCCTGCCCACCCCTGATCGCCTCCTCAACCGGGGCGCGGGGACTGCCGTAGAGGTTGCCGAAAACCTCTGCGTGTTCCAGCATATCACCGCCTGCGATCATCGCTTCGAATTCCTCGCGAGTGCGGAAATAGTATTCGCGGCCTTCCTCCTCACCCGGTCGGGCGGGGCGGGTCGTGGCGGACACCGAAAAGCGGATGGTGTCGTCCCAATCGCGCAGGCGCTTGGCCAGTGTGGATTTCCCGGCCCCTGAGGGCGACGAAAGGATGATAAGAAGACCGCGCCGCTGTCCCATCAATTACTCCACATTCTGAACCTGTTCGCGCATCTGATCGATGGTGGCTTTCAGGTCAAGGCCAAGTGCGGTCAGGTCGACGGATTGCGACTTTGAACAAAGCGTATTCGCTTCTCTGTTGAACTCCTGCATCAGAAAGTCGAGCTTGCGTCCGATCGGCCCCTCTGCCCGCAGCAGCGCACGCGCCGCGTCGATATGGGCGCGAAGACGGTCGAGTTCTTCGGTCACGTCGGTCTTGACCGCAAGCAGCGCGAGTTCCTGCGTCAGTCGCGCTTCGTCGATGCCATCGGTATTCTCAAGCAGTTTCGCGACATTGGCACGCAGCGTTTCGGCCACATCGTCTTTACGCGCTTCGGCAACTTTCGACGCGTCAGCGACCAGCGTTTCAATGCGGTCGAGCTGGCCGCTGATGACCTGCTGCAAGGCCTCCCCTTCGGCGGCTCGCATGGCGCAGAATGCGTCGAGAACCTGCGCAAAATCAGCCATCAACGTCTTTCGCAGGCCGGCTGTATACTCCGCCTCCGACGACATCTCCTGCACGCCACGTATGGCGAGCACGTCCATCGCTGACGACGGCGACAGGGCGATGTCGGCCTCTGCCGCCAATTGCTCCACCCGCTTTAGCGTTTCGAAATGCCGGGCCAGCGCGGTTTCGTTCAGGGACGCCGCTGCGGCAGAGTCGTCCCGTGCAAGCCGCAACGACAGCGTGATATTGCCCCGCCCGATCCGGGCAGACATTGCCGTGCGCAACGCCTGCTCCAACCCCTCAACCCAATCCGGCACGCGCAGGCGCAGATCAAGCCCCTTGCCGTTGACCGCCCGCAGGTCCCAGCCCCAGCTAAAGCCGTCAGCTTCGCCCCTGCCGGACGCGAACCCTGTCATCGAAGTCACGGAGTGTGTGTTAACCATTCGTTTAGAATTTCCACCAAATTTTCGCAAAACATGCGACGTTAACGGAACAGTAATCTTTATCTAGATAGGGTTAACAGAGCGTAACCCGTTGGACAACAAACCGAGTTTTTTTCGGACACCAGATCGGGTGATGCGATGTGCGATACGAGTAACCAAGGGCAGAATATTGTTTCACTGCCAAGCGGCAATGGTGACATGACTTTTCCAGCAATCAGACAAGTCGAAGCCTATTGGGATGGCCTGCGTCGTGGCCGCGCCGTTCCGTTGCGGTCGGAGATCGACCCTCGGGGTATCGAATCCGCGTTGGAATACGCATTCGTGCTTGAAAGGATTGCGCCCGGCCTCGCCCGCTTTCGTCTTGCGGGGATGCACCTTGTCGATGTGATGGGGATGGAGGTGCGGGGTATGCCGATCACTTCATTCGTCGTGCCGGAAGACCGAAACGCGCTGTCTGAAGCGTTGGAAGGGTTGTTTCAAAAGCCGGAAACGCTCGAACTGAAGCTGAGTGCCGAAACCGGATTTGGTAAACCGAAGCTGGACGCGGGCCTGCTGCTGCTTCCGCTCAAAAGTGATCTGGGGGATATTTCGCGGGCGCTTGGTTGCCTTGTCAGCAAAGGTGCCATCGGACGGGCGCCGCGACGCTTCAAGCTGCTTGAATGTCGGCACAGCCAGATCGAACAGTGCAAGCCACAGATAACTGAACGCAGCCCGGTCGCTGGTTTCGCAGAGCCTGCAGAACCGTTTTCGTCTGCCCGTCGACCCCACAAGCCGCCAAAATTACGGCTTGTGAAGTCAGACGACTAAGACGGATCAGACCGCAGCGGCCTGCGCGTCTTTTCGGTTTGATGACAGTTCTTCGGCAATCAGGAACGCCAGTTCCAACGCTTGGCTGGCGTTCAGGCGCGGATCGCACGCAGTGTGATACCTATCCGACAGGTCCTCATCCGTAACCGCACGAACGCCGCCTGTGCATTCAGTCACATCCTTGCCGGTCATCTCAAAATGTACACCACCGGGAATCGTGCCTTCGGCGTTATGAATAGCAAAGAATTCCTGCACCTCGCGCAGAACGGAATCGAACGGCCGCGTCTTGTAGCCCGAGGATGACTTGATCGTGTTGCCGTGCATCGGATCACAGGACCAGACGACGTTCGCGCCCTCGTCCTGCACCGCCTTGATCAGGCGGGGCAGGTGGTCACCGACGGACCCTGCCCCGAAACGCGCGATCAAAGTCAGACGCCCAGCCTCATTCTCCGGGTTCAGCTTTGACATCAGAACCTTCAGATCATCCGCAGTCGTCGTTGGCCCGCATTTCAACCCGATCGGGTTCTGCACACCGCGCGCGAATTCGACATGCGCGCCGTCCGGCTGACGGGTGCGATCTCCGATCCAGATCATATGCCCCGACCCCGCAACCGGCAGACCCGAGGTTGAATCGATCCGGCACAGCGCCTCTTCATATTCAAGCAGCAGCGCCTCGTGGCTGGTGTAGAAATCGACGGTCTGCAAGGTATGGGACCGATCGCTGTCCACACCTGCCGCCCGCATGAAGTCGAGCGTGTCGGAAATCCGATCCGCCAGATCACGGTAGCGTTCGGCCTTGTCGCCCTGAGTGAATCCAAGCGTCCAAGCGTGAACCTTGTGAACATCCGCGAACCCGCCCTGACTGAACGCCCGCACAAGGTTCAGCGTCGCCGCCGCCTGCGTGTAAGCCTGCAACATCTTCTGCGGGTCGGGAATCCGGGATTCAGGCGTGAAGTCGAGTTCGTTGATGATGTCACCGCGGTAGCTTGGCAGTTCGACCCCATCCTTGACCTCGGTCGGCGCGGAACGGGGCTTAGCGAATTGCCCGGCAAGGCGGCCGACCTTCACGACCGGCACCTTGGCGCCGTAGGTCAGGACCATCGCCATCTGCAACATGACCTTGAACGTGTCGCGGATCGTGTCGGCGGAAAACTCCGCGAAGCTCTCGGCGCAATCACCACCTTGCAGCAGGAACGCATTACCACGCGAGACATCGCCAAGCGCCGCTTTCAGCCTGCGCGCCTCACCCGCAAAAACGAGCGGCGGATACTGTCCAAGCTGCGCCTCGACCTTCGCCAGTGCCTCGCTATCGATATAGTCCGGCATCTGAACTCTGGGTTTTGCACGCCAGTCAGATTTTTTCCAAACCCTCGCCATGGTTCTCGCTCCACGAATAAAATTTCAGGCCATACCTATATCTTTGCAATGGAATGGTTGCCAACCTAAGAAATCCATGACATCCGCCGATTTGATCGTTTTTGGCAAAAAATGACCGCATGAGGCTTGATCCGCCGCGGCAAACCTGATCGGGTTCAATCGTTACAACGGGATTTAACGACTATGTCCTCAGACCAGACTCAGAACATCGCGTCCAGTGACGGGAAACCGCGCCGGATGGTCTTTGTTTTGCTGGAGAATTTTACGCTCCTGTCCTTCGCCGGCGCGTTGGAGCCGTTGCGCATCGCGAACCGCATGGCAGGAAAAACGGTTTATGAATGGACCCTGATCGGCGAAGGCGGCACGACGGTCGCGTCATCTTCGGGGACGGAGTTCAACGTCAACGCCGATCTGGATGAGGTTGGGCGCGACGACACCGTTTTGATCTGCGGCGGGCTGGACGTGCAGCGAGCGACGACGAAGCGCCTGCTCGCATGGCTACGGCGCGAAGCGCGGCGTGGAATCGTTATCGCGGGCCTGTGCACCGCGGCGCACAGCATGGCGCGGGCCGGGCTTCTGGATGGCAAGCGGGCGACGATCCACTGGGAAAACCAGGACAGCTTTGCCGAAGAGTTCGACGATGTGAACTTGACCAAATCGGTCTTTGTGATGGATGGCAACCGCTACACCACGGCGGGCGGCACATCTTCGATCGACCTGATGCTGAAGCTGATTGCAAATGACCACGGCGAAGAAATGGCGAACGTGGTCGCAGATCAGTTGATCTATTCCTCAATCCGAACTGATCAGGACACGCAGCGCCTTTCGGTCCCGTCCCGTATCGGGGTCCGTCATCCGAAACTGTCTGCCGTTATTCAGATGATGGAACAGAATATAGAGGAGCCGATCAGCCCCTCCGTGCTCGCCAAAGATGTCGGGATGTCTACGCGACAACTTGAACGGCTGTTCCGCCGCTACCTCAACCGCTCACCCAAGCGGTATTACATGGAGCTTCGGCTGCAAAAGGCACGCAACCTGCTGATGCAGACGGATATGAGCGTGATTAACGTCGCGCTTGCCTGTGGGTTTGCTTCGCCCTCGCATTTCTCAAAATGCTATCGGTCGCATTATGACACGACCCCCTATCGGGAGCGTGGATCGCAGGCCGTGCGGCTGTCGATCTAAAACATCAACCTTCTGGCACGATCCGGTAAAGCGCACCCAGTCCGACGGACAGGAACCAAATGCTGCCGTCTGGCGCCTCCCTCACATCGCGAACACGCTGCGTTTCGCGGGTTTCGATTCGATCAGCTTCACGGAGTTGGTCGCCATTTCGTTCCAGCCGGGCGATGTGGTCGAATTTCAGGCTGCCAACGAAGAAATCGCCCTGCCAGTCCTCCCACAGTTCGCCGGAATAGATCGCAAGGCCCGAAGGCGCGATGGACGGGTCCCAGTAATACGCGGGCTGCTCCATTCCCTCTTTCTCGGTTCCCTCGCCGATCTGCCCGCCGGAATAATGGCGCCCATACGAAATCACCGGCCAGCCGTAATTCGCGCCGCGTTCGATCCGGTTCACCTCATCCCCGCCTTGCGCGCCGTGCTCATTGACCCAAAGCAAGCCCTCTGCGTCCAAAGCGGCCCCTTGCGGATTGCGGTGGCCGATGCTCCAAAGCTCCGGCCTTACGCCCGGTTGATCGACAAACGGATTGTCCGAAGGAACAGTGCCATCTGAATTGATCCGTATGACAGACCCGTTGTGGCGGGCCATGTCCTGCGCAGAGGGCCGATCCCCCCGTTCCCCAATCGTCAGAAAAATCCGCCCGTCTTCGGCCTCGACAATCCTCGACCCAAAATGCCGCCCGCCAGAATTGCCGCCTGACATTTCGAATATGACGCGGAAATCTTCAAGCGCGCGGTTGTCGTCAGACAAGCGCCCTACGCCAAGTGCTGTCCCCGCGCTGGCCCCCTGTTCTTTCGCAAAGCTCAGGTAGACAAGACGGCTCTCGGCAAAATCGCGCGGCAGCATCACATCAAGCAGACCGCCCTGCCCGACTGCGGCCACCTCGGGCACGCCACTAACCTCTTGCAGATCACCCCCATCGCCGAACCAAAGGCGCCCATCCCGCTCGGTCACAAGGAACCGCTGCGCGCCGTCTGTCGGCGGAAGGAAGGCAACCGCCCAAGGCGCCTCAAGCCCGCTGACGACCGGTTCAATCCGAAAATTCTCAGCCCGCAGCGTGGTTGCCGTAAGGGCCACAGTAACAGCAAACACAACCGAAATCAGACGGATCATTCGTATCGGCACAGACACCTCCTACGCCCGCTTTCCCTAAGGGAACAATGCCAACAGGCGCGCACCGGCGTCAAATCACGTCTTGAAAATAACGCTTTGACAAAGTCACCCGGACAAGTCTTTCCTACTGCGCAGGTGCGGCAACAGCGCCGCACAGACGATTACGTCCTAATGGGAGAGAAAAATGAAAAAACTACTTATGGCAACCACTGCCACCGCGCTGGTCAGCGCGGGCGCGGCAGCCGCCGAAGATGTGAATATCGGCGTATTGCTCGGCTTTACCGGCCCAATCGAATCGCTGACGCCGCATATGGCGGACTCGGCCGAACTCGCCATTGCTGAGATCAACGAAGCTGGCGGTATTCTTGACGGCAAGATGCTGGCAGCGGTGCGCGGGGATTCGACCTGCGTTGACTCGGCTGCAGCGACAGCCGCCGCAGAACGCATGATCAACAGCGAAGGCGTTGTGGCGATCATGGGTGCTGACTGTTCCGGCGTAACTGGCGCGGTTCTGGCGAACGTGGCAGTGCCGAACGGCGTTGTGATGGTATCTCCGTCCGCAACCAGCCCCGGCCTGTCGACCGCAGAAGACAACGGCCTGTTCTTCCGCACCTCGCCCTCCGACGCGCGTCAGGGTGAAGTTCTGGCGAGCATCATGAAGGACAAGGGCGTTGAAAGCGTTGCCGTGACCTACACCAACAACGACTACGGCAAAGGCCTGTCCGACGCCTTTATTTCAAGCTTTGAAGGCATGGGCGGATCGGTCACGCTGAACGCACCGCATGAAGACGGCAAGGGCGACTACTCTGCCGAAGTTGGCGCGCTGGCCTCGGCCGGCGGCGAAGTGCTGGTCGTGCTCGGATACTCCGACCAAGGTGGCCGCGGTATGATCCAAGCGGCGCTCGATTCAGGCGCGTTTGATACGTTCGCGATGGGTGACGGCATGTATTCCGACGCTCTGGTTGCCGACATTGGTGGCGATATCGGCGGGTCATACGGGTCTGTTCCGTGGTCCGAAGGCGAAGGCGCTGACGCGTTCAAGGCGATCACCGAAGCGGCTGGCGTGAATGGCGAAAGCTCCTTCACCCGCGAAAGCTATGACGCGGCGGCCCTTCTGGCCCTTGCTATGCAGGCCGGTGGCGCTGCGACGAGCGAAGCGGTTGCGGCCAACCTGCTGAACGTCGCCAACGCACCGGGCGAACCGATCCTGCCGGGCGAACTGGGCAAAGCGCTCCAGATCCTCGCTGAAGGTGGTGAAGTCGACTATGTCGGCGGCACCGGCGTTGAATTGATCGGACCGGGCGAAGCGGCTGGCACTTATCGTGAATACACCATCACCGATGGTGCTTACGAAACGGTGACCTTCCGCTAAGTCGGTCACTGCGTTAGAATTGGATGGCCCGAAGCCCTGCGCTTCGGGCCATTTGAATAACAGACGGCGCGTCAACGGCGCCGCATTCGGGAGGGGATCAAGGGGATGATCACCGTAGAGGGGCTGGCCAAGCAATTCGGCGGATTTCGTGCTGTCGATGGGGCGACGCTGACCATTGAGCAGGGGGCGATCACCGGCCTTATCGGGCCGAATGGCGCGGGAAAAACCACTCTTTTCAACGTGATCGCGGGCGTTCTTGAACCAACCGCCGGACGAGTCACGATGCTGGGTGAGGACATTACCGGTCTGCCGCCGCATACGCTGTTTCACAAGGGGTTGCTGCGAACATTCCAGATTGCGCATGAGTTCAGTTCGATGACCGTGCGGGAGAACCTGATGATGGTGCCCGGCGCGCAGTCGGGAGAGACGCTTTGGAACACCTGGTTTCATCGCGGACGGATCGCGCAGGAGGAATCGGAGCTTCTGAAGAAAGCCGATGAAGTCCTTGATTTCCTTACGATTGACCACCTGAAGGACGAGAGGGCCGGCAACCTTTCCGGCGGCCAAAAGAAGCTGCTCGAGCTGGGGCGGACGATGATGGTTGACGCCAAGATCGTCTTTCTGGATGAGGTCGGCGCCGGGGTGAACCGCACGCTGCTGAACACCATCGGCGATGCCATCGTAAGGCTGAACAAGGAACGCGATTACACCTTTGTGGTGATCGAGCATGATATGGATTTCATTGGAAGAATTTGTGATCCGGTCATCTGTATGGCCGAGGGAAAAGTGCTTGCAGAGGGCACGCTGGACGAGATCAAGGCGAATGAACAGGTGATCGAAGCCTACCTTGGCACGGGCCTGAAAAACAAAGACAAGGTGGGCGCATGATTTCCGTACGCAACCCGTCTGACTCGCGTATGACTCCTGTGCATACGTTTGTGCATACGACCGCCAAACCAGAGGTGCTGTGATGAGTGGCGGAGCCTATGACGATCGCGGGAACAAAGACCACTCCATCGCCAATCCGCGCCCCGGCGGCACGTCGGAGCACCGGCGCAGCAGCGGCGCGACAAGCCCTGCCCCCGGAACGCCGTTTCTGATCGGTGACACGATGATCGGCGGCTACGGCAAGGGGCCGGACATTCTGCACGACTGCACCATCGCCGTGAACGAGGGAGAGATCGCAGTGATCGTCGGCCCGAACGGAGCGGGCAAATCGACCGCGATGAAGGCGGTGTTTGGGATGCTGAACGTCCGTTCGGGCTCCGTGAAGCTGGACGGCGAAGATATCACCCAACTGACCCCGCAAGACCGGGTGGCGAAGGGTATGGGGTTCGTGCCGCAGACATCGAACATCTTTACCTCCATGACCGTCGAAGAGAACCTTGAGATGGGGGCGTTCATCCGGCTCGATGATTACTCGGAGACCATGCACCAGGTCTATGAGCTGTTCCCGATCCTCAAGGAAAAGCGCCACCAGGCGGCGGGCGAACTTTCGGGCGGCCAGCGCCAGCAGGTCGCCGTGGGTCGGGCGCTGATGACGAAGCCGAAAGTCCTGATGCTGGACGAACCCACCGCCGGGGTCAGCCCCATCGTGATGGACGAACTGTTCGACCGCATCATCGAAGTCGCCCGCACCGGCATCCCGATCCTGATGGTCGAACAAAACGCCCGACAAGCACTTGAAATCGCTGATAAAGGCTATGTTCTGGTGCAGGGGCGCAATCGCTTTACCGGGACCGGCAAGGAATTGCTGGCCGATCCCGAAGTGCGCAAGAGTTTCCTGGGGGGGTGAGGATGCGATACCTGGTTTTGTTCGCAGCGATATCCGTAGTGTCAAATGCCTCGGCGGCAACAGTATGCCAGTTCGAAACTGAGTGTTCTCAGGAGGGGGACTGCACCCCGACGAGTTTTGGCGTCTCATACGAGGCCGGACCAAATGGTCATGACGACTTTGTGCTCTCGACTCCTACCGGTGATCTGCCCGCATCACCGCCAACCACCTCGGGGTCGCGCACCTTCATTTTAGCCGTTTCCGATACAGCGCTCCATTCGCTCAACTTCTCTACGATAGGCTTCGCACATTATTCGCTTCACTTGGAGGGGCCAACCCGCGTCACTTACAAAGGCAAATGCGAGGAAACAGAATAATGGACTTCCTCAACGCCTTCGTGGCGCTTTCCAATTTCGTTCTGATCCCGGCGATTGCCTATGGCAGCCAGTTGGCGCTGGGGGCGTTGGGGGTGACGCTGATCTACGGCATCCTGCGGTTTTCGAACTTTGCCCATGGCGACACGATGGCGTTCGGCGCGATGGTGACGATCCTTGTGACGTGGGGGTTGCAGGCGCTGGGGATCAGCCTTGGGCCGGTGCCGACGGCGCTGCTCGCCCTGCCCTTCGGGATACTCGGGACGGCGCTGCTGCTGCTCGGGACGGACAAGCTCGTCTATCGGTTTTACCGTGAACAAAAGGCGGCGCCGGTCATTCTGGTGATCGTGTCGATGGGCGTCATGTTCATTATGAACGGCATTGTGCGGTTCATCATCGGGCCGGACGATCAGCGGTTTGACGATGGCGGCCGCTTTATCATCGGTGCGCGGGAGTTTCGGGAACTGACCGGCTTGCAGGAAGGCCTGGCCCTGCGGACGAGTCAGGGGATCACGATTGTCACGGCGATCATCGTCGTCGCGTTTCTGTTCTGGTTTCTGAACCGGACGCGGACCGGGAAATCCATGCGGGCGTTTTCGGATAACGAGGATCTGGCCCTGCTGTCGGGGATCAACCCCGAACGTGTGGTGCGGATCACGTGGATACTCGTCGCGGTTCTGGCGACGGTTGCGGGGGTGCTTTACGGGCTGGACAAGGGCTTCAAGCCGTTCACCTATTTCCAGCTTTTGCTGCCGATTTTCGCCTCGGCCATTGTCGGGGGCTTGGGCAATCCGCTGGGCGCGATTGTCGGCGGGTTCGTGATCGCGTTTTCGGAGATCACGATCACCTATGCGTTCAAGAAGGTGCTGGTGTATCTGCTGCCTGAGAGTTTGGAGCCGACGGGACTCGTCCAGCTTCTCAGCACGGATTACAAGTTCGCGGTCAGTTTCGTGATCCTGATTATCGTGCTGTTGTTCCGTCCAACCGGTCTGTTCAAGGGGAAAGCGGTATGAACGTGAATGTAAGGAATATCGCCCTGTTCGCGGTGCTGGCGGTGCTGATCCTGCTGGCGGGCTACATTCAGGGCTGGAACACGGCACTGGTGATCCTGAACATGGGGCTGGTGTCCGCGATCATGGCGCTGGGCGTCAACCTGCAATGGGGCTTCGCGGGTCTGTTCAACATCGGCGTCATGGGGTTCGTCGCGCTGGGCGGGCTGGCGGCGGTGCTGGTGTCGATGCCGCCAACGACGGACGCCTGGGCCGCGGGCGGCCTGCGGGTGCTGGTGGCGCTGGCCTTTGGTGCGGCGACGATCATCGCGGCGATCTTTGTGTTCAAGGCGATGGCGCCGGGGCGAAAGCGCACGCTGGCGCTGATTGCCCTGCTGATCGCCGGGTTCTTCATCTTCCGTTGGTTGTTTGACCCGGCGACGGGCGCGATCGAGGGGGTGAACCCGGCAGCGACGGGATACCTTGGCGGGATCGGCCTGCCGGTGCTGATTGCGTGGCCCGTGGGCGGGCTGTTCGCGGCGGGGGCGGCGTGGGTCATCGGCAAGACGGCGCTGGGCTTGCGGTCAGACTACCTTGCCATTGCGACGCTGGGGATTGCTGAGATCGTAATCGCGGTCCTGAAAAACGAAGACTGGCTGTCGCGCGGCGTGAAGAACGTGATCGGCATTCCGCGCCCGTGGCCGGTGCCGTATGAGATTGACCTGCAACGCTCCGCCGAATTTGTCGAGCGCGCGAATGAGTTTGGGATCAATCCGGTCACGGCCTCGACGCTATACGTCAAATTGCTCTATGCGGTGCTGTTCACCGTGGTTCTGTTGATCCTGCTGTGGCTTGCCGAAAAGGCGCTGAATTCACCCTGGGGGCGGATGATGCGAGCGATCCGCGATAATGAGGTCGCCGCCGAGGCGATGGGCAAGGACGTGACCGCCCGGCATTTGCAGATCTTCGTGCTGGGGTCCGCCATCTGCGGAATCGCCGGGGCGATGATGACGACGCTCGACAGCCAGCTGACGCCGACGTCTTACCAGCCGCTGCGCTATACGTTCCTGATCTGGGTGATGGTGATCGTCGGCGGATCGGGCAACAACTGGGGCGCGGTGCTGGGCGGGTTCCTGATCTGGTTCCTGTGGGTTGAGGTTGAACCGCTGGGCGCGCTGCTGATGGATGTCGTTACCGCGCCGATGGCGGATGGATCATGGCTGAAGGAGCATTTGCTTGATTCCGTCGCGCATATGCGGCTGCTAACGATGGGGGTTATCATGATCCTTGTGCTGCGGTTCAGTCCGAGGGGGCTGATACCCGAACGATAGCCGATCAGTTCAACTGATTGCCCTCCATCACGGTAAAGGGATGCGTGTCGCCCGCGCCGTCGATCCAGGCGTAGCCGTCTTCCGTCTGGGTGATCGCGTAGCCGGCCCAATCGGCGTTGGTCCACCAGGATTCGTATAGGTCTTCGTCCGCGTTGATGCGCCATTTGCCCTCGTCCGCCATGCCACCTTCGGGCACGTAGGTCGTCGCGCCGCCCTCTGAAAAATACTGTTTGTAGGCGGTTCCGGCCCAGACTCCGTCAATTGTGTTACCGCTGAGGAGGGTTTCAATCTCAGCCGCTTTCAGGTTTTCAATGTCGGCCCATGCGGGGCTTACGGCCAGTGCAAGGGCCGCGGCGAGGAGAGTTCTGCGTTTCATCGTAATGCTCCGTTATGATGCCCGGCACATGATAGCGCCGATCCCTGCCCCTGCGGGTCACATTATCCGGCGCGGCTGGTTTTGGCTGGCTCGCAGCTTTACAGACCGGCCGCGTTGCCTTATCTGAACGAGTGTTCAATTCGAGGGAGCGTCATGCAAATATCATCGACCAAAGCCATCATTACCGGCGGCGCATCGGGCCTTGGCGAAGCGACCGCGCGTGTCTTTCGCGAGGCGGGCGCGGCGGTCACGCTGTTTGATCGGGATGCGGATCGCGGACCGCAGGTCGCGGAGGAAATCGGTGCGCGGTTCGCCAATGTCGACGTGACGGACGAAAGTTCGGTCGCGGCGGGGGTGGCAGACGCGGTCAAGGCGATGGGCGGCATCAGCGCCTGCATCAACTGTGCAGGCATCGCGACGGGCGAAAAGACCGTTGGCAAACACGGCCCCCATGCGCTCGGCAGCTTTCGCAAGACGATCGACATCAACCTTGTCGGCAGTTTCAACGTGCTGCGCCTTGCGGCGGCTGAGATGGCGAAGAACACCCCGAACGAGGACGGAGAGCGTGGCGTGATCGTCAACACAGCCTCAATCGCCGCGTTTGACGGGCAGAAGGGCCAAGCGGCTTATGCGGCGTCAAAAGCGGCGCTGGCCGGGCTGTCCCTGCCCGTGGCGCGCGACCTTGCCTCAACCGGTATCCGCATCATGGCCATCGCGCCGGGGATATTCCTGACGCCGATGCTGGAAGGCTTGGGCGAAGAGATCATCGAGTCGCTGTCCGCTGACGTGACCTTCCCCAAGCGGCTGGGCAAACCGTCGGAATACGGAAAGCTCGCGCAGTTTATCGTGGAGAACCCGTATTTGAATGGTGAGACAATTCGGCTTGATGGTGCGCTGCGGATGCAGTGAGGGGTGGTTTTGCCGGACGCTCTGGATAGCTTGAGCGTGCGGCGTGAGGCGGCTGTGGAAGGGATGGGCTGAAAGGCCGCTATCTGGACAAGTTGTCGTTGCCAATCGTGAGCAGCCCGCCCAATATTTGTCCATGGTTGCTTTCGTCGTTCCTCATGATCCGCGTTGGAAAATGGCTTTCGAAGATGAAGCCAAGGCAATCAAACATGCTTTCGGGAACAGTTCAGTGCAAGTCCATCACATCGGCAGCACTGCGGTCCCCGGCATCCTGGCTAAGCCCATAATTGACCTTCTTGGCGTGGTCTCCACGCTCGATGATGCGGATGCCAATGCTCGCGGTCTCGAAGGATTGGGGTATGAGGTTATGGGCGCCTACGGCATTGAAGGCAGGCGGTATTTCAGGAAGATCGACAGCTACGGGACTCGGACACACCACTTCCACGTGTTTGAAGAAGGTTCACCGCATGTCGAGCGCCACCTCGCATTCAGAGACTACCTGATTGCGCATCCGAAGGTAGCCAAGGAGTACTCCTCGTTGAAGGAACATCTAACACGAGGCGATGCTCCCACTTGGGATGCGTATATCGATGGAAAGGACCCGTTCGTCAGCCGTGTCGAACCGCAGGCTGTCGATTGGTTTCGAAAACTGACGCGGTAGGTTTGGGCTCTCACCGGGCCTTTACCCAAACATCATCTTCGCCGAATTTCAAACCCCCTCACCCTTCCGCCTTCTCGGCCAGCGTCAACCATTCCTCCTCGGCCTCGGCGAGCGCCTGTTGGCGTTCGGCCAGCGCCTCTGTCCCCTTCTTGAACTTCGCGGGCTGTTCGGTGAACAGGTCCGGCGCGGAGAGGAAGGATTCGAGCTTGGCGATCTCGGCCTCAAGCCGTTCGATCACCTTGGGCAGCGCTTCCAGCCGATGTTGTTCGGTGAAGGACAGGCCGGGTTTCTGTTCCTGCTGCTTGGGTTGGGGTGACGATTTCGCCTTTGCGGGTTTCGCAGCGGGTGTCGGTGGGGCCTCCGCGCCCCGCTGGGCCTGATAGTCGGACCAACCGCCTGCGTAGATCGTCGCGCGACCGTCGCCTTCCATCGCGATGGTTGTCGTTGCGACGCGGTCGATAAAGTCGCGGTCGTGGCTGACCAGAAGCACCGTGCCGTCGTAGTCTCCCAGCACATCTTGCAGCAGGTCGAGTGTTTCGACGTCGAGGTCGTTCGTCGGCTCATCGAGCACCAACAGGTTCGACGGTTTCGCCATGAGTTTCGCGAGCAGCAAGCGGGCTTTTTCACCGCCCGAAAGGGACCGAACCGGCGCGCGGGCCTGCGCGTCGTCAAACAGGTATTCCTTGAGGTAACCGACGACGTGTTTCGGCGTGCCGCGCACCATGATCTGATCGGCCTTGCCGGAGACTCGCATGTCGGGATCACCGGTCAGGCTGTCCCAAAGCGACATGTCGGGGTCGAGGCCCACGCGGTTCTGGTCGAACACGGCGAGTTCGAGGTTGGTGCCAAGTGTCACCTGCCCCGCGTCGGGTTCGATCTGTCCGATCAGCATTTTCAACAGCGTTGTCTTGCCTGCGCCATTCGGCCCGACAAACGCAACCCGGTCGCCGCGCTGCACCTTGAGGGTAAAATCGGTCACGATGGGCTTGCCGTCGAAACGCTTGGCGATCCCCTCGGCCTCGATCACCTTCTTGCCGGATTTTGGCCCAGCGTCCAGCGCCATGGCTGCCGCGCCCTGCCGGGTGATCTGTGCGGCGCGGTCGGCTTTCATCGCCTGAAGGGCGCGCAGGCGACCCTGGTTGCGCTTGCGGCGGGCGCTGATACCTTCGACGGCCCACCGTGCCTCGGCCTTGATCTTGCGGTTCAGCTTGTGGCGGGCGTCGTCTTCGTCGGCCCAGATCTTGTCGCGCCATTCACCGAATCCGGCGAAACCGCTTTCGCGACGACGGACGATTCCCCTGTCGATCCAGAGGGTTGCGCGGGTGAGTTCATTTAGGAACGCCCGGTCGTGGCTTATAAGGACAAAGGCGGTCTGCGTGTCTTTCAACTGCGCCTCAAGCCAGCGGATCGCGTTGATATCAAGGTGGTTGGTCGGCTCATCCAGCAGCATGACGTCGGGCGCTTCGGCCAGCAGCTTGGCAAGCGCCGCGCGGCGGCGTTCCCCGCCGGAGGCGGTGGCGACGGAGGTGTCGGGGTTGAACTGCAATCCATCCGCGACCATCGGGACGCGGTATTCCTCGCCCGCGTCAAGCGTGCTGGCGGCGAAGTCTCCGAGGGTTTCGAACCCCGACATATCCGGGTGCTGTTCCATATACCCGACACTGGTGCCCGGCGCGATGACGCGGCTTCCGCCGTCAGGTTCGACAAGGCCGGCCATCACCTTCATCAGCGTCGATTTGCCCGATCCATTGCGCCCGACCAGCGCAACGCGGTCACCCGGTTTCACGACAAGATCGAGGTCGGCAAAAACCGGATCGCCCCCGAAGGTCAGGGAGATGTCGGAAAGCTGAAGAAGCGGTGCGCGTGCCATGCTTGCGGGCTATCGCCCAGATGGGGCGGCGTCAATGACCTAACCGGCGACGCCGCGCAGCAGACGCTTGCGGGCCTTGGGGATCGCGCGAACTTCAAGTCCGGTAAAGACGTGGAGCGTGTTCATCTCGCGGTCGACAACCGCATGGTCGCTGACCCACCCGCCCATGACAAGGTAGCTGCGCAGCAAGGGTGGCATCCCCAGAATGGCGCGCTTCGCGTCGGGTTTGCGGCGCAGGCGGTCGGCAAAGCGAAACACGTTCGGCGCCTTGACCCGTGGCAGCCAGCGTTTCGGGGCGAGGTGGCGTTGTTTCAGCAGAGCGAAGGCATCCATATAGGCCGCCGCTTCGGTGCCTTTGAAGGAAGAGCA
The DNA here is from genome assembly GCF_048060095.1 of Aliiroseovarius sp. YM-037. Lineage (NCBI taxonomy): Bacteria > Pseudomonadati > Pseudomonadota > Alphaproteobacteria > Rhodobacterales > Paracoccaceae > Aliiroseovarius > Aliiroseovarius sp. YM-037. The sequence continues at coordinate 1,573,952 of NZ_JBLUOA010000001.1, read as the reverse complement.
ACCGAACAACATCTCGACCCCCTCTTCATCCACAAAGCGGGTCATCGCGCCCCACGCGACGCGCAGGATGTCAGGGTCGGTATAGTCGGGGTCGACGCAAAAGCGGCCCATTTCAACCATCGGCCCGTCGAAGGATTGCAGTGCGGATAGTTCATAATATTGCGCCGAATAGCTTTGCCCGATCTCGCTGCCATGCTTGAGCGGCAGAAGGCGAAAGCAGCAGACCAGCCGCCCGGTGCGGAGTTCTTCCACCAGAATATGTTTGCAAATCGGATCGAACGCGTCGGCGTCAACGGTGCCGGATGGCCCGACCGCCCCGGTTTCGGCGAGGAAGCAGCGATGGCGCAACCCTTGGGCCGCCTGAACGTCAGTCGCGGACTCTGCCATGCGTGCGGCGTAGCGGCCTTTTTTAAGCGCAAGCATCACGGCCTCCCCTCATGCTCCACCCGGTCGATCGGATAGCATATGTGCGTGACAGAGTGTGCCCGCAAGGTGTGACAGTGATTTGACAGGCCGATGACAGCGCGTCAGTTATCGTCCCCAAGGAACTGATCGGCGGTGAAGTTGCCAAGGTTGCCAAGCAGTTGCCGGATGAACGACACGCCGCGAATGTTGCTGTCCGTCACGCGACGGGACAGAACGATCACGCGGCCGTCTTCAAGGCCGAAGCGTTCGATATTCTCAACAACGCCGGACTGGTTGAACCGGATCGCAAGCACTTCGCGGTCAAGTTCTTTCGGTTTGCGATAGGCAAAGTGGCGCCAGCGGCTTTGGACGTAATACCAATCGGCCCCCTGCAGCAGACCGGACGCGGTCGGGCGGCCAATGGTTTCCCCCACGGTTTCCTGCGTATCAACGCCGACGATGACGTTTTCGAGGTCGGCGTCGGTCGGCACATAGCCATGATTGCGATAGGTCGCGGCACAAGCGCCCAAGGACAGCAGGACAAGCCCCACCACCATGCTTTTCAGCCAGATTCCGGATTTCACCATGTCGGAGCCTCTTGCCACGCCTGTCTTTGCCTCTTATCCGGCTTACAGAAGGAACGCCGCCTGTTCAAGAAAGGAAGCGTGGTTCAGATGAGCGACAGCAAAAAAAGCCAACCATTTCAGCAACTATTGCGTGTGTCGGACCTGCCGACGCGCAAACCGACCCGGTTTGAGGTGACTCCGGAGGCGGAGGTGCGGCAGGCGATTGCGGAGTATCTGGGGCTGCTGGACCTGAAAAAACTGCGGTTTGAGGGCACGCTGACCGCCCGGGGGCCGGAAGACTGGGTTCTGAACGCAAATCTGGGCGCGACGGTGGTGCAGCCGTGCGTAGTCACGCTTGAGCCTGTGGTGACGCGGATCGATGAGGCGGTTGAGCGCAGCTATGTCCGCGATCTGCCGGAATTGGACCCGGCGGAGGAGGCCGAGATTCCCGAGGATGTCGATGTCGAACTGCTGAAGGCCGACATTGATCTGGGTGCCGCGATGATCGAGGCGCTGGCGCTCGCCCTGCCCGCCTACCCGAAAGCCCCCGGCGCGGAGCTTGGCGAGGTGGTTCATGCCGCGCCCGGTGTGACGCCGATCAAAGACGAAGATTTGCGCCCCTTTGCCGGTCTTGCAGGCTTGCGTGACAAACTGAAAAAAGACGATTAAGACAGGCAAAGAAAAGGGTTGCGTCGCTTGGGAATCGCAGTATGTTCCCGGCCTTGTTTACACGCAGGGTTAGACGGCTGTGCACGTTCGGTGCCTTTGCTGTAAAATTCTGTAATAACCGGGGCTTAGAACGACGAATGCCCCCCGAATACCGAGGTTGAGACATGGCTGTCCCTCAGAATAAGATTACGAAGTCCCGCCGTAACATGCGCCGTGCGCATGACGCGCTGGTCGCTGGCAACCCGGCAGAGTGCCCGAATTGCGGCGAGTTGAAGCGTCCGCACCACGTTTGTGGCGCCTGCGGGCACTACGACGACCGCGAAGTCGTCGCGCTGGCGGATGAGGTCGATCTGGACGACGAAGACGCAGCATAAGCTGCGTTTTCGCTTCGCGACCAGGCATGACGACGGATAGTTCCACTCAGACGGCCTCGGGCGCGGGAAAGCGCACCATTATATCTATCGACGCCATGGGCGGAGATCGTGGCCCGGCGGCAGTTGTCGCCGGCCTTGCCTTGTCTGCGGGTATTAATTCGGACATCGGGTTTATCGTGCATGGCGACGCGGCAAAGCTGAACGCGTTGATCGCAAAGCGCCGCGGTCTTGCCGACGTGTGCGAGGTCCGCCACGCCGACGACGTCGTCACGATGGACGCGAAACCCAGCAATGTCGTGCGTTCAGGTAAAGGCACGTCGATGTGGTCCGCGATTGAGGCCGTCCGCAACGGAGAGGCGACCGTCGCCGTATCTTGCGGCAATACCGGCGCGCTGATGGCGCTGTCGATGATCCGCCTGCGGAAACTGCCCGGCGTGAACCGCCCCGCGATTGCGTGCCTTTGGCCATCCCGTAACGCGGGTGGGTTCAACGTGATGCTGGATGTCGGCGCGGATATCAAAGCGGATGAACAAGACCTTCTGCAATACGCGCTTATGGGCGCGTCTTACGCGCGCAACGGCATGGGGATCGATCCGCCGCGGATCGGCCTGTTGAATGTCGGCACCGAAGAGCACAAGGGCCGGGCTGAGCTGAAGCTGGCCCATGATTTGATCGAAGAAGCCTCGGGCCCCGCGAATTTTGAATTCGTCGGGTTTGTTGAGGGTGGCGATATCCCCTCCTCCCGCGTGGATGTGATCGTGACCGATGGTTTCACCGGAAATGTCGCGCTGAAGACCGGCGAAGGCACGGCCACGCTGATCCGGGAATTGCTGCGCAAGGCTTTTGGTTATTCGCCGCTGTCCCGCCTTGGGGCGCTGTTCGCGGTCACGTCGCTGAGGCGTCTGACCAAACGGATCGACCCGCGGCGGCAAAACGGCGGTGTGTTCCTTGGGCTGAACGGAACGGTTGTGAAATCTCACGGCTCTGCCGATGCGACGGGAATTTCGGCGGCGATCAAGCTTGCCTTTACGTTAGCGCAGTCAGGATTCTCCGAACGGCTCGCGGCGCGGGTTGCATCTGCCGCGGCTGCAAGTCAGGATGCCGGCAACTCAGAAGAATCCGACAGGTTGGATGAATGACACAACGCGCCGTTGTCAGGGGCGTCGGGCACTATCTGCCCGAACGGGTCGTCCCGAACGCTGAATTTGAAAGAACCATCGAAACCAGTGATGAGTGGATTCGCAGCCGCTCTGGTATCGAACGCCGCCATTTCGCGGCCGAGGGAGAGACGACCTCTGACCTTGCTGCTCGCGCGGCGAAGGCCGCGCTAGCAGACGCAGGGCTGAGTGCCGACGACATCGACGCGATTGTTTTGGCAACATCCACCGCCGATCTGACTTTCCCGTCCGCCGCGACGATGGTGCAAGCCGCCCTTGGCATGACGCGGGGCTTTGCGTTTGACGTTCAGGCGGTCTGCGCCGGGTTTGTTTACGCCCTGTCGAACGCCAATGCGCTGATCCTGTCGGGGCAAGCCAAACGGGTGCTGGTGATCGGCGCGGAAACCTTCAGCCGGATCATGGATTGGGAAGACCGCACGACCAGCGTGCTGTTCGGGGACGGCGCAGGCGCGCTGGTGCTTGAGGCCACCGAAGGATCGGGCGACAGCAACGACCGGGGTATCCTTTCAACCGATCTGCATTCCGATGGACGGTTCCGCGATATTCTCTACGTCGATGGCGGCACCTCGACCGGAAGCACTGGTTATCTGCGGATGCAGGGGAAAGAAGTCTTCCGTCATGCCGTTGAAAAACTCGCAGAAACCGCGCATACCGCGCTCGACAAAATCGGGCTGACGGGCGACGATGTCGATTGGATCGTGCCGCATCAGGCGAATATTCGGATCATCCAAGGCACTGCAAAGCGTATGAGCGTCCCGATGGAGCGTGTCGTCGTCACCGTTCAGGATCATGGCAACACTTCTGCCGCATCGATTCCCCTCGCCCTGTCCGTCGGCAAAGCGCGCGGTCAGATAAAAGAGGGCGATTTGCTGGTCACAGAGGCGATCGGCGGCGGATTGGCGTGGGGATCGGTCGTAATCCGCTGGTAATCGGCCAATTAACGGCGTGCGCCAAGCCGTTGATATTGACTCGGAAAATTTCAACGCTCTATTGTGTCTCCAATCATAAAAGGGACGCCGGCAATGAGTGACAAGACCTTAACGCGTATGGATCTGAGCGAAGCGGTGTTTCGTGAAGTTGGACTTTCCCGCAACGACTCCGCCAATCTGGTGGAAAGCGTGCTTCAGCACATATCTGATGCGCTGGTCAGCGGCGAAAGCGTAAAAATCTCATCCTTCGGGACATTTAGCGTGCGCGATAAGGCGGCACGGATCGGGCGCAACCCGAAAACCGGGGAAGAGGTTCCGATTCATCCCCGTCGTGTCATGACGTTCAGACCGTCCCACCTGATGAAAGATCGGGTCGCTGCCGGGAATAGCCGGTAATTGGGGCGATAGGCATGGACAAATCGCCCGATGCCTTCCGAACGATCCGCGAAGTTTCAGAGTGGCTCGATACGCCAGCGCATGTGCTGCGCTTTTGGGAAAGCAAGTTCAGTCAGGTAAAACCGGTGAAGCGCGCCGGGGGACGGCGGTATTACCGCCCCAACGATATGCTGCTGCTTGGCGGCATCAAGAAGCTGCTGCATCAGGATGGGATGACGATCAAAGGCGTGCAAAAACTGCTGCATTCCGAAGGGGTTAAGGTCGTTTCCGCGTTCTCCCAGCCGCTTGATACGGATGAAAGCGACGTGATCGAGGGGACTGCGCACCGGATTGAGGAGCGCCCGGAGCCCGCACCCGTCGTGGAAACCCGGCCAGAGCCGGAGCCAGAACCTGTGGAAGAGGCTGAGGTCGGTCTTGAGGAACCCGAATTCGATCTGACCGAAGCGCTGCGGGCGAATGCCATTGAAACGCCGCAACAGGAACCGGTCGAGATGCCGAACGATCTTGCGGTCGATGAGGAAGAGGCGGAGCAGGCTGAACCATCTGACCCCGCGCCAACCTTCATGCACCGACGGCCAGAGCCGGAGGAGCCGTCGCAAGCCGCGAAGACCCCTGCCCCGATTACCCCCGTCGATGTTCCCGACGATCCGGCGGACGACGCGGATATTAAGGTCGAAGACCCCGTTTCCGCCCTTTTGCTGCGGGCAACGGCGGAGCATCTGCACTCCAAGAAAGACGCAATCGCGCCGCTTTACGAACGGTTGAAAACCCTTCAATCCCGGCTTGGCGACGCAAAGCAGGATTGACCCCACGGGTATGTGTATTCCGTCTTGCCCCTGCGGCGAAAACCAGTATGAAGGGGTCCAGTTCGGGCTATGGCGCAGCCTGGTAGCGCGTCCGTCTGGGGGACGGAAGGTCGCAGGTTCGAGTCCTGCTAGCCCGACCAACAAACACAGCCGCCCACGCCCCTTGGCGTTGGGCGGTTTGTTTTGAGAGGTGGAAAGATGAACGGCATCGGCGTCCTTCCCAGCCAAGCCTTGCAGCAAATGATCGCGGATGGCGCGCTGTCCGGCACGCCTGCGATTGTTGATGACCAGATACAACCTGCGTCGCTCGATCTTCGTTTGGGAACAAAGGCTTACCGGGTGCGCGCGTCGTTCCTTGCCGGGGCCGGAAACACCGTCACCGACCGAATTTCCGAATTTGAGATGCACCAGATCGACCTCGCCGGCGGTGCGGTTCTGGAAAAGGGCTGCGTCTATGTCGTGCCGTTGATGGAGAGTCTGTCGCTGCCCGAAGGCGTGCAGGCGGTTGCCAACGCGAAATCCTCAACCGGTCGCCTCGATCTTCTGACCCGTACGATTGTCGATGGCGGGGAGGAGTTCGACCGGATTCCCCCCGGCTATTCCGGCCCGCTTTATGCAGAGATTTGCCCCCGCTCCTTCTCCGTGCTGGTGCGCCCCGGTATGCGGCTGAACCAGATCAGGTTCCGCGCAGGGCAAGCCGTGCTGACGGATGCGGAGCTGTCCAGCCGCCACGCCGAAGAAGCGCTGGTCGATGGTGAGGCGGTGATCGACGATGGCCTTGGGTTTTCCGTCGACCTGCGGCCCGCGAAGGGCGATCTGGTCGGATACCGCGCGAAACCGCATACCGGCGTGATTGATCTGGAAAAGATCGGCCACTACGACCCCGCCGAATATTGGGAGGAAGTGCGCACGACGGAGGGGCGCATCATCCTCGACCCCGGTGCGTTCTACATTCTGGTCAGTCAGGAGGCCGTGACGATCCCGCCTGATTGCGCCGCCGAAATGGCGCCCTACCTTGCGATGGTTGGCGAATTCCGGGTGCATTATGCGGGGTTCTTCGATCCGGGCTTTGGTCATCACTCCGCCGGAGGGGCCGGATCGCGCGGTGTGCTTGAGGTGCGCTGCCACGAGGCGCCGTTTGTGCTGGAACATGGGCAGGTTGTCGGACGGCTGGTTTATGAACGCATGTCCGCCGTGCCGGAGCAGCTATATGGCGCTGATCTGAAGTCGAATTATCAGGGTCAGGGTCTAAAATTATCCAAGCATTTCAAAGCAGTGTAGACGATTTCTAAAATCGACCGATGCGCTTGGTCGCCCGCTGCGCCTGCCGCGCGCGCTTTGCCATCTCTTTCGCGTCTTGTGCTTGCTTGCGGTCTGCATCAGTCATCTCCGCATCGCTCTTGCCGCGCTTGGATGCCATATCGATGCCCTTGTTAATGCCGAGATTGACCAATCGGCGGGTGATCTGGCGGATGACCATATTGATAAGCCGGTTCGCGTTCATGATGCTATCCCGTTCATTCGTCCTCGAATAGTTCGCTTTGGCCGCGAACGACCTCGTCATCCTCATCCGCGTCGCTCTCCGGCCCACCTGGCAATAGCCCCGGCGGTGGACGGCTCTCCAGCAACCCGGCGGCGCGGAGCTCTTTCACACCCGGAAGGTCGCGCGCATTTTCCAGCCCGAAGTGGTCGAGGAACCCCTGCGTCACGACATATGTAACCGGTCTGCCCGGCGTCATGCGGCGACGGCCGAAGCGAATCCACTCCATCTCAAGCAACTGGTCGATCGTGCCACGGCTGACGGAGACGCCGCGAATTTCCTCAATCTCCGCCCGGGTCGCAGGCTGATGGTAAGCGATGATGGCAAGGGTTTCGACGGCGGCGCGGGACAGCTTGCGCGTTTCGACCGTTTCCTTCTGCATCAGGAACCCAAGATCGCCCGCCGTGCGCATCGCCCAAGCGTCGCCGACGCGCATCACCTGAACGCCGCGTCCGTCATAGCGTTTGCGCAGATGCACCAACGCTTCGGCGGCGTCGCAGCCATGCGGCATCCGGTCTTCCAGATCCTTGACTGTCACCGGGTCGGCGCTGGCGAACAACACGGCTTCGACCATGCGTTCTTGTTCGGCCATCGGCGGGGCTTCGAACAAGCTGTCATTGGGGTGCTTTTCAGCCATCTCTGGCGGCTTTCCTTCGGATCTGGATGGGGGCAAAGATTTCGCCCTGTCTGATATCAATCTTGCCTTCCTTGGCAAGTTCCAGCGTCGCGGCGAATGTCGATGCGGTCGCGCTGCGCCGCTTCGCGGGATCGGTTTCCCAGCCTTCGGGCAGATAGCTGCCAAGTTCGGTCCAGTCTCCGGCAAAGCCAATCAGGCCCCGCATGCGCTCAAGCGCCTGTTCCATCGTGAACACCGCTTCGCGATCCATCGTGAAGGGGCGGAAATCGTCGCGGGTGCGGATGCGGGCATAGGCCTGCATCAGATCAAGAAGCGTTGCGGTGTAGGAGGTTTTCCTGACTCGCATCACGTCTTCGGGCACGCCGCGCGCAAAGAAATCGCGGCCTAGCTGATCCCTTGCCATCAGCTGCGCCGCGGCATCCCGCATCGCCTGCAAGCGTTCCAGTTGGAAGGCGAGGTGCGCGGCAAGCTCTTCGCCGGACGGACCCTCTTCGCTGGGGTCCGGGGGCAGCAGCAGGCGCGATTTAAGAAAGGCGAGCCATGCGGCCATCACTAGATAATCGGCGGCGAGTTCGATCCTGAGCGATTTTGCCCGGTCGATAAACGCCAGGTATTGCCGCGCGAGTTCAAGAACCGAGATCGTGCGCAGATCGACCTTCTGCGTGCGCGAAAGCATCAGCAGCACGTCAAGCGGCCCTTCAAAGCCGTCAACGTCGACGATCAGGGCTTCGGCGGCAAGACGCGCCTCGACCCGCGATTTTTCATCGCCGCCGGCATCTTCGAACCTGTCGTCGACCACTTGTTCAACCATCCAAACGCACCCCAAGAAGCGCGTTAAGTTCCGCTGTCGCCTCGTCGATGTCAATGGGCGCAGGCGGTTTGCGGTGTTGAAGCGCAGCGTCGGCGCGGCTTTGCGCAATCTCGGTCATTTCCCCGGCGGTTTCCGCAACGCTGCGCATCTCGGCAAGGTCGCCGTTGCAGTGCAGGATGACGTCGATCCCTGCGTCGAGCGCGGCCCGGCTGCGCTGTGCAACCGTCCCCGACAGGGCGTTCATCGAAAGATCGTCCGTCATCAGCAATCCGCCAAAGCCGATATCATCGCGGATGCGGTGGATCATTGCGGGCGAGGTCGTCGCGGGTCCGGTTTCGCCGAAGGTTTCAAAGACGATATGCGCGCTCATCCCCATGGGCAGGTCGGCGAGCGCTCGGAAGGGTGCGAAATCGCGCTGTTCCAGATCATCGGCGGGGGCCGTGACATGTGGCAGGTCGTGATGGCTGTCGCTTGTTGCCTGACCATGGCCGGGCATGTGCTTGATGACCGGCAGCACGCCGCTGTCGAGATGGGCAGCGGCGACGGCCTTCGCCACCTTCGTCACCGTCGCCGCATCATCGCCGTAGCAGCGGTTGTGCAGCACGGGGTGAGTATCAGCATGGGCCACGTCGGCGCAGGGGGCGCAATTCACGTCGATGCCGACGGCAAGCAGCTCCGCCGCGATCAGGCGATAGCGCAGATACATGCTGCGGGTGGCGTTGGCAGGATTCGCGGCAACCTGGTCAAGCGGCGGCAGCCACTCCGTCCAGTGCGGCCCGCGCATCCGGGCGACGCGCCCGCCTTCCTGGTCGATCAGGATCGGGGCGTTCCGGCCAACCGCGTCACGCAGATCACCGGTCAGCCTGCGCAACTGGTCGGGCGTATCGACGTTGCGGGCGAACAGGATGAAGCCCCAAGGATCGCTCTGCTTGAAAAACGCGCGTTCCTCGGGGCCAAGCGCGGTATCCGCGCAACCGAAGATCGCGGCGCCCTGCCCCATGCTTAGCGGACTTCGACGGGGATGCAGGCGGCGTCCTTCACCAGCAGGACCGAGCAGAACCGGCGCGCATCGCTCAGGTCGTCAAAGCCCATGGCGCGAAGCCGATAGAAGGTGCGCCCACCGCTTGTCGCTTCCTGCACGACGCGGGATTTCCCCTCGAAATAGTCACCGAACCCACCGACAAGCCGCGCCCATTCTTCTCGGGCCATGTCAGGGGTGTCGAACGCGCCAAGCTGGACCAACCTTGTGCCGGCCGGGATCGACGATGCGTCGACCTCCTGCGTTTCGCCGGCCGGTGCGCTGACGGTTTCAGCCGCGGCGGCGGCACGGGCGACAAAGTCGCCTTCCGGGCGCGGCTTGGGCCGCGGGGATTTCGATACGCCGGGAACGGACGCCGCGATGATCTCGACGGTGTCGCCTTCTTCAGCGGCGGCGTCCTGCGCGAGTTCGGTCGTCACACTTGCCGCGACCTGGTTGGCGAGTGCATCGACATCCGTAACCTCCGACGGGCTGACCTGCGCGGATGCGAGAACCGCCGTCTCCTCGTCGGGCTGTTCCTCGACCGTGACGGAGGCGGGTCGCGTCGCCTGGATGGGTTGGTCCGCAGCGATCAGGTCGATCGGCGCCGGGGCCAGGATCAGGGTGTCTGCCGTCGGTTCCGCCTGTCCGTCGGACTGCACGTTGTTGACTGCAAGCCCCTGGTAGGAGGCCTGACGCCCGCCGGGGTTTTCCGGCTGAATGCGCATCGGCCCTTCAAGCGCCCGCACGACCGGCACGCCGGTCACGTCCCGGACGGCCAGCTTGTAGCCCCAGACGGCCAGTCCGGCCAGAAGACTGATGGAAATCAGTGCGCCAACCCAGTTCAAAAGGGACAGCCGCTGGCCACCCTCATCTTCTTCGATGTGATCAAATTCAACGTCCGCCATACCTGCCTCACTGCCCTATCCATTCGCGGATCGGTCGTTCTTGCCTGCCTCATCGACGGTCGCGCAGCGCTTGTTGTCAGCGCATTTCTTCGACCGGCGTTACGCCAAGAATACCAAGACCTGCAGAAATAACAACGGCAACGGCCCGGATCAGCGCGATTTTTGCCTGCGACGTGGCGGGATCGTCTTCCTGAAGCGCCCGGAGACCGGACTCCGACTTTCCAAGATGGTAAAGCCCGTGGAATTCCGATGCGAGGTCATAAAGGAAAAACGCGATCCGGTGCGGTTCATGCGTCCGTGCGGCGATTTCAACCTGACGGGGCCATTCGGCCAGTTTTTTGGCAAGGGCCAGCTCTGCCTCATGGTCCAGCTTCGAAAGGTCCGCGGCGGCCAGCGTGGCGTCCGATACGTCGATCCCGGCCTCCGCCGCCTTACGCAGGACAGAGCAGACGCGGGCATGGGCGTATTGAACGTAAAAGACCGGGTTGTCCTTCGATTGATCAAGCACCTTGTCGAAATCGAAATCCAGCGGCGCGTCGTTCTTCCGGGTCAGCATGACGAACCGGGTCACGTCAGGGCCGACCAGATCGACAACGTCGCGCAGGGTTACGAAGGTGCCTGCCCGCTTGCTCATCTTGAAGGGCTGACCGTCTTTCCACAGTTTGACAAGCTGCGTCAGCTTCACATCAAGCGGCACCTGACCGGCGGACAGCGCCGAAACCGCCGCCTTCATCCGCTTCACATAACCGCCGTGGTCGGCGCCAAAGACGTCGATCAACTCATCAAACCCCCGCGTCACCTTGTCGTAGTGATACGCGATGTCGGGCGCGAAATAGGTCCACGCGCCGTCGGATTTCTTGACGGGGCGGTCGACATCGTCCCCATGTTCCGTCGACTTGAACAGAGTCTGTTCGCGCGGTTCCCAATCGTCGGGCTTCTTGCCCTTCGGCGGTTCCAGCACGCCTTCGTAGATCAAGCCCTTTTCGGTCAGCGCGGCAAGGGCCGCTTCGATCTTACCCGTGCCGTAAAGCGATTTTTCGGAATAAAACACATCCATCTCAACCCCGAGCGAGGCAAGGTCAGCGCGGATCAGTTTCAGCATCGCTTCGGTCGCGAATTCGCGCACCTCAGACAGCCAGAACTGTTCGCCCTTGTCGATATAGGCGTCGCCAACTTTGTCTTTCAGCGCCTCACCCACCGCGATCAGGTAATCGCCGGGATAGGTGCCATCCTCAAACGCGACGTCCTGCCCGTGGGCTTCGAGATACCGAAGATAGACCGACCGGGCGAGCACATCGACCTGTGCGCCGCCGTCGTTGATGTAGTACTCGCGTGTGACATCGTAGCCTGCGTAATCAAGCAAGCTCGCCAGCGCGTCACCAAAGACCGCGCCACGTGTATGCCCGACATGAAGCGGTCCCGTCGGGTTGGCCGAGACATACTCAACATTCACCTTCCGCCCCTGCCCGAGGTCCGAGCGACCGAACGCATCCCCATCGACCAGCGACGCCTTGACGATCCCCTGCCAGACAGAGGGTGACAGCCGCAGGTTCAGAAAGCCGGGGCCAGCGACCTCGGCGGTCTCAACCCGGCCATCCTCTGCCAGACGCACCGACAGCGTATCCGCGATGCCGCGGGGCTTCATACCCGCCGGTTTCGCCAACACCATCGCGGCGTTCGTCGCCATGTCGCCATGCGCCGGATCGCGCGGCGGCTCAACCGCGACGTTATCAAAGCTCAAGCCCTCGGGCAGCGTGCCGTCCGCAACCATTGCGTTCAGATTATCGACCACGACAGCGCGGATTTCGGAAAACAGGTTCATCTTGTTGGCCTCGTTGGGGTTCGAGGCGGTTTAACACGAGGCACGGAGAGGTCAACGGGGCTTCGCTAATCGGTCGCTATCGCAGCATAACGATTCGCGTCGGACCGCTGTTGTTCCCCGCGTAGCACAGACGCATTCCGGGTAGTGCCGGAACTCGACGCAACCCCAACATGTGCCAATCTTACATACGGGGGAAAACTCAGGACAAAACCCGCCGATTGTGCGGGAAATGGCCGACTTTTCCGACCAGCGTTTGACTTAAAAATCGGCGCGGACCTAACGTCAGGTAAATACAAAGCATCATCAAGGTCGGGGGGCTGTCTAACTAAAGAGTATGAAGATTTAATCGCTGTGTGACGCGTGCAATTTCAGATTGCTCGCTGAGCCCAGCAAAGTGTTTCACCCCGACTATTTCTGAAGACTGGCCAGCCTATTCGTGGCCCCAAAAATCGCCTGCTAGTTGCAGTGGCGAGCCAAGTGGTGTGTGCGTATTGCCCAATAAAACAAGGCCAAAAAGACAGGTTCACCCTGCGTAATCCCAGCCATAGGTTGGGCGATACGGACTATTAGTACCGAAGGAATCCTATAATGAAGTTACCTAGTAAATTTGTAACCGCCCTCGTGTTTTCAACCCTTATTTCGGCACCTGTTTCAGCGGGTAATCTTGTGTCACCGGTCATGGAAGAAGAAGTTATCGCGCGCGAGACCGCAGCGGTCGCATCGTCGTCCGGCGGCATCATCATTCCGTTGATCCTGATCGTCCTGCTGGCCGCCGCCGCAAGCTCTGGCGGGGGTGGTGCGCCCGCTGCGCCCGTAAAGATCTTTCCGGTTCCCTAGACGGGCGTTCCGCTCCTCTCCCGTCCGACCGCCTGATGGACGCTCACTCCATCAGGCGCGCGTGTTCCTGTAATGCAAAGCGGTCGGTCATCCCGGCAATGTAATCCGCAACGATCCGCGCCAGCGCGGTTTCGTCTGCGGCCTCGGCCACATCCTTGCGCCATTGCTTTGGCAACAGGTCGGTTTGCGCCATGAACAGCGGGAACAGATCTTTGACGGCAGCGGTAACGACTTTGCGCATCTCGACAACCTCGGGTGCGCGATACATCCGGTGGAACAGGAATTCGCGGATCACCTTCAGGTCCGCGAAAACCGGGTCGGAAAACCGCACCATCGGTTGTCCGGCGGCACGAACATCGCTGACCGATTGCGGCCCAAGATCGGCAAGGTTTTCGCGGCTGACGTTGATCACATCCTCAACCAACACACCGAAAAACCGGCGGAGCGCTTCGTGTCGGCGGCGATAGTAATTCAACCCTTGGTATTTGCGATCAACTCTTGCAAAACAATCCTTTAACAGCGGAAGTTCAGCCAGCTCATCGGTCGAAAAAAGCTCTGCCCGAAGGCCGTCATGCAGATCGTGGTTGTTGTAGGCCACGTCATCGGCAAGGGCCGCAACCTGCGCCTCGGCGCTCGCGTAGGTGTGAAGCTCAAGATCATGGCGTGCGTTGTAGTCCGCCAAGGCGTAGGGCAGATCGCCCGTCACCGGGCCGTTGTGCTTGGCTATGCCTTCCAGCGTTTCCCATGTCAGGTTCAGGCCGTCCCATTCGGCATAGTGCCTTTCCAGCGAGGTCACGATGCGGATCGCCTGCGCGTTGTGGTCAAAGCCGCCATAGGGCGCCATCAGCTCTTGCAGCGCGTCTTCGCCAGTGTGGCCAAAGGGCGGATGGCCAAGGTCATGGGCCAGCGCGACAGCTTCAGTCAGCTCTGCATTCAGATTCAGCGCCCCTGCGATTGTCCGCGCGACCTGCGCCACCTCAATCGAATGGGTCAGGCGGGTGCGGTAATAATCGCCCTCATGCTCAACAAACACCTGGGTTTTGTGTTTGAGCCTGCGGAAAGCCGAAGAATGAATGATCCGGTCCCGATCACGCTGAAAGCATGAGCGGAACGCGCTTTCTTCCTCTGCATACAGCCGTCCCCGGGCCGATGCAGGATCAGAAGCATAGGGTGCGCGCATCTGACTGCCTGTTGTCGCCTGTTGTTGGCGTCCTTATATTACGCCTGACACTGGATTGAAACGCATGAGGCGCGAAAGATATGGAGCTGACCCTCCCCCCCAAAGTGACGGACCGCGCGTTTGAGCGTCTGGCAGAGATCAACGACGGCAGCGACAGCGCCAAAGCGCTGCGCGTCGCGGTCGAAGGCGGCGGCTGTTCCGGGTTTCAGTATGACATCAAACTTGACGAACCCGCCGACGATGACCTGATCCTTGAAGGAAAAGGGCAGAAAGTCGTGGTGGACAGCGTATCGCTGCCGTTTCTTGAAAATGCAGTGATTGATTTTTCCGAAGAACTGATCGGCGCACGGTTTGTCGTCGAAAACCCAAACGCGAGCAGTTCTTGCGGCTGCGGCACCAGCTTTTCGATGTAGTCAGCCAAGCAGCATCGCGGCCTCGAACCCTCGTGCGATGGGGCGTGCAGATTCGTCATGCCAGCCGTGTTCGATGATCTCGGGGAAAAGCTCTCGCAATTCCGTCACCAGCGCGCCCTCGTCATCGTTTTTCGCCGGTCCGATCAGAAAGCTCTCGGTGGGCGACCCTTCAGCAAAAACAACCTCATGCCGGTCGAACATGAAGTGACAGTAGGTGACGCTTTCACATGGGGCGCGGTTGATTTTGTCGCTGTTGCACAGGCGATTGGCGGGGCATAGAACCTCATCCTCTCCCATGAACAACTGTGCACGCCAACCTTCCAGCATCATCCGATGTTGTGGGGAGACGTAAAGATCGCGTTCATTCCCAAGCGCCCCGGCCGCGATGCGAACCGGCGCAAAGCGGCCAAGACCGCCGACCGTCCGCCTACCGACCCAGCGGATCGTCTGCGGGCCGTGATCCATCGTTTCAACCAGATCGCCGACTTTGAGGTCTTCGACCGCACAGGTACCGCCGGGAACGGTTATCAAGGTGCCCTCGACAAAGCAGGGCGGGCCGAGGTTCGCGACCGGAAATTGGGTGCTCGTGTTTACAAATGTCGTTGCTGTCGCCGTTCCGGGCGTCAGGACAGAACCGTCACTTGGCGTGAAATAGCGACTGCCATCGGCGGTATAGAACGTAACGCCCGTAATCGTTGTTCCGTCAATCGTAACCGTATCGTTAACCCACACCCGCGTGACATTGCTGCCGTTCACCTGATCGGTGCCGTTCGCTTCGATCAACCCGTCATCGTCAAAATCGAGAATAGTGATCCCAATCACCGTTACGGCAGCGGGCAAACCCGGCGGTGCGCCGGGGTCAAAATTGCCGCCAAGGGCTTGGTCATTGTAGGTCGTGGGCATTTGTTCTGACTGCTCTCGTAAAATCGCTATTCGGGCTTCGGCTTGGTCGCCGATTAACCGCTTGCTGTAATTTTCGGGGTGATTTGGGGCGGAATTAAGGGCAAGATTTGCGCGAGGCGCGTCAGAAAACCGCAAAACCTATCCATTTAGATAGGTGTTTTACAGATCGCGTGAAAAAATTTCGCGGTCCAAAGCGGCTGGGGTTGTATGCCCTTGGATCAAAACGCAGTTTGGGACCAGCGGAGGCGAATCGATGAAAATAGCGACGTTCAACATCAACGGTATCAAGGCGCGGGTCGGTGCGCTTGGCGATTGGTTGGACGAAGCGAAACCCGACGTCGCGCTATTGCAGGAAATCAAATCGGTTGATGAGAATTTCCCCCGCGAAATGTTCGAAGATCGGGGCTACAACGTCGAGACCCACGGGCAGAAAGGGTTCAACGGAGTCGCCATCCTGTCAAAGCTGCCGCTGGAGGACATAACCCGTGGGTTACCCGGCGACGATTCCGACGAACAGGCCCGCTGGATCGAAGCGACCGTCGTTGGCGACCGTGCGGTTCGTGTGTGCGGTTTGTATCTGCCCAATGGCAACCCGGCGCCGGGGCCGAAATACGACTACAAACTCGCCTGGATGGCACGGCTTGAGGCGCGGGCGAAGGCGCTGTTGGCAGAGGAAATGCCGGCGCTCATGGCAGGCGATTACAACATTATCCCGCAACCCGAAGACGCCAAACAGCCAGAGGCGTGGGCCGATGACGCATTGTTCCGACCGGAAAGCCGCGCGGCGTGGCGGCGGATCGTCAATCTGGGCTTTACCGAAGCGTTCCGCGCCCGAAACCAGCAGCCGGAGCAATTCAGTTTCTGGGATTATCAGGCGGGCGCGTGGAACAAGAATGACGGCATCCGCATCGACCATTTCTTGATGACACCGCAATGCGCCGATCTGCTGCTGGACTGCCAAATCGACGCCGACATTCGCGGGCGGGAAAAACCGTCGGACCACGTGCCGGTTTGGGTCGACCTCGCCGCCTGACGCGGGTCAGGCTTTGGTCACGTCGTAGCTGTAAAGCCAATCGAACTTCTTCAACGCAAGGCCCGGCGCGAAGCGTTCGGTCGCGCGCAGCAAACCATGCGCGAAGGCGCGATATGGCGGAAAGCTGATGTGGTAGTTCTGCGCATTCTTGCTGGCCGCGGCGACCACACGCTCCGCCCGTCTGTGGCGACGGTGCTGATAGCGGGTGAGACCGGATTCCACATCCTCCGCATTGGCGAGCGAATCCGCCAGAACCCACGCATCCTCCATCGCCATGACCGCGCCCTGGGCCAGAAACGGCAGCGTCGGATGCACCGCATCACCCAGCAAAGCAACGCGGCCCCTATGCCAGCGTTCGGCAACCGGGTGGCGAAACAGGCCCCACAGGTGCACCTCCTCGACCCGGTTCAGAAGCGCTGTCGCATCAGGGCAGAACCCGGCAAAAGCCGCGCGCATATTCTGTGGATCATCCTTGTGCCACCAGCCTTCGTCGGTCCATTCGGTCCGTTCCTCGACCGCGACGATGTTCATCTGCGTTCCGCCGCGTAGTGGATAGGTTACCATATGCCGCTTCGGCCCCATGAAAACCGTCGCAACTTCAGGCTCATCCCCGCGGGCGGGAACAATGGCGCGCCATGCGACGTGCCGGGTAAAATAGGGTGTGCGGGGTTCGTTCAGAACGCCACGCGTGATCGACCGGACACCATCCGCGCCGATCAGGATATCCGCGTTGCCCTTCGCGCCCTGCGCCGTCTGCCAGACCGCACCGCCATCATCCGTTAGATCGATCTTGGTGATCTGGTGCAGCAGCCGCAGCGTGACGCCCGCATCATGTGCCGCGATGTGTAGCATCGCGATCAGATCCGCGCGGTGAACAAAGTAATACGGCCCCGCGCCTTCCATCGCCATTAGGTCGAGGCCAAAGACCCCCTGCCCGTCCCGACCGTTAAGAAGCGCAACCGCTTCGGCGCGCACGCCTATCTCCGCCAGTTTTTCACCAAGTCCAAGCGCTTTCAGAACCGCGACCCCGTTCGGGCTGACCTGAAGCCCCGCGCCGACCTCTTTGATCTTTTCCGCCTGGTCCAGCACCGTAACCCGTGCGCCCCGTTGGGCGAGTGCGATGGCCGCCGTCAGCCCGCCGATCCCTGCGCCCAGAACGGTGATTTTTCTGCCGTCGATGCTCATCTTCTGCCTTTCCGGCCTATCAGAAAAATAAAGGGCGCCCCGGCATTTGCCACGGCGCCCCCCAAACCTTGCAATTCATCACGATCAATCGTCGCGGTGGACTTTCTCGCGCCGCTCGTGACGCTCCTGCGCCTCAAGGCTCATCGTGGCAATCGGGCGTGCGTCCAGCCGCTTGAGAGAGATCGGTTCCCCCGTCTCTTCACAATAGCCGTATTCGCCTTCTTCGATGCGCCGCAGGGCCGCGTCGATCTTGGCGACCAGCTTGCGCTGACGATCCCGCGTCCTGAGCTCCAAGGCGCGATCTGTTTCCTCTGACGCGCGATCCGCGACATCGGGTATATTACGCGTGCTGTCCTGAAGGCCCTCAAGGGTATCCTTGGTGCCGACCATCAGTTCATTTTTCCACGTATTCAACTTGCGACGAAAATATTCCAGCTGGCGATCGTTCATGAACGGTTCGTCTTCAGCCGGGCTGTAGTCGTCTGGCAGGAAAACTTCAGCTTTCATACCTGCTCCCTTCAACTTGCCGGAGGCTATCTCTGAATGTGATTTTGACATCCGGCACCCTCTTCTCTCGGCAGTGCTCTAATCCAATCCAAACTGTTTGTCACTACCGGATTGCAATGAGTTGAAGCAAAGTTTCCATGTGGTAGTGTTACGTGAAATTTTTCCAACTAGGCCCCGAAAACAAAAGATGAAATTCACTGGCACCGACTCTTACGTCGCAACAGAAGACCTATCGATTGCGGTAAATGCCGCCGTTACACTTGAACGCCCCCTGCTTGTCAAAGGCGAACCGGGCACAGGTAAAACCGAACTTGCGCGGCAAGTCGCCGACAGCCTGAAGATGCCGATGATCGAATGGCACATCAAATCGACGACCAAGGCGCAGCAGGGTTTGTATGAATATGACGCCGTCAGCCGCCTGCGCGACAGCCAGCTTGGCGATCCGAAAGTTCAGGATGTGTCGAACTACATCAAGAAGGGCAAGCTGTGGCAGGCGTTTCAGGCGGACGAACGTGTGGTTCTGCTGATCGATGAGGTCGATAAGGCCGATATCGAGTTTCCGAACGACCTTCTGCAGGAACTCGACCGGATGGAGTTCCATGTCTACGAAACCGGCGAAACCATCCGCGCGAAGCATCGCCCTGTCGTCATCATCACCTCGAACAACGAAAAGGAACTGCCCGACGCGTTTCTGCGGCGCTGTTTCTTCCATTACATCCGCTTCCCCGACATGGAAACGATGAAGCAGATCGTCGATGTCCACTATCCGGGGCTGAAGGAGTCGCTGCTGGCGGCGGCCTTGACGCAGTTCTATGAAATCCGCGAGCAGGCCGGGTTGAAAAAGAAACCGTCGACGTCTGAGGTGCTCGACTGGCTGAAACTGCTGTTGGCCGAGGATTTGACCGCCGAGGATCTGAAACGCGACGGTGCGTCGGCGCTTCCGAAACTCCACGGCGCGCTTTTGAAGAACGAACAGGATGTGCATTTGTTTGAGCGTTTGGCCTTCATCGCACGGGGCGAGAGATGACGGTCGCCATCCGCCCCCTCAGACAGTCGGATGAGGCTGAGTGGCGGGCGCTGTGGACCGCGTATCTGGAGTTTTACGAGTCGTCCGTTGAGGAAGAGGTGTATCAAACCACCTTCCAACGGCTACTCGGGTCGGACCCGCATGATTTTTCGGGATTCGTCGCTGAAAATGACGGGCGGCTTGTCGGACTGACGCATTACGTCTTTCATCGGCATGGCTGGAAGGTTAACAACGTCTGCTACCTTCAGGACCTTTACGCGACGCCCGAAATGCGGGGCAAAGGCGTTGGGCGGAAGTTGATTGAGGCTGTGTATGACGCCGCAGACCGGGCCGGTGCGCCGGACGTTTATTGGATGACGCAGGACTTCAACGCCGAAGCACGCGTGCTTTACGACCGGATCGGCACGCTGACGCCGTTCATCAAATACCAGCGGGTGACGGCATGATGCGGCGCGTCGCCCTTCTGATCCCGCTTGTGGTGCTGGTGGCCTGCGCTCCCGGCCGAGCGCCGGAGCGGACAAGTCGCGCCCCTGCCGCGACACAACCCCTCCCACCGATGAAGTTGTTTGCGCCGCGCCGCGCCGCCCCGACGAACCGAACGAACGCTGAGATTGCGCGGGATTTCCTCGACCTTAGCTTTCAGATGGAAAGCGGCAGACCGCTCGACCGGATGAGCCGCTTTGAAGGCGCGATCACCTTGCGCGTTATTGGCCGCGCGCCGCCCAGCATGGGGCCGGACCTTGGGCGCTTGCTGTCGCGGTTGCGGAATGAGGCGGGTATCGAGATCGCGCAGGTCAGCGGCGATGAACCCGCCAACATAACGATTGAGGCGATGCCGCAGGCGCAGCTGCAACGGCTCGTCCCCAAGGCCGCCTGTTTCGTCGTGCCGCGCGTATCAAGCTGGTCCGACTTCCGCCGAAACCGTCGCGGGCGCACGACGGATTGGACGACGCTGACGACCCGCGAACAGGTCGCCGTGTTCGTTCCGAACGACGTCAGCCCGCAAGAGGTGCGCGACTGCCTGCACGAAGAGCTTGCCCAAGCGCTCGGGCCGCTGAATGACCTCTATCGACTGCCCGACAGCGTATTCAACGACGATAACTTCCATACCGTTCTGACCGGGTTCGACATGCTGATGCTGCGCGCTTACTACGCCCCGGAGATGCGCAGCGGTATGACGCGGGCGCAGGCCGCTGCCGTTCTGCCCGGCGTCCTTGCCCGCCTTAACCCGCGCGGGCTGCGCCAGCCGCGCCGGGCGTTTGCCTCGACACCGCGTGCATGGATCAATGCCATCGAAACATCGCTCGGCCCCCGAACCGGGAACACCCGACGACGTAACGCCGCACGCGAAGCCGTCGACATCGCCCGCGCCCGTGGGTGGGAAGATAACCGACTGGCCTTCGCGTTGTTTTCGTTTGCCCGACTGACCGCGAACCAGAACCCAGAAGCATCGCTCGCCGCGTTTGCCGAGGCGAACGCGATCTATGCGGCAAGCCCCGACACGCAGCTTCACGCCGCCCATGTCGCAACGCACCTTGCGGTGTTTGCGCTTTCCGCCGGGCGCTTGGATACCGCGCTTGCCCTGATCGACCGGTCCGTGCCTGCGGTGGAGCGGGCAGAGAACGCCGCGTTGCTTTCCACCCTTCTAATGATCCGCGCTGAAACGCTGGAACAAATGGGCCGCCGAACCGAAGCGCAAGCGACCCGGCTCGACAGTCTGGGCTGGGCGCGATATGGCTTCGGCGCGGACGATACGGTGCGCGCGCGTTTGCGCGAAATTGCGGCACTCGCCCCTCGTCCGCCGCGGTTCGGAGGCTAGTAAATGCTTGTTCTTATTGGATTGATTGTTGGTGCCATCATTGGCGCTATGACCGCCAAGCGGCGCGGTGGCAATCGGCTTGACCTTCTGCAATATGCGGGCGTGTTCGCCCTGATCGGCGCGGTGATCGGTTTGTTCGTGACGGTCGGCGTCGAACGGATGCTGTAGCCCCGTGTTCCTGCCGTTTTTCGACAACCTCAGATCGACTGGCATTCCCGTCAGCCTGCGCGAATATCTGTCCTTTCTCGGTGCGATGCAGGCGGGTCTTGTCACCTACGACATCGAAGGGTTCTATTACCTCGCCCGCACGACGATGGTGAAAGATGAACGCAACCTCGACAAGTTCGACCGCGCCTTTGCCAAGAGCTTTGAGGGGTTGGAGAGTATTTCAGCCTCCGACGTGCTGGAGGCCGTCGATATCCCCGCCGAATGGCTGCAAAAGATGGCCGAAAAGCATCTGAGCGACGAAGAAAAGGCCGAGATCGAAGCGCTTGGCGGATTCGACAAGTTGATGGAGACGCTGAAAGAGCGGCTGAAGGAACAAGAGGGCCGCCATCAGGGCGGTAACAAATGGATCGGCACCGCCGGCACCTCCCCGTTCGGCGCCTATGGCTACAACCCCGAAGGCGTGCGGATCGGGCAAAAAGAAAGCCGCCACCAACGCGCGGTCAAGGTCTGGGACAAGCGCGAATTTCGCAACCTCGACGACACGATCGAACTTGGCACCCGCAACATCAAGGTGGCGCTGAAACGCCTGCGCCGCTGGGCGCGTGACGGCGCGGCAGAGGAGCTCGACCTCGATGGAACGATCCGCGCAACGGCAGAGCATGGCTATCTAGATGTGAAAACCCGGCCAGAGCGGCGCAATGCGGTGAAGGTGCTGCTGTTTCTCGATGTGGGTGGATCAATGGACCCCTATATTCGCGTGGTCGAAGAACTGTTTTCCGCCGCCCGCGCTGAATTCAAGCACCTCGAATACTACTATTTCCACAACTGCCTTTACGAAGGCGTCTGGCGCGATAACCGCCGCCGTTGGAACGCGCAAACCCCGACATGGGAGGTGTTGCGCACGTACGGATCAGACTACAAGTGCATCTTTGTCGGCGATGCGTCGATGTCCCCTTACGAGGTCGCGTATCCCGGCGGCGCTAATGAACATTGGAATGAAGAGGCCGGCGCGACATGGCTTCAACGCGCGCGGGAGCATTGGCCGCAAAACCTGTGGATCAATCCCCTACCGGAAAGCCACTGGCGCTACACCCAGTCCGTTCAGATGATCCGCGAGATTTTCGAAGGGCAGATGGTCCCGATGACACTTGCCGGTATCGAAAGCGGGATGAAAAGCCTTAGCCGGTAGCGCGACGGCAGGGTTGTTCTTCGCGTTCGCGATTCCGTTCGACCGCCGCCATTTTGTCCAGAAGGCGCGTGAATTCGGGCGGAAGCGTTTGCTCCGCCTCAAAAGCCTTATCCAACGCGGCTTTCAATTCCTTCTGTCCAAGGCGTTCGTTCAACGGTCTTCTCTCTTCTTCGTGTCTCCTGAAGCTTTCGCCGGGTAAACGCCTTACCGCGCGTATTGGTTCCAAAATTCTTTCGCGATGATCACAAACCACCGGGTTTCGGTCGGTTTTCGTTGCCGTTCCGCATCTGCCACCCCATATCTTCAACATGTTGAAGCTCACCCCCATCCTGCTTGCGATTCTCTATGCGTTGGCGATGTATCGCTTCTCTGCCTGGCGAACCGCGCGAGAGCTTGATGCGCGCTCGACCGAGCTGGCCGATCCAATCCTGAAGCATCACTGTGATGAGATGGCAAAGGCGCTCGACCTGCCGCGCATTCGCGTTCATGTCTACGAAATCGACCCGGTGAATGGCCTTGCTGCGCCGGACGGGCGGATATTCATCACGCGCGGGTTCTTTCGGAAATACCAGAACGGTGAGGTTTCGGGTGAGGAGTTGTCTTCGGTCATCGCACATGAACTTGGGCACGTCGCGCTTGGACATTCCCGGCGGCGGATGATCGACTTTTCCGGGCAAAACGCCTTGCGCACCGCGCTTGCTATGATCCTGTCGCGGATCATTCCCGGTGTCGGGGTTTGGATCGCGAACATCCTGACGACGCTGCTTGCCGCACGGCTGTCCCGGTCTGATGAGTATGAGGCCGACGCCTACGCCGCCGCGCTGCTGACCAAGGCGGGGATCGGAACCGGGCCGCAGAAATCGCTGTTTGAAAAGCTTGAGGCGTTGACGCAATCCCGGTCGGGCGCCATGCCCGCGTGGTTGATGAGCCACCCAAAAACACCGGAACGCATCCGCGCGATTGAGGTGTTGGAGGAGAAGTGGGCCGCTGTGCCTGATCGTTCCTAGCCGAGCGCTTTGCCAAGCCGCGGCAGGCGGGCTTTCTTCAAAAGGGCGCGCGCGCTCCATGGTTCGCCCGATAGATCCTCTGCCTTCAGCCTCACCTTTTCGACGACGGCTACCATCCGATCAGGGTCAGCCGCGCGGAACCCCAGCAATAGTTGATCGGGGTCCGAGCGCGACAGACCCTCCTCCGCCAGAATATTCCGTGGGAAGTCCTTGGCGTTTACGGTGACGATGGTATCAGCAGATCCCGCAATCGCGGCGGCGAGGACGTGGATATCGTTCGTATCCGGAAGCCAAAGGCGATCGAGGTCGCCGGCTTTCGGTCTGGCTTTTGCCCGCGGCCAGTCGATGGACAAAAGCGCGATCTCGCCCCGCGCTTGCGCCTCACCCTCTGGCCCGAGCTTTTGGGTGGCTCGCGCCCATTCTTCCAATACACGTTCCGACCATTGGGGTTCATAAAAACCCGCTTTGGCCGCGCCCAATAGGACTTCACGCATGACGGTCGGGTATAAGACGCAGGCGTCCAGAAAGGCACGCATCAGCCGTCCAGCCGATAGAACAGCGCCTTCAGATACCCGCTTTCGGCAAGCTGTGGCAGAAGCGGATGGTCCGCCCCCGCGAACCCCGTGTAGATCAACTGCGCCTGTCGCCCGCCGCGACCGATGCCGCGATTGCAGGCTTTCTGAAAGCGCGACACGTCCGCTGCGTGAGAGCACGAACAAAGGACGAGATACCCCCCAGCCGCGACCAGCGGTGCAGCCAGTCGCGCGACCCGTTCATACGCCCGCAGCCCGGCGTCGAGTGACTGTTTGGTTGGCGCGAAAGCGGGCGGATCACAAATAACGACGTCGAAGACCTCTCCCTGCTCGCCAAGACTGGTCAACGCATCAAATGCATCCGCCTTCATCGTGGCGAACCGATCAGCAACGCCCGTCGCCTCTGCCCCCTGTTTCGCGAGGTCGAGCGCCGCAGTGGACCCATCGACGGCCAGCGCCGATGTCGCCCCACCCGCCAGCGCGGCAAGGGCGAAGCCGCCGACATGGGAAAACACGTCAAGCACCCGCGCGCCATCCGCAAGACGCTGCGCAAAGGTATGGTTCGCGCGTTGATCGTAGAATAGGCCGGTTTTCTGACCGCCGGTCAGGTCGGCCATATAGGTCGCGCCGTTCATCGTCACGGGAACAGGCGCTGTCACCTCGCCGCCGATGATCGCACTGTTCTCGTCTAAGCCCTCCAGCTTGCGGGCGCGGCCTGTTGCGTTTTTGATGATCGTGCTTACCCCCGTAACCTCTGCCGCCGCGGCGGAGAGGTCATCGAACAGCACATCGGCCCATGCGGCATTCGGTTGGATAACGAGCGTGTCGCCAAACCGGTCGATGATGACGCCCGGCAATCCGTCGGCCTCTGCATGGATCAAGCGATAGAACGCCGTGTCGAACAGCCGCTCACGGTGCCGCAACGCACGCGTCAGCTTTGCGGCAAGCCACGCCTTGTCGATCACGGCGTCCGGGTCGCGATCCAGCATCCGGCAGAAGATCTTTGAATTCGGGTTCGCTGTGACCACACCCAGGGGCGCCCTCTCCGAATCTTCCAACCGCGCCAGCGCGCCGGGGAGTATCGCCTTGGTGCGCCGGTTCGTTACGATTTGGTTCGCATAAACCCACGGAAAGCCGTGGCGAATGGGGCGGGCATCGGTCTTTGGCTTTAGCCGAACGACGGGAAGATCACGGGTATTCATCGCCATCCCATAACCCTTTCGCTTGGGATGAGGAAGTGCCTCTTCACCCTGTTCTGGAACAAAGTTTGATTGGTTGTTAGCGCTAACGAAATGTGATAGTGCGCAAGCAATCGAATTGAGATGAGCATCCAATGACCCTGCACACCACCTTGCGAGACGTAACAGACCGTATCATTGAACGGAGCGCCGAAACACGCGCGGCCTATCTAAAAATGATTGACGGCGCGGCGGAGTCCGGCCCGGCCCGCGCCCATCTAAGCTGCGGCAATCAGGCCCACGCCTACGCCGCGATGGAAGGGCAGAAGTCCCGCTTGGCCGAAGGACGTGCACCGAACCTTGGGATTGTGACGGCCTATAACGATATGCTGTCAGCCCACCAACCGTTCGCCCGCTTCCCCGATCTGATCAAAGCCGCGGCGCAAGAGGTTGGCGCAACCGCGCAAGTCGCGGGCGGCGTTCCCGCCATGTGTGACGGGGTGACGCAGGGCCAACCGGGGATGGAGCTTTCGCTGTTCTCTCGCGACGTGATCGCACTCGCCGCCGGGGTATCGCTGTCACACAACACGTTTGACGCAGCACTTTACCTTGGGGTGTGCGACAAGATCGTGCCCGGCCTTGTGATCGCAGCGGCAAGCTTTGGTCACATCCCGGCGGTGTTCCTTCCGGCTGGCCCCATGCCGTCCGGTCTGCCCAACGATGAAAAGGCCAAGGTCCGGCAGGAATTCGCGAAAGGCGATTGTGACCGCGATGCCCTGATGGCCGCCGAAATGGCAAGCTACCACGGCCCCGGCACCTGCACATTCTATGGAACCGCCAACACCAACCAAATGCTGATGGAGTTCATGGGCCTGCACCTGCCCGGCGCGTCTTTCGTGAACCCGAATACAGAACTGCGCGACGCCCTGACAACCGCCGGCGCGAAACGCGCGCTTGAGATTACGGCGCTTGGCAATGACTTCCGTCCGGCGGGACATGTGCTTGACGAAAAGGCCTTTGTGAACGGCATCGTCGGATTGATGGCGACGGGCGGGTCGACCAACCTTGTGCTGCATCTGCCTGCAATGGCACGCGCTGCAGGCATACAACTCGACCTACAGGACTTTGCCGATCTGGCGGATGTGACGCCCCTGATGGCGAAGGTTTATCCAAACGGCCTTGCCGACGTGAACCATTTTCACGCGGCGGGCGGGCTTGGCTACATGATCGGCCAACTTCTGGATGCGGGGCTTCTTCACCCCGACACGATCACGGTCGCGGGCGACGGGCTTGGCCGCTATGCGGAAGAGCCAAAGCTGATCGACGGGGCCCTGACATGGCAGGCGGGCGCGAGCGAAACACTGAACGACAAGATCCTGCGCCCTGCGGACGCGCCGTTCCAACCGACGGGCGGGCTGAAGGACTTGAAAGGCAACCTCGGACGTGCGGCGATCAAGATTTCAGCGGTGGCAGAAGAGCGGCACGTGATCGAAGCCCCTGCCCGTGTTTTCCACAGCCAAGAGGCCGTAAAGGACGCGTTCAAAGCGGGCGAGTTCACCACCGACGTCGTCGTCGTCGTCCGCTTCCAGGGGCCGCACGCCAACGGAATGCCGGAACTTCACAGTCTGACGCCGACGCTTGCCGTGCTGCAGGATCGAGGCCTGAAAGTCGCGCTCGTCACCGACGGACGGATGTCGGGTGCCTCGGGCAAGGTGCCCGCCGCGATCCATCTGTGTCCAGAAGCCGCGATGGGCGGACCAATCGCGCATATCGCGGACGGGGACATTATTCGCGTTGATGCGGTCAAGGGATCGATTGACGTTCTGACCGATGGCGCGCTTGATCGCCCGGCCGCAGAACACGATCTGACGCCGAACCAATCCGGTATGGGGCGCGAGTTGTTTGAAGTGTTCCGTCGCAATGTCGGCCTTGCGACCGATGGCGCGGGCGTCGCCGTTTGATTTGAACCGACACGGCAGGCCGACGCCGCCGAAAGACAGGAGCAGTCCATGACCCCCGAAGAATCCAGCCAGTGCGCCCGCGATATCTGCGCACTCGCCCCCATTGTCCCGGTGCTGGTCGTGTCCGACCCGGCCACCGCACGCCCTTTGGCCGAAGCGCTTGTCGCCGGTGGCCTTCCGGCGTTAGAGGTGACGCTGCGGACCCCCGCCGCGCTTGGCGTGATCCGCGAAATGGCGAAGGTTAGTGGTGGCCATGTTGGGGCGGGCACCTTGCTGACCCCCGATGATGTCCGTGCGGCAAAGGATGCGGGCGCAACATTTGGCGTGTCACCCGGCGCAACAGACATCCTGCTGCAAGCGTGTGAAGACGAAGACCTGCCGCTGCTGCCCGGTGCCGCCACGGCAAGCGAGGCGATGCGCCTGTTGGAGCGAGGCTATACCGTGCAGAAGTTCTTTCCCGCCGAAGCCTCTGGCGGCGCGCCTGCTTTGAAGGCCATCGGCGCACCAATCCCGCAGGTCAGCTTTTGCCCCACGGGAGGGGTCAGCCTGTCGAATGCGAATGACTATCTTTCGCTGACGAACACGCTTTGTGCTGGCGGATCATGGGTCGCACCGCAAAACAAGATCGCGGACGGCGATTGGGCCGGGATTGAAGCGCTCGCGAAAGAGGCCGCCGCCCTGCCCCGAAGCTAATCCGCGCGATCCGCTTTCACGCGCGCCGCGCGGCCACCGCGCCGCCCGGTCTGCCGCGCCTCGGCCATACCCTGATGGAGCACACTGGTCATCGGGTGATCCGGGTGCTGCGGCGCGTAGAGCGCGTAAATTTCCTCAACCCACGGGCGGGCGTCTTGCCCGGCGGGCAGCATGATCGCCCAGTCAAGAAAAATCGACCGGCATTCCCCCTCGGTGATCCCGTCGATTTCATAGCTGTCCTTGAACAGTCCACGTGGGTCGAGCGTTTTGATGTCGATCATGTCAAATCCCCTTGGGTTCGCGCGACAAGGCGTCGTCGATCACGGCGGCGGCGTCAGAGGACAAAGCAGCAATGGCATCCTCTAGCGTCGACAGGTTGTCTTGTTCCGTTTCGCGCAGCATGAATGCCTGCCCGCCTTCGCCAACCTCATCCATATCAAGCGGTCTGTCCGACAACAGCTTCGCCCCGGACTGCACGCGCCACATCAGATCGTAGCTTTTGCGGAGTGTTTCAGCCGCGCCATCGTTCAGCCAGCCGATCCGAGATGCAGCGGCAAGCTGGGTGTCGATATCACGCGCTGTTTCGCCCGCCATCAAAGCGGCTGCTTGCGACAGAAGTTCGATATCCTGCATCCGTCCCGATCCAAGCTTGGCCTCCCACCTGTGGGTTGCGGGTTTTGCACGGGCCAGACGCTCGCGCATCTCGATCACATCTTGCAGCACCTTCTTTGGCTCGCCGTTTTCCGACAACAACTCCGCGCGAAACGACTCAATCCGTTCGCCAAGCTCCTCTGCCCCGGCGACGACACGAGCACGGGTCAGGGCGAGGTGCTCCCACGTCCAGGCTTCTTCCCTCTGGTATGTCGTGAAGGACTGGATCGCGGTTGCAACCGGCCCCTGCCTCCCTGACGGGCGAAGGCGCATGTCGACCTCATAAAGCCGCCCCTCGGCCATTGGCGCAGTCAGCGCGGTCAGCATAGCTTGTGTAAGACGGGCAAAATACGGCCGCGTCGATAGGGATCGTGGACCATCGGACGCCTCTGCCCCATCGGCATCGTAGATTACGATCAGATCAAGGTCCGACCGCGCGTTCAGCCGCCGGGCGCCCAGTGATCCCATGCCCAGCACGACCGCCCCTTTCCCCGGCGGCGGGCCGTGTTTGCGGGCAAATTCGGCGACAACCAGCGGCCACAACGCGGCCACAACCGCCTCTGCCAACTCGGCGTATTGCGTGCCCGCATCTTCGGCGCTGATCAAGCCGCGCAGATGGTGAACCCCGATCCGAAAATGCCATTCCTGCATGAACCGTCGCGAGGTATCGAGCGCGCGTTCGTAGTCATCCGCCTCAACCATCTGGGCGGAGAGCTGTTCGCCAAGCACACTCACCCCCGGCCAGTCGCTAAAGAACGCGCCGCCGATCACCGCGTCGAGCACTTTGGAATTCCGCGACAAATGCCGCGCAAGCGCCGGGGCGGTTGCGCAGATGTCTACAAGCAGATCAATCAGCTGTGGGTTCGCCTCAAACAACGACAGCAGTTGGACGCCTGCCGGAAGGCCCGCGAGGAAGCTATCGAATTGCACGAGCGCCTCATCCGGCTTCGCGGCGCGTGTCATGCGAGACAGGATGTCAGGTTTCACACGCTGAAAAATCTCCTGCGCGCGGTCAGAGCGGAGCGCGGGATAGCTTCGCCAGCGCGAAACAATCTCTGACGCCGACTCCGACAGGTCGGGGGCGGCGGGGGTCTCCTCTGGGGCGAAGAAACTCTCGGTCAGTTCGTGCACATCCGACAGCCGTGACATCAGGTCTGCTTTCAACGTGTCCGTGTCACCGATCCCCATGAACCGCGCGAGCCGGTCAAAGCCCTCATCCGAATTCGGCAAATCATGGGTTTGCGCGTCGTTAATCATCTGAAGGCGGTGTTCGACCTCGCGGTGAAACCGATAGTGATCGGTCAGGGTGTCGGCAACATCCGCCGGAACCCAACCCTTTTGCTGAAGCTGCGCCAACCCTTCGACCGTTTCGCGGGATCGCAGGTCCGCATCACGCCCACCGGCGATGATTTGGCGGGTTTGGGTGAAAAACTCTATCTCGCGAATACCGCCGCGCCCGAGCTTCATGTTATGCCCCGGCAAGGTGATCGGACCGCCCAGCCCTTTGTGGTCGCGTATCCTCAACCGCATGTCGTGGGCGTCCTGAATGGCCGCAAAATCGAGATGCTTGCGCCAGACAAACGGGCGCAAGCGTTCCAGATACTCCCACCCCGCGTCGAGATCACCCGCGCAGGGCCGCGCCTTGATATGCGCGGCACGTTCCCATGTGCGGCCAACGCTTTCGTAATACCGCTCCGCCGCTTCCATGGCGAGGCAGACGGGTGTGACCGACGGGTCAGGCCGCAGCCGCAAATCCGTGCGAAACACGTAACCGTCGCCGGTCATGTCGCTTAGCATCGCTGCCATGCGTCGCGTCGCCCGAATGAAACTGGCCCGCGCCTCGTGATAATCATCGGGATCAAATCGGCGTTCATCGAACAGGCAGATCAGGTCCACGTCCGAGGAGTAATTCAACTCCCCCGCGCCCATCTTGCCCATGGCGAGCGCGACCATGCCGCCAGCGGTTTCCACATCCTCCGGCTCCATACCCGGCAGCTTGCCACGCCGTATCTCAGCCCCGATCTGCGCTTTCATGGCGAGGTCAACCGACAGATCGGCAAAGCGGGTCAACGCCCCCGTCACGTCATGCAACACCCACACGCCCCCCAGATCACATAGCGCGGTCAGCAGTGCGACCCTGCGTTTTCCCTGCCGCAATGCTGCGCCAAGTTCATCCGGCGCGACGGCCGCGAGGTCCGCGCAAATCTCATCCAGCACACCTTCCGGCGCGGCGGAAAGCGTGCCTTGCAGCCACTCCGCCTCTTTCTGGATCAACCCGGCGAGGTATGGGCTGCACCCCGCCGCGCCCGCCACAAGCTCAGTTGTTTCAGCGGTGGCATCCTTCAGCAAAGCGGTCGCGTCGACCCCCCGCTCCTCATCAAACGGAATCGGACAACGGGTGATGCGGCTCGAAAAATTCATGCGGTGAAGATGCGGCGCGGCTGCGGGGTGGTCAATGGCCGAAACGGTCGATACGACTATTGCGACAGCCAAAGGACGGATGGATGAGCAAAAGCCTGAAACGGGTCGCCCGCGCGCTTGAGGATGCGGGCCTTGAGGTCGAAATCCTTGAGATGCCCGGCGAAACCCGCACGGCGCAGCAGGCCGCAGCCGCCGCTGGCTGTGCGCTTGATCAGATCGCCAAGTCCATCATCTTTCGCGGCGAGGATAGCGGCGAGGCTTACCTATTCCTTACAGCTGGCGGAAATCAGGTCTGCCCTGCGCGCGCATCAGATTGCGCGGGCGAACGTCTCGGCAAGGCCGACGCGGCATTGATCCGCGCGAAAACGGGCTTTGCCATTGGTGGCGTGGCCCCCATCGGCCTTATCTCCGACGTTCGGGCCTTTATGGACCCAAAACTTGCGTCGTTTGACGTGATTTGGGCCGCGGCAGGCACGCCACGGCACATTTTCCCCATCGATCCGCAGATTCTCAGGGAAGTATCCACCGCACAACCTGCTGATTTCACGTCATAATCGGAAGTAATGTAAATATCTTTCACATTTCTCTTGAAATTGTGATCGAACATGCCAATCTCTGTAATGTGAAAGACATTCACATAGACCCGCAAACTGGATTGGAGACCAATTAATGAGCACCGTAGCCACTTGGCCATCCCAAGCTGAAACTTGGCTGGACGCGCGCGGCAAAGGCGCATGGATCGCGGCAATGATCCTGAGCTTTATCTTCTTCTGGCCGCTTGGCCTCGCCCTTCTCGCCTACATGATCTGGAGCAAACGCATGTTTTCCGGCAAATGCGGTCACGCACGCCGCGCCAAGACACACTACAAGTTCAACTCTTCCGGCAACACGGCATTCGACGCCTACAAGGCCGACACCCTGCACCGC
The DNA here is from genome assembly GCF_048060095.1 of Aliiroseovarius sp. YM-037. Lineage (NCBI taxonomy): Bacteria > Pseudomonadati > Pseudomonadota > Alphaproteobacteria > Rhodobacterales > Paracoccaceae > Aliiroseovarius > Aliiroseovarius sp. YM-037. Next base: position 1,542,261 of record NZ_JBLUOA010000001.1, on the reverse strand, counting down.
CTTGAGGAAGAACAGAAGAACTTTGAGGCATTCCTGCAGCGCCTGCGTGAAGCCAAGGACAAATCGGAATTTGATGAGTTCATGGACGAACGGGCCAAGAAAGCCAAAGAAGACGAAATCGACGATACCCCCGTCGAAGCGTGATGCGACCCACAAACCGGACAGCGGCCCCAATGACGGGGCCGTTTTCGATGACAGAGGATACAATGACCCATTCCAGCGCCCTCTGGGGCCTACCCGACCCTGACCGCGAGGCGGAGTTTTATCAGGATATCCCCATGAAACGCTTTTTCGCGTGGGTGATCGACACTCTGCTGACCGGGCTGCTTACCCTTCTGATCGTGCCATTCACCGCATTCACGGCGCTGTTCTTCCTGCCATTGCTCTACGTCACCGTGAACTTCATCTATCGCGTCGTTTCGATCAGCCGTCACTCCGCCACGCCGGGGATGCGCCTTGTGTCAATCGAACTGCGCACCGGAAATGGAGAGCGTTTTGATTTCGCAACAGCCCTGCTACACACAATCGGCTACGTGATATCTGTATCGATGGTCATCATTCAGATCGTCTCAATCGGTTTCATGCTGACCAACTCACGCGCCCAAGGTCTGACCGATATCGCGCTTGGAACCGCAGCGGTAAACCGCGCCGCCCGATCGTGATTTCCGAAACTCAACAAAGGCTTGGCGGCACCAGTTTCGGTTGCTAACCTTGGACAAAGGAACGACCAAGGAAATCCATGCGCCATTCGCTGCCCATTGCACCGCAGTTCTACGTGACCGCCCCCCAGCCCTGCCCCTATCTTGAGGGTCGGAAGGAACGGAAGCTGTTCACAGCGCTGCAAGGCGAAAACGCAGAACAGTTGAACGATTCACTGTCAAAACAAGGGTTCAGGCGGTCGCAAAACGTGCTTTACCGCCCGTCCTGTGCGGATTGCTCCGCCTGCCTTTCAGCGCGGATCAGGGTGGCGGATTTCAAGCCATCCAAAAGCCAACGCCGGACCCGCCGGCGCAACGAGGCGCTGAACAGAAATGTGACAAGCCCTTGGGCCACCGAAGATCAATACGAACTGTTCCGCAGCTATCTCGATGCCCGCCACGCCGATGGCGGCATGGCCGATATGGATGTGTTCGAATTCGCCGCAATGGTCGAGGAAACCCCGATCCGGTCCCGCCTTATCGAATACTCACGCCAAACCGATGACGGAGATCAGGAACTTCGCGCGGTCTGCCTGACCGACGTGTTGGAGGATGGGCTATCGATGGTCTATTCTTTCTACGCCCCCGACAGCGCCCGCGACAGCGTTGGAACATACCTCGTCCTCGATCACATCGATATCGCGCGGGAAGCCGGTCTGCCCTACGTCTATCTGGGCTATTGGGTGCCGGGCAGCGCCAAGATGGGCTACAAAGCCAAGTTCGGCGCGCTTGAGGTCTACCGCAACGGCGCGTGGGAAAACATGAAATCACCCGAGGCTTACGAGGCCGACACGCACCCCCTTTCCGTCGATCCGATCGCCGAACAGGTCGCGAAAATCAGCCTGCCAGACACAATGGCCCGAAAGGGCTAACCCAACCCGACCATTTTCCCAAAATATCCCCGCCGGAGGCATCCGACGGCCAACACCGGGCGTCGTCCTCGCAAATGATACACCCGAAATAGAAACGCGCCCTAAATCCGGGCGCGTTTCACGTCGTTCTCTATGCTTTTCCGATTACGCCCCGATCAGGTTCGGCACAATCGTAACGACCCATGGGAACAACCACAGCAGCGCCAGCCCGAGCACCTGGATCAACACGAACGGTATGATCCCACGATAGATATGCCCAGTTGTGACTTCCGGCGGCGCAACGCCGCGCAGATAGAACAGCGCGAAGCCAAAGGGTGGCGTCAGGAACGACGTCTGAAGGTTCACCGCAATCATGATCGTGACCCATTTCGGGTCCATCGTGCCGCCATAGATAACCGGCCCGACAATCGGGATCACGATGTAGATGATCTCAAGAAAATCGAGCACAAAGCCGAGGATGAACAGCACGAGCATGACGATCAGGAAGACGGTCAGCTCATTATCAAAGCTGCGGAGGAACTGCTGAATATAGTGCTCTCCCCCGAAGGAGATCACGACGAGGTTCAACAATTGCGACCCGATCAGGATGGTGAACACCATCGACGTCACCTTGGCCGTTTCGCGCACGACAGGCGTCAAAACACCGCCGCGGAACAACACCCAGCAGCCGTAAAGGATTCCGAACATCGCGAACAGGAACGCAGCTTGGGCCGCGAAGTAGGCGACCCAATCCTCAAACGGAACAACAGCGCGGCTAACCCGTAGGTCAAAGTTCACGCCGATCAGGATCAGGATCAGGACGGAGAATGCCGCCATCAGGATCACCCGGCCGGATTTCTCCTCGTCCTGCAACTTGCGATAGGCTGCCAGCAGGATCGCACCGCCCGCGCCAAGCGCCGCAGCGGGCGTCGGGTTGGTGATACCGCCAAGGATCGACCCAAGCACCGCAACGATCAAAACAAGCGGCGGGAACACCACGCGGAGAAGCTGGTTCTGCCCCAGCAGCCCGGCAGCATAGCGACATCCATATAGGATCAGCGCAACCGGAATTGCCAACAACAGGAAGGTCGCGCCAGAGGATGTCGTCGGCCCGATCACCAGAATGTCGATTGCCAAGGCCAACACCACACCGATGCCGCCAATCAGCAACGGGCGACGATCCGCAGACGGTGCGATCCCCCGCGCAAAGGCCAGCACGATACCAAGAAGAACGACCATCGTCAGCACGCCGGTGCCAATCGGAGCGGCGTTGTCGATCTTTTCTTCCATCGCTGCGGCGAGTTCTTCAAGCGTCAGCGCGCGGCTTTGCTGAACACCGCCAGCGTCGTCAATCTCTTGCTGCTGGGCGACGGCGGAGTCCCACCGATCTTGCCCGTGCAGGTCGATCATCGACTGCTGACACTGCTCTGATACGTTCGTGCGCAGCATCGCTGCTTGTGACGCGTCAGAGAAGCTGTCGACAACCGTGCTTTGCGACCCGGCGACATTGAACGACACCGCAAGGATCGTCGCGGCGACCAAGCCAATCGGGGCGCCGAGCAGCCAAAGGAACGCATCGCTTTTCGTGATAATCTCGCCATCGGACTCTTCACTGCGAACCGGCGGGGCATTATGCGGCTTCAGCAGCGCGTAGCCGAAGGAATAAAGCGCATAGAGCAGCGCCAGCATGATACCCGGCAAAAGCGCGGCCTGAAATAGCGTCCCGACCGAAACAACAGCCGCTTCGCCAAGATAGGTCAGCGCATCGGAGCACCCCGCCTCCTGCGCGCGCTGTTCCTGCGCGGCGGAATAAAGATCGCCAGCCAACGTGCCGAGAAGAACGATCACAATGGACGGCGGAATGATCTGCCCCAACGTGCCCGACGCCGCAATAACACCCGTCGCCAGTTCCGGCGAATAGTTGTTCTTCAGCATCGTCGGCAGGGCCAGCAAACCCATTGTCACAACAGTCGCCCCGACGATCCCGGTTGAGGCGGCAAGGAACGCCCCCACGACCACAATCGACACGGCCAAACCGCCCGGCAGCGGGCCAAAAACCTTCGCCATCGTGGTCAGCAGGTCTTCGGCAATCCGCGACCGTTCCAGCGTAATGCCCATCATCACGAACATCAGAACTGCCAGCAGCGTTTCGATGGACTGACCGGCCAGGACCCGTTCGTTCATCCGGTTCACGATGAATGAGATGTTGCGATCAAGCGCGACTTCCCAGCCCTGTGGAAAGACTGGCACACCCACGGTTGGTAAGTCTGGATACCTGAAATGCGAGACGGAATCCGGGTGTGCCCCACCCGCCAACACGTCGCTATAGGCTTGGGTTGAGGTATCTATCGCCTCATGAATCAACAGGCCGGAGCCGTCGAGCGATGCGATGATCGCAAAGGAAATAACCGCCGCGCCGCTGATGGCGAACGCCACCGGAAAACCCGACAAGATGCCTCCGAAGAGGCAGAGAAAGACGATGATCAGGCCGATCTCGACGCCATCAAGTCCGAAAAGCATGGTTTCTGCCCCTAATCTTAGTGTGTGCCTTCGTAGGCTTCTTGACCTTCGCCAAGGGAATCCTTGTCGAGGTATTTTCCAGCGCTCTCCGGTCCTTCTTTCCACTCAAGGAACGAGCGGTAGAAGAACGCGATTGCCTGAAGGAAGACGAGCCCTGCAAACGTGACGAGAAGCACTTTGAACAGGAAGTATCCGTTAAAGCCGTTTGGCGAAAAGCCGATGGTTTCGACGTTCCAGCGCAGCGCCTTGGCTTTCAACATCAAACGGTCAAGCGTGTCGGACGCGGAGGGTTTCGGCACGACAAGGTGCCGCCACATGAAATACCAGCCGTACATCCACGTCAAAATGGCCGACGGCATCATGAAGAACAGCGATCCGCACATGTCGATGATGCGCTTGGTGCGGTGGCTGACGCCGGAGTAAATCAGGTCAACGCGGACATGGCCACCTTGCACGAAGGTGTATGTCGCGCAAAGCGTCACGATCAACGCGTTGTAGAATTTCAACTCCTCGGCCCACCAGCTAACGTCTTTGGTCAGCGCGGCACCGAAGCCGACAGAGATTTCGGCCTGCGCAAAGATGCGCTGCACGAAAACGATCACGATCTGCTGGAGAACCATCAAAAGCCCGGCCCACGCGACGAACCGGCCCAGCGTATTGGCCAACCCCTCAAGCGCACGCACGCAGCCCCACATGAAGCTGTTTTTCCAAAGACCGATCGCTGTCACCACAAGGAACGTGGTGAACACGACGAAGAACAGCTCAACCGATCCGCCGTAATAAATCACGCGCATGATCGCCTCGGGGTTGGCCCAGTCCAGCCACAACTGCGGATGGGTTACCGCATAGCCGAGGTTGTAGAACGCGAGTGCGATGTTTTTGAAAAACCAGACGATGCCGTCCAGCATGGGTGATCCTCCCCAATTTTTGCGACCTTATCGGTCGCGGTTTCCGAAAAGGCCCCCTGCTATGAGGGGGCCTTTTGGAGTGTCGCGGATCGGCTTAGCCGAGGATGCGGTCACGCTGGGTGCGGTATACACCTTCGGACCGTGTCAGCCAGCCGGAAGACGCCTTCATCGACGTCATCGCGCTGTCGTAGATGCGCTTGTAAAGATCATCGCCCATGTACTGCTGCAGCGTTTCGTCGGCAGCAGCGCCCATCGCATCCCAGACAGTATCCGGGAATTCGAGAACCTTGACGCCAGCAGATTGCAGGCGCTGAAGCGCCGCACCGTTGTTGGTCAGGAATTGCGCAAGGTTCCACTGGTGGGATTCAGCGGCAGCGATCTCGATCACTTTCTGATGCGCAGGGCTCAGGCTTTCATAGACGTCGCGGTTCGTTGCGAGCGACAGGCCTGCACCCGGCTCATGGAAGCCAGCGGTGTAGTAGAACTTGGTGATTTCCTGGAAACCGGCCTTTTCGTCCGCCCACGGGCCGATCCACTCCGTCCCGTCAATCGCACCGGACGCAAGCGCCTGATACACTTCGGACCCCGGAAGGTTCTGAACCGATGCACCCATGCGGCCAAGCGCTTCGCCGCCAAGACCCGGCATGCGGAACTTGAGGCCATTGAAGTCTTCCGGCCCGCTGATTTCCTTGCTGAACCAACCGCCAGCTTGCGCGCCAGTGTTACCGCCGAGGAACGATTTCAGGCCGAAAATCTGGCCCAGCTCGTCGTGCAGTTCGTGGCCGCCATCATGGTAATACCAGTTCACAAGTTCCTGCGCGGTCATGCCGAACGGAACAGCCGTGAAGAACGCATAGCCCGGATGCTGGCCTACGAAATAGTAGTCCGCACCGTGATACATATCGGCCTGACCGGATGTCACGGCGTCAAAAACTTCGAACGCGCCCACAAGCTCGCCCGCGGCTTTCAGATCGACTGTCAGTGCACCGTCTGTCATGGCTGTGATCGTGTCGGCGCAGCGCTGTGCGCTGTCGTGGACGCCCGCAAGGCCACGACCCCAGGTCGTAACAAGCGTCAGCGTCCGGTTGCCTTGCGCGTAGGCCGGTGCAGCAAGCGTCGATGCCGCTGCGGCGGTCCCGCCAAGCGCGGATGTTCTCAAGAAAGAACGACGATCCATATGGTATTTCCTCCCGAATTGATGCCCAACCCATTACGTTGGGCGTTTTTGGTAATCGGCACCCTAGCGGCAGCAGTCCGCCGAATAAATACCAACTTCTACGTAGAACCGGTATTTTTGTAAGTTTTTCTTACCAATTTCGGCAAAACCACGGATACTGCAGCGATTGACGGGCTGCCGTCACGCTCGCATTCTATGCCCAAATCCTCAAGAGGAAATACCCTCAGCAGATGTTTCGCATTGCAAGCCTTTTCTCAAAGCCGCTCAGGACGAGCTACGCACAAAAGCTGTTCCTGCTTGCCACGGTACCGCTGATCCTCGCGGTGGCTGCGATTTCGGTGCTGGTGTCACTTCAATCCCGCGCACTTGCCGAACGAGAGATTGCCGCGCTTGAGCGTCAGTTGATCGACGCAAAGAAAGCGGAGCTGAAGAACTACCTCGCCCTCGCCCGCACCGCGTTTTCCGCGATTTACGGCAACGCGCTGCCGGATGATGAAGTAGCGAAGCTTGAGGTTACGCAGATCCTCGCGGCGATGCTCTATGGTCAGGATGGGTATTTCTTCGTCTACGATTATGGCGGGCAAAACCTCGTCAGCCCGCGCCAGACGGAGTTCATTCAGCGCAACTGGGCCGGGCTTGAGGATGCCGAAGGCACGCCCGTCACCGATCAACTGATCGACCTTGCCCGAACCGGTGGCGGCTATCACACCTATCTTTGGAAGAAGCCATCGACCGGCGAAACCGCGCAAATGGTGTCTTATGTTGTCGGCTTGCAGGATTGGCAATGGGCAGTTGGGACCGGAGTTTTCATCGACGATGTGCTGGATAGCGTCGCGGCAGCCCGCGCGGATACCGAAGCGCGGGTGGCGCGAACGTTCCTTTATATCGGGGCGATTACCTTGGCGGCTGTCCTTCTGGTTTTCCTCACCGGACTGCTTATCAATATCCGTGAACGACGGTTGGCTGACGCGAAACTGAAGGAACTGACCCAACGCATTTTCGACACGCAGGAGGAAGAGCGCGGGCGCGTCGCACGGGAATTGCATGACAGTATCAGCCAAATCCTCGTCGGTATTCGCTACGCGCTGGAACTCAGCCGCAAGCGGTTGGCCAGCGGCGATAACCGCGCGAATGAAACACTGGATCAGGGGATCGACCACCTCAACACCGCAATCCAAGAGGTCCGCCGGATCAGCCGTGACCTGCGCCCCGGCGTTCTGGATGACCTTGGCCTCGGCCCCGCCTTGAAAGCGCTGACCGCTGAATTTTCGGAGCGGACGGGCATTGAGATGGAGTTTGAAACCGTCGTCTTCCGCAACCGGCTGGATGGGGAGGCGAAGATCGCGCTCTACCGGATCGCGCAAGAGGCGTTGACCAATATCGAACGTCATTCCGACGCGACGAAAGTATCCGTCAAACTGTTCGGCCATCGAAACGGCGGCACAATGCGGATCGCCGATAACGGCCACGGCATCGAACAACCGACCGAAGCAAACCCCGCCCCGGCTGGCCTTGGCCTGCGGAACATGCAAGAACGGATGGAGCAATTAAACGGCACGCTACGGGTGCTGTCATCCGTCGATGGCACAGTGATCGAGGCACAGGTTCCGCTATCGCACCTGTTGCCGCCCGAGGGAAAAACAAAGGCCAGCGCATGAATGAACCGACCAGAGTTCTCATCGTTGACGACCACCCGATGGTCGCGCACGGGATCGAAGCGATCCTTGAAACCTATGATGACATCAAGGTTGTCGGCACGCTTTCAAACGGTCAGGACGCAATTGACCGGGTGGAGGAGTTGGCCCCGGATGTCATCCTGCTCGACCTCAATATGCCAATCGTGAACGGGTTGACCGCGACTGAGATGATATTAGAGCGGTGTCCCGACACCCGCATCCTGATCCTGTCGATGCACGATAGTTCCGAATATATCTCAACCGCGCTAAGTCACGGCGCGCGTGGCTATATCCTGAAGGACGTGCCGACGGATGAAATCAAGCAGGCGATCAGCAAGGTCATGGCCGGAGAGCAGTATCTTTGCACAGGCACCACTGCGGCCCTCGCGCCGACAACGCAGGATGGACGTGAACCGCTGACCTCGCGCGAACAGACGATATTGCTGGAGCTTGCGCAGGGTAAATCCAACAAGGATGTGGCGCTGGCGCTGGATATTTCGGTGCGGACGGTCGAAACCCACCGGAAGAACATCAAGCGGAAGCTTGGGATCAGTTCGACCGCTGGTCTAACCCGTTACGCACTGGAACACGGGGTTTTGCAGGGCACAGGCGTCGGCCTTTAGCGGCTAATCCTGCAAGCGGTCTATCAGGTCGAGTTCTTCGTCAAGCAACACCGACTCCGCCACTTCATGCACCGATTTTGTGCCGTCGTCGTCAATCACTTCGAACCGATAGGTGATATCGTCCGATACCATCGTTTCCTGCGACGCGGCGGCGGGCAGTCGATCAACAAGTGAACAGACCGCCTCACGCTGCTGATCCTGCAACGCGCCAAGTTCCAGTTCCAACGGCTGTCCCCCGGTTCCCAGCCCGGTAAAACCACCGCTTGTTGTCATCTTAATCAGCACGGCGGCACACAATACCCCTGTCGAACATCCCATAAACGCGTCCTCATATGCTGATACCTACCAATTTCCATGACCGCCGCAGAAGATTTACCTCCAACGCGCCGACACCATAAAGCCTGAGTGCTGCATCAACGGTTTGCGCCGCCCAGTCGTGGAACGTCGCCAACGGATTATTTAGGCGCTGAAGCGCCTGATACCAGACCTGCCCGGCTTTTTGCCAGGAATTGCCACCAAGGTATTGGCAATACAGGTAAAACGCGTGGTTTGGAATGCCCGAATTGATGTGAACCCCACCATTGTCGTCGGTCGTATCAACGTAGAAATCCATGTGATAGGGCTGCGGGTCCTGGCCCAGCGTCGCGTCGGAATAGGCGGTTCCGGGTGCTTTCATACTCCTCAGCGCAACGCCGCGGATGTCGGGGCCCAGGATGCCCTTGCCGATCAGCCAATCGCCTTCACAGCTTTCCTGCCCCAGCCGGTATTGCTGGATCATCGCGCCGAAACAGTCGGCGAAACTTTCGTTCAACGCACCGGATTGCCCGGTATAGCGCAGGCCGCCGGAAAACTGGACGACGCCGTGCGACATCTCATGTGCGATCACCGAAAGTTCAGTGAACTTGACGAAAATCACACCATCCCCGTCGCCATAGGCCATCTGTTCGCCGTTCCAAAAGGCATTGTTGTATTTGCGGCGATGATGGACCGTCGCGACAAGCTTCATGCCGTTCCCGTCAAGGCTGTTGCGACCGAATTCCTTGGCGTAGAGGTCAAAGACCGCCCCCGCCCCGTCATAGGCTTCGTTCACGGTTGGGTCGGACGTTTCCCCATCACCCTCTTTCCGGGCGAGCTTTCCGGGTAGGCCCGCCTTCTCCTGACCGTCATAGATTTCGCGCTTGCAGACCGCCGTTTCGCAGGTTTCCGCCAAGGCAGGCGTCAGAAAGGCGCTTTCAGGCGTTGAGCCATCTGGAACCATGCGTGTCGACATGAATTCCTGACGCGCATCGCGCACCTTCGCGTTCTGGGCGAGCATATCCGTGGCCATTTTTGCCACCTTCGCGTCGCCGCGCATCTGAAGCACCTTGAGCATATGGGGCGGAATGATGCACTGCATCGGGTCGTGGTCACACATCTCTATTCTCCCTGTTCACCACACCCTCGACTCCCGCCACCATGCTAACACGGGTGGGTCATCCGACCAAATTGACCGAACGCGGCGGGATGACGGAAATTTGCTCTCATTTCCTACACAGCCGCCAGCGCGCAACAATCGTGCTATAAATAATCGCCTGACGACACTTTATTGATGGTTTTGCCTGTTGACGCCCCTCGCCCGGCCCCATAATACTCACCGCGCAAGCAAGGAGCTTTCGACCATGACACCACTAGTCGTCATTGTAGGAAATCAGCGCATGGGCCGGTAACGGTAGACCATATCGACACCCATGCGCCCCCGCTTCAACACCGGGGGCTTTTTATTGCGAGCAAGACTTGGCCCGACCCACGGGCAGCGGAACGGAGACGAACAGATGACACGGGCAATGACCGGCGCGAAGATGGTGATCCAGGCTTTGAAGGATCAAGGCGTGGACACGGTATTCGGATACCCCGGAGGCGCCGTGCTTCCGATCTATGACGAGATTTTCCAGCAGAATGACATTCGCCACATCCTTGTGCGCCACGAACAGGGCGCCGTCCACGCGGCCGAAGGCTATGCCCGGTCGACCGGGAAACCCGGCGTCTGCCTCGTCACGTCTGGCCCCGGCGCGACGAATGCCGTGACCGGTCTGACCGACGCGCTGATGGATTCGATCCCGATTGTCGTTTTGACGGGACAGGTTCCGACCTTCATGATCGGCAACGATGCCTTTCAAGAGGCGGACACGGTTGGCATCACCCGCCCCTGCACCAAGCACAACTGGCTGGTCCGCGAAACCGACAAGCTGTCGGACGTGATCCATCAGGCGTTTCATGTTGCAACTTCTGGCCGCCCCGGCCCGGTTTTGGTCGACATCCCCAAAGATGTGCAGTTCGCCAATGGCATCTACACACCGCCGAAATCCGCGAATACCAGCCACTACGCCCCGCAAGTCAAAGGCGACCCGGAGTCGATCGCCGAGCTTGTCGAACTGATCGAAGCGGCGGAGCGTCCGATCTTCTACACCGGTGGCGGCGTCATCAACTCAGGCGACAAGGCAAGCGCTTTGCTGCGGGAACTTGTCGATGCGACAGGCTTTCCGATCACCTCGACCCTGATGGGGCTTGGCGCATACCCGGCCTCGGGCAAGAACTGGCTTGGAATGCTCGGGATGCATGGGCTTTATGAGGCGAACCTCGCCATGCACGGTTGCGATCTTATGATCAATGTCGGCGCGCGGTTTGATGACCGTATCACAGGGCGGCTTGATGATTTCAGCCCGAAATCGAAAAAGGCGCATATCGACATCGACCCAAGCTCCATCAACAAGTCCATCCATGTTGAACTCCCGATCATTGGCGATGTTGCGAACGTTCTGGGGGATATCCTGAAAGTCTGGAAATCCCGCGGTGCCAAGACCAACACGGACGGCCTTCGCAAATGGTGGGGGCAGATCGACGAATGGAAAAAAACCGAATGCCTGCGCTACAACCAATCGACCAAGACGATCAAACCGCAATACGCGCTTGAACGGCTGGAAGCGCTGACCAAAGACCACGACCGTTATATCTGCACCGAAGTGGGCCAGCACCAAATGTGGGCCGCGCAATTCCTTGGGTTTGAAGATCCGAACCGTTGGATGACGTCGGGCGGCCTTGGCACAATGGGCTACGGCTTTCCCTCTTCCATCGGCGTTCAGGTCGCGCATCCGGACGCGCTGGTCATCAACGTCGCAGGCGAAGCAAGCTGGCTGATGAATATGCAAGAACTCGGCACCGCCGCGCAATACCGCCTGCCCGTCAAGCAGTTCATCCTGAACAACGAACGGCTCGGCATGGTGCGTCAGTGGCAGGAATTGCTGCATGGGGAGCGTTACTCCCAAAGCTGGTCCGAAGCGCTGCCGGATTTCGTCAAATTGGCTGAGGCGTTCGGGGCGAAGGGCATCCAATGCTCTGACCCTGCGGACCTCGACGACGCGATCAAGGAAATGCTCGCCTATGACGGGCCGGTTCTGTTCGATTGCTTGGTTGAAAAACACGAAAACTGCTTCCCGATGATCCCGTCGGGCGCACCGCACAATGAGATGCTGATGGGCGAAGTCGATACATCTTCTGCCATCGGCACCAAAGGCGCGGTTCTAGTTTAAGGAAGCTTTGCAAATGTCTGCACTAAAACTGAAAAAGGGCGCGTCGAAGAAATCGGCTTATGATCTCCGCGACCCGAACTCCGACCTGATCGAAACACACACGCTCGCCGTTGTTGTCGATAACGAAGCGGGTGTTCTGGCGCGGGTGATCGGGCTGTTTTCGGGCCGTGGCTATAACATTGAAAGCCTGACCGTGGCCGAGATTGACCATGAGGGTCACAGATCGCGCATTACCATCGTCACCACCGGGACGCCGTCGGTGATTGAACAGATCAAGGCGCAACTTGGCCGGATCGTGCCAGTGCATGAGGTTCACGATCTGACGGTTGAAGGTGCATCGGTCGAACGGGAACTCGCCCTGTTCAAAGTGACGGGCAGTGGCGACAAGCGGGTCGAGGCGTTGCGCCTTGCGGATATCTTCCGCGCCAATGTGGTGGACTCCACGCTCGAAAGTTTTGTGTTTGAGATTACGGGCACGCCTGACAAAGTCGATGCCTTCGCTGACCTGATGCGTCCGCTCGGCCTGATGGAAGTCGCGCGAACCGGGGTTGCGGCCCTGTCCCGCGGCGCATAGCCGCCCCCTACCCGTTCCAGAAACGAAAAACGGCCCGCACTTGGCGGGCCGTTTTCTGTTTCGGCGGTTATTTAGCTGAACTGGGGTGCCCGAAACGCGGGGATCAGCTCGTCATGATATAACGCCGCCGAAACGGTGGTGGACTTATTCCATCGCCGGCAGAACGCCTGCGTCGGTTGCTGCGGTCAGCTCATCAGCGTCGGCCGTGCCGTCACCGTTTGCGTCGATTGCAGCAAAAACTTCTTCGGTCAGGTCAGGGTAGCCGGCCTGAAGCTCCGCAAAGGAAAGAACCCCGTCACCATCGCTGTCCAGCTCAGTCTGAGCGCTGATTGCGGTGGCCGAGATTGCCAGAGCTGCGACAGAACCGAGTGCCAGTGTGATACGTTTCATGTTTTCGTCTCCTTGGACATTACTGATAAGAAGGCTCACCTTTCGTGGCCCTCACAAGTAAAGACGGGATAGACGGGGAATTATTCCCTGCCATCGGCGCACCAACCCGCTTCGTGCAATCTGCCGCCGATCAGGGGTGACCGGATTTGCGGGAAGTCGCCCAAAAAGGGCCATTCCTCCCCACAGGCGAAAATCCCCCAGCTTGTTCTCCGTCAGATTGCAACGATGTTAGGGCTGTGAGGAATAGGAGAACCACATGCCCAGGACATCGGATGATCGCAGCAAAGCCCTTACGGAGCTTATGCCCGATCTCGCCCGCGCCGCACGACGCCTGACACGGGACCGCAGCACCGCAGAGGATTTGATGCAGGAAACGCTACTGCGAGTCTGGGCGAGGATGGATACCGGAACCGAGATCGAAGATCTGCGGCCCTACCTGATGACCACCGTGCGGAACCTGTCACGCCGCCCCCCCCGCGTCTTTGATGAGTTGGAGGAGAAAGACACCCCAGCGACCCCGGCCGGAGGAGATCGCAGATTGATCACGCAGGATGTGGTCCGCGCCATCGAGATGCTTCCGCCTGCGCATGCTCGTCTTTTAACGCTCGCCGCACGCGATCAGGCGCAATATGCCGACATGGCGCGAGAGATCGGCGTTCCCGTCGGCACAGTCATGTCTCGCCTTGCCCGCGCGCGGCACGGGCTGCGAAAATCGCTCGACCTACCCGAAAGCGACGCGGTGGCAGAGCTTTTGGCCAACGCAGATTGAGCAAACAAGGGGTGCGATAATCCCTTATTGCACCCCATTTTCATGTCGTGACCCGGCATCGTAGGTCGTTTCCTGACCGGACCCAATGAAAACTCGACGCTACTGTTGAGTTTATCAGGATCAACGGAGGAATTTGCGATGCGCACCGATCTAAGTCGTGTTCACCAACCCATCGACCGCGCCAGCGGATTACCGAACGCGCATTATGTTGATCCCGAAATCTTTGCCGAAGAACGCGAGGCGCTGCTGTTCGAAACATGGGCGGGGCTAGCGGCGGGGGCCGATGTGCCGGAACCGGGCGATGCGAAACCTGTCGATTTCCTCGGCGTTCCGATCTTACTGATGCGGGGCAAGGACGGCGTCGTTCGGGTCTTTCAGAACACCTGCCGCCACCGCGGCATGATCCTTGTCGAAGAGGCCCGCAAGATCGAAGGCGCGATCCGCTGCCCCTATCATAGCTGGTGCTATAGCCATAAGGGCGAACTGGTCTCAACCCCGCATGTCGGCGGACCCGGCCACAATGTGCATGAGGCGATCGACAAATCGACGCTTGGCCTCACCGAAATCCGCAGCCACCTGTGGCGCGACGTCGTCTGGATCAATATGTCCGGCGACGCCCCCGCATTCGAAGACGCGATGGCCGGAGCAATGGCCCGCTGGGCGGAGTTTGAAAAGCCCATCTTCCATGGCGGTGCCGACAGCCGGTTTGAGCTTGAGGTGAACTGCAACTGGAAGCTTGCCGTCGAAAACTACGCCGAGAGCTACCATTTGCCGTGGGTGCATCCGGGGCTTAACAGCTACTCCCGGCTGGAAGATCACTACAACATCGAAGCGCCCGGCCAGTTTTCCGGCCAAGGCACGCTGGTCTATCGTCAGTTGAAGGACCACGACGGCAACACTTTCCCCGACTTTCAGGGGCTATCCGACAAATGGGATACGGCGGCGGAATATCTGTGCGTCTATCCGAACGTTCTACTCGGCGCGCATCGCGATCATGTCTATTCGATCATACTGGTCCCGCACGGGCCGGAACGAACGGTGGAGCATGTGCACATCTATTACCCCACCGACGACACCGATCCCGCCCTTCGCGCGAAGAACACGCAGCAATGGAAATCCGTTTTTGTTGAGGATGTCTTTGTCGTCGAGGGGATGCAGAAAGGCCGCCATGCGCCACTGTTTGACGGTGGCCGTTTCTCCCCCGCAATGGACGGGCCGACCCATTGCTTTCACGCATGGGCGGCGGAGCGTATTGAAGGCCACCGAACAAAGGCAATGGCGGCAGAGTGAGCGGATCGCTCGACGCCGCGCTTCTGGCCGCCCACGAACGCGACGATCGCGCCGCGCTCGTGGGGCTTTACAGGCAAGCGGCTGACGAGGCGGAGAGAGCTGCGGATATCGACGCCGCGTGCTTTTTCCTCGTCCATGCCTACGTGTTCGCGCTAGAGATCGCCCATCCCGATACGCCTGCCCTCCACGCGCGCCTCAGGGCGCACGGGCGGGAGAATTAGGCGCACGAGGCAACCCCGTGTTGCGCATGGCTTTTCCGACGCGCCACCCCCGCGCCGGAGCTTGTCCACACAACCCTTACGCGACTGCCCGCACCTCTGCATGGGCTGCGGCCCGTTCTGCTGGCATCCGCAAAACCGCATATTTGCGCCCGTCGCCGGGGTTCAGATACGGCTTTCCAATGCGGCTGGCGTCATAGCCCAACTGACGCAAGGCACGCATCAGGGATAGCGGCGACAGTGACATCAATTCGCTGCCACCCTGCTTGCGGGCCACGCGGACAAGGCCATCAACGATCAGCGACAGGCACGCGCTGCGGTCGGCATGGCATTTGACCTCTTCAGACATCACGAGACGGGTGCATTCCCAGACATTCGGGTTCGCGATTTCTTTTGACATGACCTCATCCGGTATGTCGGCAAGCTTTCCGCTGACCGCATCGCGCAGCATGTAAGTGTAGTCGCCCCAGGACGATGTCGTGGGCATTGCACGGGCGCCGCCGATGACTTTACCGTCCCGCAGGACAAGTGAATAATGGGCCAGCGGATTGTCATACTGGTCCATCTCGACCTCGTCGTTATGGGGGATGTCCCACCCCAGCGTATCGACAAAGAAGTGCTTGCGAAGGGCGAGGTAGTCGTAAAACGCCGTTCCGTGCATGTGGATTTCGGACAAGTCGAAGGTGATATTTTTCATGGTGTACTCTCCTAAGTGGAGAGTGAATTAAAACCCGCAACACGGGTTTTGTTAACTCCAATTCAACCAAGACACATTCCAAGCGGGGCCAAAAGCCACAAATTTCGGCGAATTAGATCAATCCATACTCCAGCGCGAGCGCCGCAGCCTGACTGCTGGTTTTCGCGTTGAGCTTGAGTTTCGCGTTCTTCAAACGCTGTTTTATCGCGCCCTGTGACACGCCAATCTGATTTGCGATTTCTTTCATCAACAGGCCGTTCTTGACCATCTCAAGGACTTCAAGCTCTGCCTTGGTCAGATTTGTCGGCGGCGCAATCGACGTGTGAAGGGCGCGCAAGCTTTGCCGAAGGGTGTCGATTTCGGCGTCGGTAAATTCGCGGTCTGTCCGCGCGAACGATCCGAAACTGCGCTGACCATGCGCACTTTTGTCGATGCAGCTGATCGCAACGCCGTAGCGCAGGCCGAACCGCGCGGCTTTTTCCAGAATTTTCTGCGGATCATCCTTCAGCGCGCTCCACCGCACGGTTCCGGTGTTGGCGTAGACCCATTTCATCACCGGATCGAACAGCATGAATCCCTGCTCGGTATATGTCTCAACCCAGCGTGCGGGCAGTGCGTTTTGTTCTGACATCGGGTAGGCAAAACCGACTCGCAGTGCAATGTAATACCCGGCAGGCGCGACGACCGAAAAGTCGTAGGAACCAATCGCGCTGTTCATCCTGCGTTGCACCTTAAAGTTGAATTTCGTCTTGGGGCCAGATCAACTTTTCAAAGCACCCGCGATGTGTAATTCTGGTAATCTAGGATATAGCGGTTGCGACCCGCAACCTCAATGCGAGTTATCGGAACGCCCATGGATCAACAACTAAGCATCAGCCCGGTGCTGGCGAAACTGGATGGACTTTGTCCGGCGGGCTATGCAATTGCGCTCCATATCAAGTTCACGACGCCGACATTCCTGTTCCAGACCTACGCGCAGGACTGGATGGATTACTATTCGCAGAACGGCTTGGTCCTGCACGACCCGACCGTGCGCTGGGGATTCGAAAACACCGGAACACGGGTTTGGAAGGATCTCGAGGCGGAGGACGAGCATTCGGTGCTGAAAAAAGCCCGCAAACACGGGCTGTCGCACGGATTTGTCGCCGCCCATGTCGGTCGGGGCACGCGGTCGGTGGCAAGCTTTGCGCGGTCTGACCGCGACTTTGACGATGCAGAGATCGCGCAGATTTCAGAAATGTTCGTTGAGCTTCACGATGAAACGGTCGACGCCGAACAGCTATCCGCCGAGGAACGCGAAGCGTTGAAGCAGCTTTCGATCACACTGACGCACGGCTGATTTCCGCTAACGAAGGGCGTTTTCGAATCCGGTCAGGGTATTCACCACGTTCACACCGATGTCGTCGACGGCATATCCGCCCTCTAGCAAAAAAACGGTGGGCAGGTTCAAACCCGCAAGCAGCGCACCATAATCGGTGAAATCATCAGAGCCGAGTTTGAAAAAGCTGATCGGATCGTCCTTGAACGTGTCGGTTCCAAGCGAAACGACCAGAAAATCGCACTTCGCTTTGGCGATCCGGTCAAGCGCGTCCTGAAGCGCTGCCTTCCAGGCGGAATACTCCGTCCCCGGCGGCATCGGGTAATTGGCGGTGAACCCCGCGCCCTTCCCCGTGCCGACCTCGTCCCGATGGCCGAGGAAATAGGGGAACGCATCAAGCGGATCACCGTGCAGGGACAGGAAGAACACATCGTCACGGTCGTAGAAGATGTCCTGCGTCCCGTTCCCGTGGTGAAAATCAACGTCGAGGATCGCGACCCGCTCCGCGCCCTTCGCACGTGCATGTTGCGCGGCGATGGCAGCGTTGTTCAAAAAGCAATAACCGCCGAACTGATCACGCGCTGCGTGGTGGCCCGGCGGTCGGCACAGCCCGAACGCCGCGCCGTTGCCAGCCAAGACGTGTTCCGTCGCCTCCAATGCAACGTCCTTGGATGCAAGCGCAGCCTCCCAAGTGCCTTCGGATATCGAAGTTTCGCTTGCCAGTGCATAATATCCGACCTTGCCGTCGATGTTCCGCGGGATGTGAGGCGCGTTCATGGTGCGACCGGGCCACGAGGTCGCGATTGCCTCACCTCCGAACCCTTCTGCAACCCATTCGTCCCAGCAGGTCGACAGGAACGAAACGTAGCCGGCGTCGTGAACGGCATGCACCGGGTCGAGTCCGTAGTCCTTTGGTTCAATCACTTCGCCAAGCCCAACGGCATTGATCCGATCGAGAACGATATCGGCCCGACGGGGGCATTCGAATGGGGGAACGATCTCTCCGCCATGAATTTCGCCTTTGGAATCCCGAAGCCGGTGTTTTTTAGAATAGACCGTCAGCATAGGCGCGTCCTTATCGGGTTCAGTTCTCTAATCGTTAGGAGAATCCAGATCACTCCGCAATCAGAACGGGCCACCGAAAAAAGAAAAAGGGGTGCCCGAAAGCACCCCAGTTTCGCTGATCAGGCTCATCGTTTGTACCGCCCGGTATTCTGCCTGCGGCCTGATCCGCGTCAGGGGCGAGCGCACCCGCCCCGTGTTCCCTACGAGCAACCAGAGGTCGCCCCGCAGGTATTACATTTCATGCAAGTTCCGTTGCGAACCAGCGTGTAGTTTCCGCAGTCTCCGCATGGATCGCCTTCGTAGCCCTGCATTTTCGCCTTGGTCCGGGCGTCCATGCTGACGGTGCCGGATGCCATCGCAGTCGACGCGGCGGCCTTGACGGCCCCGGCCGTTTCCGGGACCAGCGTTTGCAGCGTTGAGACCGGGTCAACCGCGCCGTCAAGCGCCGTGGCCCCCGCCCCGCCCTGCAGGACGACAAGTTCTTGCGGAACGCGCTTGCGCAGGTATCCGGTGGAGCTGATTTGTTTCAGCACTTCCAGCGATTTCGAGGCGTTGTTTTCGCTGACCTCTTGGACGTTCGACACGCCTTCTTCTTCGCCGCGACCAAGGTCGTCAAAGCTTGCGCCTTCCGGCTTCACATGGGCCAGATCGGTGCGATCAAGGTAGCTGACCGCCAACTCGCGGAAGATGTAATCAAGGATCGACGTTGCATTCTTGATGCTGTCATTGCCCTGCACCATTCCGGCTGGTTCGAACTTGGTAAAGGTGAAGGCGTCAACGAACTCCTCCAGCGGAACACCGTATTGCAGGCCAACCGACACCGCGATGGCAAAGTTGTTCATCATCGCACGGAAGCCTGCGCCTTCCTTGTGCATGTCGATGAAGATTTCGCCCAGCGCGCCGGTTTCGTATTCGCCGGTGCGAAGGTAAACCTTGTGACCGCCTACGATGGCCTTCTGGGTGTAGCCCTTGCGCCGTTCCGGCAGCTTTTCGCGGCCACGGGCGACCTCTTTGATGACCACCTTTTCGATGATCTTCTCGGCCAGCACCGCCGCCTTTTCTTGAGCGGACCCGGTTGCCAACACCTCTTCCGCATCGTCGTCGTCTTCGACCAGCGCCGCTGCCAAAGGCTGGGAGAGTTTCGAGCCGTCCCGGTAGAGCGCATTCGCCTTCACGCCCAGGCTCCATGACAGTTCGTATGCCTCCTGGCAGTCCTCGATGGTTGCATCGTTGGGCATGTTGATCGTCTTACTGATCGCGCCCGAGATGAACGACTGTGCCGCAGCCATCATGTGGATATGGCTATCCACCGACAGGAACCTTTTGCCTTTTTTGCCGCAAGGATTGGCGCAGTCGAAGACGTGGTAGTGTTGCGGATCGAGATGCGGCGCCCCTTCGAGCGTCATCGTCCCGCAGACATGATCGTTGGCCGCGTCGATATCGGCGCGGGTAAAGCCCAGATGCCGCAGCAGGTCGAACGCGGGATCGTTGAGCTTGGCCGCCGGGATACCGAGCGTGCCGGTGCAGAACTCTTCCCCCAGCGTCCACTGGTTGAACACGAAGCGGATGTCGAAGGCCGAAGGCAGCGCCGCTTCGATCTTCTCGATCTGGGCGGAGCCGAAGCCGTGGCCGATCAACGCGGTGTGGTTGATGCCGGGCGCGTTGCCGAGCGTGCCGTGACCGACCGCGTAACCGATGATCTCTTCGATTTGGGCGGAGCCGTAGCCGAGAATTTCAAGCGCGGCCGGAACCGAACGGTTGATGATTTTGAAGTAACCCCCGCCAGCGAGTTTCTTGAATTTCACCAGTGCAAAGTCCGGCTCGATCCCTGTCGTGTCGCAATCCATGACCAGGCCGATGGTGCCGGTCGGGGCGATTACGGTGGATTGCGCGTTACGGTAGCCATGCTTTTCGCCAAGCTTCAGCGCCTCGTCCCACGCGGATTTCGCAAGGGAAACAAGGGATTGGTCCGGGCAGCTCGCGTGATCGAGGGGAACGGGTTTGACCTCAAGATCCTCGTAGCCCGACGTTTTACCATAGGCGGCAATCCGGTGATTGCGGATCACCCGCAGCATGTGCTTCGCGTTCTTTTCGTATTTCGCGAAAGCGCCCAGCTCCCCCGCGATCTCGGCGGAGGTCGCGTAGGCCACGCCGGTCATGATCGCGGTCAGGGCACCGCACAGCGCCCGGCCCTCGTCGGAATCGTAGCCATAGCCCATGTTCATCAGCAGACCGCCGATATTGGCATAGCCCAGACCCAGCGTGCGGAAGTCGTAGGACAGTTGCGCGATTTCCTTCGACGGGAACTGCGCCATCGTCACGGAGATTTCCAGCGTCAGCGTCCAAAGGCGCGTGGCGTGCATGTAGTCCTCGGCCTGAAACGCGCCGTCCTTGTAGAAGGTCAGCAGGTTCATCGACGCAAGGTTACAGGCCGTATCGTCGAGGAACATGTATTCAGAACAAGGGTTTGAGCCGCGAATTTGACCGTCTTCTGGGCATGTGTGCCATGCATTGACCGTATCGTGATACTGGATGCCGGGATCGGCGCAGGCCCATGCGGCGTGGCCGACCTGCTCCCACAGATCGCGGGCTTTGATGGTCTTGGCGATCTTGCCGTCGGTGCGGCGGATCAGTTCCCAATCGGCGTCATCCTTAACGGCTTTCAGGAAAGCATCGGTGACGCGGATCGAATTGTTTGAGTTCTGGCCCGAAACGCTTGAATACGCCTCGCTGTCCCAATCGGTGTTGTAGGTCGGGAACTCGATAGAGCTGTAGCCTTGCTTTGCGTAGTCCAGCACGCGCTTGACGTAAGTTTCCGGGATCGCTTGCTTTTTCGCGGCTTTGACGGCCTCTTTCAGCCCGTCGTTGACCTTCGGATCATAGGCGTCATCGACGGCGCCATCCCATCCGCCGATGGCGGCGAAGATGTCGTTCAGGCAGCGTTCGTGCATCTTGGAACCCGCGACGATCGAGGCCACTTTCTGTTCTTCGATGACCTTCCAGTTGATGAATTCTTCGATGTCCGGGTGATCCGCATCGCAGATCACCATTTTCGCGGCCCGGCGTGTCGTGCCGCCGGATTTGATCGCCCCGGCTGCGCGGTCACCGATTTTTAGGAACCCCATCAGGCCCGACGATTTACCGCCGCCCGACAGTGCCTCGTTCGCGGCGCGAAGCGACGAAAAGTTGGTGCCCGTGCCGGAGCCGTATTTGAACAGCCGCGCTTCACGCACCCACAGATCCATGATGCCGCCATCGCCGACCAGATCATCGCCGACCGACTGGATGAAACAAGCGTGCGGCTGCGGATGCTCATAAGCCGACTTCGATTTCGTCAGCTTGCCCGACTTGTAATCGACATAGTAGTGTCCCTGCCCCGGCCCATCGATACCGTAGGCCCAGTGCAACCCGGTGTTGAACCATTGCGGAGAGTTCGGCGCCGCCCGCTGGGTCGCCAACATGTAACGCATTTCGTCAAAGTAAGCGCGCGCGTCATCCTCGGTAGTGAAGTAGCCGCCCTTCCAGCCCCAGTAGCACCATGCACCGGCAAGCCGGTCAAACACCTGGCGAGAGCTTGTCTCTCCGCCCAAGCGCTCCTCCTCCGGCAGCTCTGCCAGTGCATCTTCATCAGGAACAGACCGCCACAGGAATTCCGGCACGCCCTTTTCGCGCACCTTCTTCAGACGTGCAGGCACGCCCGCTTTTCGGAAATATTTCTGCGCGATGACGTCCGACGCGACCTGGCTCCAGCTTGTGGGCACGTCGACCTCATCCAGACGGAACACGATGGTGCCGTCAGGGTTGCGGATTTCGGAAACTGTCTTGGTGAAGTCGATGGTGGCGTAGGCATCGCGCCCCGCCTGGGTGAATTTGCGTTCTATCTTCATTTTTTTGGTCTGCCTCGTCGTGCGTCATTAACTTCCCTGGTCGCGGCTGGCTCTTTGTGTCCAGAATCGCGCCCTGCGCTCATGCCGGTCGGACGGTCAGTTCAGGTCAAAAAACTCCCCACGCGAAAACAAGGATGCCCCGCGCTGTAACCACACCTTCGTTTGGTCGGCTATTTGTGTTCTGTCTGTCCCTCTCGAACCAAGCGTCACTATATGTTGTGGCGTCCCGGTCGGCTTACACAAACTGACGTAGGAGTGCATACCGGTCAACATATTATTTTCGGTTTTCCACCGATCTTTTTTGTTGACCTGTGACCCGTCCTGTGAGCCCGAATCCTTGCCGCTCGATTCACCTGACGCGCCGTCAGATTTGTTTTTCGTTATGGAAGGATAACTTAGCGACGCAGGCTGATGCTTTGCCTCAAGGCGCGTTAAGATTGTGAGGAAAAAATCGCGTAGCCGCGCAGTAAAATTGCGCGGCGATCCTGCCACACGCAAGGATCGATACATAGTGAAATTGGGAAGTGGTCGGGACGGCAAGATTCGAACTTGCGACCTACGGTACCCAAAACCGTCGCGCTACCAGGCTGCGCTACGCCCCGAACGAGCGCTTCTCTACCTTGCGTAATTCGGTTTGAAAAGCCCTAACCGTCGTCGCAGGGCCAGATCATCTTATCTGGGTCCAGCGCACTGTGCCGCAAGACGGTCGTTTCGTCGATCCCAAGGCGGGAAGCGAGGCCGCCGTTAATCTCTAGGACAAACAGAATGTCATCACCTCCATCAATCGACGTGACATCCTCTGGCGTCGCGTTTTCATGGATTCGCTGCACCTGCCCGGTTTCGTCGACAAACAGCATGTCGAGCGGGATAAGCGTGTTCTTCATCCAGAACGAAACCCGCTGCGGTTCTTCATATACGAATAGCATACCGGACCGCCGGTCGAGCGTCTCGCGGAACATCAGACCTTGCGCGCGTTCGGTCCGGTCATCCGCAACTTCGACATTGAACCGAGCCTGCCCCCAATCGCCGCGCAAATCGACATGGGTCGGAGCGCACTCCGCCATCGCATATGTCGGCCCTATAAAGAGGAGAGCAGCAGCGGCGTGGCGGATCATGCCTCGTCATCGCCCCGCAATGCGGATTCCCACGATGTCACGACAGTCGCCATCCGGCCACGTTTGCCGTCGATCACCCGCAGGCCGACAGCCTCACCCGGTTGCAGGTCCGCAAGGCCGGAGCGGCGCAAAATCTCGACATGCACAAACACGTCCTCTGGCCGACCGAACACGTTGGCAAAGCCAAACCCCTTCGCCTTGTCGAACCACTTCACCC
The DNA here is from genome assembly GCF_048060095.1 of Aliiroseovarius sp. YM-037. Taxonomy (NCBI): domain Bacteria; kingdom Pseudomonadati; phylum Pseudomonadota; class Alphaproteobacteria; order Rhodobacterales; family Paracoccaceae; genus Aliiroseovarius; species Aliiroseovarius sp. YM-037. The sequence goes on along the minus strand of NZ_JBLUOA010000001.1, from coordinate 1,518,702 downwards.
GCGCGGGTTCAAGGGGGCCGGCTTCTTCATCGCCCTCAAACAGCATCGCCTCTTCTTCAAGGCTGGTTTCGGAGGACGCCTCGGGCGGGTCGATTCGCAATACGGCGGTGGCCTGAAGACCCCGGCCCGTTTCCTGCACCGCAATCTGCACGACCGCGGAGTCAGCGATGGAGCTTTGGCCGAAATTCCGCAACACGTTCGCATGAAGCAAGATGTCCGGACCACCATCCCCAGCGACCACGAATCCGAACCCCTTGGAGGGGTCGAACCACTTAACTATGCCCTGGACAATTTGGCCTTCGGGGTTTTCTTCTGTCATCAGTGACGCGCTCATCGTGTTTGCTGCTATGGGCAGGCGGCAGGGGTTTTGTGCCACACCGTCGCCCGGTTGCAAGCGAAAAATCACTTATTTTCTGCCGCTTGTCATTCACGATACGTGAATGTCACGGGTTTAATCGCTCAATATTCCAATCGTTTTCGGGTGTTGATCGGCTCCAGCGGAAGCGGTCATGCAGCCGAAATGCACCATCGGCCCAGAACTCGATTTCCGTTGGTATGATCCGAAAGCCACCCCAAAATGCGGGTCTTTTCGGGTTTACCCCGTGCGTTGCAGTGACCTTTGCGACCTCCGCCATCAGTTCGCCACGCGACCCGAGTGGGCGGGATTGACGTGAAGCCCAAGCCCCCAGTCTGCTTTTCAGCGACCGCGACGCAAAATAAGCGTCGGCAAGAGGGCCGTCTTCCCGTTCAACATGGCCGCGGACACGAATTTGCCGCCGCAACGATTTCCAGTGTAGCACAAAAGCGGCTGTCCCGGCTGAACTGATTTCCTGCGCCTTCACACTCTCGTAATTGGTGTAAAAAACGAAGGATGCATCCTCGATGTCTTTCAGCAAAACCATGCGTGCATTGGGCACCCCATGTTCGTCCACGGTTGCCAGCGCAATCGCGTTCGGATCGTTCGGTTCGGCGCCTTCCGCCTCTGCCAACCAGCTTCGTGCGATGGCGAACGGGTCATCGCCTGCAAATATTCCGCTTCTGTCCGTCATTCCAATTTCCTTTGATTGGCTGCTGGTATGGTCACATCGCGGGTTCCACAACCTGTCTATAAGGACGTGTCAGGCTTGATGCGCCCCAAGCAATCGCCTAAAGCTTTTCACTTGATAACAAAGATGTCGAGGGGCACAGCATGTCGACCAAATTAATGGAAGGAAAACGCGGGCTAATCATGGGGCTCGCGAACGATAAATCCATTGCCTGGGGGATAGCCAAAGCCTGTGCCGAACACGGGGCAGAGCTGGCGTTTTCCTATCTCGGGGACAGTTTCAAGAAACGCGTCGAACCGCTTGCCGAAAGTCTGGGTGTCGACACGCTTATCGACTGCGATGTGTCTGACCCCGCCTCTATCGACGCCGGGTTTGAAGCGTTGGAGAAGAAATGGGGCAAGCTTGATTTCCTGGTCCATGCCATTGGTTTTTCCGACAAGACGGAACTTCGCGGGCGTTACGTCGACACGACACCCGATAACTTCCGCATGACAATGGACGTGTCAGTCTATTCCTTCACCGCCGTCGCGCAACGGGCCGAAAAGCTGATGACCGATGGCGGGTCGATGCTGACCCTTACCTATTATGGCGCCGAACAGGTCATGCCACATTATAACGTCATGGGCGTCGCCAAAGCGGCGCTTGAGGCGTCGGTCATGTATATGGCCGAAGACCTTGGCAAAGATGGCATCCGGGTCAATGCGATCTCTGCCGGGCCGATCAAAACGCTCGCGGCATCTGGCATCGGCGATTTCCGCTATATCCTGAAATGGAATGAGTTGAACTCCCCCCTCCGCCGCAATGTGACGCAAGATGAGGTCGGTAAATCGGCGGTCTATCTGCTGTCTGACCTTGGTTCAGGCACGACGGGCGAAACGCTCCACGTCGATGCGGGCTATCATGTTGTCGGCATGAAGGCGGTAGATGCGCCGGACATTGACGCTGTGACAGGCCGGAAAGCCGGGGACGCGGTATGACGGACCGCCTGCCCCACGAAAAGGGGTTCCACATCAGTTGGGATCAAATCCACCGGGATGCGCGCGCATTGGCATGGCGGCTGGACGGTCACGGCCCGGATGACGGCGCGTGGCGTGCGGTTGTGGCCATCACCCGTGGCGGTATGGCCCCCGCGATGATCGCGGCGCGGGAACTTGATATCCGCACGGTCGATACGATCAGCATCAAATCCTACGACCATCAGGCCCAGTCTGAAGCCAAAATCCTGAAAAGCCCGGACCCAGACCTGATGGGCGACGGCACAGGCATTCTGATTATCGACGATCTGGTCGACACCGGAAAAACACTGGAAGTCGTGCGGGCGAAATATCCGAAGGCGCATTTCGCAACGGTGTATGCCAAACCCAAAGGCCGCCCGATGGTTGATACTTTCATCACCGAGGTCAGTCAGGATACGTGGATTTTCTTTCCGTGGGACATGGCCCTACAATATGTCGAACCCTATCGGGGCAAGGACTGATCCCACGACACGCCCCTCTGCGGCCTGAAAACGCTGCGACGATTGGGCGGGCACAGCCAACAGGATGGCCATGACGACACCGATCAACCCCCGCATGGCCCACACCTTCCCGCCCCCAGTGATGGAGGCGCGACGCTGGCTCGACGGGGTCACGTTTACCGACGACAATCCGCTGATCAACGTCAGCCAGGCCGCCCCGGTCGCCCCTCCGCCAGAGCCGTTGCGCAAAGCCATCGCCGATTTCGCGCTGAACCAGCCCGAGGCGCATCTTTACGGCCCCGTCCTGGGCCTGCCGGAGTTGAGGGCCGAGGTCGCGCACCAATGGTCCTTGGCCTATGGTGGCGACATTCGCCCGGATCACGTCGCAATAACCTCCGGTTGCAATCAGGCGTTTGCGGCCGCGATCTCGACCCTCGCCGGTCAAGGGGATGAGGTCATTCTGCCAACGCCTTGGTATTTCAACCATAAAATGTGGCTCGACATGCAGGGTGTGACCACTGTTCCGCTGGCGACGGGCAGCGATCTGATGCCGGACCCCGAGGCGGCAGAGAAGTTGATTACCGGGAAAACCAAGGCCATCGCACTCGTCACGCCGAACAATCCGGGCGGCGTCGAATATCTCGGTGCGTTGCTTGGTCAGTTCATGGCGCTTTGCCGGAAACATAACCTCGCCCTGATCGTTGATGAAACCTATCGCGATTTTGACGGGCGCAGCGGGCGGCCCCATGCGCTGTTCAGCGATCCCGATTGGGCGGATACGCTGATCCACCTTTATTCGTTCTCGAAGGCATTTCGGCTGACCGGTCATCGGGTTGGCGCGGTGATTGCTGATGAAGGGCGGTTGACTGAGATTGAAAAATTCCTTGATACCGTCGCGATTTGTCCAAATCAGTTGGGCCAATATGCGGCGCTCTGGGGGCTTCGGAACCTCACCAACTGGCTTGCGGGGGAGCGGCTTGAAATCCTCGACCGCCGTGCGGCGATGGAGGAAGGCTTCCCCTCCCTCAATGGTTGGCGGCTGCTGGGCTGCGGAGCCTATTTTGCCTATGCGGAACACCCGTTCGCCGAATCCTCCGCCGACCTCGCCAAACGTCTGGTGCGGGATACGGCCGTTCTGATGCTGCCCGGAACGATGTTCATGCCAGAAGACGATCCGGCAGGCGCGCGGCAGATGCGGATCGCCTTCGCGAATATCGACCGAAGCGGGATCAACACGTTGTTTCAGCGGCTCTCGAACCTCTGATCTTGCCCCGCCCGCAGCAACCGCCTAAGAAACCACAAAGAAAACTCCGAAGGAGCGCCCAATGTCGGCCAAAAAATCAGGTAGCGTGTCCAAAGTCTTTGTTTGGATCATCCTACTTCTTCTGATCGTCGGTCTTGGCGGTTTCGGGGTCAGCAACTTTGGCGGCGCGGTCCGGTCCGTGGGATCGGTCGGTGATCGCGAAATCAGCGTTCAGCGCTACAGCCTTGCCCTGCAGGAAGAATTGCAAGCGATGTCGCAGCAGACCGGGCAGCAGGTATCGCTCCAACAAGCGGATCAGGTTTCGCAGTTGATCTATGGCGTTTCGGCCAGTGATCGTGTCTTTGCGCAACTGGTCACGACCGCGGCGTTGGATAACGAAGCGGATCGGCTGGGCATTTCCGTCGGGGATGAGCAGGTGCGCGAACAGGTCGTCGCAATTCCCGATTTCCGTGGGCTGGATGGTGAGTTTGATCGTGAGGCCTATAGCTTTGTCCTTGAACGCCAAGGTCTAACCACCGCTGAGTTTGAAGAAGACATTCGCGACGAATCCGCCCGCACCTTGCTGCAGGCGGCTGTTGTCGGCGGCGTCCCCCCCTCGCCCCAGATCACCTCGGCGATCCTTGGCTATGTGGGTGAGCAACGCAGCTTTGGCTGGACGACCCTTGATGCAAGCGCGTTGGAGGAACCACTGCCCGAACCGACGCAGGCAGAGCTTGAAGCCTATTACGACGCGAACCCCGACGAATTCACCAAGCCCGAAGTGCGCCGGATCAGCTACGCTTGGCTGCGCCCGGAAACGCTGCTCGACACCATCGAGGTGGACGATACGATCCTGAAAAACATCTACGACGAACGGTCGGACGAATTCCTGCAGCCGGAACGGCGGCTGGTAGAACGGTTGGTGTTTGAGGATGACGCGGCGGCGCAAGCGGCCAGCGAGCGGCTCGCCGCCGGAGAGGTCAGCTTTGACGACCTCGTGGCAGAACGCGGCCTGACCCTTGCCGATATTGACATGGGCGATGTCACCGCTGCCGAACTGGGCGACGCGTCTGACGCTGTCTTTTCGCTCGCTGAACCGGGCGACGTGACCGAGCCGGCGCAATCCAACCTCGGCCCCGCGCTTTACCGCATGAACGGTATTCTCAATGCGCAAGAGGTCAGCTTTGAGGACGCGCGCGAAGATCTGAAGGAAGAATATTCGATGGATCAGGCGCGGCGGGCCGTGGCCGAGCGCGCATCGGGGATCGAAGACCTGCTCGCCGGCGGCGCAACACTCGAGGAACTCGCCGATGAGACTGAGATGGAGTTCGGCCAGATCGACTGGACGCGCGGTCTGCGCGAGGGCATCGCGGCCTATGACGATTTCCGCTCTGTCGCTGCGGCTGTGACCGAAGAGGATTTCGCCGAAGTGCTGGAGCTTGAGGATGGCGGTATCTTCGCCATGCGGCTTGATGAAACCGTACCGCCAACCCTGCAACCGTTTGAAGACGTCAGAAACGCCGTCATCGTGGGTTGGGAAGCGCAAACAACGCTCGAACATCTGCACGACATGGCCGAGGATTTCGCGACGCGTTTGGCCGACGGTGAAAGCGCATCGGACCTTGGCTTGGTATTTGAAACCGAAACCGGCCTGACCCGCGACGGGTTTGTTGACGGCACGCCGCCGGATTTCAATGAAAAGCTGTTTGAGATGGAAACCGGCGCCTATCAGGTGATGGACGCCGAAGAAACCGTGCTGCTGGTGCGGCTCGATTCCATCGCGCCGCCGGATGAAGACGCAGAGGATACGGTCGCCCTGAAAGCGCAGCTTGAAGGTCGCGTTGCGCAAAGCTTGGTGCAGGATATCTTTGCGGCCTATGCCCGTTCGCTGCAAACCAACGCCGGGCTGACCCGCAATCAGTCTGCGATCAACGCCGTTCACGCGCAGTTCCCGTAAGCCGGATGTCCGTTTCGATCACCCCAGCTTTTGACGCGTTCGCGGCGGAGTATTCTGCCGGCAAGAACCAAGTCGTGTTCGCGCGGCTGGCGGCGGACCTCGATACCCCGGTGTCGCTGATGTTGAAACTTGCGGGCGCCCGCAAGGACAGCTTCATGCTGGAAAGTGTGACGGGCGGTGAGGTTCGGGGCCGCTATTCAATCATCGGGATGAAACCCGACCTGATCTGGGAATGCAGCGGGACAGAGGCGCGCATCAACCGCAACGCCCGGTTCGACCCCGAAGCGTTTGACGAGAGAAGCGATGATCCCCTCGCCAGCCTTCGCGCGTTGATTGACGAAAGCCGCATCGACATGCCTGACGATCTGCCATCCTCAGCGGCGGGCCTGTTCGGCTACCTCGGTTATGACATGATCCGGCTGGTGGAACATCTGCCCGATGTGAACCCCGATACGCTCGGCCTGCCGGATGCGGTGATGCTGCGGCCCTCGGTCGTTGCGGTGCTTGATGGCGTGAAGGGCGAAGTCACCGTTGTTTCCCCTGCCTGGGCCAGCAGCGGCATGACCGCGCGCGCGGCCTATGCACAGGCGGCGGAGCGTGTGATGGACGCGGTGCGCGATCTGGAACGCGCGGCAGGCGGTGAAACCCGTGGCCTTGGCGGTGAGGCGGAGCTTGGCCCGCTGAAGTCGAACTTTACGCATGATGGCTACAAAGCCGCGGTCGAGAAAGCCAAGGATTACATCAAGGCGGGCGATATCTTTCAGGTCGTTCCGGCGCAACGCTGGACGCAGGATTTCCCACTGCCGCCGTTTTCGCTTTACCGCAGTTTGCGACGGACGAACCCGTCCCCGTTCATGTTCTATTTTAACTTCGGTGAGTTTCAGATCGTCGGTGCGAGTCCTGAAATCCTCGTTCGGGTCTTCGGCAATGAAATCACGATCCGCCCCATTGCGGGCACCCGACCAAGGGGCAAAAACCCCGACGAAGATCGGGCACTGGAGATGGACCTTTTGGCTGACCAGAAAGAGCTGGCCGAGCACCTCATGCTGCTTGACCTAGGGCGCAATGACGTGGGCCGGGTCGCAAAGATCGGCACGGTCCGCCCGACCGAAGAATTCATCGTCGAACATTATAGCCACGTCATGCACATCGTTTCAAACGTGGTGGGCGAATTGGCCGAGGATCAGGACGCGCTATCCGCGTTTTTTGCCGGGATGCCCGCAGGCACGGTTTCCGGCGCGCCCAAGGTTCGCGCGATGGAGATCATTGACGAGCTTGAACCGGAAAAACGCGGTGTCTATGGCGGGGGATGCGGTTACTTCGCAGCCAATGGTGACATGGACATGTGCATCGCGCTGCGCACGGCCGTTGTGAAGGACGAAAAGCTATACATTCAGGCCGGGGGTGGCGTTGTCTATGACAGCGATCCAGAGGCCGAATATCAGGAAACCGTCAACAAATCGAAGGCGATCCGCAAGGCCGCCGAGGATGCCGGACGGTTTGAGGGATCGGGCAACGCCTAAGCGCCGCCCGTTATTCGCTGGCGCGAAGCACCGCAGAAACCGGCGCGATCAGCATATTCGCTGACAGGTCTTCCATCGCCCATGCCATCAGCCCTTCGACCGTTTCAGGCGTCAGCGTTCCGACGACAATGACTTGTCCGTCCTGTTGCGCCCGGAACGCGCTGCGGTCGAGGTAGCGGCGCATCACCTCAGCACTCGCCCCATCCTCATCAATCACACGGAAGACGGAGCCGCCGGGCACCCCTTCCCTTTGTGCGATCTGCTGGGCCGCATTCAGCCCGCGATCGAACGTCACAAGGCCATGGCCGCTCTCCGCAAGAATTTCGACGACGTGCCGCGCTGTCAGTCGCCGCGCGCCGAAGCCGTCATCCTGCTGATCCAGAACCGCCACCGCATCGGGCATCGCCACGAACGCGCTTTGGAAGGCGACTTCGATGTCCCGCGCCTCTGCCCCTTCGGGCAGTCCAAGGGTCATCACAACTTCATAACCGTTTTCACGATAGCGGGCAGCCCGCGCCCCGGAGTCCGGCTGCGCCGCGTCAATGGCAAAGCTGACCGGGAATGGCAGAGATTCCGCGACATCAGGCGATACGCTGCCCGATCCGTCGTCATATAGAACGACCGCCATCAGGGGCTTTCCGTCAAGGTTGTCGAACGGAATCGCGTTCTGCGCCATCGCGCCTTCGGCATCGGGGGTCACGGCAGCGGCTTCAGCCTCCGGTTCTTCGTTGGTGACGCCGATCCGGGGCAGTCGGTTCGTGGTGACGTTGGGCGCGCGGTCGGTAATCTCGGGCACCGGCATACGGATGGCGGGAGCTTCGCCGACGTTGGGCGCATCACTGCTTTCGCTGGTTTCCGGCGCCGCTTCGGGTTCTTCCGCCTCGGGCTCAGCTTCGGGCTGTTCCGCCTGCGGTGCGGGCTGCGGTTCAGGCTCGGCCTCCTCCACCTCCGGCGTTTCGGGTTTGACGGTCTCCGGCGCAAGCGCGGCCTCTTCAATCGGTTCTTCTTCGGCGGTTTCGGACTCCGCCTCAGGTGTTTCCGGTAATGCGGCGCTTTCCGTATTCAGGCGAGGCGTCGCGGCAATGCCCGGTGCAAGCGGAGCGTCTCCGATTTCCGGTGTCGGCGGCTGTTGCGGATCAGCGGTCGGCGCCCGTGCGACAACATCGCTGTCGCCCGCATCGGGCGACGTTAGGCTGGGCGCATCTTCCGCCGTTTGGGGCGCATTGGCGGGCGTGGTGTCGGGGCTGGGTGCAGCGTCGCCTGACCCAGCGTCCGGCTCAGCCAACCCGGTCGGTCCGGGGGCGTCTGGATCGGCGTCGGTGCTTGGCACGACAGGCGTCGCATCCGGCTTTGCCTGATCGAACTCCGATCCGCCCGGAACTTCAAGTTCCGTCGCGTCGGGCGCACGCGCCGCTTCGGGCGGAAGGTCCGTCCATTGCGACAACACAGCGGCAACAACAGCCGAAGCGATGCCACCCCAGAAAACTCCTGACAAAAATCCGCGTATCACGGGCCTACTCCGTCTTGCTCGTGCCTCTTGTTGCACGGGTCAGGCCTTGACCCCTGCGGCGCTCTCTGGGCATGTATAGCCCGACTGAACCGGGGGATCACCCCCCAATGATGAAAGCCTGCGAAATGCTGCTGCTGATCGATAATTACGACAGCTTTACCTACAACCTCGTTCACTATCTGGGCGAGTTGGGGACCGAAGTTGTCGTGCGCCGGAACGACGCGCTGAATGTGCAGGACGCGATGGGCATGGGCGCCGATGCGATCCTGCTGTCACCCGGCCCTTGCGACCCAGCGCAGGCAGGCATTTGTCTGGCCCTTACGATGGCCGCAGCCGAGGCGCGTATCCCCCTGATGGGCGTCTGCCTTGGCCATCAGGCCATTGGCGAGGCGTTCGGCGGCAAGGTCGTGCGCTGCCACGAGATCGTCCACGGCAAGATGGGCGTCATGCACCACGACGGAACGGGGGTTTTCCATGACATCCCGACGCCGTTCGATGCGACCCGTTATCATTCGCTGATTGTCGACCGTGACAGCCTGCCCGATTGTCTTGAGGTGAACGCGCATCTTGAGGACGGCACGATCATGGGCTTGCGCCACAAAACCCTTCCGATTCACGGGGTTCAATTTCACCCGGAATCGATTGCGTCCGAGCATGGGCACAAACTCCTCCAGAACTTCCTCGATCTCGCGAAGGAACCCGCATGAGCGACGCGCTGAAACCCCTGATCGACGCGGCCGCCGACCGCGCGCTGACCCGCGCCGAGGCAGAGCAGGCCTTTGAGTTGCTGTTCGAAGGCGAAGCGACACCCAGCCAGATCGGCGGGCTGTTGATGGCGCTTCGGACCCGTGGGGAAACGGTTGATGAATATGCCGCCGCTGCTGCGGTGATGCGAGCGAAGTGTAACGCAGTGCGTGCGCCCGAAGGTGCGATGGATATCGTCGGCACAGGGGGCGATGGGAAAGGCACGCTGAACATCTCAACCGCGACGGCTTTCGTTGTGGCGGGCGCAGGCGTGACTGTCGCGAAACATGGCAATCGCAACCTGAGTTCCAAATCCGGCGCGGCGGATGCATTAGGCCAGCTTGGGATCAACGTGATGGTCGGTGCACCGGTTGTTGAACGCGCGCTGAAGGATGTCGGCATTGGCTTTATGATGGCGCCTATGCACCACCCGGCGATTGCGCATGTCATGCCGACGCGGTCGGAACTCGGCACACGAACAATTTTCAACATCCTCGGGCCGCTGACCAACCCCGCCGGTGTAAAACGACAACTGACCGGCGCATTCAGCCGTGATTTGATTCGCCCGATGGCCGAAACGCTGCAAACCCTCGGCTCCCACACGGTCTGGATCGTCCACGGCTCTGACGGCACGGATGAGCTTTCGATCGCGGGCGTTAGCTGGATCGCCGCGCTGGAAAACGGCGTGATTGCCGATCGGGAAGTTCACCCGGAAGACGCCGGCCTGCCCCAACATCCGTTTGAGGCCATTCTGGGCGGCACGCCCGAGGAGAACGGCAAAGCCTTCGCCGCGCTGCTTGACGGCAACAAAGGGGCGTACCGCGATGCCGTGCTGCTGAACGCCGCCGCCGCACTGGTTGTCGCGGGAGCGGCCTCTGACCTGAAAGATGGCGCGACGAAAGCGGCGGAGTCCATCGACAGCGGCAACGCCAAGACCAAGGTTGAGGGGCTAGCCAAACTCACGTCAGAGGCGGCCTGATGGCCTTCGATGGTCATCCACCCTCGGCATGGGCGGAGCTTCCGTTCTTTTCGGAACTCTGGCCCGGCATCAGCGCCGCGCTTGATACTGAAACACGCCCAGTGCTTCCGCCGCGTTCGCAGATATTCGCAGCACTCGACATGACGCCGCCCGAAAACGTGCGAGCCGTGATTTTGGGTCAAGATCCCTATCCAACCCCCGGCCACGCGCATGGCCTTGCCTTTTCGGTTGAGCCGGACGTCACCCCCCTACCCCGATCTTTGACCAATATTTTCAAAGAGATGCAGGATGATGTTGAAACCGCACCACGCACCGGCGATCTTCGGCATTGGGCACGGCAAGGGGTGCTGATGTTGAACACCGCGCTTACAGTTCCGGCAGGATCCGCAGGTGGGCACGCGAAACTTGGCTGGTTCGATCTTGCCAAGCAGGTTCTTCACCACGTCAGCGAACGGCCGACAGCCTTCGTCTTATGGGGGCGTCACGCGCAAGCGCAATCGCGCCATATCCGCCCCGGCGATCATCTGGTGATCGAAACCGCACACCCGTCCCCGCTTTCGGCGCGACGGGGCTTTTTCGGCTCCCGCCCATTTTCGAAGATCAATACATGGCTGGCGGATCGCGGCGAAACGCCGATCCGCTGGGCAGAGGAAGACACATGACCGGCACCGTTCTCGACAAGATCAAAGCCTACAAATTGGAAGAAATCGCCGCCCGCAAAGCCGAGCGCCCGCTTGCTGAGGTGGAAGTCGCCGCGAAGGAGGCCCCACCCCCGCGCGGCTTTGCCAAAGCGCTGCAAAACGCAACGCAGGACGGCTATGGCCTGATCGCAGAGGTCAAGAAAGCCAGCCCGTCGAAAGGCTTGATCCGCGAAGATTTCGACCCGCCCGCGCTCGCCAAAGCCTACGAAGACGGCGGCGCGACCTGCCTGTCTGTCCTGACCGATGGCCCCTCGTTCCAAGGCGCTGACCGCTTTCTGCCCGAAGCGCGTGGCGCAACGGGCCTGCCCGCACTACGCAAAGATTTCATGTACGACCCCTATCAGGTCGCCGAAGCCCGCGCGCTGCACGCCGACTGCATCCTCATCATCCTTGCCAGCGTCAGTGATGCACAGGCGGAGGAGCTTGAGGCCGCGGCGACGGACTGGGGCATGGACGTGCTATTGGAGGTGCATGACGAGGCAGAGCTTGACCGCGCCGCGCGGCTGAAATCACCGCTGATGGGCATCAATAACCGGAACCTGAAGACGTTTGAAACATCGCTGGATACGACCCGCCGCCTGTCGCGGTTGGTGCCCGAGGATCGACTGATCGTCTGTGAAAGCGGCCTTTCCAAACCAGAAGACCTCGCCGACATGGCGCTTTTCGGTGCGCGGGCCTTCCTGATCGGCGAAAGCCTGATGCGACAAGATGATGTTGCCGCCGCGACACGCGCTCTGCTCGCAAATCCACTCACCGCACCCGGAGGGATGATGTGATGGCCGATCTCACCCATTTTGACGGCAAAGGCGAGGCGCACATGGTCGACGTGTCGGAAAAACCCGTTACAGCACGGGTGGCCATCGCGGCTGGCTGGGTGAAGATGTCTGCAGAAGCCTATGAAATCATTTCAGAAGGCCGAGCGAAGAAAGGCGACGTCCTCGGCGTCGCTCGGCTAGCCGGGATCATGGGCGCGAAGCGAACGCCGGACCTTATCCCGCTCTGCCACCCCCTGCCGATCAGCAAAGCTGCGGTTGATCTGGTGTTGGACCCTGACCTACCCGGCGTTCAGATCGAGGCGACCCTGAAAACCACCGGTCAGACCGGGGTCGAGATGGAGGCGCTGACCGCCGTGTCGACCGCTGCGCTAACGGTGTTCGACATGGTGAAGGCCGTGGACAAGTCGATGGAGATCGGCGGCATTCACGTCAAACTAAAAGATGGTGGGAAATCAGGACGGTACGAAGCGTCATGATATCTGTAGAGGAGGCTCTGAACCGTGTTCTGTCGCTCGTTTCCCCGCTTGATATTGAAAACATCCCGCTGATCGAAGCCGCCGGGCGAACGCTCGCGAAAAACGTCGTGGCAACCCGCAATCAACCACCGTTTTCGGCCTCGGCAATGGATGGCTATGCTGTTATCGGGGACGAAGTCGAAGCCGACGCGATGTTCAAGGTCATCGGTGAATCAGCTGCAGGTCAGGGTTACGCCGGGGTGGTCAAGGCGGGTCAAACCGTCCGCATTTTCACCGGCGCGCCTGTTCCAGAAGGTGCAACCCGCGTCGTCATTCAGGAAGACGTGAAACGGTCGGGCGACGTCATTACGATCAAACGCGACCCTGACGAAAAGGCCCATACTCGTCCTGAAGGTGCTGATTTCAAGATCGGGGATAAAATCGACGCCCCGCGCCGATTAACAGCGAGCGATATAGCACTGCTTGCCTCGATGAATATTGCCAGCGTTCCGGTCTATCGCAGACCCGTCGTGGCGCTGCTCGCGACCGGGGACGAACTGGTTATGCCCGGCGAAACACCCGGCCCGGACCAGATCATCGCATCTAACAGCTTTGGCCTGAAAGCGATGCTTGACGCCGCCGGTGCTGAAACCCGGATGTTGCCCATCGCCCGCGACACCATCGCATCGCTTGAGGCGGCGTTTTCGCTGGCCGAAGGCGCGGATTTGATTGTGACAATCGGCGGGGCCTCGGTCGGCGATCACGATCTCGTCGGGGCGGTCGCAGAAAAGCTTGGGATGGAGCAGTCCTTCTACAAGGTTGCGATGCGCCCCGGCAAGCCGCTGATGGCCGGGCGCGTGATGGGTATTCCGATGATCGGATTGCCGGGAAATCCAGTATCTTCAATGGTATGCGGGCAGATCTTTATATTGCCGGCGCTGGCAGTGATGACCGGACACGATCCTGCGCCACTGCCTCGTTCTACCGCCAAGCTGGCGGCCCCTCTGCCACCCAACGGCCCGCGTGAACACTACATGCGGGCGCGTCTTCAGGGTGGCACGGTTGAACCCTTCGGCAAGCAGGATAGTGCGTTGCTGACCGTTCTCGCCTCCGCCAATGTGCTTGTAGTTCGCGCTCCGAATGATCCCGCGCGCGAAGTTGGGTCGGCCGTCGATATCATACCGATATAGCTGACGGGCGCGTTGACACAAAAAGAGAACATGTGTAGAACAGGGGCCGAACACGTCTATCACGTGAACTGAGGTTACGAGCGGAGGAACGACCAAATGCTGACCAAGAAGCAGCTGGAATTGCTCAATTTTATCAACAAGCGCCTGCAACGGGATGGCGTGCCCCCCTCATTTGATGAGATGAAGGCAGCATTGGATCTGCGGTCCAAGTCCGGGATTCACCGACTTATTACGGCGTTGGAAGAGCGTGGGTTTATCCGACGTCTCGCCCACCGCGCCCGCGCGATTGAGATCGTGAAGCTCCCCGAAGCGCTTGGTGGCGCGAGCGTCAGCAGCTTTGCCCCGCGTGTTATTGATGGTGATCGGCCGGATACAACCCCAGCTGCGGCGATGGCAATCGAGTCGGCCCCCGCGATGGAGCTTCCGGTGATGGGCCGCATCGCGGCAGGCACGCCGATTGAGGCGATTTCGGAGGCGTCGCACAACGTCGCCGTGCCAAGCCAAATGCTGACCAGCAAAGACCCCCACTACGCGCTGGAGGTCAAAGGCGACTCCATGATCGACGCGGGCATCAACGATGGTGATGTCGTGGTGATCCGTGAAACAAGTGCGGCGGATAATGGCGACATCGTCGTGGCACTTGTCGAAGGGCATGAGGCGACGCTGAAACGGTTTCGGCGCAAGGGCGAGATGATCGCGCTTGAGGCAGCCAACCCCGCCTATGAAACCCGCGTTCTCCCTGAGGGAAAAGTAAAGGTGCAAGGTCGGCTCGTCGGCCTGATCCGCACTTATTGAGTCCAAAGCCGTTGCCCCGCTTTGGAGGCGGCGGTTTCCATATGTAGACCCTGATTGCGAACCGAGAATGCAACGCTGCCAAGGCTGCGAAGTTTGTCCTGATCGAGCAAATTGCAGGGCTTGGGCGGCACGTCTGCCTCTCCCGAAAAGACGACCCAATCCCCGGTTTCGCAGGCTACCGAGAGAACCTCGTCCGCCCCTCGCCCGGACAACATCTGAAACCCGACGCCGCCAAGATGGATGCGCTGGCGTCCACGCTCTCCGACAATCCCCGGCCGTTCCGACGCTGCGTCTTGAGGGCTATTGTCGCCATCATTCTCAAGCCAACTCAGCGCGACAAATCCATCGCCCCTTGGTTTGTTAAGCGCACGACCGTCCTCCGTCATCACACCGAACAGCGCCCCACTCTCCGAGATCAGCAGTGCGGGGCGTTCCGTTCCGGTCCAGACATAGCACCCGACGCCGACGAGCAATGCGCCCAGAAGACGGGCGCGGCCTTGCCAGAGGATCACGAACAACCCGCCGAGCGCGATCAGCGGCAATACCGTCGGCCCCGGCGTCACAACATGGGACAGCGCGCCTTCCTGTCCCGCGATCCAATGCGCGACGCCGATGATCCAACGGATACCCCATGCCATCAACCACAAGCCAAAATGCCCCAAGCCAAAGGGCGAAAGCAGCATTGTCAGCACCGCCGCCGGCACCACCAGAGCGCCCATCAGTGGCACCGTCAGCAGGTTCGCGATCAGCCCAAAATGCGCAACTTGGTTGAAGTGGGCGGCCGCAATGGGTGCCGTCGCCGCGCCCGCCACGAAGGACGACAGCAATACAGCGAGACCGGGGCGGGCCCAGCCGGGCGCCCGCCAACCATTCCAGTCCCGCAAGGCACCGAACACCGCGACCAACGCGGCCGTCGCGGCGAACGACATCTGAAAGCCAGGGCCGATCAGGCTTTCTGGCCTCAGGGTCAGCACGATCAAGGCGGCGACCGCGACCGCACGCAGCGTCAGCGCCCTTCGGTCGAACAACACCGCGACCAGCATCACGGCAACCATGATGAAGGCCCGCACGGTCGCGACATTGCCGCCGGACAGCCCGAGGTAGATGGACGCCGCGATCAACGCTCCACAAGCGGCGATCTTCTTCGTTGGCCAACGCAGTCCAATTCCGGGCCAAAGCGCTAAGCCATATCGCAGAACGGAAAAGACAAAGCCGGTCAGCAACCCCATATGCAGACCCGATATGGCAAGCAGATGCGCAAGGTTAGACGCCCTAAGTGCATCCAGCGTTTCGCGGCTGATGCCAGACCTGTCGCCCGTCATGATGGCAGTCGCAAACGCCCCCACGTCACCCGGCAGACGCACACCGACCCAACGCGCGACACCTGACCGGATCTTCGTCACCAACAATCCAGCGCCCGGCTTCGGCGGGGAAAGCGTCAAGACCGGGCTGCGCGTATAGCCCACGGCGCCAAGCTGCTGGAACCACGCCATACGCCGGAAATCGAACCCTCCGGGCTCTGCCGGGCCTTGCGGTGGGGAGAGATGGCCGGTCAGGATCACGACCATTCCGGGGGCCGGGTCGATATACCCTTGCTGCCCGTGCAGCGAAACGCGCACCCGTTCCGGCGTTGCAGCAGGACTCATGTCGCGCAAGACGACCCGGTCGAGCGTCAGCCGGACCTTATCACTCAGCGAGCGGTCGATCTTGATAACGCGTCCCTCAATCGGACCGTAGTAACGATAGCCAAGCACCGACGCTGTCGACAGATGGGCGTGCGCTCCGGCAATCATCACACCGAAGCAAACCATCATCGCAGCAATGAACAGCGGCCCCCAACGCTCCGCGAACCACCGGGTGAGGATGGCAAGGCAAACGGCGGCAACACCAAGCAACAGATAGGCATTCGGCGTCGGTTCAACCTTCAGTGAAAAGTAGATGCCAATACCAATGCCGAAGAACACCGCAACCCAGGGAAACAGCGCGCCACGCTGGGCTTCCAGCAGCGTCAGTGGATCAGGAAACCGCCGCACCCTTGTCCTGCGCCCCCACCGTCATTAAAACAACTGAAACGCTATCCCCCTCATGGTTTCCAGAAGGTTAACGCCGCTCATGCCCGACACACAGGTCGTCACCCGCTTCGCGCCATCCCCCACCGGTTTTCTGCACATCGGAGGCGCGCGCACTGCGCTATTCAACTGGCTGTTCGCCCGCGGCAATGGCGGCAAGTTCCTGCTGCGGATCGAGGATACCGACCGGGCGCGGTCAACGCCTGAAGCGACCGAGGCGATCCTGAAGGGGATGGAGTGGCTGGGCCTTGATTATGACGGTGAGGCAGTCAGCCAAGCCTCCCGCACGGACCGGCACGCGGAGGTTGCACATGAAATGCTGGCATCTGGCCACGCCTACAAGTGCTTTTCGACTCAAGACGAAATCGCCGCGTTTCGCGAACAAGCGAAAGCGGAGGGGCGGTCGACCCTCTTCCGATCGCCTTGGCGCGATACGGACCCGGCAAGCCACCCGGATCAGCCCTACGCAATCCGGGTGAAAGCCCCGCGCGAAGGCGAGTCGGTCATTGGGGATCAGGTGCAGGGTCGCGTTGCATGGAAGAATGAAACGCTCGACGATATGATCGTGCTTCGGTCGGATGGAACGCCGACTTATATGCTGGCGGTGGTCGTTGACGATCACGACATGGGCGTCACGCACGTGATCCGCGGCGACGACCACCTTGCCAACGCCGCGCGTCAGACGATGGTTTACGACGCGATGGGATGGCAGGTGCCGGTTTGGGCGCATATCCCGCTGATTCACGGGCCGGATGGCAAGAAGCTTTCCAAACGGCATGGCGCGCTGGGTGTGTCGGAATATCAGGCATTGGGCTACCCCACTCCGGCGATGCGCAACTACCTCGCGCGGCTGGGCTGGAGCCATGGCGACGATGAATTCTTCACCGACGCGCAGGCGAAAGAGTGGTTCGACCTCGACGGAATCGGCAAGTCCCCCGCCCGTTTCGATTTCAAGAAACTGGAGAATCTATCAAGCCAGCATATCGCCCAAATGGACGATGCTGCACTGCTGCATGAAATTGATGGTTACCTCGCGTCACGCGATGAAAACGCGTTGTCGGTTGGGCAAAAGGACGCATTGAGCCGCGCGATGTATTGCCTGAAGGATCGAGCGCGAACCTTGGGTGATCTTCTTGAAAAGGCACACTTTGTTCTGGGATCACGTCCGTTTGAACCGGATGAGAAAGCGTCAAAAGCGCTCGACAATGTATCCCGTCGTATACTGTCAGAATTGACGCCGCACCTGCAAAATGCTAGCTGGTCCCGTGACGATCTGGAGGAGGCCGTCACCAAGGTTGCAGAGGCGCATGACCTCAAACTCGGTAAACTTGCCGGACCGCTCCGCGCAGCTCTCGCCGGGCGAGCGGTATCGCCGAGCGTGTTTGACATGATGCTGATTATCGGGCGCGATGAAACCCTCGCCCGGATTGAGGATGCGAAAATTTAGAACGCTCCCTCGTGCGATCAACAGAACAAAACGCCCCGTCCGATCCGGGCACGGGATTATCAGAGAGGTATGATGATGGCTGACAACAAGAAAACTGCAACGCTTAGCTTTGGCGACCAGACGTTGGAGTTGCCCATTTTCACACCGACTGCGGGGCCGGATGTTATCGACATCCGCAAGCTTTATGCCGATGGCGGCGTGTTCACCTATGATCCCGGCTTCACCTCGACCGCGTCCTGCGATTCACAGATTACGTTTATCGACGGCAAGAAGGGTGAGCTTCTGCATCGCGGCTACCCTATCGACCAGTTGGCCGAGAATTCGCACTACCTCGAAGTGTGCTACCTGCTGCTTTACGGCGAATTGCCGACGGCGGATGAGCTTGATGATTTTGAGATGCGCGTGACCAAGCACACGATGGTTCACGAGCAGATGCACAACTTTTTCCGCGGATTCCGCCGCGACGCGCACCCGATGGCCACGATGGTTGGCGTGGTTGGCGCGATGTCGGCATTCTATCATGATTCGACCGATATTTCCGATCCGTGGCAGCGCGAAGTTGCAGCCATTCGGATGATCGCGAAACTGCCGACGATTGCGGCGATGGCGTATAAATATTCGATCGGGCAGCCGTTCGTTTACCCGCAGAATGACCTCGACTATGCATCGAACTTCCTGCGTATGTGCTTTGCCGTTCCTGCTGAGGAATATGAAGTCAATCCGATCCTGTCCCGCGCGATGGATCGCATCTTTATGCTGCACGCGGACCACGAACAGAACGCATCGACCTCGACCGTGCGTCTGGCCGGCAGCTCCGGCGCCAATCCGTTCGCCTGCATCGCTGCGGGCATCGCTTGTCTTTGGGGTCCGGCGCATGGTGGTGCGAACCAAGCGGCTCTGGAAATGCTGAAGGAAATCGGCACTCCCAACAAGATCCCCGAATATATCGAGCGTGCGAAGGATAAAGATGATCCGTTCCGCCTGATGGGCTTTGGCCACCGCGTCTATAAAAACTTCGACCCGCGCGCGAAGGTGATGAAACAGTCCGCAGACGAAGTGCTTGATCTGCTCGGGATCGAAGACAACCCAACACTTCAGGTCGCTAAGGAACTTGAGGCAAAGGCGCTGCAAGACGACTACTTTACCGACAAAAAGCTGTTCCCGAATGTCGATTTCTACTCCGGCATTATTCTTGAGGCGATGGGCTTCCCCACCTCAATGTTTACGCCGATCTTCGCACTCAGCCGCACGGTCGGTTGGATTTCACAGTGGAGAGAGATGATCGGCGATCCGCAGCAGAAAATTGGCCGCCCCCGCCAGCTTTACAAAGGCGCGACATCGCGGAGCTACGTTGACGTCGAAAATCGCTAAGAAGCGCGACTGATGAAACGGAAAAGGCCATCCCGATGCGCATGGCCTTTTGCTTTGAGCAGTCAAGCGGTGCGGCTATCGCCCCTCATACTCCGCCGGGCGCTTTTCAAGAAACGCGAGTACCCCTTCCTTGAAGTCCCGCGTCTGGCCGCAGGCGCCTTGCAACCGCGCCTCAAGCGTCAATTGCTCATCCAGCGAATTGTCGAACGAACCACGGATCGCTTCCTTGATTTTTCCGTAAGTCAGCGTCGGCCCGGTGGCGAGCTTCTTGGCCCGCGCCTTCCAGTGTTTTTCGAATTCCCGATCCGGCACGGCTTCCCAGATCATACCCCATTCGGCGGCTTGTTTGGCCGGGATGGGTTCCGCGAACAAGGCAGCGCCCATCGCCCGCGCGGCCCCCATCTGGCGCGGCAGCCAGTAGGTTCCGCCCGCGTCGGGGATCAGGCCGATGCGGGCAAAGGCTTGCAGGAACACTGCTGATTCCGTCGCGATCACCACGTCCGCCGCCAGCGCCAAGTTGGCCCCGGCCCCGGCCGCCGCGCCGTTAACTGCGGCAATCGTCGGGATGGAACATTCAAAAATCGCGCGAAGCATCGGGACGTACTCATCCCGCAGCGTCCGCTCCAAATCGATATTCGCCGCATTCGCCCGGTCGCCAAGGTCTTGGCCAGAGCAGAACGCCCGCCCTTCCCCGGTCATGACCAGCACGCGCGCCTCGCGTTCACACAGGCGCACGGCATGGGTAATTTCTGCCCGCATCTGCGTGTCGAGCGCGTTCATCACGTCCGGGCGGCTAAGTGTCAGCACCCCAATATCGTCGCGCACGTCCAACTTTATGGTTTGATAATCCATCAAGCCTCTCCCACGTTGAACTTTCCAGATAAGTCACCGGAGGGCTGCAAACCAGCCCAACCCTGCGTCAGTCGTCCAAAATCTCTCGTAACCGCGCCTCGTCCGCGTCTGAGAGCGGCGCTGTGTCCACCCGTTTGCGCCGGAGCGCAAGCGCGACCCCGATCAGCGCCAGAAACAGCATGAACGGCCCCGCCAACCACAACACGAGGTTCGTTCCGGTGCCGCGCGGTGTCATCAGCACCCGTTCGCCGTAGCGTTCGACGAAGAACGACGTGACCTCTCGATCCGTCGCCCCGCCTGCAACCAACTCTCGCACCATCAGCCGGGCGTCCTTCGCCCAGTCGGCGTTGGAGGACGCGATATTTTCGGACTGACACTGGACGCACCTAATTTCCTCATCCAGTGCCTGCGCCCGCGCCTCAAGCGCCGGATCGTCAAGCATCTCTGACGGCTCCACCGCCAAAAGGGGCGTGGCAACAAACATCAGGATGAACAGCAAGCGTTTCATTGCATCACTCCGCCGGCTCGGCCCGCAGGCGACGCGCACCTGCCGCAACCCTGTAGCGGCGGTCGGAAAGGCTTAGCAAGCCTCCGAACGCCATGATGATTGCCCCGGCCCAAATCCAGTTCGCAAACGGTTTGATGTAGGTCCGCACCGCGTAACCGCCGCTATCCTGCGCATCACCAATGACAAGGTAGATGTCACGCAACACGCCGTTATCAATCGCGGCCTCGGTCGTCGGCATGGCAGCGACCGGGTAGACGCGTTTCTCCGGCTGCAACAGAGCCACCTGCCGCCCGTTCCGGGCCACCCGCATATCGGCGAGAGTGCTGAAGTAGTTTGGCCCCTCAACCTGCTTCACGTCCAATAGGGTGATTTCGTATCCGGCCACCTCGAACGGCTCGCCCGGTGTTGCGACGCGAATATCCTCAACCTCCCACGCGATCAGCCCGGCGATACCAAATAGCGTGATGCCAAAGCCCGCATGCGCAACGGCCTTGCCCCAATCGGCGCGCGGCAGACGTGTCAACCTCCGCAAACGATCGCTGAACCCCTTGCGCCCCGTCCGCGCCCAAAGATCAGCCCCTGCGCCGAGAAACAGCCAAGATCCAAGGAACGCCCCAATCGGCGCCAGCGCGCTTCGGTTGCTACTCATCGCCCAGATCAACAGCGCAAGCGCGACGGCCACCGCAAACACGCCCGACATCCGCCGCATGGCCTTGCCAAGCTGTGCACGCTTCCACGGCAGGATCGCGCCAATCGGCAGGATCAGCGCCAGTAGCAGCATGAATGGCGTGAAAACTACATTGAAAAACGGCGGCCCAACCGACAACGGTCGATCAAACAGTAACTCCGACACCAGCGGCCAGATCGTGCCGACAAAGACAACGAATGCCGCGACGGCCAACAGAATGTTGTTCATAACTAGCGCGGTTTCGCGACTGACGATGGCAAAGACCCCCTTCGCCTCCATCGCCCCGGCGCGCGCTGCGAACAGGATAAGCGCCCCGCCCATGAACACCGCAAGGATGATCAGGATGAACACCCCCCGCTCCGGGTCGTTGGCGAATGCATGCACCGATGTCAAAACGCCCGACCGCACGATAAACGTCCCGATCAACGAAAATCCGAACGCGAGGATCGCCAAAAGGATCGTCCACGCCTTCAACGCCTCGCGCTTTTCGACCACGATGGCGCTGTGCAGCAGCGCGCCCGCGATCAGCCACGGCATAAAGCTCGCGTTTTCGACCGGGTCCCAGAACCAGAAACCGCCCCAGCCAAGCTCGTAATACGCCCACCAAGATCCGAGCGCGATGCCGATGGTCAGGAACAGCCACGCCGCTAGCGTCCATGGTCGCACCCACCGCGCCCAGGCGGCATCTACGCGGCCCTCGATCAGCGCCGCAACCGCAAAACTGAACGACATCGAAAGCCCGACATAGCCGAGGTATAGAAACGGCGGATGAAACGCCAAACCGGGGTCTTGCAACAGCGGATTCAGATCCTGCCCGTTCATTGGCGGAACTTCCAGCCGCACGAACGGGTTGGAGGTGAACAGCACAAAGGCAAGGAACGCGACGCCGATCATCGCCTGCACCGACAACACCCGCGCCCGAAGCCCAGTCGGTAGGTTGCCGCCGAACCACGCCGCGCAGGCACCAAACAGTGTCAGGATCAACACCCATAACAGCATCGATCCTTCGTGGTTCCCCCAAACGCCCGACACCTTGTAAAGCATCGGTTTCAGCGTGTGAGAGTTAAGCGTAACCAGCCGCAGCGAAAAATCCGACGTCACGAACCCATAGGTCAGCGCCAGAAACGAAAACGCGATGAGCAGGAATTGCGCGGTGGCCGCCGGCTCTGCCACTGCCATCCAATTGCTCCACCGCATCTGCGCACCGACCATCGGCACGATCGCCTGCACAATGGCAACCGCAAAGGCAAGGATCAGGGCGAAGTGGCCAAGCTCAATAAACATGGCGCAACTATAAGCGCCCTGCGCCCCCTCTCCAACCAGATAGCGACTGCGCAAACGCGCAAATTGTCACAATCCAGAGAGCCACCATTCTCCAAAAATATCCCGGCCGGAGGCCCAACGACACAGCGAGGCACCGAGCGAAGGATCAACCAGCCGCCTTTCGCCAATCCTCAAGCGCGGCATTCTCATCACCCGAAATTGCCGAAACACTCAATCGCGCATCCGCTCCGGTCCGTGCGACTCCGGGGCTAAGCGCCCTTAACGCACGAAGGTTGCTCACCACCTCCGGCACACGCGCCACTGTTTGCGCGAGGGAGCGTTGAAACTCCTGCCCCTTCACCTGATGGCGCGCACCGAAGTAAAAGCTGACGATCGCACCAAGCAGCCACCACAGCGGTTCCGGCACGAGGATCAACCCCTGCATGCGCGCCGCGAACCAGACAGGATCGACCATCGCAGCGACAAAAAGCGCCAGCGTCCCAAGAGCGAGCGCGGGTCGAGGAACGCGATTAAGTCCGTCCATGAACCGATCAAAGTTACCCTTTTTTCGCGGCGCAAACTCCGCCCCGTGCTGGGCCAACGCTTGGCTCTGGGCGGTCGCGGCACGGACAGCCCCGGCTTCCGCGTTCTCAACGAAAACTTCGGCGGTTTCGCGCACCACGTTGCGCCCACCGCCAAAGATCAGGGTGAATAGATTGCCTATCAACCCCATGTCGCCACCCGCGCTTGATGCTCCGCAAGCGTTAGATGATAGCGTCCAGAAATGAACTCCTCCGCCCGGCGAATCCAGCCGCCTTTGCCGCCATCCTGACGCCGTGCGTATTTGCGGCTCGCCGGGCGCGCATCGCCCAATCGATAGTAGTAATTGCGCCGGGCGATCCCGTAGGCATCGGCAAGATGGTCTGGGCCGGCGTGCCACGCCGCCTCAGCCGCTGCGATGGTCTGTGGGCCGATAGCGCCGTCCACGGCAACCCTTTGCCCCATCTGCCGCAGCAATCGCTGCAAAATTTTCACCGCATTCGCGCCTGCGTTCACATACATATCAAACACGGTCGCGTGCAGCGCATCGGGCAGGTCGGCAATCCGCGTGCGGACAAAGTAATGCTCAACAAAAATCTCCGTCGCGTGTTGCCGCGTCAGGCGATGCACATCATCAACGTCAACCCGCCCGTCGCTGGTCAGGTCAAGCCCCAGCCGTCGCATCGTGTGGATCGTCACGCCGTATTTCGTCGCGCCACCCGGATCATCCGGGTCATTGACGAAGCCGCCTTCCCGTCTGACGATTTCTTCTGCAATTTTCTGAACATTCGACATTGAGAGCCCCTAAGCGAACCAATTTCCGCGTCAGAGCTTTCTGCCAATTCGGTAAAACGCGCTTACCGCAGCGAGCGTTGCCTATTCTGGTTCCTGATAAACGCCCTGCTCTTTCAAGGCGTCCACAACCTCTTTCGGCATGTAGGTTTCATCATGTTTCGCAAGTATTTCAGAGGCTTCAAACGTGCCGTTTACATACCGACCCGTTCCGATCATACCTTGGTTTTCCGCGAACAGGTCGGGCAGAACCCCTGCATAGGTCACAGGAACGGTCGCGCCGCCGTCGGTCACGCGGAAGCGGATGACTTCGCCCTGTCCGCGCTCCAGACTGCCCTCCTCAACCAATCCGCCCAAGCGGAAGGTTTCCGCCTCGGTCGGCGGCTCTGCCATGACCTGTGTGGGCGATAGGAAAAAGTTAATCCCGTCCCGCATGGCATATCCGATCAAGCCCGTCGCAAGTAAAAGCGCGATGGCGGCAACCACAATGACTTGTATCCGGCGAGTTTTCTTTAGTGATTTCATCGCTCTACGGGAAACAGGGGGCGAGCATCAGCCCCGCGGTTTCGTCCTCTCCCAACATCAGATTGGCATTTTGCAGGGCTTGGCCCGACGACCCCTTGGTCAGATTATCCAGCGCGGCGAAAACAATCGCCCGCCCATCAACCCGGTCTCCGACGACGCCGAGATGACAGTAGTTCGACCCCCGCACATGGCGTGTCGAAGGCACTTCGCCAAACGGCAGCATCACCACGAAAGGTTCATCAGCATAAGCATTTTTCAAAGCGTTATAAATGGTTTGCGCGTCACCTTTCACATAAACCGTCGCCAGTATACCGCGGTTCGCAGGCAGCAGATGCGGCGTGAACTGGACCCGCACGTCGCGCCCTGCAACGGCAGAAAACTCCTGATCGAACTCCGCCAGATGCCGGTGCGTGCCGCCAGCCGCGTAGGGGTGCGCCCCTTCGGAGAGTTCCGCATGCAGAAGGTTTTCTTTCAGCGACCGCCCCGCCCCGCTGACCCCGGTCTTGAGGTCAATAATGATCGAGTCGAGATCAATCGCGCCCGCCTCAATCAACGGTCTGACCGCGTATTGACCGGTGGCGGCGTTGCAGCCCGTGCCGGCAACCAGCCGCGCGGTGCGGATGTCGTCGCGGTAGAACTCCGTCAGGCCGTAAACCGCCTCTGCCTGCCGCTCCAGCGCAGCGTGGGGTTTGCCATACCATTTTTCATACTCCGCCGGGTCGCGAAGCCGGAAATCAGCCGACAAATCAACGACTTTCAGCGTCTTCGGCAATTCCCGGATCACCGCCTGCGATGTCGCGTGCGGCAAGGCACAAAAGACAAGATCGACGCCTGCAAAATCAATCCCTTCGATCTTTACCAGCATTGGCAGGTCCAGATGGCGCAAATGCGGGAACACCGCGCCCATTTCCATCCCGGCCTTGCGGTCAGCGGACAGGGCGACGATCTCCATCGACGGATGGGTGGCGATCAGCCGGATAAGCTCCGCCCCGGTATAGCCGGACGCGCCGAGGATCGCGATTTTATGTGTCATGGTCAGACTTTCCATGTGGGCCGGACGATCACGCGTGGAATGCGTGCGCGCCGTCGGGTCGGATCAGATGTAAGGGCAAACGACGTCCGCCGCAATTCACGCAGGTTCAAACGTGATTTTTCGTCGCAGGAACTGGGTCGCTTTACTGGAGACCCGGTCAGGATCGCCCGTCGTCAGAAACTGGTTGCCCGCACCTTCGCCCAGCATATCCGGGTGGCGCGTCAGATAATCGCCAAGGCTGTCCGCGACGAGGTTCGCTTGCGAATAAACCCGCACATCATCGCCCAATGCCGCCTGAAACACCTGCTCCATCAGCGGATAGTGGGTGCAGCCCAGCACCGCCGCCTCCGGCTTGGGCATCCGGCGCTTCAACGCTTCGACATGGGACTTGACCAGCGCCTCGGCCAGCATCTCATCCCCATCCTCAATCGCGTCGACCACACCGCCGCAGGGCTGCGCCTCAACATCGACGCCGATTGCGCGGAAGGCAAGTTCACGCTGGAAGGCGCGGCTGCTGACCGTCGCGGGCGTTGCGAATAGCGCGACATGCTTGACCCCAACCTCGCGCGGGGGGGAATTATCACCCCATTGCCGTTCGGTCAGCGCCTCAATCAGTGGCACGAACACGCCCAGCACCCGCTTGTTGGGCGGAACAAAATTCTCCTGCATCCGGCGCAGCGCAGCGGCAGAGGCGGTGTTGCACGCCAAAACGACCAGATCGCAGCCAGCGGCCCAAAGCCGTTCGACGCTGTTACAGGTCAGTTGATAGACGTCATCCGCATCCCGCACGCCGTAAGGCGCATGGCGGGAATCGCCGAGGTAGACCAGTGGCACATCGGGCAGCCGCTTGCTGACCGCGTCGAGAACGGTGAGCCCGCCCAGACCAGAATCGAAAATACCAACGGCCATATCGCCCCGCCAAGTGTCATGCTTCCTTGCGTTCTTCGGCCCGCGCGGTGCGGGGCCGAAGAGAGTCGCTGAAAGCTCTTACGTCGCTTTGCGCAGGAAATCCATAACCGCTTTGGGTGGTCGGCCTACTCCGCCGCTTGCGCGTGCGGGGTTCCGCCAGCCCGGAAGGCCGCCAGCAGTTCTTCCCGCCGCTTCGCCGCCTTCTGTTCGTTTGCCTCTTTCACCGAGCCAAAGCCGCGGATGTCGAGCGGTAACCGCGCGAGAGACCGTGCGATCTCTTCCGTCTCAGGCGTGATCTTTGACAGCACCTCGTCCATGTCCCGCTCATACTGCGCGATCAGGGCGCGTTCCATCTTACGTTCTGCCGTGCGACCGAACGGATCAAACGGTGTGCCGCGTAGACCCTTCATCTTCGCCAGCAGCTTGAACCCGCCGCGCATCCAACTGCCAAATTCCCGCTTTTTCGGGCGTCCGCTTGGGTCTTTCCCGCCCAGGATCGGCGGCGCGAGGTTGTATTTCATTTTGAAATCACCGTCGAATTCGGCCCGCGCTTTTTCCTCGCTGTCCAGCAGAAGGCGCGCCACCTCGTATTCGTCTTTGTAGGCAAGCAGCTTATGGTAGCCTTCGGCAATCGCTTCGCGCAGCCCGTCATCCTCTGCCCGGTCCACCAAGGCGCGGAACTTGCGCGCTAGCGCCTTGTTCTGGAACGCCGTCAGTTGTTCTTCGCGGAACGCGATTTTCTCGGCGAGGGTTTTTGGTTTCTCGACAACCTCTGCCTGACCAAGCGTCGCAACCGCCTCCGGGTCATGCGCGGCCCAGCGGCCAAGTTCAAACGCCCGCAGGTTTCCATCAACCGCAGTGCCGTTCATGCGGATCGCTTCTTCAATCGACTCAGCACTTAGCGGAACAAGGCCGCGCTGCCACGCCGCACCCAGCATCATCATGTTGGAGAAGATGGAGTCCCCCATCAGCCGCGCCGCCGTATTGGACGCATCAAAGACCTGAAGATCGTCCTTCAGTCGCGCCTGAAGTTGCAGTTCCAATCGGTCGGTTGGAATCCGGAACTCCGTATCGCGCGTGAACTGGCCGGTGATAATCTCATGGCTATTCACAACAGCGCCGGTGCGCCCGGTTTTCATCAGGCCAATCGTTTTCGCGCCCGCCGTGGTAACAAGATCGCCACCGATTACGGCATCCGCTTCGCCAGTTGCGACGCGGATCGCGCTGATATCGCTTGGTTTTTCGGATAGACGGCAGTGGATATGCACCGCGCCGCCTTTCTGGGCGAGGCCCGCCATCTCCATCATGCCCGCACCCTTGCCGTCAAGCTGTGCCGCCTGCGCCATGATCGCGCCGATGGTGACGACGCCCGTGCCGCCGACGCCGGTGATGACGACGTTATGTGTGCCGTCGATCTTTGGCAGCGTCGGCGCAGGCAGATCGGGAATGGTAAATTCCTTCGCCGTGCCCTTGCGCACCTTGGCTCCTTCAAGCGTGATGAAGGACGGGCAGAACCCCTTAAGGCATGAATAGTCCTTGTTGCAGGACGATTGATCGATCGCCCGCTTGCGCCCCAGTTCCGTTTCGACGGGAACGATCGAGACACAGTTCGACTGCACCCCGCAATCGCCGCAGCCCTCGCAGACGTCGGTATTGATGAATACGCGCTTATCGGGGTCCGGGAACGTGCCGCGCTTGCGGCGGCGACGTTTTTCGGCGGCGCAGGTCTGAACGTAAAGAATGACAGACACGCCTTTGATTTCGCGATATTTCTTCTGGACATTCTCCATCTCATCACGCGTAAACACGTCGATGCCGCTTGGAAATGCGGATACGTCCACGGCCTCTTTCGGGTCATAAACCAGCGCGACGTGTTTCACACCCATCGCCATGACCTCCCGCGCGATGCGTGGCGCATCAAGCTCGCCCTCGTTGCTCTGGCCGCCGGTCATCGCAACCGCATCGTTGTAAAGGATCTTGTAGGTGATGTTCGTTCCAGCCGCCAACGCCGCGCGGATCGCGAGAGAGCCGGAGTGGTTATATGTCCCGTCCCCAAGGTTCTGGAACACGTGCTGCCGATTGGAAAACGGCGCTTCGCCGACCCAGTTCACACCCTCACCGCCCATATGGGTAAAGCCGCTGGTTTCGCGGTCCATCCACAGCGACATGATGTGACAGCCGATCCCGGCATAGGCGCGCGACCCGTCCGGCACCTTGGTCGAGGTGTTGTGCGGACAGCCAGAGCAGTAATACGGAAGACGCGTTGCAATCTCTTCCGCGTTGTCGGCGACTTTCGCCTCGCGCACGCGATCAAGGCCACCGCGCACGTCATCTGTTGCCCGGCCCTCTTCGATCAGGATTTCACCGATCTTCTCGGCAATCATCACGGGGTCGAGCGCCATGCGGGTCGGGAAAAGTTCTTCCTCGTGCAGCCCGCCTGCGCCACCCTTATACCAGCCGTAAACCCGGTAACGGTTGTCGTCAAACAGCGCCTCCTTGATCTGCACTTCGATCAGCTTGCGCTTTTCCTCGACGACGACGATCAGGTCGAGGTCTTCGGCCCACTCGTGAAAGCTCTCCATGTCGAGAGGAAAGGTCTGGCCGATCTTGTAGGTCGTGATGCCCAACCGTTCCGCCTCGTCCGCATCGAGGCCGAGCAGTTGCAGCGCATGTGTCAGGTCCAGCCAGTTCTTCCCGGCCGCCACGAACCCGATTTTCGCGCCCGGCTTGCCCCAGACGCGCTGGTCGATCTTATTGGCCCGCGCGAACGCCTCCGCCGCGTAGCGCTTGTAGTCGATCATCCGCGCTTCTTGCTGAATCCAGTGGTCGTTTAGGCGTATGTTCAATCCACCTTCCGGCATGTCGAAGTCGGGCGTGACAAACTGCATCCGGTCCGGGCGACCATCGACAACGCTGGTCACCTCAACCGTATCTTTCATGGTCTTGAGGCCGCACCAAACACCTGCGAACCGACTAAGCGCCCAGCCGTATAGCCCGTAGTCGAGAATTTCCTGAACACCCGCAGGCGATACGATCGGCATATAGGCATCGACCAGCGCCCAGTCAGATTGGTGGCAAACGGTTGAGGATTCACCCGTATGGTCATCCCCCATCGCCATCAACACGCCGCCATTGGGCGATGTGCCCGACATATTGGCATGCCGCATCACGTCGCCGGACCGGTCAACGCCCGGCCCCTTGCCATACCACAGGGAAAACACACCGTCGTATTTGCCCTCACCGCGCAGCTCTGCCTGCTGGCTGCCCCAGATCGCCGTCGCCGCGAGGTCTTCGTTCAGGCCAGGCTGGAATGTTACCTGCGACGCATCCAGCAGCTTCTTCGCCCGCCCCATCTGAAGGTCAACGGCCCCCAGCGGCGATCCCCGATACCCGGTGACATAGCCCGCCGTATTCAGCCCCGCCGCTGCGTCCCGCGCGCGCTGCATCAACATCAACCGGACCAGCGCCTGTGTCCCATTCAGCAACACTGGGCTTTTTTCTAGGTCAAACCGGTCGTTTAGGCTTACTTTTTGCAGGCTCATTGCGCACCTCCCATAGCTAGCGACGATGGAGTCGATAATAGGTCATAAATTGTGACCTACCAAGCAGAAAGATTGAAACGGCCCGTCCGCACCCCACCTTTGCGGCTCAAGGTAATTGTAGCCAAGATAACGACTTTTCTATAGATGGTTTGACAAATATGGACTGGGACAAGCTAAGAATATTTCACGCGGTCGCGGATGCTGGCAGTCTCACCCATGCGGGCGAGGTGCTGAATCTGTCCCAATCTGCTGTCAGTCGGCAGATTCGCGCACTGGAAGAAAGCCTGAACGCCACCCTTTTTCACCGTCATGCACGGGGGCTGATTCTCACCGAGCAGGGTGAGCTTTTGTTCGACGCGACCAGCGCGATGAACAAGCGGCTTGATGCGGCGTCTGCGCGGATCAAAGACAGCGAAGAAGAAGTGTTTGGCGAACTGCGCGTGACCACCACGACCGGCTTTGGCCTGATGTGGCTCGCCCCGCGTCTGCCTGCGTTCTACGACAAATATCCGGACCTCAAGATCGACCTTAACCTTGAGGAACGCGTGCTCGACCTTCCGATGCGGGAGGCCGACGTTGCCATCCGCATGAAAGAGCCGAGCCAGGCTGATCTTGTCCGCAAGCGCCTGATGTCCGTGCGGATGAGGCTTTACGCGACGCCCGAATACCTTGAAAGACACGGCACGCCCGAAAATATGTCCGATATCGGCAAGCACCGCCTGCTTTGCCAGCGGACGAACAGCGCGCAGGTTTCTGCCGGGGCCAGCTTTGTGCAGCAGCTGATGACGTTCGACGTGCCCTCGCTGTTGACGATCAACAACTACTTCGGCGTGCTTCAGGGGGTGATCCACCACCTTGGGATCGGTGTGCTGCCGGATTACGTGACACAAGACGTCGATGGGCTGGCTGCGGTCCTGCCCGATGAACAATCCGCCGAGATCCCGGTTTACCTTGCCTATCCCGAGGAATTGCGCCAATCAAAGCGTATCAGCGCCTTTCGCGACTTCGTTCAGGAAGAAATTATTCAGTACCGAAAGAATCAACGTGACTTAGCGTAAACTGTGAGACATGCGCCACACGCATAGCGGCAATGCGCTGTCAAATCACTTTTTCCCTTGAACCTTCCGGCCGCGCGGCCTAAATCGGTATTAGAAGACGATGTAATATCGCCTTCTACCTCCCTGTTGGACTTCGGCCGAGCTTAGTGCTCGGCCTTTTTTTTTGGACTATCCCGAATCCGACCCTCACTGCGGCAGGCTGTCGCAGCGCGCCTGCAAAAAAGCCCGCTCACATTCAACCTGTGTCAGTGAAAGTGCCTTCTGATACGCGGTCTTTGCACGCTCTGGTTGCTTGGAGCGCCGAAACAGATCGGCCTGCGCTGCATGGAATGGCTGATAACCTGCCATCTCTTCCGCCAGTTGGTCGAGCATCGGCAAGGCCGCTTCCGGCCCGTTGAGGTTCGACAGCGCGACCGCGTGGTTCAATTTCACCACCGGGGACGCGTCGAGCGTGACGAGCCTCCGGTAAAGCGCGACGATCTGCGGCCAATCCGTGTCGGCGGCTTGCGGCGCGTCACAATGAAGCGCGCTGATCGCGGCCTGTATCAAGAACGGCCCCGGTCGGGCGATTCCTTTGGTTCCGTCCAGAACCGCGTGCCCCTCGGCAATTAGAGCGTGATCCCATAGCTTTCGATCCTGCTCTTCCAACGGCACATAGGCTCCGTCCGCGTTTTGCCGCGCATTTCTGCGGGAATGGGTGAACAGGATCAGCGCGAGCAGCCCGTGGACCTCCGGCTCGTCCGGTGAAAGTCGTGCCATCAACCTTGCAAGGAAAAGCGCCTCTTCGCACAGATCAAGCCGCACCTGCCCTGCCCCAGCGGTCGCTGCATAGCCTTCGTTGTAAATCAGGTAAATCACCGTCAGGACGGAATGCAGGCGCTCCGGCAGAATATCTGCGTCGGGGATTTGAAACGGCACCCCGGCCTTCGCAATCTTGTGGCGCGCACGGGACAAGCGCTGCGCCATCGCGCTTTCCCTATCCAGAAAGGCCCGTGCGATTTCCGGCGTTGTCAGCCCGCCAAGGGTGCGGAGTGTCAACGCGACGCGGGTTTTCAAATCAAGTGCCGGATGGCAGCAGGTAAAGATCAGACGCAGCCGATGGTCGGGGATGTGATGCCCGGCTTCATCCTCCGCGTCGCGCTGGTCAAGCTCAAGCAGGGCCGCGTATTCCGCCGACTTCGCGTCAAAACTCCGCCCCCGCCTGATCCGGTCAATCGCTTTGCGGCGTGCAACCTGCATCAGCCAACCGGCGGGATTGCGCGGCACGCCCGACCGCCCCCAGTGATCAAGCGCGGAGGTCACGGCGTCTTGCAAGCTGTCCTCGGCCAGTTGGAAATCTCGGACCGAGGCAATCAGGGCGGCCAACAGACGACCGCGATCCTTGGTCATCACCACGTTTAGCGCGGCGTGGACGGGATTGATCGCGGTCGTCAAACCTTAGAAATCCAGGTTCATCACGGGGCGCACCTCAACCGTGCCGTCCCGCGCGGTCGGGATCATCGCGGCGTATTTCACCGCTTCATCCAGATTGGCGCATTCCAGCAGGTAGAACCCGCCAAGCTGTTCCTTCGTTTCGGCAAAGGGACCGTCCATCGTTTCGGTCTTACCGTCGCGCACCTGAACCCGCGTCGCGGTGCTTGGCGGTTCAAGCGCCTCACCCCCCTGCAATACGCCGGCGTCGATATAGACTTGGTTCACCGCCATCCACTCACCCATATAGGCCTCGAACTCCGGCGTGCCGGGTTCCGGATCGTCGCGGGGTTCATCGTAAATTAGGGCCATGTATTTCATATTGTGTCCTTTCTTCCTTGGGTGAATGATGGTCGCTTAT
The DNA here is from genome assembly GCF_048060095.1 of Aliiroseovarius sp. YM-037. NCBI lineage: Bacteria > Pseudomonadati > Pseudomonadota > Alphaproteobacteria > Rhodobacterales > Paracoccaceae > Aliiroseovarius > Aliiroseovarius sp. YM-037. The sequence continues at coordinate 1,485,899 of NZ_JBLUOA010000001.1, read as the reverse complement.
CGACCGGTTTGGCAACGGCTGCGTTGCCGGTCGTCACTGAAAAGCTCGCCACAGGATGGCGACGACGCAGATCAGGTTGGCGATGTGGTTGCCGCTTAGGCCTGCAATCCGGCCGAAAGTCGCGGCCTTCTCATGCGCAAGCCCCGTCGCGTGCAGTGCCCGCCCGACAACCAAAAGCAGCCCAACGCCGTGCAACCACATCGCGCCAAGCCCGTTCGCCTCAGCCAATCCCATCAGGATCAGCGACAGCGGAATGTTCTCGTGAAAATTGCCGTGTTTGCGGATGCGCAGCGCAAGATCCGTGTCCCCACCATCACCGATCGATACATCGGTTCGGGCACGGGCAAAGATCACGTGATAGGTCAGCGCCAGCGACATCAGCGCCAGCACGGCGGCATAGATCGCGGTTATTGGAAAACTCATCGTCCTTCTCCTGTTTTTCTTCTCGGTGACACAGGGATGACGAACGGCGCGCCGCGAAATCGACACGTCGCGCTAAAAAAGATGCGCGCGCGACCCTGCGGCGGCTTTGACCCTTTTGCTTCGCCGCGCATTCCCGTATGAGAGCGCGCAAAGACTGCCGAGGGGACCGCACACAGATGTCAGAGCCGGAAATCAACGAAGATCTCATCGCCGCCCATGGGCTAAACGCTGACGAATACACCCGCATTCTGGACATCATTGGACGAGAGCCGACGTTTACCGAGCTTGGTATCTTCTCGGCGATGTGGAACGAACATTGTTCCTACAAATCGTCGAAGAAGTGGCTGCGCACCCTGCCCACCGACGGCCCGCAAGTCATCTGCGGCCCCGGCGAAAACGCGGGCGTGGTTGATATTGGTGATGGGCAGGCCGTGGTCTTCAAAATGGAAAGCCACAACCACCCCAGCTATATCGAACCCTATCAGGGGGCTGCGACGGGCGTCGGGGGTATCTTGCGCGACGTCTTCACCATGGGCGCGCGGCCCATCGCGGCGATGAATTCGCTGAGTTTTGGCGAGGTTTCGCATCCGAAGACCAAGCGCCTCGTGCATGGTGTTGTTGAGGGCATCGGTGGCTACGGCAACTGTTTCGGCGTGCCGACCGTGGGGGGCGAGGTCCGCTTTCATCCCGCCTACAACGGCAACTGTCTTGTCAACGCCTTCGCCGCGGGCCTCGCGGATAGTGACAAGATCTTCTACTCCGCCGCCTCGGGCGTCGGGATGCCCGTCGTCTACCTCGGTGCGAAGACCGGGCGCGATGGCGTCGGCGGGGCGACCATGGCGTCGGCCGAATTCGACGACACGATCGAGGAAAAGCGCCCCACCGTTCAGGTCGGCGACCCGTTCACCGAAAAACGCCTGATGGAGGCGACGCTGGAACTGATGCAGACCGGGGCCGTCATCTCGATTCAAGACATGGGCGCGGCAGGCCTCACCTGCTCTGCCGTGGAAATGGGCGACAAGGGTGGCCTTGGCGTGCGCCTCACCCTCGAAGACGTGCCGGTCCGCGAACCGAACATGACCGCCTACGAAATGATGCTGTCGGAGTCGCAGGAACGGATGCTGATGGTGCTGCGCCCCGAAAAGGAAGCCGAAGCCAAGGCGGTGTTCGACAAGTGGGATCTCGACTTTGCCATCGTCGGTGAAACCATTGCCGAGGATCGCTTCCTCATCATGCTGAATAACGAGGTAAAGGCCGACCTTCCCCTGTCGAAACTTGCAAGCTCCGCCCCCGAATACGACCGCCCCTGGGTCGAAACACCCGCCGCCGCGGTGCTTGAGGACGTACCCCAGATCGACCCTATTGACGGGCTGAAGGCGCTGATCGGCTCGCCCAACTACGCCGGCAAGCAGTGGGTTTATGAACAATACGACACGATGGTGATGGCCGACACGGCCCGCCTGCCCGGCCTTGGCGCCGGAGTGATCCGGGTGCATGGCACCGACAAACTGCTGGCCTTCACCTCTGACGTGACGCCGCGCTATGTCAAGGCGAACCCGACCGAAGGCGGCAAGCAGGCGGTCGCCGAAGCATACCGCAACCTCACCGCCGTTGGCGCACGTCCCTTGGCGACGACCGACAATCTTAACTTCGGCAACCCGGAAAAGCCCGAAATCATGGGGCAGTTCGTTGGCGCGATCAAAGGCATCGGCGAAGCCGTCGCCGCGCTCGACATGCCAATCGTGTCGGGCAACGTGTCGCTTTACAACGAAACCGATGGTGTTGGCATCCTACCGACCCCGACCATCGGCGCGGTCGGTCTGATCGACCACGGCGACGATGTGATCGGCGGCCAGGTCCGCGACGGCCACATTGCCGTGCTAATCGGCGAAACCACCGGCCATCTTGGGCAATCCGCCCTGCTCGCGGAGGTCTTCAACCGCGAAGACGGCGACGCGCCCCACGTCGATCTTGCCGCCGAAAAGGCGAACGGCGATTTCATCCGCACCAACCGCACCCTCATCAAAGCCGCGACTGACCTGTCCGACGGTGGCCTCGCCGTCGCGGCGTTCGAACTCGCCGAAGCCGCGGGTGTCGGCGTGACCCTCGACACCGACGACACCGCGACCCTGTTCGGAGAAGATCAGGCCCGCTACCTCGTCGCGATGAACTTCGATGAGGCGGAGGCGCTTTTCGTCGAAGCCGGCCGCGCGGGCATCACCGTCGAAACCGTCGGCAAGTTCGGCGGAGACAGCGTGACGATGGGCAGCAGCTCCGCGCCGTTGGAGGAGTTGGCGGCGATTTACCGAGGGGCGTTTGAGGGCGTGGTGGGGTAAGTTGGCGCTGCGGATAGACAGCGCCGATCCTAAACATTTGGAACACGACGTCGGCGCATCGAGTGCGCGAACTTGCGAGTAAATAATTTGGCGACAAGACCAATAATCAAAATTCTGGAGGGACCGTCCCCCACAAAGAACAGCATGTCGGAGACCACAACCGGCGGGCTTTCAACCCTTTTTTCTGCCGGAAGCAATGCAGCCGACATGTTGCCACATAATCAAGACGGGCTTTTTCAGATACTTCATTTCGCAATACACACGACAGAAAACGCCGTTCGAAGAAGCAGATGGTTCGGTGGCCGCTTGTTCAACAAATTTAGCGGTGAGTCTGCTGACTATGTTCGTCTATCGGGGGCACACCTCATTCAGACTTTGAGGGTCGCCGGAATTCAGCCCCCTGATTTCATCGTGATCGCCGGGAAATATCTTCTTCGTCTAGATGTTGCCAAAGAAGCGCATGCCCGGCTTTCGGAAAGTCGAAAGCACTCCCCGACCACTTTTCCGTGACTATGTTCAATCGAACCGGTGCCGAAACTAAAATAAACTGCCACAATCCCAGAACACCCTCCCTTGCGCCGCTCGGCAACCCCGCCTAAATCTTAGGCAACGAACAAAGGACCGTTGTGCATGGCAATTTCAGCCCAGGAAATCGAAGACCTCATCCGCGAGAGCTTTCCCGACGCCCGGATCACCATCACCGATCTGGCTGGCGACGGGAACCATTACGCCGCCGAGGTGGTCGACGAGAGCTTTCGGGGCCAGAACCGGGTTCAGCAGCAACGCGCCGTCTATGCGGCGCTGAAAGGCAAAATGGATGGCTCCGCCGGGGAATTGCACGCGCTGGCCCTGACGACGAAAGCGCCGGAGTGAGTTACCTTTATGGCCTTCTCGAAGGGTGGACCCTGTGCGATGACCTGCGAGGGTTCTTCAAATTTGGCCCTTCGTATTGGCGGCGAAAACGCTCGGTCGATAGGTGGCGGGCAGAAAAACGGAGACGTGAGATAGGATGACCTTCGGCCAACTTTTTCTAATCCTCGGCGTGATTGTTGTCGTTCTAATAATTGTCAATGTTGCGATTGCTGTCCGTGTCGACAAACGAAACAAACACCGCCAACAGGATCACGAAGGCGATCATATCCTCAGTACATCTTATTCGCACACGGGCGGCACCTTTCGGGGCTCCTCAACGCAAAAAAGCTGGTCCGTCCCGAAAGACCCACAGAAATACGCGAAGGCCTTTGTGCCTTCGTCCGCAAAAAGGAAATCCAAATGACCGATGCACAGACGCAAATCAAAGATACCGTGACCGCCAATGATGTGGTCCTGTTCATGAAGGGCACTTCTGAAATGCCGCAATGCGGGTTTTCCTCGCGCGTGGCGGGGGTACTGAATTTCATGGGCGTTGAGTATAAAGACGTGAACGTGTTGGCTGATGAGGATATTCGCCAAGGCATCAAGGATTACTCGGACTGGCCGACGATCCCGCAGCTTTATGTGAAGGGCGAGTTTGTTGGCGGCTGCGATATCATCACCGAGATGACGCTGTCCGGTGAACTTGACACGCTGCTTGAGCAGAACGGCGTGGCCTATAACAAGGACGCGGCAGACAAAATTCGCGAGGCGAATGCCTGATCCGCGACGCGTCTAAGCTATGAAAAAGCCCGCCAGTTGGCGGGCTTTTCTGCTTCTGTAGTCAGCCGACTTTTTCTTCGGCCCTTGCGGCGATGGCCTCTGCCCTCGCGGCGATTTCGGCCAGCGTGTCGGTGACGATCGGCGGGATCACAGCGACTTCGACCTTTTCGGGCGCGGGTGTCGGGCGGCTTTCAAGCTCCTGAATCCGTTGTTCCTGCGACGCGGTCTTATCGAGCAGGCTACGCTGCTTTTCCTCCAGCCCCGCTGTCTTGTCGGCCAGCATCAACCCGGCCATCAGCAGCATCCGCGTTTCCGGCATCCGGCCAATCTGATCCGTCAGCACCGATGCTTCGGTGTCTAGTAGCTTAGCTGCGGTCTGCAGAAAATGCTCCTCACCCTCCTGACAGGCGACTTCGAAATTGCGACCACCGATTGTAATTGTGACGTCCGGCATTACGCGTCCTCCTGGATGATCGGTTTCAGTTCGTTCAGCACCGCATCGAGTTCTGAGCGATCCGCCGATTGCGTGGCGCGCAGCGATTCAAGCTCAGCCAGCATTGCATTGTTGATAAGCTGTTCATCCGCCACCCCGGCCTCGTTCGCGGCCCGTAGCGCATCGTTTGAGGTTCTGAGTTCCGCGTTGACCTGCTTTAGCCGTTGAACATCGTTTTCCTGCTGCGCTAGTCGTTCGCGCAGACGTTTGACCCGGCCCTCCAGTTCAGCGAACGTCGTGTCCTGCTTTTCGCGGATCACCTTTACCCGTTCTTCCAGTTGGGCATTCGTCGCCTTCTCAGCCTCTAGCGCCTCGCGCAGCGCGTCGACTTCGGATGTGTCGGCGGCCGGTTCAGCCGACGTGGCGAGCCCCTGTTCAACCGTCGCCTCTATACGCCCAAGCGCGGCGGTGATCCGTCGCTCCAGATCGGTGATGTCGCTCATTGCCCTGTCCTCTTTATGTCGTTGCCCCGGCTTTCCGGGTCGGTCCGAAGGCCCGCAATTGCGTTAGCGAATCGCAGGCACCCCTCGCTTTGCTAATTTTACCCAATGGAATGCAGGATTTCGCCCCCCTTTCGGCCTGATCCGCCGTGGCCAGCTTGAACTTCGGCCAAGTGCTGCTAAGAACACGGGCGAAAACACGCCCCAGCCAAAGGATGCTCGCCCGTGGAAATTTCCGCCCTTCGCAAGAAACACCCGCAACACTGGATGCGCGCCGCTGCCATTCGCACGCTGACGCTTGATGCGGTTGCGGCCGCGAATTCCGGTCACTCCGGTATGCCGATGGGGATGGCCGACGTTGCCACGGTGCTGTTCGAAAAACACCTAAAGTTTGATGCGAGCGCCCCCAAGTGGCCCGACCGGGATCGGTTCATATTGTCGGCAGGCCACGGCTCCATGCTGCTTTATTCGCTGCTGCATCTGACGGGCTATGAGCGGTTCCCGATTGAAGAGCTGAAGAACTTCCGCCAGTTGGGCGCACGCACGGCGGGGCATCCCGAAAATTTCCTGGCCGACGGGATCGAAACAACGACAGGCCCGCTGGGTCAGGGCATTGGCAACGCGGTCGGCTTTGCGATGGCCGAAGAAATCCAGCGCGCGCGATTTGGCAAGAAGATTGTCGATCACCACACCTATGTGATTGCGGGCGACGGCTGCCTGATGGAAGGCATCAGCCAAGAGGCGCTGACTCTCGCCGGGCGTCATGAACTGTCAAAGCTGATCGTGCTCTGGGACAACAACAACATCACCATTGACGGCAAGGTCGAGATTGCCGACCGCACGGATCAGTTGAAACGGTTCTCCGCCTCGGGCTGGTCCACGCATGAGTGCGATGGTCACGACCCCGAAGACATCGACGTGGCCATCACTGCCGCGAAACGCACCGGGAAACCGGCGATCATCGCCTGCAAGACACATATCGCCTTGGGATCGAGCGCGCAGGACACCGCAAAAGGCCACGGCGCGCTAACCGACGACCAGCTGATCGCGGATACCAAGACCGCCTATGGCTGGGATCACGGCCCGTTCATGATCCCCGAAGACATCAAGTCCTGGTGGAAAGACGTTGGCGCACGCGGCGCAACGGCGCGGAAGGAATGGGAGGAGCGTTTCGCGTCGGTTTCGCAGAACAAGCAAAACGAGTTCAACCGCGCCTACGCGTTTGAAGCGCCGAAGAAGCTGCCCGCCGTCATCAAAGCCCTGAAGCGCCAGATCGTTGATGAACAACCGAAGGTAGCGACGCGGAAATCATCGGAAATGGCGCTTGAGGTCATCAATCCGATTATGCAGGAAACCGTTGGCGGCTCTGCCGACCTGACCGGGTCGAACAACACGAAGACCGGCGATCTTGGCGTTTTCCTGCCCGACGACCGCAAAGGTCGCTATATCCATTACGGCATTCGTGAACACGGAATGGCCGCGGCGATGAACGGTATGGCGCTGCATGGCGGTATCCGCCCCTATGGCGGCACGTTCATGTGTTTCACCGACTATGCGCGTCCATCGATGCGGCTGGCAGCCTTGATGAAAATCCCGACGGTCTTTGTAATGACCCATGACAGCATCGGCCTTGGCGAAGATGGCCCGACACACCAGCCCGTCGAACACCTTGCCATCAGTCGGGCAACGCCGAACACCATGGTCTTCCGCCCCGCGGACACGGTCGAAACGGCTGAGGCGTGGGAACTCGCCCTCACCTCCAAATCGACGCCGTCCGTGCTGGCGCTTAGCCGGCAAGGGCTGCCGACGGTGCGCAAGGAACAGAAGAACAAGAACCTGACCGCGCAGGGTGCCTATGTGTTGGCCGATTCCGACGGCAAGCGGCAGGCAATCCTGCTGGCAAGCGGTTCTGAGGTTTCCGTCGCCCTCGCCGCCCGTTACATTCTGCAAGAGGCCGGGATCGGCACGCGCGTCGTCTCCGTTCCGTGCATGGAATTGTTTGCGGATCAAGACGACGCTTACCGCAAACGTGTTCTGCCCGGCGGTGCCGTCCGCGTCGCGGTTGAGGCTGGCGTCAGCCAAGGCTGGGACCGTTGGCTGACCGGAGAGCGGGGCAAGGCCGCAAAGGCCGGTTTTGTCGGCATGGATAGCTTCGGCGCGTCGGCACCTGCTGAAACCCTCTATGACCACTTCGGCATTACGGCGGAGGCGGTTGCCGAGAAGGTGAAATCCCTCCTCTAAGCGCTTTATATCGCACTAAATTCACCCGCCGCACCGGAAAGTATTAATTCCAGCGCGGCGGGTTCATTGTTTCTGGCGGGGACACAGTCAGCCTGTCGTGACAGCGCCGCACAGCATGTTTGCGCTATCATGTTGGCGCTAAACACTTTTCCCCGTGCAAGCTCCCCCGTATACCGCCCGAAACGAGACGTTTCGAGATTCGAGGAGTGGGCGACATGACCGTAACAGTAGGCATCAACGGATTTGGTCGCATCGGCCGCTGCACGCTGGCGCATATCGCGGAAAGCGCGCGCAACGACGTGCAGGTGGTAAAGATCAACGCGACCGGCCCGCTTGAAACCTCGGCCCACCTGATGCGCTACGACTCGATCCATGGCCGGTTCCCGAACAACGTCACGGTCGGGGAAAACACGCTCGACCTCGGGCGCGGACCGATCGACATGATGTCGACCTACGACCCGGCAGAGCTTGATTGGGAGGGTGTCGACGTCGTCCTCGAATGCACGGGCAAATTCAACGACGGCGAAAAGGCGAAGGCGCACCTGGAACGCGGCGCGAAGCGGGTTCTGATCTCTGCCCCGGCGAAGAATGTCCAGAAAACCATCGTCTACGGTGTCAACCACCGCGACCTGATCGCGGATGATGTGATGATTTCGAACGGCTCATGCACCACGAACTGCCTCGCGCCGCTCGCCAAGGTCCTGCACGAATCCATCGGCATTGAGCGCGGCATCATGACGACGATCCACAGCTACACCGGCGACCAGCCCGCGCTGGACCGCCGGCATAACGACCTTTATCGCGCCCGCGCCGCTGCGATGGCGATGATCCCGACATCGACGGGGGCCGCCGCCGCCTTGGGCGAAGTTCTTCCGGCGATGAAGGGTAAACTCGACGGAACAGCGATGCGGGTGCCTACGCCGAACGTGTCTGCCGTTGATCTGACGTTTGAAGCATCAAAAGATGTCACCGTCGATGACGTGAATGAGGTTGTACGCGAAGCCGCCGCGGGGCATATGGGCGCTGTTCTTGCCTATGACCCGGAACCGAAGGTGTCCATTGACTTCAACCACACGCCCCACTCCTCCATTTTTGCGCCGGACCAGACGAAAGTCGTTGGCGGGCGCACTGTCCGTGTGCTTGCGTGGTATGATAACGAATGGGGCTTTTCCGTTCGCATGGCCGATGTTGCCGCCGTCATGGGGCGTCTTTGACAGCCTGAACGTTCGGATGTCGCGATGACGAACCGTATCGCCATCGTTCTGGCTTTGATGATCCTCGTCCTTATCGCCGCTGACCTGCTGATCTTCGGCTGGGATCTTCACGTTTTCCTCGGGAAAAAACTCGGCGAACTGACCGAATACATCGCATTTTGGCGCTGATCCGGGCATTGCACGGTTGACCTTCCGCTGAAAATCAACATGTTAGCGTTAACAAGTCAGGGCCGCCTTGTCGGCCCCTTTTCTGCTGACAAAGGAGACATCGCACCATGTCCATCAAAGTCGCAATCAACGGGTTTGGCCGCATCGGTCGTAACGTCCTGCGCGCGATCATTGAATCCGGTCGCACCGATATCGAAGTCGTCGCAATCAACGACCTCGGCCCGGTCGAAACCAACGCGCATCTGCTGCAATACGACTCGGTCCACGGGCGCTTTCCGGTTGATGTGAAAGCGACGGAGACCACCATCGACGTTGGCCGCGGCCCGATCGAGGTGACAGCGATCCGCAACCCTGATGATCTGCCGTGGAGCCATGTTGACATCGTGCTCGAATGCACCGGCATCTTCACCGACAAGGAAAAGGCCGCGATCCATCTCGGCAACGGCGCGAGCCGTGTGCTTGTCTCTGCGCCGTCAAAAGGTGCCGACAAGACGATCGTTTACGGCGTAAACCACGATCAGTTGACCAGCGACGATGTCATCGTGTCCTGCGCGTCCTGCACGACCAACTGCCTGTCGCCCGTTGCCAAGGTGCTGAATGACACGTTCGGCATCAAGCGCGGGTTCATGACGACGGTGCACAGCTATACCGGCGACCAGCCGACGCTCGACACGATGCACAAAGACCTTTACCGCGCCCGCGCTGCGGCCCTTAACATGATCCCGACATCGACCGGCGCCGCCCGTGCTGTTGGGCTGGTGCTACCGGAACTGAACGGCAAGCTTGATGGCGTCGCGATCCGCGTTCCGACCCCGAACGTATCCGTCGTCGATCTGACGTTTGAGGCTGACCGCGACGTATCGGTAGATGAGATCAACGATGCGATCCGCGCCGCTGCTGCGAGCGGCCCGCTCAAGGGTGTGCTGGGCGTCACGGATGATAAGCTGGTTTCACTCGATTTTAACCACAACGCCCATTCGTCGATCTTCGCGACGGATCAGACGAAGGTTCTCGACGGAGACATGGTCCGGGTTCTCAGCTGGTATGACAATGAATGGGGCTTCTCGAACCGTATGGCCGATGTGGCGGTTGAGATGGGCAAGCATCTCTGACCCCTGCCCGCATTAGAAACACAAAACGCCGTCCCTCGGGGCGGCGTTTTCGTTTACAGATCAGCCGCGCTTATCCGCCAGCGCCTGTTGAACTGCGGGTGTCACGAATTTTGAAACGTCCCCACCAAGGCGGGCGATTTCCTTTACCAGCTTTGACGCAATCGCCTGATGCCGGGCCTCTGCCATCAGGAATACCGTTTCGACGGAACTATCAAGCGCACGGTTCATGCCGACCATCTGGAATTCATACTCAAAATCGCTAACGGCCCGCAGCCCGCGAATGATGACCTGCGCGCCAACATCATTTGCGCAATCGATCAGTAGGTTTTCAAACGGATGGGCAGCTATTTCAGTCCCGGTTTTTTCGCCGAGGTCTGCGCATTCGCTCTCAATCATCGCGACCCGTTCCTCAAGCGAAAACAACGGCCCCTTGTCGCGGTTAATCGCAACGCCAATCACCAAACGATCCACGAGCAGCGCCGCCCGTTCAATGATGTCGAGGTGCCCGCGCGTCACAGGATCGAACGTGCCGGGATAAAGACCAATGCGCATGGCGCTCTCTCTTGTCATGGAAGGCCGCCGGATATCCGGGCGACCGAGGGGAAGTAGATTGGCGTCGCGCGGGGCTTAGTGACCCATAATCATGCCTTGCAAGGCATCCTTTTCCATCGCCAGTTCGGAAAGCTGCGCCTTGACCACGTCGCCCAGCGAAATCAGCCCGACCATTTTGCCATCGCTCAGCACTGGCATGTGGCGGAAACGTCCTTCGGTCATCTGGCCGAGGATCACGTCGATCTTGTCGCCCGGTGCACAAGTCACGAGGTCGGACGTCATCAGTTCATCGACCTTGTCGGACATGCAGGCCGCGCCCCGTTTGCCAAGCTCTCGAACAATGTCACGCTCTGACAGAATACCATCCGCCTTTTCGCCGTCGTTAGACACCACAACCGTCCCGATCTTTCGTTCCGACAAAATCTTGGCTGCATCCGAAACGCTTGTGCCCGGTTCAATGGTTACAACGTCCTGGGTTGCCTTGGATTTCAGGATTTGATGGACGAGCATTCTTGGTCTCCTTGACGTTGTATCTTTTTACCAGCGTTGCGCCTTGCCCCGCGTCTGTCAAGTCAACGCCTCAAGCCGCGACACTTCGCGCCGAATTCCCTGCCCCAACAGGGCTGCAAAGCGGTTCAGGCGCTCAACCCGGCGGTCATCCGAATGGCGCACCAGATAGAATGAGCGGGTTAGCGACACCTGATCCGTCAGAATCCGTTTGATTCCCTCAGCCGACGGAATCGCGAAGTCATGGACAATCGCGACCCCTGCCCCTTGCCGGACGAAGTTGAACTGAACGGAAAACGAATTCGACGCCAATTGCACCCGATCGGTTTTCAGGGCGTCGAGGTAGTCGAGCTCCTTGTCGAAGATCATGTCGGGGATGTAGCCGATCAGCCGGTGCTGTCGAAGGTCCGCGATTGTTTTGATCGGCGGATGCGTTGCCAGATAGCGCTCCGTCGCCGCGAGGTGCAGGTGATAGTCCGACACTTTCTGCACGACGAGGCGCCCGGCCGTCGGCGGAGACACGGTCACGGCCATGTCGGCCTCGCGTTTTGACAGGTTGAACACCCGCGGCAACGCGACGATCTGAACCTCAAGCCCCGGATTATTATCGCAAATTTCGGCGCAGACCTGCGGTAATAGATAGTTCGCGCTGCCATCTGGCGCACCGATCCTGACGGAACCAGTAAGCTGCCCCGCCTGCCCTCGCACCTCCTCCAACCCCAATGTCAGGCTTTGTTCGGCACGGGTCGCGTGGTCGACCAAACGCGATCCAGCATCAGTCAGCGCGTAGCCCTGCGGCGATTTGATGAACAGGGGGGCACCCAGATCATCCTCAAGCCGCGCGATCCGCCGCCCGACCGTTGCCGGGTCGATCTTTAGGCTTTTCCCGGCCCGCGACAGGCTTTCAAATCGCGCGACGGAAAGGAAAATTCGCATGTCATCCCACTGCATCACCGCACCTATATCAACATTTTTGCAAAACCCTTTTGTGAAACTGCCCCTTTTCCACACAAAAATGCAAGTCTATGGTCTGCGCCAAACCGGAAACACAGTCAGGAGGACACAATGGAAGAACTTGGTCATTGGATCGACGGCAAGCGAGTCGCAGGGAAATCCGGACGATTTTCGGATGTTATGAACCCGGCAACGGGTGAGGTGCAGGCGAAACTCGCCCTCGCAACGAAGGAAGAACTGGATGCCGCCGTTGCCTCCGCCGCCAAGGCGCAGGTTGATTGGGCCGCGCAAAACCCCCAGAAGCGTGCCCGCGTGATGATGGCGTTCGTGCAGCTTATCAATCGGGACATGGAAAAACTGGCCGAAGCACTGAGCCGTGAGCATGGCAAAACCATTCCCGATGCGAAAGGCGACGTGCAGCGTGGCCTTGAGGTGATTGAATACTGCATCGGCGCGCCGCAGCTGCTGAAGGGTGAATTCACCGACAGCGCTGGCCCGGGCATCGACATGTATTCGATGAAGCAGCCGCTGGGCGTCGTTGCTGGCATCACGCCGTTCAACTTCCCCGCGATGATCCCACTATGGAAAATGGGCCCTGCCCTATCCTGCGGCAACGCGATGATCCTGAAACCGTCAGAGCGTGACCCGTCCGTTCCGCTGATGCTTGCCGAACTGCTGAAAGAGGCAGGCCTGCCCGATGGTGTTTTGCAGGTCATAAACGGCGACAAGGACTCCGTCGATGCGATCCTTGATAACGAAACGATTCAGGCCGTCGGCTTTGTCGGCTCTAGCCCGATTGCGCAGTATATCTACTCGCGTGGCTGTGCGAATGGCAAACGCGTGCAGTGCTTCGGCGGCGCGAAAAACCACATGATCGTCATGCCTGATGCCGACATGGACCAAGCCGCCGACGCGCTTGTCGGTGCGGGCTATGGCGCGGCGGGCGAACGCTGCATGGCGATTTCGGTTGCGGTGCCGGTTGGTGACGAAACCGCAGACAAGCTGATTGAAAAGCTCGTGCCGCGGATCGAAAAGCTGAAAGTTGGCCCCTACACATCGGGCGACGACGTTGATTACGGCCCGGTCGTCACGGGTGCCGCCAAAGAAAACATCCACCGTCTGGTTCAGTCCGGTGTCGATCAGGGGGCGGAGCTTGTCGTCGATGGCCGCGATTTCAGCCTGCAAGGGTATGAAGACGGCTTTTTCGTCGGCCCGCATCTGTTTGACCGCGTCACCACCGACATGGACATCTACAAGACCGAGATTTTCGGGCCCGTCCTGTCCACGGTCCGCGCCCAGTCTTATGAAGAGGCGCTCGGCTATGCGATGGACCATGAATACGGCAACGGCACCGCGATCTTCACGCGCGATGGCGACACGGCCCGCGATTTTGCCAGCCGGATCAACATCGGCATGGTCGGCATCAACGTTCCGATCCCGGTTCCGCTTGCTTATCACACCTTCGGCGGCTGGAAAAAATCTGGCTTCGGCGATTTGAACCAGCACGGCCCGGATGCGTTCAAGTTCTACACGCGCACCAAAACCGTGACCTCGCGCTGGCCGTCGGGCCTGAAAGAAGGCGGAGAGTTCCACTTCAAAGCGATGGATTGATCACTTGATCTGACAAAAACCTGAAGGACGGCGTGCTTGATCAGCGCGCCGTCTTTGCGCATGATCCTCTGATAGACATTTTACTTGGAGACGCGCCCATGACCATTTCCCGCCGAAACGTGCTCGGCCTTGCGGCCATTGCGCCGCTTGCCCTCACAACGGCCGCCCGCGCTGGCAGCCACGCCGCGCATGAGATCACCGTCGAAGGCTTCGCCTTTTCCCCCGCCGAACTTGACGTGAAAGCCGGCGAAGCAGTGCGTTTCGTGAACAAGGACGCCGCACCACACACGGGAACAGCCGACGCAGGTGGGTTTGATACCGGCACGCTTCAGCCCGGCCAATCGGTAGAGGTTGAAATCCCTGCCGGAGAGCACGCATATGCCTGCAAGTTCCACCCCAACATGAAGGGCGTTATCCGCGCAAGCTGACACGCCCCCGCCCTCACGCGATCCGGATTTCTGCTTGGCCCTCCAGGCCCTTTGTGCTGAACTTGTTAGGCGCGACGCCAGTTGGGAGGCAATAAATGAGTGATGCGGTGCCAGAGTTCACCATCGGCGTGGAAGAAGAATATCTGCTCGTCGACAAGGATAGCTGCGCGCTCGCGAATGCGCCCGAAGCGCTGATGAACAGATGCAAGTCAGAACTTGAAGGCCAGGTCAGCCCCGAATTCCTGAACTGTCAGATCGAAATCGGCACGCAGGTTTGCAGAAACGTCGCCGAGGCGCGCGAGGATCTGAAGAACCTTCGGTCGACCGTCGCGCGGGTCGCGGCGGAGTTTAACCTCGCCCCCATCGCCGCGTCTTGCCACCCGTTCGGCGACTGGAAAGATCAGACCCACACCGACCGAGATCGTTACAACACGCTGCAAAAAGACCTAGCCGGGGTCGCGCGGCGTATGCTGATCTGCGGGATGCACGTTCATGTCGGGATCGACAAAAAAGATCAGCGCATCGATCTGATGAACCAGCTCAGCTATTTTCTGCCGCATCTGCTGGCGCTCTCTTGTTCCTCTCCGTTCTGGCAAGGGCAGGACACGGGGCTGAGCTCCTACCGGCTGACGGTGTTTGACAACCTGCCACGCACCGGCTTGCCGCCTAAACTCGAAGGCTGGGGCGCTTACGAGCGTTCGGTCACCGCGCTGGTTCATCTTGGATTGATGGAGGATAGCAGCAAGATCTGGTGGGACCTGCGCCCCTCAGCCCGGTTCCCAACGATTGAAAACCGAATTTGCGATGTGTCGCCCTTACTTGAAAACACTCTATCGCTCGCCGCGCTGACGCAATGCCTGACGCGAATGCTCTGGCGGTTGCAGCGCCTTAACCAACGCTGGCGGTTGTATGACAACATGCTGATTTCCGAAAACCGCTGGCGTGCGCAGCGCTACGGGGTCGGTGAAGGGTTGATCGACTTCGGCATCCTCGAAATCGTGCCGTTTGAAACCTTGCTGGACGAAATGATCGAACTTGTCGCCGAAGACGCCGAAGCCGTCGAGGCGGTGGCAGAGGTCACTGGAACCCGCTCCATCCTCGGCTCCGGGACAAGCGCCGACCGTCAGCGTGCCGTTTATCAGGAAGCGCGGGACAACGGGCGCGACCACGATGACGCGCTTTGTGCCGTCGTGCGCCATTTGCAGGAGGAGTTCCACGCCGACCTTTGAGGGCAAACCGCCGATCCGGAAAATCTGCTCTTGCAAAACTTCTGCAAGAATTAGTAATTAAACAAGCGTTCAATTCAAGCGGATGGGAGGTTGCCCGATGGATTTTGCCCTCAGCGAGGAACAGACAGCTATTTTCGATATGGCAAAGGCGTTCGGCGAGGAACACATCGCCCCCTTCGCAAAAGACTGGGAACAGCAAGGCACGATCCCGAAAGACCTTTGGCCGAAACTGGCGGAGCTGGGGTTCGGGGGCTTGTATGTTTCTGAAGAAAACGGCGGCTCCGGCCTCACGCGGCTCGACGCAACGCTGGTGTTCGAAGCGCTGAGCATGGCCTGCCCCGCAACAGCCGCCTTCCTGTCGATCCACAATATGTGCGCCGCGATGATCGACCGCTTCGGCAGCGCAGACTTACAGCAAAAATACCTCGCCCCTGCGGTCAGCATGGAAAAGTTCTTTGCCTATTGCCTGACCGAGCCCGGTTCAGGGTCAGACGCGGCAGCGCTGAAGACCAAGGCGATTGAAACCGATCAAGGCTATAGCCTGACGGGGACCAAGGCGTTCATCTCTGGCGGCGGTTATGCGGACGCCTATATCGTGATGTGCCGGACAGGCGACGCGGGACCGAAGGGCATTTCAACCATGATCGTCGATGACGGGTTGGACGGGCTGTCCTTTGGCGGGTTGGAAGACAAGATGGGCTGGCGCGCACAACCGACGCGGCAGGTCCAGATGGACGATTGCAACATCCCCGCCGGCAACCTTCTGGGCGAGGTCGGCAAGGGGTTCACCTACGCGATGGCCGGGCTTGATGGTGGGCGGCTGAATATCTCTGCATGCTCACTGGGTGCGGCGCAAGCGGCGCTTGACGCGACGATGGCCTATATGGGTGAACGCAAGGCGTTTGGCAAAACCATCGACCAGTTCCAAGCGCTTCAATTCCGCCTAGCGGATATGGAAATCGAATTACAGGCCGCCCGCACCTTCCTGCGTCAAGCGGCGTGGAAATACGATACCGGCGCGCCCGACGCGACGAAGTTCTGCGCGATGGCAAAGCGGCTGGTCACGGAAACCGGGTCAAAGATCGTGAACCAATGCCTGCAACTTCATGGCGGCTACGGCTACCTCGCGGACTACGGTATCGAAAAGCTGGTGCGTGACCTTCGGGTCCACGAAATCCTCGAAGGCACCAACGAAGTCATGCGTCTGATCGTGTCGCGGCAATTGCTGGCGGAGCGCGGTTGATGCCCGACATCCATATACGCAAGGCGGGTAAGATCGGGCATATCACGCTTGATCGGCCGAAGGCGCTGAACGCGTTGAGCTATGAGATGTGTCTTGAGATCGAAGCCGCCCTTGATGCATGGCGCGACGACGATCAGGTCGCGATGATCCTGTTCGACGCGAAGGGCGACCGCGCCTTCTGCGCCGGCGGCGATATTGTGGAGATGTATGAGACCGGGCGCGCGGGCGACTACGACTATGGACGCCGCTTTTGGCGCGACGAATACCGGATGAACGCGAAGCTGTTCGAATTTCCGAAACCCGTCGCAAGCCTGATGCAGGGCTTCACCATGGGCGGCGGCGTGGGGGTCGGCTGTCACGGCTCGCACCGCGTCGTGGGGGACAGCAGCCAGATCGCAATGCCCGAATGCGGGATCGGCCTGATCCCCGATGTCGGCGGATCGCTCATCCTGTCGCGGGCGCCGGGACGGCTGGGCGAATACCTTGGGTTGACGGCGGGACGGATGGGTCCGGGTGACGCGATCCTTGCGGGGTTTGCGGATTACTACATCCCTGAGGGAAAATGGCCAGACCTGACCGAGCAGCTGATCGAAACGGGCGATTGGACGTTGATCGATGCCGCAGCCAGTGCTGCGCCTGACAGCCAACTCGCAGCACTCCGCCCGGAAATCGACGAACATTTTGGTGGCGAACGGCTCGGCGATATTGTCCGATCCCTCGAAAACGCAGGCACGGAGTTTGCGGCAAAGGCGTTAAAGACGCTTAACCGAAACTCTCCCCTATCGATGGCCTCCGCGCTTGAGATCATCCATCGGGTGCGCGGGGCAGAGTCGATCCGCCGCGCGCTTGATCACGAATACCGGTTCACCTATCGCGCCGCTGAACATGGCGATTTTGTCGAAGGCATCCGTGCGCAGATTATCGACAAGGATCGCAACCCGAACTGGAAGCACACCGGGCCGGCGGATGTGCCGGCCGCGGACGTCGTTAATATGCTTCTGCCCATTCCGGGCGTAACCTTGGATTTTGAGGGGAACACACCATGAAGATCGGATTCATCGGACTCGGGAACATGGGTGCACCCATGGCGGCCAATCTGGCCGCTGCAGGCCATGAAGTGACGGGGTTCGACCTTGCCGCCCCCTGCCCAGAGGGTGTTGCAAGGGCGGACAGCGCGGCGGACGCGGCAAAAGACGCGGATGTGGTTCTGACGATGCTGCCGAACGGCGACATCCTGCGCGCGGTCGCTGCTGACATCATCCCTGTCATGTCGAAAGGTGCCGTGTTCCTCGACTGCTCAACCGTTGACGTCGAAAGCGCCCGCGCCGTGGCTGAGGATGCGGCAAGCGCGGATCTGTTAGCGGTCGATGCACCCGTCTCTGGCGGGATAGGTGGCGCATCCGCCGGAACGCTGACCTTCATGGCCGGTGGCACCGAGGACGGGTTTGCCAAGGTCGCGCCGCTTTTCGACATCATGGGCCAAAAAGCCGTGCATTGCGGTGCATCCGGTGCCGGGCAAGCCGCGAAGATCTGCAACAACATGATCCTTGGCATCACCATGATCGGCACCTGCGAGGCCTTCGCGCTGGCCGACAAGCTTGGCCTTGATCGGCAAAAGATGTTCGACGTTGTGTCGACCTCCTCCGGCTATAGCTGGGTGATGAATGCCTACTGCCCCGCCCCCGGCGTCGGGCCGCAAAGCCCGGCAGACAATGGCTACAAACCCGGTTTCGCGTCGGAATTGATGCTGAAAGACCTACGGCTCAGCCAGCAGGCCGCCGAGACCGCCGACGCCGACACACCGCTGGGCCAGCACGCCGCCGACCTTTACGCCCAATTCGTTGAAGATGAAGGCGGCGAAGGCACGGACTTCTCCGCCATGCTACCCCGGTTTGAAAAGCGCGGGCGCGATTAGGCGGCGGGCATCCGGCGCTCGACAATCTCGGCCCACCAGCTACAGCCCGCCGGGATCGCTTCGTCGTTGAAGTTATATTCGGGATGGTGAACCGCCGCTGTTTCACCGTTGCCGACCAGAATGTAAGCGCCGGGTCGCTCTTCGAGCATATAGGCGAAGTCCTCGCCGCCCATGATCAACGGCGCGTCGTTGCATTCCCCGGCGACTGTGCTTGCGACATCCGCCGCGAATTCCGTCTGCGCATCGTGGTTCACCATTACTGGATAGCCGCGCATGTAGTTGATCTCGGCCACGCCACCAAAGGCTTGCGCGGTCAGCGTGGTAATTTCGGTCAGGCGATCCTCGGCCATGTCGCGCACCGATTGGCTTAACGTGCGAACGGTGCCCTTCAGAAAGACCTTTTGAGGAATGACATTGAACGCCGTGCTTTCGGTTTCAAACGAGGTAACGGACACGACGACCTGTTCAACCGGGTTCACGCTGCGGCTGGCAATCGTCTGTAGCGACAGCACGATCTGGCTGGCGATCACCGTCGGGTCTATCGTTTCATGGGGTTTCGCGGCGTGCCCGCCCCGCCCTTCCAACGTGATCTCAAACTGATCCGTCGCGGCAAAGAACGCGCCGGGGCGGATGGCAAAGCTTCCGATTGGCTGGCCGGGCCAATTGTGCATCCCGTAGACTTCCTGAATGCCGAACCGTTCCATCAGCCCGTCTTCGCACATTTCGCGTCCGCCGCCGCCGCCTTCTTCGGCAGGCTGAAAGATGACGACACAGGTGCCGTCAAAATTTCGCGTCTCCGCCAGATACTTTGCCGCGCCGAGCAACATTGCCGTGTGGCCGTCGTGCCCGCAGGCGTGCATCTTACCGACATTTTTTGAGGCATAATCAAGCCCCGTCGCCTCAACAATCGGCAGCGCGTCCATGTCGGCCCGCAGACCGATGACTTTGCCAGAAGCGTTAGACGCCCCGTGGATCACACCGACAACACCGGTGCGTCCAATCCCGGTGACGATTTCATCGCAACCGAAATCCGTCAGCTTGCGTTCAACAAAAGCCGCGGTTTCGTGGGTATCAAACAACAGTTCCGGGTTCTGATGCAGGTGCCGACGCCATTCGGTGATTTCATCGTGAAGCTCAGCAAAACGGTTTTTGACGGGCATGTGTGAATCCCCAGTTGATATGTCGATTACTGTGTCAGGCGATGCTTAGCACCTCGCCAAGACAGCTACCAACGCAATCCGCTAAAAGACGGATTTGCGTATCTGGCGCACAATCGCCCAGACGCCGAATATCACCAATGGTGTGAGGCCTGCCATCAACCACGGCTTTTCGATGCCCAACCTAGTTGCCATCGGCAGCGCGACGTTGGTCAACAGATTGACGGCGTAGTAGCTGATCGCGACAACCGACAAACCTTCGACCGTCTTTTGCAATCGCAGCTGCCGATCGGCCCGCTGGTTCATACTCTCGAGCAATTGCTGGTTTTGCGCCGACCGCTCAACATCTACTCTTGTTCGCAGCAACTCGCCTGCGCGGGTTGCCCTCGCCGCCATCTCACGAAGTCGCTCCTTCGTGGATTGAACCGTTCGCATTGCGGGATCAAATCGGCGCATCATGAACTCTGCAAAGGTCTGGCGACCTTCGAACCGATCCTCACGCAATATATCGATGCGCTGGTTCACGATGGCCTCGTAGGCTTTCGTTGCGCCGAACCGGAAAGTGGACTGCGCCAACAGCTTTTCAAGCTCGGAAGATATCTTCAGAAGCGACTTCAACGTGACGTCCGGGCTGGATATCTCGTGGCACATATCGTCAAGCAGTCCGGCCAACTCTCCGTCAATTTCATTCATCCGACTCTGCATGCCACGGGCGCGCTGAAAGCCGAGCATCGCCATCGTCTTGTAGGTCTCGACTTCGCACACGCGCTGCACGATGCGCCCGATGCGCCGCATGCCGATCCCGGGTTCGACAAAGACAGCAAAGCGGGCGTGGCCCGCGTCATCTATACGAAAATCTCCGGCGATGGTCGCTGACTGACCCAGCACGTGACTAACAGCGAGGCTTTCAGGCACGAACCAGTTATGCAGGTTCTGATGGAGCGTATCGTTAGCCGGCATCATGTCGATGTGGATCAGCGCGGATGTCATCCGCTCTCCGGGTGCGTCGGACAACCAGCTAGATGGAAAAACCTCGAATGCCGCCGGATCAAAGGGCCGCGCACCCAGCCCATTGCAGAACACCGTATAGGTCACGAATTCGCTGTGGCTTTCCCATTTCAACTGGTTCCGCCCGATCTGACCGTAGAAATGCGTTGCGTCTGCCGGCGGGCTTTGCACGCCATGCCGCTCCAGAAGCGCGTTCAGATGCGCATGATCGGCAGACCGATCCCGATGGGCAGCACCGTTCGAACGCTTGATCGCCAGATAGATCGCATGGCTCGGCGCACCCTGAGACGGAAACGGGCGGGCGTGAAGCTCATTCGCGAGCTGATAGCGCAACGGGTGGTCCTTGATCGGGCTCATCGGCACTCTCCAGATTTCGCGCCAACGTAGCGAGATTTAATCGGGAGTAAACGGAAAAATTGCCACATTTCAATAAGTTGTGTGAACACAATCGCATACCGAACGGGATCACAAGCAGTCCGAAACGAAAAACGCCCCGCAGACTTGATCCGCGGGGCGTTTGACTGTGATCGCGTGTGGCCTAGTCGATCAGCGACAACAGCTTGTTCACACTGTCCTTGGCGTCGCCATAGAACATCCGGGTGTTTTCCTTGTAGAACAACGGGTTCTCGATCCCCGAATACCCTGTGCCCTGCCCGCGTTTGGAAACAAACACCTGCTTGGCTTTCCAGCATTCCAGCACCGGCATCCCCGCGATGGGGCTGTTGGGGTCGTCCTGTGCCGCCGGGTTCACAATGTCATTGGACCCGATGACGATGGCGACATCCGTATCGGGGAAGTCATCGTTAATCTCGTCCATCTCAAGCACGATGTCGTAGGGCACCTTGGCCTCGGCCAGCAGCACGTTCATGTGGCCGGGCAAACGTCCGGCGACCGGGTGGATCGCAAACCGCACGTTCTTGCCCTTGTCGCGCAACTTGCGGGTCAACTCGCTGACCGCCTGTTGCGCCTGTGCGACGGCCATCCCGTAGCCAGGGATGATGACAACGCTGTCGGCTTCATTCAGCGCCGCAGCAACACCGTCGGCGTCGATTGCGATTTGCTCGCCCTCGACCTCCATCGCTGGGCCGGTTGTGTTGCCGAACCCGCCGAGGATGACACTCACAAAGTGCCGGTTCATCGCCTTACACATGATGTAGGACAGGATCGCACCGGAGGAGCCGACAAGCGCGCCGACAACAATCAGCAAATCGTTACCAAGCGAGAAGCCGATCGCCGCAGCCGCCCACCCCGAGTAGGAGTTCAGCATCGACACGACCACCGGCATATCGGCGCCGCCGATGCCCATGATCAGATGATAACCGATGAATAGCGCAGCAAGCGTCATCAGGAACAGCGGGAAGAAACCCCCGGTGTTGAAATACCAGAACAGGCAGATCAGCGAGATGATCGCCGCGGCGAGGTTCAGCATATGCCCGCCCGGCAACTTAGTCGCCGCACTCGTGAGCTTGCCAGCGAGCTTACCGAAGGCCACGACAGAGCCGGTGAAGGTGATTGCCCCGATAAAGATTCCGAGGAACAGTTCGACCTTCAGGATCGCCAGTTCGGCGCCGTTCTTGTGCGCAAGAACGGCGGCAAATCCCTCAAGCGCTTGGCGCGCCTCTTCGTTCATCGCGCCGACGCGGACCATTTCGAAATGGGCGTTAAAGCCGACAAAGACCGCCGCCAAACCGACGAGGGAATGCATTGCCGCCACAAGCTGCGGCATCTCGGTCATTTGCACGCGCTGCGCCACATTGATGCCGATGAAACCACCGGCCGCGATCAGCAGCAACGATAGCAGCCAAAAGCCCGAACCGGGGCCAATCAGCGTCGCAAGAACCGCAAGGCCCATTCCGACGATGCCGTACCACACGGCACGCTTTGCGCTTTCTTGACCCGAAAGGCCACCAAGCGACAGGATGAATAGAACAGCCGCGACAACATAAGCGGCAGTTGTGAAACCAGATTCCATTGCTTCGGCCCCCCTTAAGATTTCTGGAACATGGCAAGCATGCGCCGTGTGACGAGGAAGCCGCCGAAGATGTTAATCCCGGCCATGAAGACAGACAGCGCCGCCAGCAAGATCACGAGGAACGAACCGGACCCGATCTGCATCAGCGCGCCAAGGATGATGATCGACGAAATCGCGTTCGTTATCGCCATGAGCGGTGTGTGCAGCGAATGCGACACGTTCCAGATCACCTGGAACCCGACAAAAACGGCCAGCACGAAGACGATGAAGTGCTGCATGAAGCTCGGCGGTGCGAACAGCCCCACCAGTAGCATCAGCACCCCACCTACGCCAAGCAGCGTGAACTGTTGCTTGGTCTGCGCCTTGAACGCTGCGACCTCCTTCGCGCGTTTCTCCTCCGCTGTCAGTTCGCGCGGCGCCTCTTTCTTAGGCGCGGCCGCAATTGCCTGCACTTTCGGCGGCGGTGGCGGGAAGGTGATCTTGCCCTTGTGGGTCACGGTCGCGCCACGGATCACATCATCTTCCATGTCGTGATTGACCTTGCCGTCCTTTTCGGGCGTCAGGTCCGTCATCATGTGGCGGATGTTGGTCGCATAAAGCGATGAGGATTGCGTCGCCATCCGGCTTGGGAAGTCCGTATAACCGATGATCGTTACGCCATTGGCGGTCACGATCTTTTCGTCCGGCACGGTCAGCTTGCAGTTACCACCCTTTTCCGCCGCAAGGTCGACGATCACCGAACCCGGCTTCATCGACTTGACCATATCCTCGGTCCACAATTCCGGCGCTTCGCGGTTGGGGATCAGCGCGGTCGTGATGACGATGTCAACTTCGGGCGCGAGTTCGCGGAATTTGGCAAGCTGCGCCTCGCGGAACTCCGGGCTCGACACACTGGCATAGCCACCCGAGGACGATCCATCCGCTTGTTCTTCTTCGAAATCGAGGTAGACGAACTCCGCCCCCATCGATTCCACCTGCTCGGCCACTTCGGGGCGAACATCAAAAGCATAGGTGATCGCGCCGAGCGACGTCGACGTGCCGATCGCGGCAAGGCCCGCAACCCCTGCCCCGACGACCAGAACCTTCGCTGGTGGCACCTTGCCTGCAGCGGTGATTTGCCCGGTAAAGAACCGACCGAAGTTGTTGCCCGCCTCGATCACAGCGCGGTAGCCCGCGATGTTCGCCATTGACGACAGCGCGTCCATCTTCTGCGCACGGCTGATGCGGGGCACCATCTCCATCGCGATGACGGTTGCGCCTTTGTCGGCGGCCTGCTGCATCAGCTTGTCGTTGCCTGCCGGATTGAAGAAAGAAACCAGCGTCTGCCCTTTGGCCAGGCGTTTGACTTCTGTATCGGTCGGAGGGCGCACTTTGGTGACGATATCAACCGCCTTGAACAGCGCCGCGCCGGTTTTCACCACCTCGACACCTGCATCACGGTAGTCGGCGTTTGAAAAACCCGCCGCCTCGCCAGCACCAGACTCGATAAAGCACTGATGACCCAGCTTCGCCAGTTCGCGGGCGCTTTCCGGAGTCATCGCGACTCTGGCTTCGCCCTCAATCGTTTCCTTAGGTGCGCCGATTTTCACGTCTGATTGTCCCCCAATTTAACCTAAACAAAGACCGCACGTTCCAAATTGTTCAAAACGGGCGGCCCTACGGACATTTTCGTTCGTTTGTCTCATAACCTGCCTTTTGGCGAAGCACAACAAAGCGTCGGCGTCGGACCGACTTCAATCATATCCATCGGCGGACTTTGCGCTCATAAGCGGCATATTGAACGCGAAATTGACGGCGCAGGCGCTTTTCCTCGGGCAAGATGAAGCGCCGCTCGATCACCCAAACGAAAATCGGAATCAGTGGTAGTGACAAGACGGCATCCCAACGCAGAATGAGACCCGTCAAAATCAGCGCGTCAGCGACGTAGATCGGGTTTCGCGACCGTTTGTAGACACCGGATTGGATCAGGGCGTTCGATTCACCATGCGGATGAACCGTCGTTTGATGCTTGCGGAACTGAACAAACGCCAAGGCCATCAGCAACACGCCGCCACCGACACACAACCCGCCCAAAAAGTCGGCCCAACCGCCGCCAAAGGAAAGCCCCGTCCAATAGGTGCTTTGCACCCATGCGATCACCAGAAAGACCGCAAGCCAGACTGGGGGAAGATCAATCGTTTTCATCGCAGCCTCTTACCCTATCGTCAGAAACGGATCACATCGCGCCTGACCCTCTTGCGTCGCAGGCCCGCGCGGATACTGTGTGCCCGTCAACCAGATCGCAGAGGCTTCTTATGACTGATTTCGCGGCGACGAAAGCGATGTTTCACCTGCCGGACAATGTGACCTACCTTGACGGGAATTCGCTCGGCCCCTTGCCGAAGGCCACCGCCGCCCGCCTCGCCCGCACCGTCACGGATGAATGGGGGGAAATGCTGATTACCGGCTGGAACCGCGCCGGATGGATGAACCTGCCCCGCCGCTTGGGCGACCGGATCGGGTGCTTGATCGGGGCAGAGCCGGGAACGGTCGTGTTGGGTGATACCCTGTCGATCAAGGTTTACCAAGCGCTCGCCTCAGCGCTTGAGATGAACCCAGACCGCAAGATTATCCTGTCCGACACCGGGAATTTTCCGTCGGATCTCTATATGGCCGAGGGGCTGTGCAAAACGCTCGGCCCTGACTACGCCCTGCGCACCGTCGCGCCCGAAGACGTTGCCGACGCGCTGAGCAACGATGTTGCCGTCCTGATGCTGACTGAGGTCGACTACGGCACCGGGCGCAAACATAACATGAAGGCACTAACGGACGCGGCCCATGACAAAGGCATTCTTTGCGTCTGGGATCTGGCCCATTCCGCCGGGGCGTTGCCCGTCGATGTTGCGGGCTGCAACGCGGATTTCGCCGTTGGCTGCACATACAAATACCTCAACTCCGGCCCCGGTGGACCTGCCTTTATCTACGTCGCGCCGCGCCACGCGGACGTTGCCCGCCCCGCCCTGTCCGGCTGGTTGGGGCATGAGGCACCGTTTGCCTTTGAACGCCACTACCGCCCCGGCGTGGGGATCGACCGGATGCGCGTCGGCACACCGCCAATTTTGCAGATGGCCGCGCTCGACGCTGCGATGGATATTTGGGACGGGGTCGATATGAATGCGCTCCGCGCGCGGTCAATCGCGCTGTGCGAGCAATTCATCGAAGGGGTTGAGGCGCGATGCCCCGCCTTGACCCTCGCCAGCCCACGGGATCCGCAGAACCGAGGCTCCCAAGTCTCATTCCGGTTCACCGAGGGGTATGCGGCCATGCAAGCCCTCATCGCCCGTGGCGTGATCGGTGACTTTCGTGCGCCGGATATCATGCGGTTCGGCTTTACACCGCTTTATATCGACGAAACCGATGTCGGCCATGCCATCGACGCCATCGCGGACGTGATGAAAAATGATCTGTGGGACACTCCTGAATATAAAAAACGCGCGGCGGTCACATGACAAAAACACCCTACAACCCCGCCGATGATGGTGCAGAGATGAGCTTTGACGGGCGTATGTCCTATAGCGACTATCTTCGGCTCGACGCGATATTGGGGGCGCAGGACATGCTGTCGGACGCCCATGACGAAATGCTGTTCATCGTCCAGCATCAGACGTCAGAGCTTTGGATGCGGCTGGCGATCCACGAACTGACCGCTGCCCGTGATCTTCTTGCTGAAGGTCGGATGCGCCCGGCGTTCAAGATGCTGGCCCGCGTCGCCCGGATATTCGAACAGCTCAACAACGCGTGGGACGTGCTGCGCACCATGACGCCCAGCGACTACACCACGTTCCGGGAAGCCCTCGGCCAATCGTCCGGTTTTCAAAGCTGGCAGTATCGCTTGATTGAATTCATGGTCGGCAACCGGAATGTCGCGATGCTGAAGCCGCATGAACATCGGAAAGACATCGCCACCTTGCTGAAAGCGGAACTGTCTCGGCCAAGCCTTTATGATACAGCGATTGCCGCTTTGCCGCAGCACGGTTTCAACCTGCCCGACGAGGTGACGCAACGCGACCTCAGCGCGCCATACGCACCAAACGACGCGGTTATGGCGGCGTGGACGACGGTTTACGAAAACCCCGAAGATCACTGGGAACTCTACGAACTCGCCGAGAAGCTGGTGGATTTTGAAGATTACTTCCGCCGCTGGCGGTTCAACCACGTCACGACGGTGGAGCGGGTCATAGGCTTCAAACGCGGGACCGGCGGGACAAGCGGCACCTCATACCTTCGCCGGATGCTGGATGTTGAGATTTTTCCCGAACTCTGGCACTTGCGCACCGATCTCTGAGGTCAGGCCGATTTCAGACCCCGCGCGGTCCGACCGGCGGCCCATCCACGCACCGCATCGCCGAACGCTTCGAACAACGGGCGCGACACAGGGTCATTCGCCGCATTCCACTCCGGATGCCATTGAACGGAGAGGGAGAACCCCGGCGCGCCATCGATATAGATCGCTTCGGGCGTTCCATCCTCAGCGACCCCGTCGATCACAACCCGTCGCCCGGTGCACTTAATGCCCTGCCCGTGCAGGGTGTTCGTCACGACCTCCTCCGCGCCAAGCAAGCGATGGAAAGGCCCGCCCTTGGTGAATTTCACCGAATGGCGTAGCGCGAATTTTTCTTCCAGCGTCCCGTCAGGGGGCATTCTGTGATTGTTCCGCCCCGGTAGATCGCGGATTTCGGGGTGCAACGTGCCGCCCATAGCGACGTTGACTTCTTGAAAGCCGCGGCAAATGCCGAACACGGGTTGCCCCGCCTCGATGCAGGCCCGCACGAGGGGCAGGACGATCGCGTCGCGATGGCGATCAAATTCGCCATGCGCTTCGGTCGCTGCCTCGCCGTATTCTTCGGGGTGTACATTCGGGCGGCCACCGGTCAGAAGAAACCCGTCGAATGTCGACAGCAGTTCCGGAACCGAAACAAAATTCGGGTCGGTGGGAATCAACAGCGGCATACAGCCCGACACTTTCGCAATCGCTTCGGAATTCATCGTGCCGCCCGCATGGGACGGGTATTCATCGTTAATGAGATAACTGTTCGAGATTATTCCGACGAGTGGGCGGGTCATTTCTGGCCTTATGAATTGCGGTTACGGCAGACTATAAATTGCAACGACGCCCCTGAACAGAGAGGTCGTTACACAGCTTACTCTGCAATATCGCACAACGCTGTGGCCAAAATCGGGCGTGTCGCGGATTAGCTTTGCGCTTTCAACTCCAACCGGCGGGCATGAAGCACGGGTTCGGTGTAGCCCGAAGGCTGTTCGCGCCCCTTGAAGACCAGATCACAGGCCGCCTTGAACGCGATGCCGTCAAAGCCCGGCGCCATCGGCATATAGGACGGATCGTCGGCGTTCTGCCCGTCAACGACAGCCGCCATCTTTTTCATCGCCGCCATCACAGTGTCTTCGCTGACGATGCCATGGTGCATCCAGTTCGCGATATGCTGCGCGGAAATCCGGCAGGTCGCCCGGTCTTCCATCAAACCGACATCGTTGATGTCCGGCACCTTGGAACACCCGACGCCCTGGTCAATCCAACGCACCACGTAGCCGAGGATGCCCTGGGCATTGTTTTCGACCTCTCGGATAATCTCCTCATCCGACCATTTCCGGTAGGACGCGAGCGGGATTTCCAGAACGGTATCGACATAGGCGCGCTTGCCACCCGCTGCGATCTTGTCCTGCCGCGCGAAAACGTCGACCCGATGGTAATGCAGCGCGTGAAGCGTGGCGGCTGTCGGGCTGGGAACCCACGCACAGTTCGCACCCGCCAGTGGATGCGCGATCTTCTCTTCCAGCATATCAGCCATCTGATCGGGGATCGCCCACATGCCCTTGCCAATCTGCGCCTTCCCCTGAAGGCCGCATTCAAGGCCGATGTCGACGTTCTGATCCTCGTAGGCACCGATCCATGCCTTCCGCTTGATGAACTCTTTCCGCGAAAACGCGCCGGCCTCCATCGACGTGTGAATCTCGTCACCCGTGCGGTCGAGGAAACCGGTGTTGATGAACGCGACCCGGCTTTTTGCGGCGCGGATACATTCCTTCAGGTTGACCGACGTGCGCCGCTCCTCATCCATGATGCCGAGCTTCACCGTGTTCTGCGGCAGGCCCAATGTAGATTCCACGTGGTTGAATATCTCGTTCGCAAACGCGACCTCTTCCGGGCCGTGCATCTTGGGCTTCACGACGTAGACCGAACCGTGGACGGAATTGCCGCCGTCGCGCTTCAGGTCGTGCATGGCGATCAACGTCGTGACCATCGCATCCATCAGGCCTTCGAAAATCTCGTTTTCGTCCCGATCGAGGATTGCCGGGTTCGTCATCAGATGCCCGACGTTGCGCACCCACAACAGCGCCCTGCCCTTCAGGCGGATGGGATTGCCATCGGGGTCCAGATACTCCCGATCCGGTGACAGGCTTCGGGTGATGGTCTCGCCACCCTTCTGAAGCGTCGTCGACAGGTCGCCTTTCATCAGTCCAAGCCAGTTCGAATAGGCGAGGATCTTGTC
Organism: Aliiroseovarius sp. YM-037; assembly: GCF_048060095.1. Classification (NCBI taxonomy): domain Bacteria; kingdom Pseudomonadati; phylum Pseudomonadota; class Alphaproteobacteria; order Rhodobacterales; family Paracoccaceae; genus Aliiroseovarius; species Aliiroseovarius sp. YM-037. The sequence continues at coordinate 1,456,713 of NZ_JBLUOA010000001.1, read as the reverse complement.
TTCGGCATCGACGGCGGCAACGGAATCCTCGCAATCCATGATCGCGGACATCGCGCTTTCGATGATGACATCGGCCATGCCGGCCTGATCGTGGCGCCCGATCGGGTGGTCCTTTTCAAAGAACAGTTCGACATGCAGGCCGTGATTGACCAGCAGGATCGCCTCGGGCGCATCGGGGTCGCCGCGATAGCCTACGAACTTGGTCGGATCTTTCAGCGGCTTGCCGTCAATCGAAAGCTGGCCGCCCTGAACCATGTATTTCTTCGCATCCGCGTGACTACCGCCCTTGATTGGAAAGCTATCGTCGAGGAAAACCCGCGCCCGTGCCACGACCCGCGCACCGCGACCACGATCATATTCCTTCGATTCCGGCAGATCGCCCATCGCGTCGGTGCCGTAGAGCACATCGTAGAGCGAACCAAACCGCGCATTCGCGGCGTTCAGCGCATACCGGGCGTTGGTGATCGGCACCACAAGCTGCGGCCCCGGCACCTTGGCGATTTCCGGGTCGACATTCGCAGTGTCGATCTTGAACGCCGGGCCTTCGGGCAGCAGATAGCCAATCTCTTCAAGAAACGCGCGGTATTTGGGGTGGTCATGCGGCTGTCCGCGACGGGCGATATGCCAGTCATCAATCTGCTTTTGCAGCGCCTCACGCTTTTCCAGCAACGCACGGTTCTTCGGGCCAAGATCATGGGCGAGCGTGGACAACCCGCCCCAGAACGTATCAGCATCCACACCCGTTCCCGGCAACGCCTGCGCCTCAATGAACTCCGCAAATGAGGAGTCGACCTTCAATCCCTGCCTGTCAACGCGCTCCGACATCCTGCACTCCCCGTTGATGGATCACAAAAGCCTGACCCGTATACCGCTGCACACCAATAAGAAATTTGACGGCATCGTGCAACGGATCGAACGACTTGAACCCTATTCCCAACCGGAAAGGACTTTATGGGGATTCGAGAAAATCGCACCGTATCCCGAGGATCACTCAGTCGTCGTGATTTGTTCAGCGTTGGTATCGATACGCACACCGCCTTCGGCAGGGTCGTCAGCGGCGGCAGCGATGTAAATCAAGTAGCCGATGAACAGTAAGGCAACGATAATCAAGCTTAGCTTAATGCCGTTTATCGCGGGCTTATGCTCCACCTCTTGTTTATCGAGATCAGTTTTCGGTGCGGACATCGCAATTCTCCTTTCTATGGAACGGCGCGCAAGTGCATTGGTTGCGCCTCTTACTCAACATCCCTAACGTCCGAAAATGCCCAATGTTCCAGACCGGAGACCGCAATGAAGGACGCGACACCCCAAGCCATCTATCTTTCCGACTACACGCCGCCAGCGTGGTTGATCGATGATGTGCACCTGACGTTTCGCCTGTCCCCGACGGCGACACGCGTCTTGTCGCGGATCACGTTTCGCCCAAACCCGGAAACGACCGACAGGCGCTTTCTCCTGCATGGCGAGAACCTGAAACTGATTTCTGCCCGCATCGACGGCACAGAAGTTTCCCCGGAGGTAACCGACGAAGGGCTGACCTGCGACACACCCCAAAAGGCGTTCGTTTGGGAGGCTGAGGTCGAAATTTCGCCCGAAACCAACACCGCGCTTGAAGGGCTTTATATGTCAAACGGCATGTATTGTACTCAGTGCGAGGCGCAGGGCTTTCGCAAGATCACCTACTATCCCGACCGCCCGGACGTTATGGCAACTTTCACGGTGCGGATTGAGGGATCGGCGAAAGAAACCCCGATATTGCTGTCAAATGGCAACCCGGTTGGCCTAGGCGACGATTGGGCCGAATGGCATGATCCGTGGCCCAAGCCCGCTTATCTATTCGCGCTCGTCGCGGGTGATCTGATCAAACATCCCGGCAGCTTTACAACCATGTCCGGCAAGGAGGTTGAGCTGAACATCTGGGTCCGCCCCGGCGACGAAAACAAATGCGCCTTTGGCATGGATGCGCTGAAACGGTCGATGAAGTGGGACGAGGATGTCTATGGCCGGGAATACGACCTCGATATCTTCAACATCGTTGCGGTGGACGACTTCAACATGGGTGCAATGGAAAATAAAGGTCTGAATATTTTCAACTCTTCCGCCGTACTTGCGTCGCCCGAAACATCCACCGACGCGAATTTCGAGCGGATCGAGGCGATTATCGCACATGAGTATTTCCACAACTGGACCGGCAACCGCATCACCTGCCGCGACTGGTTTCAGCTTTGCCTGAAAGAGGGTCTGACGGTGTTCCGTGACCAGCAGTTCACCGGCGACATGCGATCCCATGCCGTGAAACGCATCAGCGACGTGCTGAGCCTTCGGGCGCGGCAATTCCGTGAGGATAATGGCCCGCTGTCCCACCCCGTTCGGCCCGAAAGCTTCGTTGAGATCAACAATTTCTACACCGCAACGGTCTATGAAAAAGGGGCCGAAGTCATCCGAATGCTAAAAACGCTGGTGGGGGACGATGCCTACTCCAAAGCGCTCGATCTCTATTTTGAACGGCACGACGGGGACGCAGCGACGATTGAGGATTGGCTGAAGGTGTTTGAAGACACGACTGGTCGCGACCTTAACCAATTCAAGCGCTGGTATTCGCAGTCTGGGACGCCCCGGCTATCAGTCAATACACACTTTAGCGACGGCACATACAGGCTTGATTTCAAGCAGGAAACGCAGCCAACACCGGGGCAAGAAACGAAACTGCCGCAGGTCATCCCGATCGCGGTCGGGCTTCTATCGCCAAACGGCGACGAGGTCGTTCCGACCACCGTTCTGGAAATGACGGAAAGCGAGCAGAGCTTTTCTTTTGACGGACTTGCCTCAGAACCAATCCCGTCAATCCTGCGCGAATTCTCCGCCCCGGTGATCTTGACGCGCCAATCGACCAACGTTGAACGCGCCTTCCTTCTTGCCCATGACACGGACCCGTTCAACAAATGGGAATCCGGGCGGGCATTGGCGAAAGATATCCTCGCACAGATGATTACCAAGGGCACGTCCCCGTCCGGCGACTACCTTGACGCGCTGGCCGCCGTCTTGCGCGACGACACGCTCGACCCGGCTTTCCGTGCGCTTGCGATGTCGCTGCCCGGTCAGGACGATCTGGCGCAAACGCTGTTTGAAGCCGGAGCGACCCCCGATCCGACAAAAATCTACCGCGCGCATCAGACGCTGAAGCAAAGCATCGCCCAGCATTTACAGGATACTTGGCCCCGCGTGATCGCCGAAATGGATGTGCCGGGCCCCTATTCTCCCGATGCAGAGGCAGCAGGCAAACGGGCCTTGCAGGGCATCGCCCTCGCCTATCTGACGCGGATCGACGCAGGGGCCGCAGCGGCACGCCAATACGAGCAGGCCGACAACATGACCCAACAACTTGGTGCTTTGGGCGCGCTGCTTTCCATTGAAAAGGGCGCGACAGAGCTTTCCGCGTTCCGTGAGCAGTGGAAGGATGACCGGTTGGTCATGGACAAGTGGTTCGGCCTGCAAGTCAGCCACGCCGCCCCTGAAAACGCCGCATCCATCGCGCGAACCCTGACCGAAGACCCAGCGTTCGACTGGAAAAACCCAAACCGCTTCCGCGCGGTGATCGGGGCGTTGTCGATGAACCCCGCGGGCTTCCACGACCCGACGGGCGCGTCCTACGCCCTTGTCGCCGATTGGCTGATCCGGCTTGATCCCATCAATCCGCAAACCACCGCTCGGATGACGACCGCGTTCGAAACATGGCGCCGCTACGACGTAGACCGTCAAGACCTAATCCGAGAAGAACTCCGCCGCATCGCCCGATCCGACGGGCTAAGCCGCGATACAGGCGAGATGGTTGGCCGCATTTTGGGTGAGTGAACAGAACCGGGGAAAGAAAGCTGGTGCAGACATTGCGATACCAAACCACTGGCCGGAACAGGCGGACCCTTTTAGTTTTAGCGACTGTCTACCTACTGTTTCTGCTGGCCTTCATCTGGCTCGATGCTGCTTGGTGGATCATCCTTTTCCTTGCCCTGTTTACCTTACCCGCCCTTTGGGACGTGGTGTCGAACCGGGCGTCGGGGCTGACCCTTTCAGACGAAACCATATCGTGGACATCCGGGCGCTATTCCGGTGAAGTTCAGGTTGCCGACCTCGAAAAAGTGCGGTTCGACACGCGTTTGGATTTTTCGGTGCGGGTCACTCTGCTGATGCGCGATGAAACCAAGGTTCGTCTGCCTTACGACGCGCTGCCCCCGCATCGCGGGTTGGAGGCGGCGATGAACGACATGGGAATCAAGACGGAACGGCATCACTTCGCGCTCTTGTGACTTCGGCGTGAACGGTGACCTGCTAAAAGCAGGGAAAATGGGGGCGTCATGCGATTTCTGATCTTGGCTCTGATCCTTCTTGGCGGCGGCGCTTACGCGCAGGACAGCGAAGGGCGCAATACACCCGGCGACTGGCGTGTCACACATCACGAAATTCACGGCATCTGGAATACGATGTGCGACGAACGTGGCGAAGGAGATGGTTTCGAGCAGCGATGCTACATTCGCTACGTCGATGTATTTTCGCCCGCGCCCAACTTTGCGGCGCAGTTTGTTTTCGTGACCCCTATGGCCGAGGGGCACAAGATCGACTTTGGTATGGAACGTGGCACGCGCTTTGTCGATGGCGGGTTCCGGCTGGAACGCGACGGCCAGACCGTCTGGCAGACTGACCAGCGCGGCTGTCTTCGCGGGCGTGCGTGTTCGTTTGAGAACTCGGCCTCTGACGAACTATTGCAACATATGCAGGACGGCGGTGCGCTGTGGTTTGAATTCACCGACCGGCACGGCGCGGATCAACTGCTTGAATGGAGCCTTGAGGGGTTCCAAGACGCCTTCACCGATTATGAGGCTGAGGCGCGCGCGCGCGACCTACTCTGAACAATAGGACTGCGCAGCGGTCCAGGCCGCGATGTCATTCCGCTTTGCCCGACTGTGAAACGGGCCCCAATCCGCAGCGACCCCGCGCCCGCCACGCGACACGACGCCATCCCGCGAAACCGTTGCGGCGAGAATGCGCACGGCACAGGACAGGTTGGCCGAACCGTTCTTCAACGCATCCCCTGATCGAGCCCGACAGCCATACCCACGTGCCGTGGCAGGCGCGATTTGGACAAGACCGAACCACCGGCCACCGCCCCCGACCGCTTGGGGGTTCCACGTGCTTTCATGTTTTGCCAAGGCCGACAGCAATCCCGCCCAGAACGCCCTTCTATCGGTCAGGTTCGCATCCTCATAGGCGGGGCAATAGGCATCGATGTCGGCCGGTGTCGTCAGCGGCAAGGCCGCGCCGTGAGCGGACAGCGCAGACAGCGTCGCGCGGGTCCAATCCGCCGCTTCGGGTCGATGGCTCCAGCGCATCGCGGGCAACACGGTATCGCGCGATGCAATCTCTGCATCCGTTCCGGAATCGCAGGCGGGCGCAACCGATAGCAAAAGCCCGAATAGCGCAACCTTCGCCCATCGCACACCAAAACACTTCATCATCGAACTCTCCACCTGAACCAGCGTCGTATAGTCCACCTTTCCGACACATCTGGCAAGGAACGGGATTTGGCGCTGGCAGGTCGGCGCCCATCTCTTCGCACGGCGTGACACTTGCCCCGCCTTCCGTGCTGATCTAGAACGCGGCAAACAGTGCATACGCAGGATGACGAAGATGCTCGACCACCTCTCCTTCTCAGCGCCGGAACCGAAGACAATCGCAGGCGCAAAACACGACTGGGAACTCGTGATCGGGCTTGAAGTTCACGCGCAGGTCGCATCGAAAGCGAAACTTTTTTCCGGCGCTTCGACCCAGTTCGGGTCTGAGCCGAATTCAAACGTCGCCTTCGTTGACAGTGCGATGCCGGGGATGCTGCCGGTCATCAATGAATTCTGTGTGGAACAAGCCGTCCGCACCGGGCTGGGTCTGAAGGCGCAGATCAACCTGGTTTCGGCGTTTGATCGCAAGAACTACTTCTACCCGGATTTGCCGCAGGGCTATCAAATCTCGCAGCTTTACCACCCGCTCGTTGGCGAAGGCGAAGTGATCGTCGACATGGCCCCCGGCGTGGCGCGTCGCGTGCGGATCGAACGCATCCACATGGAGCAGGACGCTGGCAAGTCGATCCACGACATGGACCCCAACATGTCCTTCGTCGATCTGAACCGCACCGGCGTCGCATTGATGGAGATTGTCAGCCGCCCCGACATCCGCGGCCCGGAAGAGGCTGCGGCCTATGTCGCGAAACTGCGCCAGATCCTGCGCTACCTCGGCACCTGCGACGGCAACATGCAGAACGGCAACTTGCGGGCGGATGTGAACGTCTCGGTCTGTCGTCCGGGCGATTACGAGAAATATCAGGAAACGCAGGATTTCGCACATCTCGGCACCCGGTGTGAGATCAAGAACATGAACTCCATGCGCTTTATCCAACAGGCGATCGACTACGAGGCCAAGCGCCAAATCGCCATTCTTGAGGATGGCGGAGAAATCGTGCAAGAGACCCGTCTTTACGACCCCGACAAGGGTGAAACGCGGTCGATGCGGTCGAAGGAAGAGGCGCATGATTATCGCTATTTCCCCGACCCCGACCTGCTGCCGCTGGAAATCGAACAGGCGTGGGTCGATGATATCGAAGCGAGCCTGCCGGAACTGCCAGACGCCAAGAAAGCGCGGTTTGTGAAGGATATGGGGCTTTCGGAATACGATGCCTCCGTCCTGACCGCTGACGTTGAAAGCGCCGATTATTTCGAAGCCGTGGCCGATGGGCGCGACGGAAAGCTCGCCGCGAACTGGGTTATCAACGAATTGTTTGGGCGGCTCAAGAAAGACGACCGCGATATCGCGGACAGCCCGGTTTCACCCGCCCAGCTTGGCGGCATCATCGACCTGATCGGCAAGGGCGACATTTCGGGCAAGATCGCCAAAGACCTTTTCGAAATCGTCTATACCGAAGGCGGTGATCCGGCTGAAATCGTCGAGTCTCGCGGGATGAAGCAGGTGACGGATACCGGCGCGATTGAGGCAGCGGTTGACGAAATCATCGCCGCCAACCCGGCGCAGGTCGAAAAAGCGCGCGAGAACCCGAAGCTTGCCGGGTGGTTCGTTGGCCAGGTGATGAAAGCGACCGGCGGCAAGGCCAATCCGAAGGTCGTGAACGAGCTTGTCTCAAAGAAGCTCGGCGGGTAAGCGCCCGTCCTCAGGCGACAATTCCGCAACATCACGCGCAGCGGACCTGTCACGTTTGGACAGATCGCCCCCGAATCGGATAGACGTTAACCTTGCCTAATGGATCAGGGAAATTCGGTATGCCGAAATATGAGTATAAAGTGGTGCCTGCGCCCAAAAAGGGTGAAAAGGCCAAAGGCGTCAAGGGCGTCGAAGATCGGTTCGCCCATGCCCTGATGACCGTGATGAACGAATTGGGAAGCGACGGCTGGGAATATATGCGCGCCGATACGCTGCCCTGCGAAACACGTTCTGGCTTTACCGGGAAAAGCACGGCGTTTCAGAATATGCTGATCTTCCGCCGCGTGATTGAGGAATCGGCGGAAGAGGCTGACGCACCCCTCTTCACCCCCCGGATCGAAGACAAGCCCGAAGTCGTCGCACGCACCCTGCCTGCCGCAACCGATGCGTCAAAGGCGCCCGAAAGCCACCGCGCTCTTGGTCCGGCGACAGCCTCGACCGACGATGGCAAGGCACCGGAAGTCGCGGCAGAGTAATCAGGCCCCGATATCAATGCTAAGCGCGTGGATTTTTCCGATCAGGTCTTTGCCGATCGCTGCATGAACCGCGCGGTGCTGCGCGATCCGGCTTTTCCCCTTGAATGCAGACGCCCGGATCACAACATCAAAGTGACTTTCGCCCCCCTCGCGATACCCTGCGTGGCCACGGTGCGATTCACTGACATCACGAACTTCAAGAACCGACGGGTCGAATGCGTCGCTCAGCTTTGCGCGAATTTCCTCAGTAATTGTCATTTTTCCCGTCTTTCCCCTTCAATCCAGCAGATATTGGTCTAAACTCTCGGGTCCGAGTCGAAAAGGTACTGATGATGAAGAAAGACGATCCGTTCGGATTTGATATGTCCGTGTCATCGGCGAAAAAGAAAAACCCGCGTGGCAAGCGTGGGATGTCGGGGGCGTTCGAAACCTCAACCCGCCAGTGCGAACATGCGGGCTGCGAGGAACGTGGCCAATATCGTGCGCCCAAATCGCCCGATCACTTGGATGAATTCTTCTGGTTCTGTAAGGACCACGTCCGGGCCTATAACCTCAAATGGAACTTCTTCAACGGCGCGACCGAGGAGGAGATGGAGGAACAGGCACAGTCAGACCGTGTCTGGGGCCGTGAAACCAAGCCCTTCAAGAAAAGTGCCGAAGAACGCGCCTGGGAACGTCTGGGCGTTGATGATCCGCATCAGGTCCTGGGCGAGAAGGCAACTCGCAATCCGGGGAAATCCATCACCGGCACCCGGAAGCTACCGCCAACCGAACGCCGCGCGATTGAGATTCTGGAAGCGAAAGATCACTGGACGAAACCAGAAATTCGCAAGCAATACAAAGCGCTAATCAAGATACTTCATCCGGATATGAATGGTGGCGACCGCTCTGACGAGGATCGCTTGCAGGAGGTTGTCTGGGCGTGGGATCAGATCAAGGTTAGTCGCAGCTTTAGGGATTAAGGCAACCAAGATGCGAAAAGGCCGCCAACACTGGCGGCCTTTCTTGTTCATGTTCGTTCAGATCAACCCGCTTGGAAAATCAGACTGACCCCGTTCAGACAATGGCGTTTCCCGGTCGGCGCCGGCCCATCGTCGAAGATATGGCCAAGATGGCTGCCGCAGCGGCGGCAATGCACTTCGGTGCGGACGGAAAACAGCTTGCGATCCTCTTTGGTCCGCACAGCGTTCGGCAGGCTTTCATAGAAACTGGGCCAGCCGGTGCCGCTGTCATACTTCGCGGCGGAGCTGTAAATCGGCAGGTTGCATCCCCGGCAAAGATAGGTGCCGTCGGAGTATACTTTGTCGAGAGGGCTGGACCCTGCCCGCTCCGTCCCCTCTTCGCGCATCACGCGATATTGGGCTTCGGTCAGCATCGCGCGCCATTCTGAAGCGGTGCGCGTAACTTCAAAATTTCCGTCGCCTGCACTCAACGCGCCCGGAAGGCCCGCAGCCACGGTGCCCATCAGGCTGAGTTTCAGCATCTTTCTGCGGTTCATCTTTCGGCCTCCTCATTCGTGTCCGGCGGGCGGGCCGCCTGTGTCTGACGGCCCTTATACCCTACGGGCGTTCACCCTTCATTCACATTTTCGGCAGAAGTACTGCATCAATTACGTGGATCACACCATTGCTTTGGTCGACATCGGCGATGGTCACATTCGCGACGTTGCCGTTTTCGTCTTCCAGCATAATCATGTCGCCATCGGCCTTCGCGGTCAGCGTGCAGCCCCCGACGGTCGGCACCGGATGCGCACCACCATCATCGGCAATCATGCCTTGGATCGCGTCGGACATCGCGTCAGCGGCAACCACATGGCAGGTCAGGATCTTGACGAGTTGATCCTTGTTTTCTTCCATAAGCAGGCTGTCCACGGTACCCTCTGGCAGCGCGGCAAAGGCGTCATTTGTTGGTGCGAAAACCGTAAACGGGCCTTCGTCGGACAGCGTCTCGACCAAACCTGCGGCCTGCACCGCTGCGACCAACGTCGTGTGGTCGGCTGAGTTCACGGCGTTTTCGATGATGTTCTTATCCGGGAACATCTCTGCCCCGCCCACCATCTTGGTGTGACCAGCGGCAAGGGCAGCGCCTGCGGTCAGGGCAAGGGCGGCAGCAGTCAGTTTGAGTGTCGATTTCATCATGGTATCTCCTCTGTATCGGCCAGCACCTTTTGGGCTGGTGAGGAAGACACGAGGGATCGATACCCGAAGTTTCAGGATCACCGAAGAAATTTACGGATTGATCGTCGAAAAAGCCGTAAGCGCCTATTCTGCCGCGACTTTTTTCGCGGCAAGCATATCCTTGAGGTAGCGCCCGGTATGACTGCCAGCGGCGTCGGCCACCTGTTCAGGCGTTCCTGTCGCCACGATCTGCCCACCGCCATCGCCGCCCTCAGGGCCGATGTCCAGAATCCAGTCGGCGGTTTTGACCACATCCAGGTTATGTTCGATCACGATGACGGTGTTGCCCTGATCTACAAGCTCATGCAGCACTTCCAAAAGTTTGCGCACGTCTTCGAAATGGAGGCCCGTCGTCGGCTCATCAAGGATATAGAGCGTGCGACCCGTGGAGCGTTTGGACAGCTCCTTCGACAGCTTCACCCGCTGTGCCTCACCGCCCGAAAGCGTCGTCGCCTGTTGGCCAACCTTGATATAACCGAGTCCCACGCGGGCCAGCGCATCCATCTTGTCGCGGATGGACGGCACGGCCTTGAAGAACTCCTGCGCGTCCTCGACCGTCATATCAAGAACGTCGGCGATGCTCTTGCCCTTGAACTTGATCTCAAGCGTTTCGCGGTTGTAGCGGGCACCGTTACAGGTTTCGCAAGTGACGTAGACATCGGGCAAGAAGTGCATTTCGATCTTGATGACACCGTCGCCCTGACATGCCTCGCACCGTCCGCCCTTCACGTTGAAACTAAAGCGGCCCGGCTTGTAGCCGCGGGTTTTCGACTCTGGCAATCCAGCGAACCAGTCACGGATGGGCGTGAATGCGCCCGTATAGGTCGCCGGGTTTGATCGCGGCGTGCGCCCGATGGGGCGCTGGTCGATGTCGATGACCTTATCAAGGTGCTCCAGCCCCTTGATCGTTTCGCAGGGCGCCGGCGTCTGCCGCGCACCGTTCAGGCGCATGGAGGCCGTCTTGAACAGCGTTTCGATAGTCAGCGTCGATTTCCCGCCCCCAGAAACGCCTGTCACGCAGACGAACTTGCCCAGTGGGAACTCGGCTGTCACGTTTTTCAGGTTGTTGCCCGTAGCCTTCACGACCTTCACGGACTTCTTGTTTCCCTTGCGTCGTTTCGCGGGCACCGGAACCTCGCGCCGGCCCGTCAGATACTCCCCAGTGATCGAACCTTCGGCGGTCGCAATCTCATCCGGCGTGCCTTTCGCGACGACTTGGCCGCCGTGAACGCCAGCGCCGGGGCCGATGTCAAAGACGTAATCGGCCTCTCGGATCGCTTCCTCGTCATGTTCGACGACGATCACCGTGTTGCCCTGATCTCGCAGGTTTTTCAGCGTGGTCAACAGCCGCCCATTGTCGCGCTGGTGAAGGCCGATGGACGGCTCGTCTAGAACGTACAGAACGCCGGTCAGGCCTGATCCGATTTGGCTTGCCAGCCTGATCCTCTGGCTTTCCCCACCGGACAAGGTCCCCGCATTCCGGCTAAGCGTCAGGTATTCAAGTCCGACATTGTTAAGGAACCCCAGCCGTTCGCGAATTTCCTTGAGGATCGCGCGGGCGATTTCGTTCTTTTGCGCGGTCAGGTGTTCCGGCACAGCGGCGCACCAATCGAACGCCTCTCGGATCGACATCTGCACCACCTGCCCGACGTGCAGGCCCGCGATCTTGACGGCCAGCGCCTCTTCCCGCAGGCGGTAGCCTTCGCAGGTGTGGCACGGGCGGTTGTTCTGGTAACGCTCGAATTCTTCGCGAATCCAGTTGCTGTCGGTTTCGCGATAGCGGCGTTCCATGTTGGGGATCACACCCTCGAACGCGCGGGTAACCTCGTAGACGCGGCCGCCTTCGTCATAGCGAAACTTGATTTCCTCGCCGTTCGAACCATAGAGGAACACCTGCTGCACGTGGGGCGGCAGATCCTTCCAAGGCGTGTTCTTGTCAAATTCGTAGTGCCGCGCGATCGCCTCGATGGTTTGCAGGAAATAGGGCGATTTTCCCTTCCGCCACGGGGCAAGCGCGCCGTCGTATAGCTTTAGCGCTGCGTCAGGCACGACGAGGCGTTCATCAAAGAACAGCTCAACCCCCAGCCCGTCGCATTCGGGGCACGCTCCGAACGGCGCGTTGAACGAAAACAGGCGCGGTTCGATTTCGGAAATAGTGAAGCCCGACACGGGACACGCGAACTTTTCGCTGAACGTGTGGCGCTCCGGCTCGCCGTCTTTCGGGGCGGTTTCCAGCACGGCGATCCCGTCGGCCAGATCAAGCGCGGTGCGGAAACTGTCGGCCAGCCGCGTTTCCATCCCCTCGCGCACGATGATCCGGTCGACGACAACGTCGATGTCATGCCGGAATTTCTTGTCGAGCGTCGGCGGCGTGTCGAGCTCATAGAACTCCCCATCCACCTTAACCCGTTGAAAGCCCTGCTTTTGCAGCTCTTGAAAATCTTTGCGGTATTCACCTTTACGGTCGCGCACGATGGGTGCCAGCAGATAAGCGCGCGTCCCCTCTTCCATCGTCATCACGCGGTCGACCATGTCCTGCACTTGCTGCGCCTCAATCGGCTTACCGGTCGCAGGGCTGTAGGGTGTCCCGGCGCGGGCGAACAACAGCCGCATATAGTCGTAAATTTCGGTGACAGTGCCGACAGTCGAACGCGGGTTCTTGCTGGTCGTTTTTTGTTCAATCGAAATCGCCGGAGACAAGCCGCTGATGTGATCCACATCGGGCTTTTCCATCATATCAAGGAACTGACGCGCATAGGCGGACAGCGATTCAACATAGCGCCGCTGGCCTTCCGCATAGATTGTATCAAACGCGAGCGAAGACTTGCCGGACCCCGAAAGCCCGGTGATCACAACCAGTTCGTCACGCGGAATATCGACGTCGATTGACTTCAGATTATGCTCGCGCGCGCCGCGCACTTCGATGAACTTCTGTTCCAAAATGATCTACCTTTGAACGAGTGGTTAACAGATAAGGTATGTGCGCTGAGTCTCCAACCTGAAAATGAGAACAAATTAGGAACTTCTTAACACTCCTGACGAAACTCGCTCTGCGCTTTGGATTTTGATAACGTCGGGGAATTCCAGTCGTTCCATTTTCGAGAGGTTATTATGCGAAACCTGCTGGCCGTTCTGTTTTCCGCCCTCCTGACATTTACTGCCCACGCGCAAGAAACCGGGCCGCGCACGATCCTTGTGCTTGATGGCTCCGGGTCGATGTGGGGGCAGATCGACGGCGTAACGAAAATCGAAATCGCGCAGGAGGTGATCGGCGGGCTGCTGCAAACCCTGCCTGACGATCAGGAACTTGGACTGACCGCATATGGCCACAGGCGCGACGGGGATTGCACGGATATCGAAACGCTGATTGCGCCCGCCGCCGGGCAACGTGCCGCGATTTCCGAGGCGGTCAATGGTATCTCGCCGAAGGGCAAGACGCCCCTCTCCGCCGCCGTCCTCGCCGCCGCGCAATCGCTGCGCTATACGGAAGAGACTGCGACCGTGATCCTCGTCTCCGATGGACGGGAAACCTGCGACCTCGACCCCTGCGCTGTCGGTGCAGAGCTTGAGGCGAGCGGGGTTGACTTCACCGCCCATGTTATTGGGTTCGACGTCACCGACCCCGAGGATCAGGCGCAGTTGCAATGCCTTGCCGAAGCGACCGGCGGCACCTATCGCACCGCCTCGAATGCCGCCGAATTGACCGACGCCCTGACCGTCGTTGCAGAGCCTGAACCCGCGCCAGAGCCGGTAGCAATCGTCTTCCGCGCCGTCGAAAGCGAGGGCGGACCTGAGGTAACTGAGCAACTGGTGTGGGAGCTATCGCAAGACGGAAGCTCCCTCGGGGCGCCGGTGCTTGGCCCAAAAGTCGCAGCGCAATTGCTGCCGGGCGAATACGGCGTAAAGGTGTTGCGGCCCTCCGATGAAACCACGGCAGAGAGCAGTTTCATCGTCGCGGATGAAGAGCAAACCGTCACGCTGATCCTGCCGATCCAACTCCCTGACGCGACGATCGAAGCGCCCGAAACCGCGGTGGCTGGCAGCACGATCAACGTCACATGGACAGGACCGGACGACGAAAGGGATTATGTCTCGGTCGCCCGTCTGGATGATCCGAACGGTTATGTGAACTACACCTATACCCGCGACGGGTCGCCGTCCGGATTGCTGATGCCGCCGACACCGGGCAGTTATGAGCTTCGGTATATCTTGGCAGACGGGCGCTCGGTTCTTGCTACGAAACCCATCGAAATCACCCCAGTCGAAGCGAGCCTTGATGCACCCGAAGCCGCCACCGCCGGGGAAACGGTCGACATCGGATGGACCGGACCGGACTACGACCGCGACTATATCTCTGTCGCGCGGCTGGACGATCCGCGCGGGTATGAAAACTACGTCTACACTCGCGATGGATCGCCGGGCGGGCTGGTGATGCCCTCCGAACCCGGCGAGTATGAAATCCGGTATGTGATGGCGCAGGCAACCACGGTGATCGCCAGCGAAAACGTCACGGTCGTGCCGGTCGAGGCAACGCTTGACGCGCCTGCGGCTGCGGTTGCGGGCTCCACCCTCAACGTCGCGTGGACGGGGCCGGATTACGCACGGGACTACATCGCGATCTCTCAGCCGGGCGATAAAGGATATGAAACCTACACCTATTCGCGCGAGGGCACGCCGCTCGGTGTCAAGGTTCCGCTTGAGCCCGGCACCTACGAGCTCCGCTATGTGATGAGCCAGGACACGACAGTATTGGCCACCCAGACGCTTGAAGTGACCGAGGTGGGCGCGACGCTCGACGCGGTTGAGAACGCTCCGGCAGGTAGCCTCGTCGTCGTTCACTGGGATGGCCCAGATTACGGTCAGGATTATATCTCCATCTCTGCCCCAAGTGCGGAGGACACAAAATACGACGCCTATACCCGGACAAACGAAGGCTCTCCGCTGTTGTTGCGGATGCCAGCGGAACCTGGGGAGTATGAGTTGCGGTATATCGCGACCGGCGATCAGCGCAGCGTGCTGGTGCGGCGCGGGATTACCGCCACTGAAGTCACGGCGTCGATCACAGCACCAGACTCCGCCCCCGCCGGTGGCCGGGTCGCGATCTACTGGGACGGGCCGGACTATCGCGGCGATTACATCGACATCGTGAAGGATGGCGAAACGGATTACCGAAGCTACATCAACACCTCTCAGGAATCCCCGATGGTGCTGGAGCTGCCCGAAGGTCCGGGGAAATACGCGATCCGCTACATGACGGATCGCGGCAAGAAGGTGCTGGCAAGCCACCCGATCGAGTTGACCTACGAAGCCGCGCAGTAGAACACAGCGGGCACCCTGCCCGGCGTTTCTGCGGCGCACCCGGCGTCCGGATCACAAATGAATGACCCGCCCGTAGGCGTCGAGCACGCTTTCGTGCATCATTTCGCTGAGGGTCGGATGCGGGAAGACGGTGTTCATCAAGTCTTCTTCGGTCGTTTCAAGCTGGCGGCCAACGACGTAGCCTTGGATCAACTCGGTGACTTCCGCGCCGACCATGTGCGCGCCCAGAAGCTCGCCCGTCTTTTCGTCGAAGATGGTCTTAATCATGCCCTCGGCCTCGCCCAAGGCAATCGCCTTGCCGTTGCCGATAAAGGGAAAGCGGCCGACCTTGATCTTGTAGCCAAGCTCCTTGGCCTTCGCTTCGGTGTAGCCGACGCTCGCGATCTGGGGCTGGCAATAGGTGCAGCCCGCGATGCTTTCGGGTTTGATCGGATGGGGCGTTAAGCCCGCGATCAGTTCCGCGACCATCACCCCTTCATGGCTGGCCTTGTGCGCAAGCCACGGCGCACCCGCGATGTCGCCGATCGCGTATAGCCCATCAACGCCGGTGCGGCAGAATTCGTCGGTGATGACATGCGCCTTGTCAATCGTGACGCCAAGCTCCTCCAACCCCAGCCCTTCGACATTACCGACGATTCCGACCGCAGAAATCACTGTGTCGAAGTCCAACTTTTCAACCTTGCCGCCGGTTTCGATATGGGCTGTCACATTGCCCTTGCCGCGATCCAGCTTCTTGACCGTAGACTTTTCGAGGATCGTCATCCCCTGTTTCACGAATTGTTTCTTTGCGTGACGGCTGATCTCAATATCTTCGACAGGCAGGATATTATCCATCACTTCGACAACAGTCGTGTCAGATCCGAGCGTATTGTAGAAAGAAGCGAACTCTATCCCGATCGCGCCAGAGCCAATCACCAGCAGTTTTTTCGGCATCCGAACCGGGTCAAGCGCGTGTTTGTAGGTCCAGACCAGATCGCCGTCTGCCTCAAGTCCAGGCAGTTCGCGGGCGCGTGCGCCAGTGGCGAGAACGATGGATTTCGCCGCCAGCTCCTCCGTTCCCTTGTCGGACTTGATTGTGATTTTGCCCTTCGCGGGGATCGTCGCCGCACCCATCACGACGGTGATCTTGTTCTTCTTCATCAGGTGGCCGATGCCGCCGGAAAGTTGCCCTGCCACTTGCCGCGACCGCTTGACGACCGCCTTCAGATCGAACCCGATTTTGTCGACGCTCAGGCCGAACTCCGCCGCCCGTTCCATTAGGTGAAAAACCTCAGACGATCGCAGCAGCGCCTTGGTCGGGATACATCCCCAATTTAGGCAAATACCGCCGAGGTGTTCGCGTTCGACAATGGCCGTTTTCAGGCCCAGCTGCGCCGCGCGGATCGCAGCGACATAGCCGCCGGGGCCGGCGCCGATCACAACAACATCGAATGAATTGGCTGCCATCTGCGCCCCCTCCGAACTGAAATCCACCTAAGCTTAGGTGATCCGAAGCGGGGCTTCAACACAACCACAAACGTCTAACCGACGTCACTCAAACCATCATAAATTCAATAACTTAACGAATCAAACCCGCACGGCTTCCATTGCCGCGCCATAGCCGCCTGCCTCAAGGAAAGACGCCTCTGGTGCCGTGACCGACCGGTCCAGCGCCTCGTTGCGGTAGGGAAATCTACCGAAGCGCCGAATGACCTCGCGATGTGCCTTGGCGTGAAGAAGCTGTTCTTCGCCACTTTCCGGCATCCGGGTCAGCATCAGGCGCACACAGCGTTCCTGATCGCACAGGCATTCAGAGTGCATAAGCGGCAGATAGAAGAACTGACGCTCAGGCTCCGCCACGCGCATATCCCAGCGCTTGTCGATCGCCTTTTTCGCTGCACAGCGCGCCTGACGGTCTGTCGAAAACGCCTTGCTTGTGCCTCTGAACATGTTTCGTGGAAATTGATCGAGAAGGATAAGATAGGCCAGGATCATTTCTGGCTTCATCATCCATTCAGAAAGCTTGCCGTCTTTGGCGGCTTCCCATGTCTCTTTGAATTTATCACGGATTTCTGCATCAAGGTCATCTCCACCTTGATACCATTTTTCTGGACCGACTTGTCTTAGCCAGTACTCCAGAACGTCACTTGGGTTCTGCATCGGGCCCTCCTCCCTCGCATCAACACACCCCAGACATAGGAAGCGTTACAAAACATTTAAGGTTTGACAACCTCAATTTTCAGCCTGTTCGAATGTGTTGCTTTCATCCTCCAACTCATTCTCGATATAGACTTCTTGCGCGGCCTCCATCGCAACGGTCGTGGCCGACTGAAGAATCGGCGCGTAAGAGGTTGTATCGGCCCCGGCTGTGGGACGCTGCGTCATGCGGTAGGCGGCGTATCCGGCAAGGATCGTAGCCAGCACGATCATGTAGATGAAAAAGCCGAACGGGCCGATGACACCCATCACCCAACCGGTGATGATCGGGCCAAAGATTGCGCCCATGCCGTTCACGAAGACCAGCCCGCCAGAGGCCGCGGCCATATCCTCATGTTCGAGGAAATCGTTCGTGTGCGCGATGATAAGCGCATAAAGCGGGTTCGACGTACCGCCGACGACAAAGGCCGACAGCAGCAGCATTTCGAACGACCCGCCCGCGACAAAGCCGAACAGCGCGCCCGCGGCGACCCCCGCCGAGACAAAGCCGATCAGCACGCGGCGATCCATGCGGTCCGACAGCCAGCCGATCGGATATTGCATCAGCAGTGCGCCAATGTAGAACGCCGCAACGAAGGTCGAAATCTGGCCAACCGACAACCCGATATTAGAGGCGAAGACGGCCGACATACCGAATTGCGCCGCGAAGATCCCGCCAAGCAGGAACACCCCGACACAGCCAAGAGGAGAGCGCGTGAACAGCTCTTTCAGCGTCATCGCCTTCGCGGTACCGAACGCAGGCGTCGGGCTGATCGACAAAAGGATTGGCGCGAAGGAGATCGAGACGAGCACAGACGGAATTATGAACAGGATAAAGCCCGAAGGGTCACCCGCCAGCATCAGCGCCTGCGCCGACACGATCCCGATCATCTGCACGATTAGGTAAAGCGACAGCGCCTTGCCGCGGGTTTCATTGGTCGCCGCGTTGTTCAGCCAGCTTTCAGCGGTGACATAGACGCCTGAAAAGCAGAACCCGATCAGGATGCGTCCAATGGTCCATGCGGTCGGGTCGGTGAAGGCCGGGTAAAGGATCAGAACAGCCGATATGAACGACCCCAGTGCCGCGAACACCCGCACATGCCCGACCCGCCGGATCATTTCCGGCGCAAGGCGCGAGCCGCCGAGGAAGCCGAGGAAGTATCCCGACATCACGATCGACATCTCAAATGTCGAGAAGCCCTCGATCGCACCGCGAATACCAAGCAACGTGCCCTGCATCCCGTTGCCGACCATCAGCAATGTCATCCCGAGCAGCAACGCCCAAGAGCTTCGAAGCACCTGTAACATCTCACACCTCGTGCGTTTGTGGCGGGACCATAGGGGTCGCCTCGCCGCCTAACAGGACTTGGCGCGACACTTCAAGGTCGTGTTTGGGCTTTCGGGACAAGAAATGACGCATCGCCGTAAGAGAAGAAGCGATAGCGTTCGGAAATCGCATGGGCATAGATGTCGCGTATACGCTCCGACCCCATCAGGGCCGACACCAGCATCATCAGGGTCGATTTCGGCAGGTGGAAATTCGTCATCAGCGCATCCGCGATACGGAAGCGATAACCGGGGGTGATGAAAATGTCTGTGCTGCCCTGCCACGCAGCGATCTCTCCGGTTTCCGATGCGGCGGATTCGATCAGGCGCAGGGCGGTGGTGCCGACCGGGATAATCCGACCACCCTTCGCGCGGGTTTCGTTGATGGCGCTTGCCGCGGCCTCGGTAATCTCCCCCCGCTCAGCGTGCATCTTGTGATCGCGCACATCGTCGACTTTGACCGGCAGGAAAGTTCCGGCGCCGACGTGAAGCGTGACATGTGTGATGTCAACACCGCGCTCCGCGACCTGCGCCAGAAGGGCTTCATCGAAATGAAGCGACGCAGTCGGTGCGGCGACCGCACCAAGGTGACGGGCGAAAACGGTTTGGTAGTCCTCCTTATCGCGGTTATCCGCCGGTCGCTTCGCAGCGATATAGGGCGGCAGCGGCATTGCGCCCGCATCAATCAAGGCCGCGTCAAATGCGTCCCCCACCAGGTTGAACTTCAGGCGGGCGGTGCCATCGCCCCGGCCCATCACAGTGGCGGAGAGAGCTTCGGAAAACCGGATCACTTCGCCGTCACGCACTTTCTTCAGGGGCTTGACCAGCGCGCTCCACTCCCCATCCGGCTGGGGGTCGAGCAGCGTCGTCTCGATCCGCGCTTCGGTTTCGCCCGCGTCCCCGCTTCGGCGGCGGGTGCCGGACAGGCGGGCGGGGATAACCTTCGTGTCGTTCAGGATCAACCGGTCGCCGGGGCGCAATTCATCCGGCAGGTCGCCGACATGCCGATCACGGATTGTATCGCCATCGGCCACCAGTAGACGCGCGGCGCTGCGCGGGCGCACGGGGCGGGTCGCAATCAGATCGTCGGGCAGATCAAAATCAAAATCGGATAGTTTCATGGCCGTCTTCAGTTGCCTTTGTTCACTCTCGCACTTGCGGCGCTGGACGACGGAAGATTTCCCGGAACATGCCCGGCGTCAGGATCGATAGCGGATTGACGCTGACTTGCGGATTGTCCGACGTTCCGCGCAGGCGGAAGTTAAAGCCGAACAACCCCTCACCCCGTCGGGTCAGCGCCGCCCCGATCCCATTCACAAGGTAGATCGGTGAAATCACCCCCTGCATATTCAACTGCTCCGTCCCTAGGTCGAACACCCCGTCCATCGACACGCCAAGCGACGCACCGACCGCGCTGCTTCTCGTGATGATTGCCTGGCGCGGCGTCAAGCGGAAATCGGCCTCGACGTTGTTGAACACGATCCCCTGCCCGTCGAGCTGTTCAAGCAATCCGATCACACTGATCGCGCCCAGAAGGTCGGCAAGCGCCGGGGCGCCCCGAACGCGAACCGGGCCAGCGTTCAGGCGGCCGCTATAGCTCCCCTCCTCCTGCCGGGGGATCAGGATCAGGTCGAGCGCGCCACCATACGCCTTGTCGATAATCCCGGCAGAGCGCATGACCCCGCCCGCGTCATCGCTGCGGATGCGGATCGCGGTGCCGCCTTGCTGTGGCGCGAGAGTGCCAGCGACCGGAACCTCTCCGTTCACTCTGGCGGTGAAGTTGCCGCTGAACGTCGGTTGCTTGCTGAAGTTGCCACGCAGGCCCGTCAGGGTGATCCCCTCAGACACGATCAGCTGATCGAGGGCCAACGATATGGGGCCGCCCCGCCCCGACCCGCCTGCCCGGCCAAACCGGGTCTGGCGAATGTCGATCCGCCCGCCTTCGACTGAAACGGCAGGCGCCGCGGTGCCACCGCGCCCCGAAAGCACCACCGGCGCGTCGAGCCAGCGCCCGACCTGCACCCGCGAAAACCGCGCCTGATTGAGCGTTCCATCCTCGTTCAACGTCACCGCGCCCGACGCGTTCAACCCGGCGGCGACGATCGTCAGTTGATCCACCTGCGGCGGCCGCCCAATCGTGCCGCTAACATCAAGTGTTCCGGTCGATCCCGCAGGTTTTGACCAGCCCAGATCGGCAAGCCGCATCCCAAGCCCCTGCAAGTCCGAGGTCAGTTCAAACTTCGGCGCAGCGCCGCGTTCGAAATCAAGCGCGATCTGCCCTTGCGCTTGACCCGAAACCGACCCTTCCGGCAGACCTAGACTGAATTCATCAACGAAGGTCTGCGACAGTTCAACTGTGCCCTCGACACGGGATTTCCCGCGCGCCTCCGGCCCGAATTCCTGCCGCCACGCGCCCCGAAACGGGACTGCACCAAGCTGCCCCGCGCCGGAAATACTCAGCCCGTCCGGCGTCGCACGAACATCAAGGCTGTCAGCGCGAAGGAGTTTGCCTTCAACCAACGTATCGGATTGCACATTGCGAACCGTGCCCGCCACGTCATAGGAAATGTCAGGCAGGTCGATCCGCGCCAGCAGCGGAAAGGTGATATCCGCGGTGACATCCGCGGTGCCCGACGCAAGGTCCGTCGGCTGCCCGGCTTTGGTCAGAAATTCAAACGGCGGTTCATCCAGCAACGAAAGCACAGACGGCACTGGCCCCCGAACCCGCAGCCCGACCTTCATCGGCGCGGGCTTCAGCCGGACGTTCGGCACCTGCACCACCGTATCGGACACATCAACATTGCCGCCCGACGGGGCCGTCACAATGCCGCGTTCGACGTTCAGCGCGAAGCTTTCATCATCAACCGTCGCATAGCCGGCGCCGTTCGTGATCGGCGGCATGGTTTTCATGTAGCGCACGGTCGCCCCGTCAAACGCGAAGCCAAGCGATACGACAGGTTCCGATTTCGGGGCTAGGCGGACCGCGCCGCTGACCTGCTGGAAAACGCCGCCCGTGACATTCGTGACGATCCACTCTCGCGTTTTGGGGATAAGCGTCGCGGGCCAGAAGCTTTTCAGGCGGGCCGGAGAGATTGAATCAAGCGCAAGGTTCAGCGCGACGGCCCAGCCTTCATCCGCCGCAAGGACATCGCCCGACAAGCGCATGTTGGTTTCGCCGTCAAACAACACAAGCTGCCCGAGGTGAAGCGAGAACGGATCAAGTTCCAACTGCAAATCAAGCGCCCCACCGTCAAAGGCAACCGCATCGTCCAGCACGCCGCCGGGGTTGGTCAAGATCTGCGTAAAGCGAAACTGCCCAATCAGCGCCGAGGGCCAGCCATTCGCCACATCGCGCAGGTAGGCTTTACCGTCCGCCCTGAGAGTGCCGGAGTCGGTGGACACGGACAGTTCGTTGAACGTCACCCGCTCCTCTGTCGGGTCGTAGGCGAAATAAGCACGCCCACTGTTGAATCCGATTGGGCGGGTCTGTTCGGTCGGCTGGACTGCACCCGCACCGATTTCCAGCGTGCCGTTCATGTCCGCAAGCTGACCTTCGTCGTCTATATCCGCCCGAACCGCGCCCGATACTGGCGCGCGCAGCACCGACAGCCACGCAAGCGCGGGCGCTTGGCTTGAAAAGTCGGCGGCGGGCAAATCCCGCACGTTGACCGACAGCGTGGCACGCGGCGACCCCTTGAACGAGGTGAAGGAAAATGCCGCCTGCGCAGGTGTCTCCTGACCATAAAGCAATTGGAAGCCTAGCCGGAGTTCCAATCGTTCCGCTGTTTGCTCAAGCTCCAACGCACCGCCGGTCGCGGCCCAGAAGCGGGCGGACCGGACATCTTCATACTGAAACGTCACACCCTCAGCGCGGATGGACTGGATCGACGCAAGCTGGGGCGTTTCAAACAGGGTGTCGATGCTGTCGAGCACTTCGGCAAGCGATCCGGCGGACCCGCCCCCTGCCCCGGTCGTATCGAGCGCAAGGTCAAACCGCCCGTCCGGTTCCCGCCGCAGCGCGACCGACCCGCCGTTGATCCGCATCGCAACGGGCAGCACCTCCCCGCGCAAGATCGGGCGCGCGGCGAGCGTGACCTTCAGCGTTTCAAACTTTGCCAGCGGCAGATTGGTTGCGTCCGAAAACGCGACATCGTTCAATTCAACCACCGGCGACCAGTCCGGCGCGATTTCAAGCTTGATCGACCCGACCGCGACCTGCCCACCGGCGAGCGAGTCGCCCAGCGTGCGTTCGATCCGGTCGCGCACCCATTCCGGCGCTTCGATCTGTTTGCCGGACAGCGCGACGCCCGCGATCAGGCCGACGAGCAGGATCAACGCAACGCTCAGCAGCATCCAAAGGCCAAAGCCCTTGCGTCGCTTGCGTTTCTTGGTCTCGTCGCTCATCTTGCCCCGGTGTTTGGCCGCCGATCCGGCGCGGAGGTTTCGGTGCCGCCTTGCGGATCAGGGCGCTGCATCGCATCTTCGCCTGTAACCGCCGAAAACTGAACCCGAAATTTAGCGAAAAAGGCTCGCCCGATGATTGAAACCGGACAACCCGCGCCCGACTTTACCCTTCCCCGCGACGGCGAAGGCACGATCACACTGTCAGCACTGCGCCCGTCCCGCGTTGTTCTGTTCTTCTATCCGAAAGACGACACGCCGGGCTGCACGACGGAATCCATCAGCTTTTCCGCGCATCTGGACGCGTTCAAATCCGCCGGGGCGGAGGTTATCGGCATTTCCAAAGACCCGGTTAAAAAACACGACAAGTTTCGTGACAAGCACGGCCTGACCGTGCCGCTAGTATCTGACACTGACGGAACGACGTGCGAAGACTATGGCGTCTGGAAAGAAAAGAAGATGTACGGCAAGACCTTCTGGGGCATCGAACGAACCACCGTTCTGATCGGCCCCGACGGAAACATCGAACGCATTTGGCCGAAAGTGAAAGTACCCGGCCACGTTGAAGAGGTGTTGGAGGCGGTGCGCAACGCATGACGCTGACCCTTTCCGATATGGCGGTTGAGGTTCTGTCCACCGCAGATGGCCGCGAAAAAGCGCGGGTGTCTCGTGCGCACGCTGCGACGTGGTTCGCGGCGCGGGCGGAGGGCGACATGCCGGAGGTCGGGAACGCTCTGCCCCCAGATTTCCCTGCGCGGCCCGATGCACCCGAACTTCTCAGCCCGCGCGACGTGCCGCGCCGCCGCCCGGGCACGCCCGAGGGGCGCAACGCCCTGCTGCACGCGGTTGCGCATATCGAACTGAACGCGGTTGACTTGCACTGGGACATCATCGCGCGGTTTTCCGACGTGAAAATGCCGGATGGATATTACGATGACTGGGTGAAAGCAGCCGATGAAGAATCAAAACATTTCAATCTGATGTGCGACTGTCTTGAAGCATCTGGCAGTCAATACGGCGCGATGCCCGCCCATGCCGGGATGTGGCGCGCGGCAGAGGATACCGCGGATGATTTCATGGGGCGGCTCGCAGTGGTTCCGATGGTGCTAGAGGCCCGCGGACTGGACGTGACGCCCGGCATGATCGACATTTTCCGCAAAGCGAAAGACGACCAGGCGGTCGCCGCGCTTGAAACGATCTATGCCGAAGAGGTGGCGCATGTCGCGTATGGGTCGAAGTGGTTTCACTTTCTTTGCGGGCGACATGACCTCGACCCGAAGACGGTGTTTCACGACCTTGTTCGGCGCTATTTCCATGGGCCGCTAAAGCCGCCTTTCAACGAAGAAAAGCGGGCCGAGGCCGGGTTGCCGCCCGATTTCTACTGGCCGCTCGCCGTTGGCAATCCCGCAGGACGGGACGCACCCTAGGCGAAATCGCCCGGTTTATCGGCGGTATTTCGCCGGTTTTAGGGGGTCACACCCTCCTTAACCTATCAGAATACATGAAAATTCTTGCGACGAGGGGCCTCGACCGCTAACACAAACCAAACAAGCCGCGGTCGAACGCTGATCGCGGCATTGCTTTGATAAAGGGTCGCTGGGGGACAATCGGTTTGAAGACGGGCATTGCACAGAAATTCAACGCAGTCGTTGAAAAACAGTTCCCGGAACGCCGGGTCTTCCTCAGATCAGACACCGAAACCCGCTTTATCCGTCTTTCCCCTACCGCACAGCTGACCGCCGTCCTTGGCGGCACGACCTTTGTGGCTTGGACGATCATCGCCACTGCCGTTCTGTTGATGGATTTCATTGGCTCTGGCAGCGTGCGCGAACAGGCCCGCCGCGAACAAGCCGCTTACGAAACCCGTCTGAATGCGCTGTCCACCGAACGCGACCGCCGTGCCGAAGAAGCCGCTGCCGCGCAGGATCGCTTCAACGTCGCGCTGGCTGAGGTTTCCGCGATGCAATCGGCGCTGCTCGCGTCCGAGGATCGCCGGCGGGAGCTTGAGACCGGCATCGACGTGATCCAATCCACGCTGCGCAACACGATCGCCGAACGGGACGCAGCGCGCGCGCAGGTCGAAACCTATATGGCAGAGCTTGAGGATTCGACCGGTTCAACCCGCACCGAAGCCGGTCGGGTGAAAGACATTGAAAACACGCTCGACTTCCTGACCGCCGCGCTGGAAAGCACTGCGGGCCAACGGGATGAAATCGCAGGCACCGCCGCCGAAGCGCAGACGATGATCGACGACCTGATCCTCGACGCGCGTCTTGAGGCTGAACGCAACGACCGCATCTTTGAGCAGTTGGAAGAGGCGGTCGCGGTCTCCCTCTCCCCGCTTGATCAGATGTTCCGCAACGCAGGTCTGCCGCCCGATCAGATCATTGAGACCATTCGCCAAGGCTATTCCGGTCAGGGCGGCCCGCTGACGCCACTGTCATTTTCGACACGCGGGGAGCCTGCTGACCCCGACAGCCTGCGCGCCAACGCGATCCTGTCCGAAATGGACCGCGTAAACCTTTACCGGATCGCCGCGCAAAAACTGCCCTTCGATATCCCGATCAAGTCGGCGTTCCGCTACACTTCTGGCTTTGGTCCGCGCTGGGGTCGGATGCACAACGGCACCGACTTTGCCGGCGCATATGGCACACCGATCCGCACAACCGGTGATGGAGTCGTCATTCACGCTGGCTGGCAGTCCGGTTATGGCCGCCTTGTGAAGATCCGGCACGAGTTTGGAATCGAAACCCGATATGCCCATATGTCGCGCATTACGGTTGAAGTTGGTCAAAGGGTCTCGCGTGGGGATCAGATTGGTGCTATGGGAAACTCTGGCCGTTCTACCGGAACCCATCTTCACTATGAGATCCGCGTCAACGGCAAGCCAACGAATCCCATGACTTATATCAGGGCAGCAAGAGATGTTTTCTAAAAGCCGAATCAACGAACCCGGTCCGAACCAGGACGGTGAAGACGAAAAACCGAAAGCGGCAGAAAAGCCTGCGCCGAAGCCTGCAGCAGATGCAGCCCCTTCCCCGCCCAAGGCAAAACCGCCTGCGTCGACCCTTTCGTCCGACCTTCATGTGAAGGGCAACCTCAAGACATCTGGTGACATCCAGATCGAAGGTCAGGTCGAAGGCGACATTCGCGCCCACCTTCTGACAGTCGGCGAAGGCGCGACCGTCAAAGGCGAAGTGATGGCGGATGACGTGGTCGTCAATGGCCGCGTGGTTGGTCGTGTGCGCGGCCTGAAAGTGCGCCTGACATCGACCGCGCGGGTCGAGGGCGACATCGTCCACAAGACCATCGCGATTGAATCCGGTGCCCACTTCGAAGGGTCGGTTCAACGTCAGGATGATCCGCTGAACGGCCCCGGCGGCAAGCCAGTCGCGAAAGTGGAACAAGGCGGCCACAAGTCATAACGTCCCCCGAGGGGACCGAAAAAGGCGCGGGCCAGACGGCACCGCGCCTTTTTTATGTGTGATGATCAGCGGCGAAAACCGCGCGGTATAGGTGCCAGGTCGCGTGCCCAAGGATCGGCAGCACGACAAGCAACCCCAGAAACGCAGGTAGCATCCCGATGAACAGCAGCACCGCGATGACAGCCGCCCAGACCAGCATCACGACAAGATTTTCGGTAACAGAGCGGATGCTGGTCAGCATGGCCGTGACGAAATCAACTTCAAGATCCAACAGCAGCGGCAGCCCCGTTACGGTAATCGCAAAGATCAGAAACGCCAGCGCCGCCCCGACGAGCGAGCCAAGCCCGATCATGCTCAGCCCGTTGGTGGTGAAAAACACCTCATAAGAGCTTGAGATGTTGGTCATCACACTCAGCCCCATGAACAGCGCAAAGATCATGTGAGCGATGAAAAACCAGAACAGAAAGATCAGCACGATAATCGCGCAGATCGACGGAACTTGCCGGTCCTTCTGGCGATAAACGACGCCCAGCACAGCGTTCCACGACAGAGGTTCGCGTTGTTCAAGCCGGCGGCTGACCTCGTATAGCCCGACAGCAGCAAACGGCCCCAACAGCGGGAAGCCGAACGCGGCAAGCACCAGCCAATAGGTCTGCCCCGTCTGGACCGTCACCCATCCCATCAGCCAGCCAGCCAGCACATAGACCCCGGCAAAAAAGAACCCGTATTGCGGCGCGGACAGAAAATCCCGCATCCCCATCCGCAGCGCGTGACCGATGACACCCACGCTCAGCGGGCGCATCTCGGGGATTTCGGATGGTCCGGGGTGTTGGGTGTCTGTCATGGTCGTGCCTCCCTCAACCCAGATCATAGCCGGGTTTTGGCACGAGAAAAGGGTTTTGGAACAGCAGTTTCCAAACAATCGGGCGGCTTAATCCTCCGCCTGCGCCTCTGCCCGCGATTTGCCGGAGACATCCATCGCAAGCGTCGCCGCCATCAACGCATCAAGGTCGCCGTCCAAAACGCCCTGTGTGTCCGAAGTTTCGTAGTTCGTGCGCAGGTCTTTGACCATCTGGTAAGGCTGAAGCACGTAAGACCGGATCTGGTTACCCCAGCCCGCATCGCCTTTCGCCTCATGCGCTTCCTGAATACTGGCCGTGCGTTTTTCCAGTTCCATCTGATAAAGCCGGGATTTCAGCGCCTTCATCGCGATGTCACGGTTCTGGTGCTGGGATTTCTCAGAGCTTGTGACGACGATATTCGTTGGGATGTGGGTGATCCGAACGGCAGAGTCCGTAGTGTTGACGTGCTGCCCCCCGGCCCCCGACGACCGGTAGGTATCGATGCGGATGTCGGCCGGGTTCACCTCAATCTCGATATTATCGTCCACCACGGGATAAACCCAGACAGACGAAAACGACGTGTGCCGCCGCGCCGAACTGTCATAGGGCGAAATGCGAACAAGGCGATGCACACCGGATTCGGACTTCAGCCAGCCATAGGCGTTCGCACCGCTGATCTTGTAGGTCGCGGATTTGATCCCCGCCTCTTCCCCCGCGCTTTCGGATTGCAATTCGACCGAATAGCCGCGCTTTTCGGCCCAGCGGACATACATCCGAGCGAGCATTGACGCCCAGTCGCAACTTTCCGTTCCCCCGGCGCCAGAGTTGATTTCAAGGAACGTGTCATTGCCGTCCGCTTCTCCGTCAAGAAGCGCCTCAAGCTCCTTCTCAGCGGCGAGCTTGGCGAGCTTCTTCAGCGCCGCCTCGGCGTCCGCGACGACCTCGGCATCTTCCTCCATCTCGCCCAGTTCGATCAGTTCGACATTGTCCGACAGATCGCGCGTGATGGTCTGGCAGGTTTCGATGGCGTCCACCAGCATCTGACGGTCACGCATCAGCTTTTGCGCCTTGGCGGGATCATTCCAAAGGTCGGGGTCTTCGACGCGTGCGTTGAATTCTTCCAGACGGTGTTCAGCCGTTTCCCAATCCATCCGCTGCTTTAGAAGCGCGAGGGATTTTTCAATAGCCTCGACGGTGTTCTGTATTTCGGCGCGCATGGCGGGGGTTTCTCCTGTCCTCTGGCCCGCGTGATACCAACGCAGGCGAGGTTGGACAAGCTTAGTAAAGCCCGCCGGAACTGACAGAACCGAAGGTCGCGCGTTGCCCGACCCGCGCTGTGCCGCCGGAAGAGGTCGTGACCGTCCGGCCCTGTCCCAGATCGTCGCCTTCGCCCGGCGCGAACAGCGGCAGGTTGGCCCCCATCGCAAAGCCACCGTCGATCATGCCAGCGATACCAAAGACGGGCTCTTCGCCCTCGCGGAAATACTCGGCCACGACATATTCGCCAGCCGCGCCGTCCGGCAGACGGGCACCGCTGAAACGGTCGATTTTGATGAACCGGCCACCGGGGGGCACGTCAAATTCTCCGCCACCGTATTTCGCTGTCGCCTGCTGCATGAAGCGGTTGAAGACAGGGCCGCAGGTATTGCCACCAAAGACCCCATTACCCAGCGAACGCGGGCGGTCATAGCCGATATAGCACCCCGCCACGATGTTCGACGTAAAGCCGATGAACCACACGTCTTTCGCGTCGTTCGTCGTCCCGGTCTTGCCCGCGACAGGCACGTTCAGATTGACCCGGCCCGCGGCCGTGCCGCGCTGCACAACACCGCGCAGCATCGACGTCAGCTGATAGGCGGTGATCGCGTCAATCACCCTCTCGCGGTCTGACGTGATGCGCGGCCCAAGCCCAGAAGGCAACGCATCTTCGTCGCAATCCGTGCAGGTCCGTTGATCGTGGCGATAGATCGTTTCGCCCCAGCGGTCCTGCACCCGGTCCACCAGCGAGGGTTCGATCCGCTCGCCGCCATTCGCGAACATCGCGTAGGCGGCGACCATTTTGTAAAGCGTGGTTTCTTCGGACCCGAGGGAGTTGGCGAGGAACTGGCCCATCCGATCATAGACGCCGAAATGCTCGGCATAGGACGCAACGGTATCCATGCCGATTTCCTGCGCCAGCCGCACAGTCATCAGGTTCCGCGACCGTTCGATCCCGGTGCGCAGCGGTGTCGGCCCGTAGAATTGGCGCGAGGCGTTTTGCGGCCGCCAAATCCCGGCGCCGGTTTCAACTTCAATCGGGGCATCAACGACGATGGTTGCCGGAGTGAACCCGCTGTCGAGCGCGGCGGCATAGACGAACGGCTTGAACGACGACCCCGGCTGCCGCGCGGCTTGGGTGGCGCGGTTAAAGACCGAATGCTGGTAAGAGAACCCACCCTGCATCGAAATTACGCGGCCCGTGTTCACGTCCATCGCGACAAAGCCGCCCTGCACTTCGGGCACCTGCCGCAACGTCCAGCGGATGAATGACCCGTCATCGTCTTTCGTCATCGCCCGCACGTGGACGACATCGCCGACTTCGACCAGATCACCGGCCCGGCTGGCACGGTTGGACAGCCCGCCATCTTCAAGCCGTTTGCGCGCCCATTTCACATCCTCTGGCGGAATCCAATGGCCGTCTTCGTCTTCCTCGACACCCTCAATCCCGATCCGCGCGTGAGTTTCGCCGATTTCCAGCACCACGGCGGGATACCAGCCCTCGACATCACGGGCGACCTTCACGGCGGCTAGCGCGGCGCGCCAACTGACCTCATCCCCAAGTGACTCTTCCGAAATGGTTTTGCCCGTGCCACGCCAGACACCCTGCCCGCGGTCGTAATCCTCAAGCGCACGTTGCAGCGAGGTCGCCGCGACAGGTTGCAGTTCCGGGTCGACCGTCGCGCGGACTGTGTAGCCTGCGGTGAAGAACTCCCCCTCACCAAAATCGCGGCTAAGCTGGCGGCGGATTTCGTCGGTGAAGTAATCACGCGGCGGAAGTGAATTGCGGAATGCCGGGTAGTCGCCGTTTTGGACGGTCAACAGTGGCTCTTCGCGGGCGGATTGATATTCCTCTTCGGAAAGGTAGCCGTTCTCCTCCATCTCGCGCAGCACGAAGTTGCGTCGGTCTATGGCGCGGTCCACAGCGCGAACCGGGTGATAACTTGACGGCGCTTTCGGCAGCGCAGCGAGATACGCAGCCTCATGCGGTTCAAGCTCGCCCAGCGTTTTGTTGAAATAGGTCTGCGCCGCCGCAGCGACACCAAAACTGTTTTGCCCCAAGAAAATCTCGTTCAGGTAAAGCTCAAGAATTTGGTCCTTGCTCAGCGTGTCTTCGATGCGAGAGGCGAGGATCAATTCCTTGATCTTGCGTTCCACCGACCGTTCGCCGCCAAGCAGGAAGTTCTTCATCACCTGCTGGGTGATCGTCGACGCCCCGCGCAACCGCGCGCCCTGCGCCGCGTCAATTGCTGCCGCGACCATACCCATCGGGTCATAGCCGCGATGGGTGTAGAAATTCTTGTCCTCCGCCGAGATAAACGCGTGTTTCACAAGGTCGGGGATTTCTTCGCTTTCGGCAAACAGACGACGTTCCTGCGCGAATTCGTCGATGATCCGTCCCTCGCCTGAATAAATCCGGCTGATGGTTGGCGGCGTGTATTGCGATAGCTGTTCATGGTTGGGCAGATCGCGCCCATACATCCAAAAGACAGCCCCGATTCCCAGCACCGTAATGATGGCGCCGATCGTCAACAGGCTGAAAATAGCCCCGATGAAGGACAAAATGAACCGGATCAAGAGAGTCGCTCCCACGCTTGCGTGTGCATTATATAGGCTCAGCGTTGCCGAGGGTCAAAAAAGATCAGCCAATTCTTGCTGCAACGTCGCGGAAGATCGGACATACTGTCGGGCGCGGCGTAACCTATCGTAGTTTCGTTGTTTTTCGCGCCCGCTGTGGCTGTATTTCAGGCCCGCCGCGCTATTGCCGGATCAACCGCGCTTCTGCCGCGTCGGCGGCAGCCCAGTCCTGCAATGCCGACACGATGCCCGCCGCAACCTTGTCGCGCCATTCGTCCGATAGCAGATCTTCAAGGTCGCGCGGACTGGATAAAAACCCAAGTTCGATCAGAACCGACGGGATGTCGGGGGCTTTCAGCACCGAAAACCCAGCGGTCAGGCGCGGGCGTTTGTAAAGGCGCGCGCCGGACTCGCGGATGCCCTCAACCAACGTATCGGCAAGCCGGGCGCTGCGCGGGCTGGTGTCGAGCCGCGCAAGCTCCATGAGGGTCACCGCGATTTCGTCGTCTTGGTCCGACAGATCGACACCCGCAAGCAAATCAGCCCGGTCATGCCGTTCCGCCAGCAAGGCTGAGGCTCGGTCAGACGCGGTATCGGAAAGGGTATAAACCGTCGCACCGGTCGCCTGCCCCTCTGACAACGCGTCAGCATGAAGCGACAGGAACACATCGGCCCGCGCCGCCCGCGCAATCGATACGCGAGTTTCCAGCGGCACAAAGATATCCTCTTCGCGGGTCAGAACGACCTCAAACTGACCGGTGCGGATCAACGCCTCTTTCAGTTCCCGCGCGAAGTCGAGCATCAGTTGCGCCTCATAAAGCTCGCCATGTTCCGCGCCGGGGTCGATGCCGCCGTGGCCGGGGTCAAGCACAACGATAAGTGGTCGATCCCCCGCCTGCCGCTGGATCGGGGCGGCGGTCTCGGCAATGTCCGGCAGCGACAGCAGGGCCGAATCCGGTGCGCCCGCCATTGCCGCAAACTGCTCTGCCGTGGTCGGGTGCAACGTCAGTGACACCAGCGCCGACCCTTCCGCCGGGTCGGTCTGCATCCCGGCCTCTTCCACGCTCATCGGCGCGTCGAGCATCAGGACAAGCCGTGACCAACCGGGGCGGAACGCACCCGCGTTCACTTCGGCAATGCCGGGGACCGCGAACGCATCGGCCTGCAATCCCTGCCAGTCCACTTCGCGAAAATCGAGCACGACACGCTGCGGTTCATCCAGCGTGAACACGCGATAGGGCACCGCTTGGGTCAATGCCAATTCCACACGAACCGCGTCACCCTCTTCCCGCGCGCCACTTTTCGTGCCGTCGAGACGGGCAAGCGCAGTCAGGTCTTGCGCCACAGCAGACGCAAACATGCAGAAGGAAAGCACAATCGTGCAAAGGAAACGTATCAGAAGGCTGCTCATCTCAGGCTCTTGGTCATGGCCATTTGGCGCGCACTATAGGCGCGTCGCCCGCCCAAGTCACGCCCCACGGGATGCCGTGAAAGACTGCAACCGGGCCAGCCCTTCTTTGATGTCCGCCGTCGCCCGCGCATAGGAAAACCGCAGCGTCGTGGCCCCGCGCGCCGGGTCGAAATCAAGCCCCGGCGTAACCGCAACCCCAGCGTGGTCAAGAATCTCCGCCGCAAAGGCGCGGCTGTCATCGGTATAGTCGGACACATCCGCGTAGACGTAGAACGCGCCGTCCGGTGGGGCGATCTTGTCAAACCCGGCTTTCGGCAGTTCTGACAGCATCAAACGGCGATTTTCGGTGTAAACCGCCATGTTCGCCGACAGCTCCGCCTCACACTCCATCGCGGCAAGGGCGGCGACCTGTGCCGCGTGGGGGGCGCAGATGAACATGTTCTGGGTGAGCCGTTCGACAGTGCGCACGTGATCCTCTGGCACGACCATCCAGCCGACGCGCCAACCGGTCATAGAGAAATACTTGGAAAACGAGTTGACGACATAAACGTCGTCGCTGATTTCCAGCGCCGAAACTGCGCGGCCCTCATATTGGATGCCGTGGTAAATCTCGTCCGAGACAAACGCCGTCCCCCGCGCCTGACAGCTTGAGATCAGCGCACCAAGCGCGGCCTTGTCGAGCATCGTGCCAGACGGATTCGCAGGTGATGCAACGATCAACCCGGCAAGGTCCAGCGCCTCAATGTCCGACGGCACCGGTTGCAGGCGGTTCTTGGCCGAGGTTTGGATGCCGACCGGCAACAGGTCCAACGCCTTTAGGATTTGGCGGTAGGATGGATATCCCGGCTCCCCCAACCCAACGCGTTCACCCGCGTCAAACAGCGCCGTGAAGGCCAGCAGGAACGCGCCGGACGATCCGGGCGTCACAATGATCCGCCCCGGATCTACCGTCACGCCATACCAATCAAGGTAAAGCTGCGCGATGCGGCTTCGCAGCGCGGGCAGCCCCAGGGCAACGGTGTAGCCAAGCGCATCTTCCGACATCGCGCCCGCCAGCGCATCGCGCGCGCCCCGCGGTGCGGGTGTTCCGGGCTGGCCGACCTCCATGTGGATGATGTGGCGCCCGGCGGCCTCTGCGGCGCGGGCGGCCTCCATCACGTCCATCACAATGAAGGGATCAACCAAACCCCGGCTTGAACTTCGCATTGATCCCTCCCTACACTCGCGCGTGTTTGGGTTGTTCCAGCAGCGGGGCGGAAGGTCAATGGCAGGTAAATCACGCATCTCACTGATCGCGGCAGTGGCGTTTGCCGTTTCGCTATGCGCGACAACGGTGCTGCGGGCACAAACCTTGATCCGCGATGCGGAGATTGAATACAGCCTGCGCGAACTCGCCCGTCCGATCCTGAACGCGGCCGGATTGTCGCCCGACCGCGTGCAAATCCTCGTGCTGAAGGACGATGATCTGAATGCCTTTATCGTTGATACCCGGCATATCTTCATCAACTCCGGCCTGATCCGGCGGATGGACAACGCGGCGATGCTTCAGGCGGTGATCGCACACGAAGCCGCACATATCGCGAACGGTCACATCACCCGGCGCTTTGCCAACATGCGCAGCGCGAGAACTGCTGCCGGGCTGGGGGCGCTGCTATCCGCGGCGGTCGCCGCCACCGGGAACAGCCGCGCGGCGGCGGGTGTGCTGGCGGGTTCAATCGGTTCCTCCCAGCGAGTGCTGTTTTCCCATACAAGAAGCGAGGAGAACTCCGCCGATCAGTCCGGCGCGCGGTTCATGTCGCAAGCTGGCGTCGATCCGCAGGCAATGGTCGAAGTTCTTGAAATCTTCCGCGGGCAAGAGGCGCTGTCGACCTCGCGCCAAGACCCCTACGCGCGGACCCATCCTCTGTCGCGTGACCGGCTGCGGGCGGCACGGGGCTACGCCGCCGCCTATGCGCCGCAACGGGCACCCGATGAGGGGACTGAATACTGGTTCCAACGGGCGCGCGGCAAGCTGGAGGCGTTCATCGGCAACCCCCAGCGCACCCTGCGCCGACTGCGCCGCGCGGACGCGTCGAGCCTTGTGCTGATGCAAAGGGCCGTTGCCTATCACCGGATGCCCGACGCGGCCAAGGCGGTGCAGACCGTCAACGCACTTGTCGGCGCCCGCCCGAATGACCCCTACGCGCACGAACTTCGTGGGCAAATCTTATTTGAATCCAGACAGTTCGGGGCCGCCGTTAATGCCTATGCACAGGCCGTCAACCTGTCACCGAACCAACCCTTGATCCTCGCCGGGTATGGTCGCGCCCTTCTTGCCCTCGACACCGCCGACGGGAACCGCCGCGCGCTTCAGGTGCTTGAGCGCGCCCGCGCCCGCGATCCGCAGCAGCCCAGGATGCTACGCGTCTTGGCCGTTGCTTACGCCAAGAACGGCAATAACGGCATGGCCTCGCTTGCCACTGCCGAACGCTATGCGCTTCTGGGCCGGATGGAGGACGCCGAAGTTCACGCGACCCGCGCAAGCGGTCTGCTGCCGCGCGGCAATCCCGGCTGGACCCGCGCACAGGATGTGTTACTAGCGGCCCAAGCCGCCGCCAATCAACGGAGATGATGCAATGCTTCGCCCGACCCTGACCGCCGCCGCAGCGGCCATTTTTCTGACTACCCCTGCCGCCGCATTCGATCTTAGCGATATGACCGATGCGGAGCGTGAAGCATTCCGCGCCGAAATCCGCACCTACCTGCTGGAAAACCCCGAGATCATTATGGAAGCTGTCGACGTGCTGGAACAGCGTCAGGCCGACGCGCAGGCCGCGACTGACGAAACACTGGTCGAGGTCAACGCCGACGCGCTGTACGACGACGGGTTTTCCTATGTCGGCGGCAACCCGGACGGTGACATCACCATTGTCGAATTCATCGACTACCGCTGCGGCTATTGCCGCCGGGCGCATCCCGAAGTGGCGGAGCTTTTGTCCTCTGACGGGAATATCCGTCTGATCGTGAAGGAATTCCCGATCCTAGGTGAACAATCTGTCCTGTCTTCGCAATTCGCTGTTGCCGTAAAACAGCTTGCCGGAGGCGATGCCTACAAAGCCGTCAGCGACGCCCTGATTGCCTTCCGGGGCGACATCAGCCGCGACGCGCTTGAGCGGCTGGCGATTGACAACAACCTTGATGCCGACGCGATCTTCGACCGGATGTCGGGCCCCGAGGTTGCCGCCGAAATTCAAGCAACGCGCGAACTTGCGCAGCGGCTACAGATTTCCGGCACGCCGACCTTTGTGCTGGCGGGTCAAATGCTGCGCGGCTATCTGCCGCTTGAAGGGATGCAGGAAATCGTCGAAGGCGCGCGCGAAGGCTAAGCGGGCTTATTCGGCTGCGGTCTGCTCAGGTTCGGCGGCGTCAATCTCAGCCGCGCGCTTTTCAACCTGTTCGACAATGTGATCGACCATCTGTTCGTTCGACAGCTTGTGGCTTTGCTTTCCGGCCAGATAAACCATGCCGGACCCTGCCCCGCCGCCGGTAAACCCGACATCGGTCATCAGCGCCTCACCGGGGCCATTCACCACACAGCCGATGATCGAAAGGCTCATCGGAGTTTTGATATGCTCCAGCCGTTTTTCGAGGGTTTCGACCGTTTTGATCACGTCAAATCCCTGCCGCGCACAGCTTGGGCAGCTGATAATATTGACGCCGCGATGGCGCAGACCCAGCGATTTCAGGATTTCAAAGCCGACCTTCACCTCTTCCACCGGATCGGCGGACAGGCTGACGCGGATTGTGTCGCCAATCCCCATCCACAGCAGGTTGCCAAGCCCAATCGCGGATTTGATCGTGCCGGAAACAAGCCCGCCCGCTTCGGTGATCCCGAGGTGGATCGGCGCATCCGTCGCCTCGGCCAGTGCTTGATAGGCGGCGGCGGACAGGAATACATCGGACGCCTTCACGGAAATCTTGAATTCGTGAAAATCGTTGTCTTCCAATATCTTGATATGCTCAAGCCCGCTTTCCACCATCGCTTCGGGGCATGGTTCGGCGTATTTCTCAAGCAGATGGCGTTCGAGCGATCCGGCGTTCACGCCGATGCGGATGGAACAGCCGTGATCTTTCGCGGCGCGGATCACTTCCTTCACCCGCGTTTCATCACCGATATTACCGGGATTGATCCGCAGGCAGGCTGCGCCCGCCTCTGCCGCCTCAATCGCGCGTTTGTAGTGGAAATGGATGTCCGCCACGATCGGCACCGGGCTTTCGGCGCAAATCTCTTTCAGCGCGGTCGAGGATGCGACATCCGGCACCGACACCCGCACGATATCCGCCCCCGCCTCGGCACAGGCCGAAACCTGCTTGATCGTCGCGGCGGCGTCTGAGGTATCGGTATTCGTCATCGTCTGCACCGCAATCGGGGCGTCGCCGCCGATGGCTACGGGGCCGACGTGGATCTGACGGGATTTGCGACGATATATGTTGCGCCATGGGCGCACGGAATTCAGCGACATGAAGCCTCCGCCTTTCGGGCAGGACAGTTGGGTTATCGATTAGATAAGAGATCGCGTGCCCGGGGGCAACGGGTCAGCCGGTTATTCCGTCGCCGGGGCGTCTGTCGCGGGCTGCTCGATCGTCACCGCCTGCGCATCGGCAACCATGCGGGCCAAATCCCGATCCTGCGTCATATCGGCAAGCGTGTAGGCGTCTTTCAGCGAATCCGCCGACAGCACGATATCCTTGGTCACAACCCCATCCGGGCCAGCCGGGCCGAAATGTTCACCGTTCACCGCGAAATAGACCGCGCCCGATTCACCGACCCGCAAGGTGGGTGGTTCTTCGGTTTGCGGCAAAACATATTCTTCGCCCGCATCCAGCACTTTTTCCAATAGCACCGTGCCACCGGCGCCGCGCACCCGCACCCATGCCGGGCGGACCGCGACCAGAACAAGATCCGGCGCGTCGTTGGCAACAACCTGAATCGCCCGTTCCGGTTCGTTTTCGAATAATGGCTGACTCTCTTGCCGTTCAACCGTTTCGGGTTCGCGCTGAAGGGCGGCCAATGCGCCGAAGGACGACGGATCGACTGCGGAAATCGGGCCATCCCGCGCGACCAGCACCGGCACGTCCAGCGCCTGCGGTCGATAGAGGCGATCAAGCGCCTCAGCGTTCGGGTTTGGAATTGCTACATCATCCGTCGTAGTCGTCGCCGCAATACGCGCGCCGTCCAGCGGATCAAGGCTTGTCGTGACGCCGGGGGCCTGATCGACCGGTGCAAACTGCACGCGCTGCACCTCTTGTAGAACGGTCCATCCGCCAAAGCCAATCACACCGATCAGGGCCAGCAGCACCGCCACCGATCCAACCGCGCCGGGTTCGATCTGGCTGAACATCGCCTCGCCGCGCGGCAGGAAGGCCGGGTTCGGGTCGGCTAGCGGATCGCCCTTCGCGACAATCGTGCGCTTGCCCTTGTTCGAGGATGCCCCGGAGGACATGCCGTGTGACGTTTCAAAATTGCTTTCCGCGCAGAATGTCGAAAAAGCCCATTCCGGGTCCATGTGCAGATAGCGCGCATAAGACCGGACGTAACCAGCAATAAAACCGGGGGTTTCGAACGCCGTGGGGTCGCAGTTTTCGATCGCAGCGATATAGGTCGCTTTGATCTTCAACTCTCGCTGGACATCAAGAAGGGATTTGCCGAGAGTCGCGCGTTCACCGCGCATGAGATCACCCAGACGCAGGTCATAATCGTCAAAGCTTCTCAGCTCTGGCGATTCATCAATAGCGGACGGTGGATTGCGCCCGATCATTGCCCTGCCCCTTTTTTGAACACTCGTAATGTCCCTCTGTCACCAACGATGGTCCGTCAGCTTATTAAGAGAACTATAACATAGTGCAAATGATTCGGCACCTTAGCCCCCATCACGCAGATAGTTCAGCACGATTTAGCGCACATTGTGACCAAAGGTCGTCCATCGCGTGAACCAGCCTGTCCATCTCCTCCGGGCCATGCACCGGCGACGGGGTAAAGCGCAGCCGTTCTGTCCCGCGCGGCACTGTCGGGAAGTTGATCGGCTGCACATAAATTCCGTGATCTTCCAACAGCTTGTCAGAGATCATCTTGCATTTCACCGGATTACCGACATGGACCGGAACGATATGGCTGCCGTGGTCAATAATCGGCAGACCCAGCCCCTTCAGGCGGGTTTTCAGGATCGTCGCCTGCGTCTGTTGCTGTTCGCGCAGCTGCCCATCCGCCTTCAAATGCTTGACAGAGGCGACAGCCCCCGCTGCGATTGCGGGCGGCAACGACGTCGTAAAGATGAACCCCGGCGCGTAGGAGCGGATCGCATCCACCATCCGCGCAGATGCCGCGATATAGCCGCCCATGACCCCGTAGGCCTTGGCCAGCGTGCCGTTGATAATGTCGATCCGGTGCATCAGGCGGTCACGTTCGGCGACCCCCGCCCCGCGCGGGCCATACATACCGACCGCGTGGACCTCATCAATATAGCTCAGCGCGTCAAATTCATCAGCAAGATCAAGGATTTCTTCAATCGGAGCAAAATCCCCGTCCATCGAATAGATCGATTCAAACGCAATCACCTTCGGCGCCGCCGGGTCCAACCCTTCGAGAATCTCTCGCAAATGCGCGACATCGTTGTGGCGGAAGATGTGTTTTTCAGCCCGGCCGTTGCGCACCCCTTGGATCATCGAGGCGTGGTTCAGTTCATCCGACAGGATAATCAGACCGGGAAACAGCTTAGGCAGGGTCGAAAGCGTCGCGTCATTGGCGATATAGGCCGAGGTAAAGACCAGCGCGGCCTCTTTGCCGTGAAGGTTCGCAAGCTCCGCCTCAAGCTCTTTGTGATAAACCGTCGTGCCAGAGATGTTGCGCGTGCCACCAGACCCGGCCCCTGCCGCGTCCAACGCCTCATGCATCGCGGCCAGAACCTTGGGATGCTGCCCCATGCCCAGATAATCGTTGCCGCACCAGACCGTGACTGGCTGTTCAATCCCATCGGGGCGTTTCCAGACCGCATGGGGGAAAGCACCGCGCTGACGTTCGATATCGATGAAGGTCCGATAGCGGCCTTCTTCGTGCAAACGCTCAATCGCGCGATCTAGTCTGCCGGCATAGTCCACGGCGTATTCTCCTGGATGTGGCATGGTGGCCGGGGCCACCAGGTCGCTTCACCGAGGTCCGTCCCCCCGCTTCGGTTCCATTCTAGCGGAAAACGGCTGGCGGACGCGAGTCCTAGTCGTTGATAATAATGTTACAATCTGTCGCGCCCCCTTGGCCGCGCTGATTTGTGCAGGCGGAAAGGGCCGCCTCGGCAGCGCCATCGCCCTTGCCGATTCCCCATTGGCCGGTCGAAGGCGAAATCGCAAAGGCTTTCGGCCCACGCCCGCGGCGATAGTTACGGCGGAAATCGGCGGTCGCCGCCTGCCCCAACTGAATCGCGCGGCCCGGCTCATATTTTCGCGGTATGATATGCCCGACCACAACACACGGGGTCGAGGATTGCCGCGCCGCATTGCACGCGGCCAGCGCCGCCGCCTCAGCCGCCGCAAGCGAATGGTGGTTCGCGGCGATCTGGTTGGTGTTCGACATGAACCCCTCGTCCGGCGCAAGCGCCGTCGCGCCGTAGTAAAACACCTGATCTGACCGCTCCATCTCACGCTCAAGCGCGGGCAGCAGGGCGCGATCGTTTTCCGACAACCGCTCCGTATTCACAAAGCGCACATCCAGCCCGCGCGGCGCAAACAGCGCACTTCGTGCCGTCGATTCATTCACCACTTGCGCACCCGCAGCTTGTGCCATCAGACCCACCAGACAGACCACCGCCACGACCATAGATTTTCGCATCTGTTCCTCCAGAATTTTCGGAAGACTAACGGGATATTCCGATAGCTTCCAGTGCTTGTCTGGACATGCCCGCGCGCCTTGATACTGTGGCCCCGAAACAACCAGAGCAGGAGTTCCCGGCATGAGCCTCGACGCAGTCCTTTCCCGTATTGACCAAGACCTCGACAGCGCGCTCAACCGGTTGCAGGAGCTTTTGCGGATTCGCTCAATCTCAACCGACCCGGCCTATAAGGAAGACTGCGACGCCGCCGCCGATTGGCTGGTGTCCGACCTGAAATCAATCGGGCTGGATGCCTCAAAACGCCCGACCCCCGGCCATCCGATGGTGGTCGCACATGGCGGCGACAGCGGCCCCAGCCTGCTGTTCTACGGCCATTACGACGTGCAGCCGGTCGATCCGCTCGACCTTTGGAACACCCCGCCGTTTGAGCCGCAGATCGAAGACACTCCGAACGGCAAAGTGATCCGGGGCCGCGGCGCCTCTGACGACAAGGGGCAGCTGATGACCTTTGTCGAGGCCTGCCGCGCATGGAAGGCCGTCAACGGCACCCTCCCCGCCCGCCTCACGTTCTTCTTTGAGGGCGAAGAAGAATCCGGCTCTCCTTCCCTCATCCCTTTCATGGAAGAAAACGCCGAAGAACTCACCAGCGATGTCGCCCTGATCTGCGATACCTCGATGGTCGCGCCCGGCGTGCCCTCCATCGCGTCGCAGCTGCGCGGGATGTTGAAGGATGAATTCACCATTCACGGGCCGCGCATCGACCTGCATTCCGGCCACTACGGCGGGCCGGGGCTCAATCCGCTCCGCGAAATCTCCCGCATCATCGCATCGTTTCATGACGAAGACGGGCGCGTCGCGGTCGATGGCTTCTACGACGGCGTGCACGAAGTCCCGGACGACCTGAAACGCCAATGGGAATCCTGCGGCTTTGACGAAAAGACTTATCTCAACAGTGTTGGCTACAGCCAACCCCATGGCGAAAAGGGCTATTCCACCCTCGAACAGCAATGGGCCCGCCCAACCCTTGAAATCAACGGCATCTGGGGCGGCTATCAGGGCGCGGGATCAAAAACCGTCATCCCGGCAGAGGCACACTGCAAACTGACCTGCCGCCTCGTCGGCGATATGGACCCGAACGCGCTCCGCGACAAAATCCGCGCGCATGTCGACGCCCAGTTGTCCCCGGACGCCCGAGTGACATGGAACCAGTCGCTTGAGGGCGCCCCCGCCGCCGTGATGAACATCGACCGCCCCGATTTCGACGCCGCCCGCCGCGCCCTCACCGACGAATGGAACCGAGAGGCCGTGTTCGTCGGCATGGGCGGCTCCATCCCCATCGCGGGCTATTTCAAGGAAATCCTCGACATGGACGCGATGCTGATCGGCTTCGCCCAGGACGACGACGCGATCCACTCGCCCAATGAAAAATATAACGTCGAGAGCTTTCACAAAGGCATCAGAAGCTGGGCAAGGGTGCTCGCGGCGCTGAGTGAATAGGCGACGCAGCCGGAACCCAATAATCTTCGAAATTGCGCCGCGAAACGACCACAGTTACAGGCGATTTA
Source organism: Aliiroseovarius sp. YM-037 (assembly GCF_048060095.1). Classification (NCBI taxonomy): domain Bacteria; kingdom Pseudomonadati; phylum Pseudomonadota; class Alphaproteobacteria; order Rhodobacterales; family Paracoccaceae; genus Aliiroseovarius; species Aliiroseovarius sp. YM-037. Next base: position 1,414,646 of record NZ_JBLUOA010000001.1, on the reverse strand, counting down.
TCCCTCCTACATCTATTGCGGGGGCAACAATGTCGAACAGCAGTTTCGCTGACCGGATTCAACGTATCAAAAAAAAGCCGGGAACGGGTAGGTCTTCTAATCAAGTGACTGCCAGACGCCCGCAGGCGCGGCCTGTCCAAGCGGCCGGGAACGGCCCCAAGATCTTTTCCTTCCTCAAGGGGTTTGTCGTGCTCTTTGCGACATGGAAGGTTATTGAAAACATGAACGGGATTCAGGCTTATCTCGATAACTCCCCGACGCTCGCCCGATATGAAAACGCCGTTATGGCGGCAATCGTGGTGTTCGTGTCCCTTACCATGATCCGGTTTGGCTACAACTTGCACGGCGCTGCGCTGCAACGCCCAAAGGCGCTCGCGCGTCTGCCGTACATCCTCGGAACCGTTGCTGGGTTCATCGTCGGAATCGGCCCAGCAACATTCCTGCAAGGCGTTGTCGACCGGCTGAGCGGCGGCTGACACTCGTTCCGGGCGATGCAACCCCACCACCAGCGAATGGTCATCCTCTCACCACTTTCTTGAAAATATCCCCGCCGGAGGCCAGAAATCTCTTTTTGTCTCCGGCAAAGCCATGCGCAGACGCCCTAAGCAAACCTAACACTCTCTCATTGTTTCTTCGAAACAACTGCCGCTTTGGTTGATGATTTTCGGGGAGGTCGGCGTTTTTGCAAGGCAAAACGCCGTGAGG